>DATMMD010000016.1:0-2264 GCA_035569875.1 Bryobacteraceae bacterium
CAAACAACAATCGGATGGCGTCTCAAACGACAGGCGAGGAAATGCGTTCTCGCGCGTCTCCCTCAGCCATTTTTTGGAACTTCCTCCGCCTCGGCTGCACTTCGTTTGGCGGTCCCATCGCGCACCTGGGATATTTCCGCAACGAATTCGTCTTTCGCCGCAAGTGGCTGGACGAATCGGCCTATGCCGATATCGTCGGCCTCTGCCAGTTTCTACCCGGTCCGGCAAGCAGCCAGGTCGGCTTCACCATCGGCCTTCTGGAAGCTGGTGCTCTCGGCGGTCTCGCGGCGTGGACCGGATTCACACTGCCGTCAGCCTTACTGATGTTCGCGCTCGCCCGCGGCCACAATTTATTCTCGGGCCGCTTGGGTCTCGGCATTGTGCACGGGCTCGAATTGGTAGCTGTCGCGGTTGTCGCACAGGCTGCTTTTGGAATGATGCGCACGCTCGCGCCCGACCGCATCCGCGCAACCATCGTCGTCATCGCCGCGGCGATCGTGCTGCTCTCGACGCACGGACCGAGTCAACTCATCGCTATCGCTACGGGCGCACTGATCGGCCTCCTTCTCTGCCGCGACACAAACACACCTGCACCGCAACCCCTAAGGATCTCGATCACCCGTACGGCTGCGGTAATTTCGCTGGTCATCTTCACCCTGCTTCTGGTCATTCCTCCGGTTCTTTTGGTGTTCGCCCCGAATCAGCCCATTCGCTTGTTTCAAGCTTTCTATCGAACGGGCGCGCTGGTATTTGGCGGAGGCCACGTCGTATTGCCTCTGCTCCAATCCGCGACCGTCACCCCTGGTTGGGTCAACAATGATGTGTTCCTGGCCGGCTACGGTGCCGCCCAAGCTCTACCCGGGCCCCTCTTCACCTTCGCAGCGTACTTGGGCGCCGTTGTGCAACCAGAGCCGCATGGGACTCCGGGAGCAGCCATCGCTCTCCTGGCCATATTTCTGCCAGGACTATTGCTCATCCTGGGCGTCTTGCCTTTTTGGAATCGGTTGCGCTCAAGCGCCAGAACGCGCGATCTGTTCGCCGGCGTCAACGCAAGCGTAGTGGGGCTTCTCCTGGCCGCTTTGTACCAACCTGTTTGGACCAGCACGGTCCACAAATCGTCCGACTTCGCAATCGTGCTGGGCGCATATATCGCGCTCGCAGTAGGAAAGGCGCCGCCCTGGGCCGTGGTCTGCGCCACCGCCACAGTCGGCGGCCTATCAATTTTTTCCCACTGAACGGCGCTCGAGTCGCCTATGCCCCGAGGGACAGCGAGCTTCTCATCCACCAGCCATCGCGCTGAATTCCTCCATGCGCTCTCTTGGTAGTTACCCCGGGTTCGCTAGGACGGCAGATCGCTCGACACCGGCTGAAGATCGCCACCTCCACCAGTGCGAACCACCGCGTTCCCGCGAAAGCCTCCGGATCAATCGAGGGAATTAAAAGGAGTTGCGCGAGTTCGTTTTGTAATTTTATGTCCTTGCTTAGAACCGTCCCGACGCAAGACGTCTCGATCGGGCATGCTCGGCGGAAAGCCTACAGTCTGCTACTGAACTAGGACTCCCACGCCGAGCGGCGCGAGGATCTCATAGGGGCCCTACCTTTGCCCTCGCAACCAGCGTCATCGGTGGCCAGATTATAAATCCTTGGCCGGCGCGGACGTATACCGGGCAACTCGTGGATGGCCAAATCGGGATTCATCGATCAGGCCCGCCAGGTACTCGCGCGCATCGGCGGACAGCCGTACGGAAACGAAACTCTCAGAGAGATTCAAAACGCGTTAGCAATGGAACTACAAGCCAGCACGTCATGGCACGAAGTAGTTTCTCCGAGTGTCTTGAAAATTCTGGTCACTGGAGTAGTCCTGGCTGCGCTCCAGCAATGGAGCGGAATCAATATCATCTTCAACTACGCGGAAGAGATCTATCGCAGCGCTGGCTATGGGGTGAGCGGCACTCTGTTCAACATCGTGATCACCGGCACGATTAATCTTGTGTTTACGATAGGCGCCCTGGTTCTAGTGGATCGGTTTGGTCGTCGCGCTTTGATGCTGTTTGGCTGTGCGGGAATCGCTTTGTTCCACACGGTGCTCGGGCTGACCTATCGAGTCGGCACCAAAGGCCTTATGATCTTGCTGATCACCCTTTGTACCATTGCCTGCTACGCACTTTCGCTCGCGCCGGTAACCTGGGTGCTGATCTCAGAAATCTTTCCCAACCGCATCCGTGGGCTGGGCGTCTCGATCTCAGTGTCGGCTCTCTGGCTGG
>DATMMD010000017.1:0-15441 GCA_035569875.1 Bryobacteraceae bacterium
AGGACCCGCTTTGCCAAGCTGTGGAAGCCGCCTGGGCCAACGGAATCGTAGTGGTCACCGCCGCCGGCAATCTCGGACGCAATGGCTACGCCACAGTCCTTTCGCCTGGCAACAGCCCGCACGCCATCACAGTAGGGGCAATGAAGACTGAAGAGACCATGAGCACCAGCGATGACCTGATCGCCAGCTATAGCTCCAAGGGCCCGACCTTCATCGATCTCACCGCTAAACCGGACGTAGTGGCGCCCGGCAATCTGGTTGTATCGCTGCTGGCGCCCGGCTCGACGCTGGCCACCGAGTATCCCGCCAATGTTATGCCGTCGTCCTACTACACGACCTCGACATCCGGGAACTCGCCGGCTTATTTCCGGCTGAGTGGCACCAGTATGGCGACTCCGGTCGTTTCAGGAGCAGTCGCGCTGATGCTTCAGAAAGATCCAACGTTGAATCCGGATACTGTCAAAGCCCGGATCATGAAGACCGCAGGCAAAAAGTTCCCGCTCACAAGCGTGGCTGTCGATCCGACCACCGGCATTGCGTATCCGAGCACCTATGACATGTTTACCGTCGGGGCTGGATATCTGAACATCGAGGAGGCGCTAGAAAACTACGACCGGGCCTACGGCTCGGCTGCCTCTCCGCAAGTAACCTACAATTCGTTGCAGCAGATGGCCTACGTGGTCGCGAATCCATCATTAATCTGGTTCAGCAGTCCAACGTGGAACACCTCGGTCGCGTGGGGAACCACCACTCTCCAGAACACCTCCGCGGGCCCAGCGATTTGGGATAGCTCGGTGGCATGGGGCACTTCCGTTGCTTGGGGCACCAGTGTCGCCTGGGGAACCACCACACCTTCGGGCTCCAGCGTGGCTTGGGGTAGCAGCGTCGCCTGGGGGACATCCACCCAGGGAGAGAAGTAATAGGAAAGGCAAAGGATCGCCGGCATGCGAGAGACTCCTATCCTCCCCGGTCTGCGCGAAACCTTTGCCTACATCCATCTTCTGGCGCATATCGCTATCGGCTCTGCCATCATTTTCTGGGCTTTGCTCAACTGGCAGTCGACCGATCACTTGCAATTCTTCTCATTCCTCGGCGCGACGATACTTGCTTCTGTCCTGAAAGTGCGCCTTCCCGGTGTCACCGGCACGGTTTCAGTTAACGCTCTATTCATCCTGGTCGGCATTGTAAATCTGACCCTTCCGGAGTCGCTCATCCTCGGTGTCGTCTCGATGTTCGTGCAGTGCACCTGGCGCCCTAAGGATAGGCCCAGGTCCATCCAAGTCGTTTTTAGCGTGTGCAGCCTCGCCACCGCTGTCTATGTGACGGCACGTGTTTACGAGTACTCACATTCTCATCTTCCGGAGCCCGCCAGCTTGGGTTTATTGGCCCTCACCTATTACTTCGCCAATAGCTTTCCTATCGCCGGTGTCATCGGACTCAGTGAGCAAAAGAGCGTCTTCACCGTCTGGGCGGGTTGCCGATGGTTGCTGCCCTATTACGTGGTCGGCTCTTCGATGGCCTGGCTGATTGGAACCATGCCGCGCTCCATTCAATGGGAGCTGCCGATCATCTGCTTGCCCCTGGTCTATCTTGTTCATCGCTCCAACCGGACTCACATGACCCAGGTGGAGCGGGAAAACAAGCATGTCGTGGAGATGAACAGTCTGCATCTACGCACCATCGAGGCATTGGCGCTTGCCATCGATGCCAAGGACCATACCACGCACGATCATCTGCAAAGAGTCCAGCTTTATGCGCTCGAAATCGGAAAGGATTTGGGGCTTACGGAAGTCGAGCTGGACGCATTGCGCGCCGCGGCGGTGCTGCACGACATCGGCAAGCTGGCTGTGCCCGAGCACATCATTTCCAAACCCGGCAAGCTGACGCGCGCAGAATTCGAGAAGATGAAGATCCACCCCGTGGTCGGCGCCGAGATTCTGGAGCGCGTCGAATTCCCTTATCCCGTCGTTCCGATCGTTCGAGCGCATCACGAGAAATGGGATGGCAGCGGTTATCCGCACGGGCTGAAAGGCACCGAGATCCCCATCGGCGCGCGTATTCTCGCTGCGGTGGATTGCCTGGACGCTCTGGCGTCCGACCGCCAGTACCGGCGCGCCTTGCCGCTGGATGAAGCCATGGCAAAAGTGGTCTCCGAGGCCGGTACCGCCTTTGATCCCGCCGTCGTGGGCGCTCTGCACGCGCGCTACGAGGAGCTGGAAGCTCGCGCCAAGGCAACCCGCGTCGACCCGCCGCCCTCGCTGTCCAAAGACATCAAGATCACGCGCGGCGCGGCCCCCGCGGCTGGTTTCGCGGTCGAGGCTGCCCCGGAAAAAGAGAGCCCTGCTCAAATGCACCCCGTGGCGCGCGCCCGGGCCGCCAGCGTCAACGATACCTGGTCATTCGACCTATCTGCTTCGGGACTCGGCTCGCTTCGCTCCGAGGAGGCTTTGGCCGTAGCGGCCCTTCGTCTTAAGGCCCTAGTGCCGTACGATGCGATTGCGTTTTACAGTTCGAACGGTGGAATGGTCCAGCCCAAGTTCGTCAGTGGTGATGACCACCGCTTGCTAAGTCATCTATGTGTGCCGCTCGGCGAAGGCTTGATCGGATGGGTGGCCGACGTCGGCAAGCCTATCCTCAACGGCAATCCAACCGTGGAGCCCGGCTACGTATCCGCTGGAACATCAGCTCCCATTCTCTCTTCCGCCTTGGCGTTGCCCCTGGAAGACGCAGGACGCGTGGCTGGGGTGCTGGCCTTGTATCGTGCCGCCAAAGATGCGTTCACCGCCGAAGAATTGTTGTCCGTGGCGCCCTTGTGCCCGGCCATTGCGCCGGTTGTGGCCGAGCGTCAAGTGGACAATTCTGGGACCAGAAATCTGGCGATGGCTGTCGGCACATCCGAGGTTTCAGAAGCACCGGTCGCCGTAGCAGCAGTGTGACCGGCACTGGCGGCCACCGCTCTGAACTTTCGTTTGGTCGTCCGGAACTCGTATCGAGAGAGCTCCAAGGCAAAACTCAATCCTCGTGCCCTCACAACGGCGCCGGTAGTTACCAGCATGAGTTCGATGGCCCCATCCAAGAGCGCCGGCCACTCGACCGTTACTTCTAACCTGACTCCCACCGGAAGACTATGTTCGGACGCGATTAATAAGCCGCCGCTGCTGATGTCTACCGTCCTTCCCGCGCCGCCGCCGCTCGATCTTTTTCGCACAGCTTGATAACGAGCGTTGAGTACGATCGGATAGCGTACCGCGGACCGGCGTTCCACGAACATGGGTGCTTCTGTTGTCGCACATCACCATTAATTTCCGATATCAGCGCCATTACAATTTTGTGATTCATTTGCGCAAAGTCTCTTAATTACCGCACTCAAGTGCGAGGTGCATTGGCTCAATGCCGACGTCTGCACAAACTCTCCGGTCTTGTGTGCCACGGTCATGTTGCCAGGCCCAAAGACGACCACCTCCGACGTCAAGGCGTCAAAATGCGCCGCTTCAGTGCCGAAGGACACTGTGGTCGAGCGCCGATGCGTCAGTGATTCGAGCAGGATCGCAAGATGAGTGGTAGCCGAGGGGTCGAAAGGCGGGTCCAGACGTTGGACGTCAAGCCTCGCATCCAGGCCGGGATGCGCGCGTGCCAGACGAGTCAGTTCTTCCCGAATCAGTTCCGCCGCCCACTGCGGATCCTGACCGGGCACCGGCCGCCACTCAACGGTAATACGGCATTCGCCGGGGACGATATTCTTCGCCGAGCCGCCCTGAATCATACCGGCGTTCAAAGTGGTAAAAGGCGGATCAAAGCTGGGATTCTTGCGCGCCCCAAGTTTTTTCGCGATTCGCTCCAGTCCGGCGACCACCCGGGCGGAGTCATAAATGGCGGAACGGCCCTGGCTCGGGAACGCGCTATGAGCTTCCTTGCCACGCACCACGATCTCCGCCAGTGCGTAGCCTTTGCCCGCGCGAACCGGCCGCAAACCAGTTGGTTCGCCGATGATCGTATAGCGCGCCATGAGCGCTTTCTTGCGCGCCAGATATTTTGCGCCGACGCAGCCGACCTCTTCATCGGCGGTCAGCACCAGCGCCAACGGTTTTGATAAACGGCGGACGTCCAGTCGGGAGACGCTGGCCAGCACACAGGCCAGAAACCCCTTCACGTCGCAACTGCCGCGCCCGTAGAGCTTGCCGTTTCGAACCTTCGGACTGACCGCTTCCTTCCATGCCAGATCGAACGGAACAGTATCGGTATGGCACACCAAAGCCAGTTCGGGCTTGGAGCCGCCTTGAGATTTCGTGATGGCTACCAGATTGTTTTTCGGTATCCCCGCACGATCGCGGTATGGGTAAAGCCGCATCTTCCAAGCCTTTGGATCTAGCCGCTTCATCGCGTAGTCGATGACCGGTTGATTGCTCATCCAGGAAACTGACGGGATCGCCACCAGGTCGCGCAGGATCTCGACTTCCAGCTTCATTGGGCCTCGCGCCACAGGGTCCTCTGCAGCGCATCGAAATTCTGAAGGATCTCATCCTGGAGGCGATGGCAGCCGTCGCGAATTACAAACTCGCCGCCGACGGAGACGTCCCGAATGGCTGTCCGCTCAGCCGAGAACAAGATGTTATTCAAGAGCGAGCTCGCGTTCGCGCCGGCTATAGACGGGTCGCTCAGATCGACGGTGAAGAAGTCCGCTGGTCTTCCTGGCTCTAACTTGCCGCCGGGCGCGCCCAGGCTTCGCGCGCCAGTTTCGGTCGCGCAATCAAACAAACGTTTCGCCAGCCCATCGTGCGAGGAGTCAGTAGCCAACACCACGCGCTCGAGCCGGCGCATTCGCAAGTGGTATTCCAATGCGCGCGCGTCTTCCAGCGGATCGATTTGCACATTGCTGTCCGAACCGAAGCAGATCCCGACGCCCGCGCCCAGCAACTCGTCCGCGGGCGACGTCCCGTCACCAAGGTTTCGCTCTGTGGTGGGACACGCGCATACTTTCGCCTGCGCGTTAGCCAGGTGCGCGATCTCATCGCCTGTTATGTGAATCGCGTGGATCGCCGTGAGGCGCGAATCCAAAAGGTCATGCTGGTAGAGCAACTGAATGGGACGCAGGCCGTATTCAGCCAAACATGCCTCCACTTCCGCGGGCTGCTCGGCCACATGCATGTGCAGCGGCAGGTCGCCGGCGCGCGCAAAGGTCGCGACTTCGCTCAGATAATCCAGTGGCACCGCCCGTATGCTGTGGGACGCGACGCCGATCCAGGCCCGGTCCGGCCGGTAATCACGCGCAACTACACGCTGGAGCGCCTCGGTATCAGCGATGAAATCCTGCACGCAGGGCGTGATGAACCTGGCCTGTCCAGGATCGGCTGGTTTCCCAAAGCCGGCTCGTACATACGCAGTCCGCAGCAGAGCGATCCGTATTCCGACGTCATTGGCCGCCCGCAGCACCTGAAGCGCCAAAAGATTCCGATCCGAGTACGGCTCGCCTCCAGGACCGTGGAGTACGTAGTGAAACTCACCGACCGTCGTTATCCCGGACAATGCCATCTCGAGAAAGGCCATGCGCGCCGCGTGATACATCGCCTCGGGCGTTAGCTCGCTAGCGGCGTGATACATGCTTTTGCGCCAGGTCCAGAACGTATCGCGTTCGGCCGCGGTCCGATGCTCCGTCCGCCCGCGGATCACGCGCTGAAAGGCGTGCGAATGGACATTCACCAGCCCCGGAAGAATCGCCCGATTCGATAGCCGCTCGGCCCGCGCCAAGTCGGCGCTGTCTCTGGAAAATCGCGTGATACGGCCGCTCGGGTCGGCGAACATTGCCAGTCCGGTTTCAAAACCGCCGCCCGTAAAAACGAAGTCAGCCAGCCAGCCGGTCTCATTTGCCGCAAGCTCTGGAGGAACTGCCATCGCCGTTCCCTGAGTTTATCCAAATAGCGGCTTCTGACGCCGTCCGTTTACAATCAAATTGCAACCGGCAGGTTCTCCGCTGGCAAGCGAATGAGCAACCTCATCCTTGGAGCAGATTCCTGCATGCTTCGGCCAAACTCGACAATGATCACTCGACCTGGGGATTTTTGTTTGCTTCCCCGTCAACTAGTTACATAATCCCATCCGGTTCTCGGGTCACTCTCGGCTTTAATCTGGCCTTGAGAGAGATTATGACTCCAGAAGCACTCCCCAAAATCGCGGAAGCAATTCGCAGCGCTCACCATCAACATCTGGGAATCGCCGTACACCCACCCCGGCCTCCGCACTCTCCCATTGCCGCGCGCTTGGAACACCGTGACTTGACTTCGTTCAGCAACGCTCTCGACAGCGCTCGCGAGCAATGGCCGGACACCGCGCTCTCACTCATCGGGGCGCACGGCGCCGTTGGAACCACGAATATTGACGACCTAACCGATACATTCCCGCTGGGCTTCCTGCGCTTTCTCGATCCGGAAGTGCTGCTGCCTTTCCCTATTGATGATCCCGAGGCAGACGACCAGCTGAATCTTTAAGCTTATTGAATGGGAGCTTGATAGCCCCGGCGGTAGGACGCCTTCACCTTCGGGATGTCGTCCGGCGGCGTGACGCTCACCTTCACGGAACGATGCTTGCCGTCCCGCGTCTCATTGGTGGGATAGTAGCCCAGAATGTATTGATCCCTTAGCTCCTTACCAATGCGCGCGCAGACCGCTGGAAGATCCTCCAGCCTGGCCACCGCGATATGGCGTCCTCCGGTATCGTCTGCGAGTTCATTCAGCAGCACCGGTCCGTTGCGTTCCTCGGCCGGCTGTTTGCGTGAAGGATCAAGGTCAAAAATTCCCATGGCGTAAAGCTGCACGTCCGATTCGAGCAACGCATTCTTGATCTCACCGCGCGTAAAACGGCTGCGATTGTCGCCTCCATCGGAGAGGATCACCATGGCTTTGCGGAAGTAGCGCGCCTTTTTCATTTCCGATAGCCCCACCCCGATGGCGTCCAGCAGCGCGGTTCGTCCAAAGGGTTTTACGCGCGCGAGCCTGTTGTAGACTTCGTCGGCGTCCTGAGTAAATGGCAGCAGAAGCTTGGGGCGATCGCTAAACTGCACCAGGAAGAACTCGTCATCGGAATTTGCGGTCTTGAAAAACTCGGCCGCCGCCTCCCAAGATTTCTTTATCTTGTTCTCCATGCTTCCGCTGGCATCAAACAGCAGGCCGATCGACAGGGGAGCATCTTCGTTTGAGAAGTGTACGACCTTCTGCTCGACGTTGTCCTCGAAAAGCCGGAAATTCTCCTTCCGGAGACCGGGGACTGTGGTGCCGGCCGGCGTGGTGACGTGCACGGGAATCAAAACCAGGGGCACATCCACGCGCAGGTCGGCGTGTGGATATTCTTCAGAAACCTTCGCAGCTATGCCGCGGCTGCGAGGGGCGATATTGACGATGTCGTCGCACCAGGCGACAGAGAGAAGTGTCACGCACCAACATACAGCAGCGGCGAGGCGCATCGAAACCTTCTTCAAGAACCGTCCAGCTTCAGGCTTCAAAAACCGTCCCAGCTTTACGGACGGACCAGTATATCATCACGAAGCGTCCCTTGCGCCAGGAAAATTTACCAAGAAAGTACTAATGCTGGTAGGACCCAACGTCCTTAGATTTCTCGGTCTTGTCCACCACTACTTTCCCGCCCTTCATCACCCACCGGACCCTATGCACCACCGCCTCAATGTCCTCTAGCGGGTTGCCTTCCACAGCCACGATATCGGCGTAATACCCAGGCCGGATCGCCCCCAGGTTGACAGCCCCGAAGGAGCGACATTCGGTTCTACCTCGCTAACCGGCCCGCGGCCTAACGCTGAAGAGACCTGTAGCATCTTCTTGAACATCTAAACCCCTCCCTTTTCAGAAATCGATATCTAGTGTTTTGGAAATAACGAAGCTCTCAATTTATTTCCGTGAGAGCCATTTGCCCGCGCTCCCACTACTCCATCGGTAGGAATAGCTTCTTTGACAATCCGAGGTTTGGTAGTGCGGCTGGTGGAGTGGCGCGCGCGGTCGTTCTCGGACCCGGCCCAACGCCTGCAGTTTCTACAGCGTAGGCTCGGCCCTTTCCCTGACAGCCGCCGCAGTTCATGGCGTGCCCTCACCCGAATGCCGATCCTGACCACTCTCGGCCTGGCCCTCGCCGGAATCGGGCTGATACCGGCTTCGAGGCGCGCACTGGGTCTGGCTCTGCCTTTCGTACTGGCCTCCGCTCCAGCTACTCCTAAGGTTCAAATGACCCCACCGAGCATCGCCCGAAGCGCAGCCGCTCCGTCCCTTCCACATGTCTGGCAAGTGGAAGCAAACCACCAGTTCGACCTGTACAGCAATGGATTACGGATCGAGAATCGATTTCAGACCTCTACCGAGAGGCGCACCTATCTGGCTTTCCCGCGCGCCCACAGCGAAACGCACTCTGGTGAACGGCGCACCCAGCCGGCAGGGATTGTATTTCACACCACCGAGAGCCACCTGGCGCCTTTCGAAGAGGGTCAAAACCGGATGCTGAAGCGGGAAGGCGAAGGATTGCTCGAATATGTCTCCCGCAATCACTCCTACCATTTCGTGATCGATCGTTTCGGCCGGGTGTTCCGCATAGTCGGCGAGGCTGATTATGCCAACCACGCTGGAAATTCTATTTGGGCGGATCAAACCTGGATTTACATCAACCTCAATCAGAGTTTCTTCGGTGTCGCTTTTGAAGCTCGCAGCCAGCCCAAAGAAGGTGAGCTTCCGGTAAATGCGGCACAGGTGCACGCAGCTCGCACCCTTACTGAAATGCTTCGCGCCCGCTATGGCGTTGCCGCGGACAATTGCGTGACGCACGCCCAGGTCTCCGTCTACCCGGCCGGCCGGAGCGCCGGCTATCACACCGATTGGGCGGCCAATTTGCCGTTCGAAGAACTCGGACTCACCAACAATTACCTACAACCGCTCCCGAGTGTGACCTTGTTTGGCTTCTCCGCGACGGCATTGTTGGAGGAAGCCCGAGACTCGCCACTCGCAAAAGGTTTAGAAGCGGCTCAAGACCAGGTTCGGGCCGAAGCGAGGGTTCAGAACGTTTCCGAGCACCGTTACCGCCAGCTTTTGCAGATCAGATACAAGGACACTATTACGGCGCTACACGCTAAAGGCGCCCTCCAGGAGAACAATTAATGACAAACACCAACACGCAGATAGCTACCGCGATTGGGCTAGACGTTGGCACCAGCCGCATCGTCACCGCCCGCCGCAAAGACAAAGACATCCAGTTTGCCAAGCAGCTGAACGCCTTCGTCACCATTCCCTTTTCGAAATTAACGCAAGGAGTTCTGAAGAAGGAGCGCATCCCACATCTGGTTCAGGACTCGGAGATCATCGTCTACGGCGACGAGTCGGAGCGGTTCGCCAATCTTTTCCACAAGGAGACCCGGCGGCCCATGCTGCGCGGCGTTCTGAACAAGGACGAGACCGAGAGCCCCGTGCTGGTCCGCTATTTAGTGACTCTGCTCACCGGCGAAGATGTCGGGGAGGGAAAAAAGCTTTGCTTCAGCATTCCGGCGGCGCCGGTTGGCGCAAGCGAGGAAGTGAACGAACACGAAGCGGAGCTAAAAAGCATGTTCGGCAAGCTTGGCTATGATGCTCGCAGCATTTCCGAAGGCCTGGCGGTGGTCTATGGCGAAATGGAGAGTTCCAACTACACCGGCATCGGCATCAGTTGCGGCGGCGGTCTGTGCAACGTTTGTCTGGCATATCTTTCCGTACCGGTGTTCAGCTTTAGCATTCCCAAAGGCGGCGACTTCATCGATTCCAGTGTGGCCGAGCTGCGGGGCGAGCCGGCTACGCGCATCCGCACCATCAAGGAAGAGTCCTTTCACTTTAATGGTCATTTCGCCAACAAGATTTACGATTCGCTGGCCATTTTCTACGAAGATATGATGCAGGCCCTGGTGGCTGCCCTCAAGGACACCTTCGCCAGCGTGCAGAACATGCCCAAGCTGAATCGCCCGATTCCCCTGGTGCTAAGCGGCGGAAGTGCGATGGCGCCGGGCTTCCGCGACCGATTCGAGAAAATCATGCGGGACACCGAGCTTCCAGTGGCGATCTCCGAGGTCCGGCTGGCTCCCAGCCCCATGCATTCCACCGCGCGAGGCGCCCTGGTGGCGGCCCTGAGCGACATGTAGGGCATTATAACCCTTTAATTGTGAGATGATTAGCGGCTGACGAGCGTCTAAGAAAGTGGAGGCAACAATGAAGCAAAATATAGTACTTCTAGCGTTACTCTCGGCGAGCCTCGCGATACCGGGCGTTGCGCAAGAGCGGGACCGCGGCGGCCAGCAGCATGGCGGGGGCGAGCATGGGAATCAAAGTCACGTCGGTGGCGGATATGTTCCACCTCGTGGTCCTGCTCCGGCGGCTCGGCAGGCTCCGCAGCAGCGGGCTCCAGAGCAACGGCAGGCTCCCGTGCAGCAGCAGAGGGCTCCGGAACAGCGCCAAGCTCCCGAGCAACAGCGGCAAGCTCCCGACCAGCGCGGCGGAGGCCAGCGTAATTTTCGCGATCAACAGGGCCATCCGGAAGCGCCGCACGTGCATGGTAACGGCGAGTGGGTCGGGCACGACATGGGTCGTAATGATGCACGTTACCACCTGGATCGTCCCTGGGAGCATGGACGCTTTACATTGGGCTTTGGACCCGGTCATGTCTTCCGCCTCGAAGGCGGTGGTCCGGATCGATTCTGGTTCAGGGGAGCCTATTTCAGCGTGGCTCCAGAGGATTTTCCCTACGTCTCTGACTGGTTTTGGAACTCTGATCCGATAGTGATCTACGAGGATCCCGATCATCCGGGTTTCTACCTGGCCTACAATTCCAGGACCGGGACCTACGCGCACGTCATTTACATGGGCTAACGCTGGCAGGGCAGGCTAAACGCCTGCCTCTGTCCTGCTGCATTGATTTCCCGACCGCGCCTGCGCTAACATCCGGCAGGCTCGCCTCAAGCCGCACGTATGCCCAAACGGCTCATTACTCTCACCACCGACTTCGGGACCACCGACCACTTCGCCGCGACTATGAAAGGCGTGATCCTCACAATTCAGCCAGGCGCCCAAATCGTCGACATCACCCATGAGGTGGAAGCCTTCCAGATCCCCGATGGCGCCTTCACCATCGCGCAAGCCTACCGTTATTTTCCCAAGCAGACCATCCATGTCATCGTGGTCGATCCCGGCGTCGGCTCCACGCGCAGGCCTATATTGGCCGAGATGGCCGGCCAGTTTTTCATTTCCCCCGACAACGGGGTCTTGTCGATCGTCGTTGCGCACGAGAAACCGAAGGTTAGGCACATAACCAACCAGCGCTACTTTCTCCATCCGGTCAGCCGGACGTTCCACGGACGAGACGTCTTTGCTCCCGTGGCCGCGCATTTGGCATCGGGCGTCGCGCCCGCGCGCTTCGGCAAACTGATCGACGATTATCTCCAGCTCACTTTTCATCGCCCCACCCAAACCGGCAAGAACGCCTGGACCGGGAGCGTGCTCAAGGTGGACCGCTTCGGCAACCTGATCACGAACTTGCATCTCAGCGACTTTCCGAATCTCCAGACTCGCCCCTTCCGTTTGTTGGCGGGCAGGCAGCCGATCACTCGTTTGGCCCTTACGTTTACGGAGTGTTCAGCTGGAGAACTCTTCGTTGTGGTGGGAAGTTCGGGCCACCTGGAAGTGGCCACTAACCAAGGCTCGGCTTCGAAAATCTTGGGGTGCGGCGCCGGATCGACAGTGGAATTGACGATTTATTGAGGCGGCGCGGCTGGACCTGGTCTGCCTCCATTGCGCACCAGTTCATCCACCACGGCAATGAGCGCATTCAATCGCTCGTCGGTATGCTTCTGCCCTTCGGCGATTTCCTGAACCTTGGTGGCTAGCGCCGATAAGCTAATTGTCACCGTTGACAAGTTGCGCCCTGTAGTCTCCTGATGCTCCAGTAGCTTAGCGAGCAGCTGCTCACTCCGATCCTGCCGATCGGAAAGAATCACCTGGGCTTGCAGCAGATGTTTCTGGCTATTGATTAGCTGCTCGAGCAGCGAACTAATCTCTTGAAAGCGGCGCTCGTTTCCGTTGCTCCCCTCGCTCATACTGGCTCCATTATAGATTGGTGGACGCCGCCTCCAATGCGGTACACTGAGCGTGTATCCTATTCTTACCCGGCAGGGCCCGCGCAAGCCTTCGAGCGATGATAGCCCGCGTGGCTAATTTTACCTCCAATGACCGCGACTTCACCCCCCAAAAGCCGCCGCAAGCCAGAGGACTTCCGCGAACAACTCCTCAAACGCGCGCTGGTCGCCGATGGCGCCATGGGCACCGAGTTATACGCCCGCGGCGTGTTCATCAACCGCTGTTTTGACGAGTTGAATGTCTCTTCGCCGGACTTGGTAAGAGAAGTCCACAAGCAATACGTTAAAGCAGGCGCGGAAATTCTGGAGGCCAACACCTTTGGCGCGAATCGCATGCGCCTGGCCGCTTTCGGACTGGCCGAGAAACTCCAGGAGATCAATCAGGCCGGCATTCGATTGGCGCGCGAGGCCGCCGGCGACTCCGTGTACGTCGCAGGGGCCATCGGACCACTGGGCGTACGGATAGAGCCGCTCGGATCGGTTTCGTTCGCCGAGGCTCGGGAGGTTTTTCGCGAACAGGCGCGGGCACTGGTCGAAGCCGGCGTGGACCTGTTAATCCTCGAGACTTTTTACGACCTCAACGAGATTCGCGAAGCCATTTTCGCGGCCCGTGAAGTGGCCGGCAAGGAAATGGTCATCGTTGCGCAAGTTACCATCGACGATCACGGAGATATGCCGGGCGGCGCCACGCCTGAGATCTTCACACGCCGTCTGGATGAATGGCCTGCGGACGTGATCGGCTTGAATTGCTCGGTGGGCCCCAAGGCAACGCTCGAGACCATCGAGCGGATGATGCAGTATTCCCGGAAGCCCATGAGCGCTATGCCCAACGCCGGATTGCCGGCGGTCGTCGAAGGACGCAAGATGTACCTGTGCTCGCCGGAGTACATGGCGCAGTACGCGCGTCGAATGTTATGGGCGGGCGTAAAGATCGTGGGTGGATGTTGTGGCACCACCGCTGATCACATCAAGCTAATTCGAGCCGAGGCGCATTCGCTCCAACCTCAGACCCAGAAGCTGAGGGTCACCATCGAAGAGCCGGTCGCCAAGGCCAAGGCTCTGACAAAAGTTCCGGTCGGCGAAAAAAGTAAGCTAGGCGCGAAGCTGGCTGCCCAAAAGTTCGTTGCCTTCGTGGAGATCTTGCCGCCCCGGGGTGTAGATGCAACCAAGGAAATCGAAGGCGCAAGAGCATGCGCGGCTAAAGGGATCGATTGTATCAACGTACCTGACGGCCCGCGGGCCAGCGCGCGCCTGAGCGCTCAGGTGACCTGCCAGTTGATCCAGCGCGAAGCGAAGATCGAGGCGGTTTTGCATTTCTGTTGTCGCGACCGGAACATTCTCGGCATCCAGTCCGAGCTGCTGGGAGCGCACGCCGTCGGCGTCCGGAACCTGATTTGCATCACCGGCGATCCGCCCCGCATGGGCACTTACCCCGACGCCACTGCCGTGTTCGACGTGGATGCGATTGGTCTCACGAACATCGTGAATAACTTGAATCACGGATTGGATATCGGCGGCAATCCCACTGGATCCCAAACGGCGTTGCTCATTGGAGTGGGCGCTAATCCGGGGGCTTTGAACCTGGACGAAGAAATCCGGCGGATGGAGTGGAAGGCGCAAGCGGGCGCCGAATACATCGTGACACAGCCGGTCTTCGACCTGGATCTGTTGGAGCAGTTTTTGAAGCGCACCGAGCATATCAAATTGCCGGTGATCTGCGGCATCTGGCCGCTTACCAGTTACCGCAACGCGGAATTTATGGTTAACGAGCTGCGCGTTCCCGTTCCGGAACATTTCATCGAGCGGATGCGTCACGTGGACAATGCCGAAAAAGCACGGCAGGAAGGCATCGCCATCGCGCAGGAAATGGTCGGACGGGTGCGCCAGATGGTGGCGGGTATACAACTCAGCGCTCCGTTTGGGCGCTACTCCATGGCGATCGAGGTCGCGGAAGCGATAGGATCACGAGATTAAACTTGGCGACTGACCTCATCGAGATAAATCCGGACCAGCCGATGCCGGAAGCGATCGAGCGCGCCGCGGCGCACGTGCGCCGGGGTGACGTGATTGCCATCCCCACTGAGGCGCTGTATATGCTGGTGGCCGATCCCCTGAATCTGAATGCGGTGGGCCGCGTTTTTGCCGCCAAGGGCCGCGAGATCAACCGTTCCCTGCCCCTTCTCATAAGCGGAACATTCATGGCCGAAGAGCTGGCCAGTGAGTTGTCCATGCGGTTTCACTTGCTGGCTCGACATTTTTGGCCCGGCCCGCTGACCATCATCATTCCGGCCTCGGCCAAAGTGCCGCTGAAAGTGACGGGCAATACTGGGCGATTGGCCGTGCGTCAGTCGCGCTCCAGCGTGGCCCAAGCGCTGCTCGATTGGCTCGATCAGCCGCTTATTGCAACCAGCGCCAACATCTCCGGCCAGCCCACGTCCCGCAGTGGAATCGAGGTATTCGGCACTATGGATGGGCGGGTCGATCTGGTTTTGGATGGCGGCACTTGCACCGGCCAAGGCGCCACAACGGTCGATATCACCGAGCCGTATTGGAAGGTGATTCGAGAAGGCGCGGTCAGCGAAAAGGAAATCGCCGACTGCTTGAAAGGCCGGTAATTCGTGCCTCAGCCCTTCGAGGTAATCTTTGCAGCAAAGGATTGCGCAACGATCTTTCCGTCCCTCACAACAAACGTGTCGGTCGCGGTTTCGTAGACGTTATCTGCTGTTTCTGCATTCCACAGAAGATAAGCGTAATCACCCTCGACGCACTGCAGATGCATAACGAACGAAGCGCCAGGCTTTGCGAATTCTGAAAATAAGGCCTGAAACAAAGGACTGATAGCATCTCGCCCTTTTAGCGGGCCGGCCGGTGTGAATAGCACGGCCTCCGATGAGTAATCGGCTAGAGTACCCTCGAGGTTGCCTTCACCGAAGCACTTAAGATGATGATCGAGAATGTCCTTCGTGGAGGTCATTTCTTGACTCCAGGATAACGATTGTTTATTTGGTGTGTCGCGGGTGTCACATCGGCTCATGAAGATCATAGCATCCACTGGACGTATCAATTAGGGGTTCTCCCTGACCCGGCAAGAGCATTTTGCCTTACTGCCGGTTGGCGAGCCTGAACTCTGGTATCCTTATCGAAGGAGCGTTTCTGGCCAGTTTTGGCGGTCGGTTTCCTATAATTGATCCGACAGTCAATTGTCTTGGGGTCCGACTCGGTTTATGCGTTGGTGTGCAAGCTCCGGTGGTTCTGAACCGCCATGGAGAAGCCTAAAGACGCTCGGGGGGCTCCGCCCCTGTTGA
>DATMMD010000018.1:0-7308 GCA_035569875.1 Bryobacteraceae bacterium
TTCCGCTTCTTCGACCTCAAGGTGTATGTCTTAGCCGATCCGCAGGGCGCAGTCGCCGAAGTTAAGGGGGATGGGCTCATTAAGTCCACGGGCCGTTTGTATCGCCAGGATTATGTGGTCTTCCTGCGTGCTGCGGCCGGCAAGATTGCGTACCTAAGAGAATATTTTGATCCTGTGCGCGCTGCCAAGGCGCTGGACACACCGATTCTCGGCCTCGAATCCTGAGGACAAGCGAGGAGCCCGAGCCCTCCCCGGCCCGGGGCGTCCCAGATTACTCTCCACTTGGACGTACAGTCGCTATCCTGTACCTGTGTCTCGCGGGCCAGAAATGCTGTTCTGGGATACCTACCGATATGGCCGGATAACAGGTCTCTCCCAGACGCGGCCTAAAACGCACTAACGATCTGCTCTTGCCGGTGTCCATCCGTGGTACGTTCCGCCTCATGGAACCCAATTCAGCCGAGGCCTACGAGGACCGTGTCCGCGCCGTCGCGCGATTGCTGTGGGAAAGTGTAGGTAGACCGGAAGGCACGTCCGACGATGACTGGCATCGAGCCGAGCAGATCGTGCGCCGCACGCCTCGGCATAGGCTGTGAAGCCACTAGCGCAACTTCAATGCCGGAAATCGCCAGGGCACGTCCACTGATTCCAAACTGAATAGGACGGCCAAGCCCTTGCCTTACTCGATTGCGAGTCTTCGGAGTAATTTGAAATCCGTCAACATTTTGCCCGTCCCAAGGACCACGCTCGCCAAAGGATCCTCAGCGATTGATACCGCTAACCCCGTCTCTTTTCGTATCCGCTTATCTAAATTCTTTAACATTGCGCCGCCACCGGTCAAAACAATTCCGTGGTCGCTGATGTCGGCACTCAGCTCTGGAGGCGTCCGTTCCAGCGCCACCCGGATCGCATTCAGGATCGTGGCAACGCACTCCTCTAGTGTTGTCCGAATCTCGCTGTCGTCGACGGTCAGGATCTTGGGCACTCCCTCGATCAAGTTCCGGCCTTTAATTTCCATCGTCAGAGGCTTGTCCAAAGGAAAGGCCGACCCGATCTGAAGTTTGATGGCCTCGGCGGTGCGCTCTCCGATCAGAAGGTTATATTTACGCTTCAGGTACTGCATGATGGCGTTGTCCATCTCGTTCCCCGCAACGCGCACCGAACGGGAGTAGACAATGCCGGAGAGCGAGATGACCGCCACGTCGGTGGTGCCGCCGCCGATGTCCACAACCATGTTGCCGGAAGGCTCGGTAACCGGAATGCCGGCGCCGATCGCGGCCGCTAGGGCCTGTTCCACCAAATACACTTCGCTGGCCTTGGCTCGGTAAGCCGAATCGATGACCGCGCGTTTTTCGACCTGCGTGATGTCGCTGGGAATGCCGATCACGATGCGCGGATGCACCAGCAGCTTGCGGCCGTGCGCCTTCTGGATGAAGTAGTTGAGCATGCGCTCGGTCACTTTGAAATCGGCGATGACGCCATCCTTCATAGGACGGATGGCCACGATGTTTCCGGGCGTGCGGCCCAACATCTCCTTGGCTTCCTTGCCCACCGCCAACACTTCGCCATTGGTCTCGTTGATGGCCACGATGGAGGGTTCGTTCACGACGATCCCCTTCCCCTTGGCATAGACCAGCGTGTTGGCAGTGCCGAGATCGATCGCGAGATCGGAAGAGAACAAACTAAACAGCGATCGAACGTTCATGTTGACGCTCTAAGGCTTAGCTCATCAAATTGAAGGCGCATCTCTTTATCGCGAATCGTGCCGTGTTCGCCGCGAGGGGCATCCAGCACCACTCGACTATAACGCCCGCGCTGGCGCGGCGCGTCGAAATCTGGCCGACCGACCGGCCCTGATCAATTTGAAATCGTGAGCGAATGTGTTCTCGCGTGCGCTGCCCTTCTGGTTCGTGTCAGATTGACTGCCGCTCGTGATTCTTCCCGGGCCCGCTGACAACGCTTTAGCTCTTCAGCCGCAATTTCACCGAATGGCGGCTCCGGGTAGTACGCCTGAAGATCGGCTTCCGCATCGGCGGCCTGACGCGTAGCTTCAATCTCAGCCCTGGAAAGCCGTTCACACTCTTCACAGCTCATATCACATCATATTCTGGCTGGTTTTTAGGCGTTCTCGGGAACGCTCGCAGCGAATGGTGCCAGTCGGATTGATCCAGGTGAGGAAGTGGAAGGCTAGCTACCGACACTGATAGACAACAGGCGTAAAGTCGCGCTGCCGACGAACTTCCCACAATGAGACTTATGGCCCGGCAGCGTTTGCGCGACCGATGCGCCGGGCTTCAACGGTCGAATGAACGGTCATGTCCATCCGGGGCTCTTACGGTATCCGAAAGGTCAACGAGGTGGACTGTTTGTTGATGCGCTCCGCTGGGTTCGTCATAGTGTCGACGTCGAAAGGTCTGCCAATGCGGTTTCCTGCCAGATCTTCAAGCGCCATATCGACGACCACCTGATATTCGCCGGCCGTCCAAGGTTGCATTGGTTGAAAGCGCCATTCGATCTCGCCCGCGCCAGGAGTTGCCGATCCAGAGACGCCGGGGATTTGAAAGACATCGCTTAGAAGCGCGTAATCAAGGGGACGGTCAAACCGGATCACAAGAGGATCCCGGGTCCCAGCCTTGGGTTGGGAAAGCTTCCATAACCCGGTATCCAGAGCCCGGCGTTCGTCTGCGCCGACAGCGAACTCGTGGCGGAAAGGCTCGGCCATTGGCCGCCCGTTAACATCCTTGAACTCGCGGTCGATGATGAGCGTATAACGCTTTCCTTCAACCAGCACCGGTCCCAGATCCACATTGGGCTTCACACCCCTTTTGATGCGGCCGGGATCGAAAATCAGGGTCAGCCGAGTATAGTCACGATTCCACAGCTCTTGCCCGACAAAAGGCAAGTAGGCCGGTTTACCGTCTTGATCGAATAGATGAATACTCGGCCAGAAATCGCCGCCTTGCATGGGACCGGAAAAAACGATGTACATCTTGAGCTGATTTGCAGGGAGCACCGGCGAGGATGGATATATCGCCGTGATGCGCGCTTCCCTCGCGGCTGCCGGCTCAGGACCATGAAAGGTGGCTTCGATAGGCGCAGATTCCGGCGGATGAAAAACCGCATAGTACGTGATGCCGGGGGCCAGCGCATATCGAGGGTGGAACGTTACCGAGCCTCCCTCCATTGAGTAGGTGCCGAACAAAGGAGGCAGACCCGGACCCGTTGAAACCGCGAAGATAGAGGCCCAGCCGCCCACCGGTTCGGGTGCAGTCCAGCCGGTTACCCTGAAAGCTCCGTGGTCGAGTTGAATGGAAACGCTCGCCGCAACTCCTCTAGGAGACAGAAGCAGTGCGGCGAGCGCGAATCTTGCGATCACTTTCGAAAAGACTACGGCAGGGCGATCGTGCGCAGGTCCATTGCGCCGCTCGTCCCGCTGAGAATCAGAGCCTGCTTGTCGTCGTAGGCTTGCAGGTGCCGGACGTCTTTCAACTCGCTAATCGTGGTGAACGGAACACCGGCGACATTGGAGACGGGGCTGGTAATGGCCTTGTAGGTTTCCACATGCGCCATGTCCAGTTTGGTGACGCCATGATTAGAATTGGCCATCAGGATGTACTCTTGACCATTCTTCTTATACGCAACCATGTCAAGAGGCTGATTGCCGGCGCCCATCTCGGCGATCGTCGTTCCTTGAATTTTCGCGCCGCTCTTCAGTTCGCTTACCGGGATTTTCACTAACGGGGTGCAGGTGTAGGCAGCGAGAATAAACTGCTTATTGTCGATCGTGTACGGCACAAACGTCCGGATGGGGGAATTTGTCTCGTATCGGGAGTGTGATCCGTGATACATCTCGACCAGCGCGCCGCGGTCGGCTGGGGCGAATGGAAACGGGATCACTTTCATGTTGGAAGAGAATTCCTCATTGGACAACCCGGCCACCAGTACTTTGCCATCGACGTAGCGGACTTGTGTAATCGTGTTGGTTTTCTGATTGTTTTGCGTGGGTGGATTGGGCAGCTCAGCAACCGAATATTTCACATTTTCCAACCCGACTTCGGAAAGTTTTCCGGCTGCATCCAACTTAAGGATGACGGCCTTGGCGTCGCCGCCCCTGCCCCGATTCACAGAGATATAGACGTTCTTCGAGACCGGATTCGTGACGATATCACGAATCGAGATCTGATCAGGCGCAGTGCCGAGCGTGGCGGCGATCTTGCTGTCGATGCCTTCCACACTAATGGAAGCGGGTACGCCAACCTTGGTATCGCCAGTATCAATCGCTACCACTTTCGCTCCGAGCGAATCGCCAATGAAAAGAACGCCATCGGGACCAAAAGCCAGAGGTCCGGCGGATTTGACATCCACCTTTCCCATCGTTAGACCCGTGGTTGCCGGAGCGGCAACGATCAGGGCGGGTAGGGAAACGAATAACGTCAGCATGAGCAACCGGGAAAGTTTCATTTGCGTACGATCTCCTTGAAGTGAAGTAGAACCATGACAACTGATACCACGATCCAGTCAGAAGCTCAACCCTGTGCTCGATGACGTTAGAAACGGCGTTGGAGGAACCGACATGTGAATTATCTTGGGAAATCATAATGGTAGGAACATCCGGCCAACCAGCTTCGTATAACTTTCTGATCCGCGATCAGGAACCGGTAGTGGAGCATAATCATGAAAGTCTTTCTCGAGCGGTTATGGCAGGACCTCTATCACGGAAGCCGGATGCTGGCCAAGAATCCGGCATTCACCGTAGTTGCGGTAATCTCACTCGCAATCGGCATCGGCGCTAACTGCGCGATGTACAGTTATGCGGACGCTTTGCTGCTTAGGCCGCTGTCCGTCGCGCGGCCGGGCGACGTGATCTCAGTCGGCACCAAGGTCTCGCTGGCGGGATTCAGTAGTTTGGTCAACTCTTACCCCGATTTTCAAGATCTTCGCAATCGCACCCGCAGCTTCGACAATCTAACGGCCTTCACCAGCCTCACGGTGGGACTTACAGATAAGCCCGATGCAGTGGCGCAAATGAAATTCGGTATGCTCGTGACCAGCAACCTGTTCGCCGCGATGGGAGTGGAACCGGAACTGGGGCGCTCCTTCCGTGCCGATGAGGATCAGGTTCCCGGGCGGGATGCCGTGATCGTACTGGACCATTCTCTATGGGAGCAGCAGTTCTCCGCGGATCGTTCTATCCTTGGCCGGAAAGTGCGCTTGAACGGGATCGAATTCACGGTAATCGGCGTGGCTCCGGACCGGTTCACGGGAATGAGTGAGCTTATTCGCCCAGCATTCTATGCGCCGCTCATGATGTACCCTCGCCTGTCGGCGGATACAAAGGTGCTGGAATCCCGCAGCGCCCGCAATCTTAGCGTCAAGGGCCGTTTGAAACCCGGGGTGTCAATGGCGCAGGCGCAGGCCGAGCTTACGACGCTCGCACGGAACCTGCAACGAACCTACCCAGACACCAACAAGAATCAAGACATGGTGGTCAGAACTGAGCTCCAAACCAGAATAGATCAGGATCCGATCGACGCCGTCCTATCGGCTATGCTGCTCATGTTATCCGCCGCCGTGCTGTTGGTAGCCTGCATGAATGTAGCGAGTCTGTTGACCAGCCGTGCCCCCGCACGCGCCAAGGAGATGGCTCTACGTCTGGCAATCGGCGCTGGACGAACTCGCTTAGTCCGCCAATTGATCACTGAGAGCTTGCTGGTTGCACTCGCGGGCGGAGTGCTCGGTGTAGGAGTCGGCTACTTAGGCGTCATGGCATTCCGGCAGATTCAGATTCCGACGGATCTTCCCATAACACTCTCCTTTCAACTCAATCCGCGGGTGCTGCTTTTCAGCCTGGTGGTGGCAGTCTTTAGTGTGCTGCTCTTCGGTCTGATCCCGGCCCTGCAAACCACTCGCGTGGACCTTGCGAGCGCAATGAAGACCGGTGACACCGCCGCTTCCGGCCGCCGGCGCTTGTGGGGGCGCGGCTTCCTGGTGGGGTGCCAGGTGGCTGTCTCACTGGTACTGCTCACCATTTCGGTCTTTATGTATCACGGTTTTCGTCGCGAGCTGGCGAGTAATCAGGGCTTCCGCAAGGATCACCTACTGATGATGAGCTTCGATCCGAGCTTGGTGCATTACAGCGATGCACAGACACGGCAGTTCTACAAGCAGCTCGTCGAACGCACGCGGTCGGCCCCGGGCGTGAGGGCGGTTGCTCTTGCCTCTTCGGTCCCTATGTCGCCAGAGGCTGACGCAGCGGCGGTGGTGCCGGAAGGTTATCAATTTCCAACGGGCAAGGACAACGCCACGGTCTTCGCCAACAGAGTGGACGAAAACTTCTTCGAAACCATGGGAGTGAGCCTTGTCAGGGGCCGCGGATTTCGCGAAACCGACTCGTCCGATACGCCCCGAGTGGCCGTCGTGAACGAACAGTTCGCGCAACACTACTGGCCGGGCCAAGATGCGCTGGGAAAGCGCCTTCGGGTACAGGATGCGAAGAACCCGAATAGCCCTTGGGTGCAGATTGTGGGCATCACCAAGACCGGCAAATACCTGTGGATCGCCGAGCCGCCTACCGAATTTCTCTATCTTCCGTACCGGCAGAACCCGAAGTCGCGTATGGTATTGGTATCGGAGTCGGCGGGCGAGTCGGCCGGCATCACGGCACCCTTGCGGGAGGTCGTCCGTGCTCTGGATGTCAACCAGCCCATCTTCAATGTGCGCACCATGGAGCAGTTTTACGACATGCGTGTGGTTAGCAGCGGCAACACGATCATGTAAATTGTGGCTGGCATGGGATTGATGGGCATGGTCCTTGCGATGATTGGCCTGTACGGTTTGGGTGCTTACGCGGTGAGTCGGCGGACGCGCGAGATCGGGATTCGAATGGCGATCGGCGCCAGTCGTCCAGCGGTCTTGCAGATGACGTTACTTCGCGGGTTGACGCCTGCGCTTTATGGACTCGCAGCGGGCCTGATAGCAAGTGTTTTCGCCGAGAGACTACTCAAGGTGGTGTTTCCAACGCAAACCCAAACCGATATAGCCGCTTATTTATTGGTGGTTCCAGTGCTTCTGGCGATCACCATGCTGGCCGCCTATATTCCCGCGCGCCGCGCCTCGCGGGTAGATCCGATGCTAGCGCTCCGGCACGAATAGAGATCTCGAACTATTAACGCCAGGTTCTGTTGGGCGCTGGGTGTTGCCGTGAAAGCGCCATCGAATACGAAGGCTAGTTGCCGGATGGAGTGGCATCCCGGGGCTTGTGCCGCTCGTTGGCCAGAGACGGCGTTGTGGGAATTTTGTTTGTCGATC
>DATMMD010000019.1:0-24954 GCA_035569875.1 Bryobacteraceae bacterium
GGATTACGATTCAACCGCCGCGCCACAACTGCTTACCGTGCGCCACGAGAGAAAGCTAGTGGATGTTGTGGCCGAGTCCTCTAAGCAGGGCTTTTTATATGTGTTTGATCGCGTGACAGGCGAGCCGTTATGGCCGATCGAAGAACGCCCCGTGCCCAAAAGCGAAATGCCCGGTGAGCAGGCGTGGCCAACGCAACCCTTCCCCACCGCTCCCCCAGCTTTCGCGCGTCAGAAGATAACGCCTGACGATGTGAACACCTATATCCTGACGCGCGAGGAGCGTGCCAGTTGGAAGGACCGAATTGCGAGCATGCGCAACGAAGGCCTGTTCACTCCTCCGGGAATGACGGAGACGATCTCGTTGCCGGGCGCACGCGGAGGGTCGAACTGGGGCAGCGGAGCCGCCAATCCCTCCAAGGGCCTTTTGTACCTGAACACGCAGGATTGGCCGACCATCTACAAGCTGAGTCTGGAAGACCCCCTGAGCGGGCGCAGCCGCGCGGGTAGTCCGGAAGGCTCCGTCTACCAGCAGCGGTGCGAGGCGTGCCATGGCAAAAACGGTGTGCGAGCCGGCGCAGGGCCGCCACCTCTCGCCGGAATCGGCCAGAGGCTGTCCCTCGAATCATTCCGTTTGACCGTCCATTCCGGTAGAGGAGAAATGCCCGCCTTTGCCGACCTGAACGAAACCGCCGTGAAGGCGTTGTTCGAGTACCTTAGCAGGCTGAAGGGGCCAGGCCCGATGGGTGGGGAATTGGGAATGCAGACGGTAGACCCGCCGCCGGCCGGGACGGTAGTTGCTTCAGGAGGGGCCCCTGGCGGCTTGAAGATTCCGCCCAGCACTGGCGTTCGTTACAGCCCGATCGAGGGCCCGGCTTATCCGCCCGGCAGTCTAACACCCAGCGTCCGCTACTACACGGATTGGGGACTTTATCCGGACCAGCCCTACATCATCGGGCCGCCCTGGTCGTCGGTCGTGGCTTACGATCTGAACAGTGGAACCATCAAATGGAAGGTCCCTTTGGGTCAGGATGCCGAGGCCGCGGCCGAGGGTGCTCACGACACCGGCGCCTTCATGGCCGAACACCATGGAATGATCGTGACCTCAACTGGACTGATTTTTATTGCCGCAAGCGACGGCAAAATTCGTGCACTGGATGAAGACACCGGCCGAACGTTGTGGACGGCCACCTTGCCTGCGGGATCTGAAGGTATTCCCGCCATGTATGAAGTCAAGGGACGGCAATACCTGGTGGTTTCGGCCTCATCGAAAATCAACACCGGCGGAGGGCACGGCGGCCGGGCTGAAACCGCCGGAACAGTGCGCCCCGACCTCCCCAAGGGCTACGTCGCCTTCGCTTTGCCGGTTCATTGATCCACGTCCGGTATAGTATTTGGGGTCGCGGCGATCTCCGGTTATATCCCGGCCCCCCTCGTTCATCCACTAAGAGCATTGCATAATTTACAGCGCGCGCGACGACGCGGTCTGTAGCTGCAGCGCGTGGTTAAGGGCTTTCAAGTGGCTCTGCTCGAAGCCTCGGAGCGAGGGTTAGAAAGAGCGGCATAATTGAGGGAACAATGGACGCGAACAAACCCACAAGCCAAAGGACAGTGGTGTTCGCCGTTCTCCTTTTTTGGGCCATCATTGGCTTAGCTTGGGCCTATTTCGAGTATCATGCGGGCGGACTTTGATTGGGCGAACTTTCAAAGTATCCCACTACCCATGTTTGCGTCCGGCGGTCATTCCGTGTCATCATAGAGACGTAGTTTCGCAGTCCGTTAATTTTGGCATCTTTCGATAGTCCGGCCCAACCGCCTTTGTCCGAACCTGCCGCGATTCTTTGCTCTGCAACTTCAGAAAGAAAGTGAAAAAATGAAAAATATTTTTGTAGGAAACCTCAGCTTTGGCGCTACCGAGGATACGGTTCGCTCCATGTTTGCGGCCCACGGCACGGTCGATCGTGTCAGCATTGTGACCGACCGCGATACCGGACAAGCCAGAGGGTTTGGATTCGTTGAAATGAGCGACAACGCCGAGGGCGATCGCGCGATCGCTGCTTTGAACGGCGCCGAGCTGGACGGCCGAGCCCTGAACGTCAATGAAGCGCGCCCCAAGACGGACCGTGGATCGGGCGGCGGAGGATTTCGTGGCAACGGCGGCGGTTCACGTCAGAAGAACCGCTGGTAAGCAGCTAGTTCGCAGGAGATCAAATCACAACGGAAAGGTTCAAGAATAATTTGCCAAAAGAAGATGCAATTGAAGTAATGGGAAAAGTCGTTGAGAAGTTCAAGGCTGGGATGTTTGCGATAGAACTAGACGCAGGCCGAACAGTCCTGGCAACGATGGCCGGAAGACTCCGGCGTAATCGGATCAAGATTATGAATGGCGACAAGGTTTCGTTGGAACTTTCGCCATACGACCTGACGAAGGGCAGAATAACTTACCGCCACAAGTAATCGGCCGGGCTCGCCGGGGTCCGGTTCCAGCGAACGCGAGTGGCATGCTATGTTGAGACAAACAAGCGCCATGACACGTTACTTGATTATCCTGAGTACTCTGCTAGCCCATTTGTATCATCCGATTTTGGTTCTGTGAGCTACTTTGGTGGTCACCACTTGCGTGCACTGAAGGTCTCCACAGCACGGAGTGTGCTGACAACAGCGATCTATCGCAATCGTATCAGTTGGTTATGCTGACCGTGACGATTTCCCCGGCGCCCGGAGGGAACCCGAATCCTTTATGCGATACGTAAAGCAGCCCATCGGGGCGGAAGGTCATGGCCGTCGGAAAGGTTAGCCCCGTGGCGATGTCAGTAAGCTGGCCGTTGTATTCATAGCGAACTATTTTCCCGTTTCCCGGCATCGGACCACCGGTAGCGGGGCTCATTTCAAGAATATAGAGCCGCTCCCTCTGATCGAAAGCGAGTCCGACGACGGTGGTCAACTGCGGGACGACCCGCGGATGCGTTTGTTGCTGTACGCGAAGACGTTCGAGGATCCTTGCAAGGTCGGGAACAGGAACAGATTCCCGAAATACCAACCGTTTTGGTAGACCAAAGCGGTCGGAACACTTGTGGATGACTATTTTCCTCCCTTTGGCGGAATTTACCCTGTAGAAGATGGTGTTTACTACAGCGGCTCGACCAGTTTGGGAGTCACACGCGCCTTTCGCTTCTATTCATTTGAGACCAAGAAGTCCATCGACATCGCTCCAGCGCCATCGACGATCAAACTGGGCTTGTCTGTTTCGCCCGATCGGAGGCGGCTTGCGTATTGTGCGGAGGTCGAAGGAAATGCTGACCTGATCCTGCTCGAACGGAAGTAATCGATCGGGTTCGTGTAACCAATCACAGCTATACCAGCGATGGGTGTATACTTACGGAGATGCACAGAAGGAGCGCTGCAATGAAATTATTCCGTGTTATCACAAGTTTCTGTCTCATATTCGGGGCGACCGTAAGCGTTGCTCAGACGCCCAAGCCGAAGCGAATCAATCGCGCGATCGAGTTGCTGCAGCAGGGCCAGCCCATCTACTACTCTGGTTCGCACTCCGGCACGGCCGGCACTTTTGAGCAGGGTAAACTGGACGCTCAGACATTTGCCGATTACATCAGCTATGACATGGAAGCCGCGCCGTATGATATCGCGGGCCTAGCTGCATACATGCAGGGTCTGGTGGCCGGCGGCCCCACGCGCACGGGCCATCGGACGCCAGCGGTCATCGTGAATGTGCCCGTCCGTGGCACCGATGAAGCTTCAGTACGAGCGAATGCCTGGATGTTCGAGCAGGTGCTGGGCACCGGCGTCCATGGCATTCTTCTTGTGCATGCCGATACGCCTGGGGCGGTGCGGGCTTTGGTCGAAGCAGTGCGCTATCCCAACCGCGAACAGGGGGTCGGGCAGTCAGGACTCAAGGAAGGCACGCGTGGCGCTCACGGAGCGGCCATGGCGGCTAAGATCTGGGGCGTGTCGACGGAAGAGTACATGCAGAAAGCCGACCCGTGGCCACTCAACCCGAACGGTGAGCTGCTGATAGGCGTCAAGATCGAAGACAAGGTTGCGCTTTCGAACGTCGAGGAGACTCTGAAAGTGCCGGGCATCGGGTTCGGCGAAGGCGGCCCGGGCGATATGGCGCTATCGCTGGGAGTGAAGGGTGGCGATCCAAGACTGCTGGCGGCCGAAGCGCGGATTTTTGCCGCTGCGCAGTCTCATAAACTGGCGTGGATCGGGATCACGCCGAACCACACAGCCGAAGACATCAAGGCGGGCTTCATGATCGGATCCGGTGAGAAGACGGCGGAGGCGGGCCGAAAGGTCACCAATCGCGCGATGCCCTATTAGGGCTACTTCGAGCCGAGACCGCGAACTCGATGGGCGCCTGCAGCGTCGTCCGCGCAGACTGAATGAAGCAAGTTTAATCCATATTCAACAACTAAATCATTGGGTTGTTCTATCATTCAAGTGTGCGGCGTCTGGCCATCATCCTGATGCTTGGCGCGAGCCTTTTCACTGGGTTCGTGTGCGCGCAGGAGTCCGACCCATCGAAGAAGGACGCGCCCAAGAGCGAGCCTAGCTACGATGACACATTCTCTGGTCCGGTAGTGGAATTGTCCGCCACTAAAATCACGGTTTCACGAAGTATCCTAGGCAAAGCCGCCGAGAAGCACACATTCTTGATCAAATCCGATACGCGCATCGAAGGACGGCTGCGCGTGCACACCAAGGTTACGGTCGGGTTCGTGACCAACGACGATGGCGATATCGCGCGCTTGATCGTCGTCCGCGCGGGCGCACAGAAACCGCCGCAAGATAAGAAATAGTCACTTCTTCTTTTTTCTCTTGGCGGCCCAGCCTTGCTTGACCACCTGGCGCGCTCTTCCCAACGCCAGAGCGTCCTTGGGGACCGCATCGGTGATTACCGAGCCGGCTCCGATGTAGCTTTCATCCCCGATCTCGATGGGCGCGACCAAGGTGGAGTTGCTGCCAACGAAAGCTTCCTTGCCGATCTTGGTGCGATGCTTTTGTACGCCGTCATAGTTGCAGGTGATGGTGCCGGCCCCGATGTTCGTTTTATCGCCGATTTCGGCGTCGCCAAGGTAAGCCAGATGATTGGCCTTCGCTCCGGCGCCGAATTGCGTGTTCTTCAGCTCGACGAAGTTCCCGATGTGCGCGCCTGCTCCAACATGCGCGCCGCCCCGCAAGCGCGCGAACGGTCCGATGTGCGCGTCCGTTTCCACTTGCGAATCCGCGATGGATGTGAAGGGGGACACGTTTACCCGGTCCGCCAGTTTCGAATTCTCGATGATCGAACAGGAGCCAATGCGGCAGTCTTCACCAATCTCGGTCTTTCCCAGAATCTGCGCAAAAGGTCCTACGATCGAATCCGCGCCGATTCGCACCGCGCAATCTATTGTGACCGTTTCCGGCTTCTCGATCGTTACACCCTCCAGCATCAGCTCCCGCACTTTTCGCTCGCGGAAAATCTTGTCGACTGCGGCCAGCTCGGCGCGTGTGTTGATTCCCAACAGTTCTTCGGAGTCGGGGACTTCCAGCGCGGCCACCTTGTGTCCAGCGCGGTTGAGAATTTCGACGATGTCCGTCAGATAATACTCATGCGCGGGATTGTCGGTCCCGATTTCGGCGATGTGTTTCCACAGAAGGTCCGCGTCGAAACAGTAAATCCCGGAATTGATGAGCGGGATCGAGAGCTGCTGTGGCGTAGCAGCTTTCTGCTCGACGATAGCCCGGACGTCGCCTTCCTTGCCAAGGATGATGCGCCCGTAGCCGGTGGGGTCGGCTAGACGGGTGGTGATGAGTGTCGCGGCTTGATCGCCGCCGCGTTGGCGGTCCACTAATTCCTGCAGAGTAGCGCGCGAAAGCAATGGGCCGTCGCCGTAGGTGACCACCACCAACCCGCCCTGGGAAGCCAAAGAGTCGCGGCACATCATGAGCGCGTGCCCAGTGCCGTTCTGCTCCTTTTGCTCCACGAATCGTACGCCAGAATGGGCCAGCACTGCCTTCACTTGTTCGGCCTGAGATCCAATTACCACAGTGATGTTCTCGGGCGGAGTGATAGCCTTAGCCGCATTCACGACATGCTCGACCAAGGTTAGGCCTCCGGCGCGATGCAGAACTTTGGCGCGTTTCGATTTCATGCGTGTGCCCAGGCCGGCGGCCAGGATCACGACGTTGATCGGTGATTTCATTCGACTTTTCTTCGACGGTGGCAGTTTATTTTTGTCCAAGGATACGGATCTTCCGGCGGCGGGCGCGGCCTCTACGAGCCAGCTCCATGGCGACGTCGGCTGTAGCGCGGGGATCGTGGCGGACCACATCGCCTTCACCCAGCAGGTCGGCCTCGACCACGTGCAATCCCATGTCGACCATCCGATCAACGTCGTTGACCACCGACTGCGCCCGCTCGGCGGCGTATTTTCTCCGTTGGCGAACGTTGATGCAGCGCGTGTTCACCACTACGACATCGAACAGGTTGAATCCGGCATGCTGGTTGATAGCGTCTACGTGGTCCGAGGCGCGAAATCCGATGGTCTCGCCGGGTTGCCACATGAGATTCACGAAATAGGCTCGCAAAGCATGGCTGCGGCGAATGGCTTCCGGGATTCCTTTGACCAGCACGTTGGGAATTACGCTGGTGAAGAGCGACCCCGGACCGAAGGTAATGACGTCGGCCAGCTCGATGGCTTCCAGCGTCTCGGGCAAGGGCCTGCAAACTCGCGGCCGCGTTCGAATCCGTTTGATGCGCGACCGACTCTTGCTGATCCTAGTCTCGCCGGCGATGACGCGTCCATTTTCCAGTTCCGCCTCCAGCCTCACATTGGCGCCGGTAGAAGGATAGATGCGGCCCAGGCTGGCCAGCACTTCCGACGACAGCTTCACGGCGCGGGCGAAATCGCCGGTGAGATTCGTGAGGGCCGTCAGAAACAGGTTGCCAAAGCTATGGCCCTTCAGGCCGCGGCCATCGGTGAAACGGTATTGAAAAAGTTTCGAGAGCAGGGCTTCGTCCTCAGAAAGCGCCACCATACAGTTGCGGATGTCGCCGGGCGGGAGAACGTCGAATTCACGCCTGAGGCGGCCGGAACTGCCCCCGTCGTCGGTGACGGTGACGACCGCGGTGATATCGATGTCGCGCTGCGGATGAGCGTAGCGCTTGAGCCCGTGCAGGAGTGTCGATAGCCCGGTTCCTCCACCGATGGCGACAATACGAAGCGGATCCATTAACTATAGAATCGCAGGTTCTTGGTGTTTAGGCGGATTCGGACCTGGAGTAGCTTCTCGGCTCCGTGATCTTTCTCGGCACAGCGGTCTTCCGGTGGCGGGTCGCACTTCTCGGGCGGTGGCGGTCACTCTTCCGGCGGTGGACATTCCGGCGGCGGGCATCACCGGTAGAACCTCATACCGCCCAACGCTTTGCATTTCTACTAAATCGACGTTAGCAACCTCGCTCTCGCCTATCGCATCTATGAGATAGAGGAATAAAGAAGTTATGATGCGGTCAAGGTTGAAGGCAATTGGAGGCTTCTTCCTGGCTGCGCTGTTATCCAGCCCCGCCTGGGGCTCTATACCCCCGCAACCCGGAACAGTCAATTACATCGAAGGGCAAGCAGCACTCGGCTCGCAGCCCCTGGGTGAGCAATCCGTGGGGTCCGCGAAACTGGCGGCAGGTCAGTCGCTGTCGACCGATAACGGCAGAGCCGAGATCCTGCTAACGCCAGGAATTTTCTTACGGCTCGATCAGTACAGTTCTGTGGGCATGATCTCACCCGGCTTGGCGGATACCGCCTTGACTCTGCAAAAGGGCAGGGCGATGGTCGAGGTGGCGGACATCCATCCGGAGAACAGCATTCGAATTCGGTACAACGGCGCAAGCACGCAGTTGCTAAAGGCGGGTTTGTATGACTTCGATGTCGACCACGGTTTGATCCGCGTGTTCGACGGTAAGGCTGTGGTTCAGGCAGCCGGTCAAAGCATTGAGGTGAAGAGTGGTCACGAACTCGCTCTCAACGCTGGCGGAAAATTAAAGGCCCGAAAATTCGATAAAAAAGAGCAAACAGACGATTTCTACAGGTGGACTAGCCTGCGATCTTCGTATTTGGCGGAGGCGAATGTGGACGCGGCCCGGAGATATGCGGCCGCGCCGGGATGGTCGGCTGGCGGCTGGTATGCCAACGGCTGGTACGGGAACGGGTGGTATTGGGATCCCTGGTTCGACGCCTATACATTCATCCCCGGCGACGGAATATTCTACGACCCCTTCGGCTGGGGCTTTTATTCGCCCTGGCTGGCTTTTGGAGCGCCCTATTTTGGGTACGGCTTCGGATATGGCAGGGGCTACTATCATCACTTCGGACCTGGCTACCATCCTGTCTACAACGCCGGTAACCATTCTGCGGGATTCGTGGGGCACGCGTACAACGTTCGGAGTAGCGGTGGCTTTAGCGCTAGTGGCCGAAGCAGCGGCTTTACCGCGGGCGGGTTCCGGGGCGCCGGCGGCGGTGGATTCCACGGGGGTGGTGGCTTTGGCGGCGGCTTCCACAGTGGCGGCGGGGGAGGGCACAGCCGCTAGGCTTCCTCCACTGTAGGATAGGCGAACATCTTTTGCCTATCAGCCGCATCTATTTCTTGCAACGCGGGTTACATGTAAAGCAGACATCACGTCTCAATGTACTGGTGTGTTAAATCTAAAGGGAAGGACCAGGTAAACCTAACCGAATGAAAATCTGTGTTTTGGGCGGTGATGGCTACTGTGGCTGGGCCACAGCGCTCTATTTATCCGCAAAAGGGCACGCGGTGGCTGTGGTTGACAACTTTGTCCGGCGTCAATGGGACTTCGAATTAGGCGCACAGAGTCTAACGCCTATCCAACCCCTGAGCGACCGGCTGCGTGTCTGGCAGGAACTCACAGGTAAGTCCATCGAACTATTCACGGGGGACGTTAATGATTATGAGTTTCTGGCGGGCGTAATCGAAGGTTTCGAGCCGGACGCAGTGGTTCACTTTGCTGAGCAGCGGTCGGCTCCCTATTCGATGATCGACCGCAAACATGCCGTGTTTACCCAAGTCAACAACGTCGTCGGAACGCTGAACCTCCTATTTGCCCTGCAGGAGCTGCGTCCCGATTGCCACTTGGTCAAGCTCGGCACGATGGGCGAGTACGGCACACCGAATATCGATATCGAAGAAGGCTACATCCGGATCGAGCACAATGGCCGGTCGGACGTGCTGCCCTTTCCGAAACAGCCTGGTTCGTTCTATCACCTCTCCAAGGTGCATGACAGCCATAACCTCATGTTTGCCTGTAAGATATGGAAGCTGCGCGCTACCGATCTCAATCAGGGCGTAGTGTACGGAACCGTCACTGACGAGGTTGTCTTGGACGAGGCGCTAATCAACCGCTTCGATTATGATGACGTTTTTGGCACTGTGTTGAACCGGTTTTGCGTACAGGCCGCGGCGGGGCATCCTCTGACGGTGTACGGAAGAGGCGGGCAGACGCGCGGGTTCCTGGACATACGCGATACGGTTCGCTGCGTCGAAATTGCCTGCCTAAATCCGGCAAAACCGGGAGAGTGCCGCGTTTTCAACCAGTTTACTGAGCAGTTTTCTGTTCTCGATCTTGCGGAAATGGTCCGGACGGCAGCCAGGAAGCTGGGGATGCGCGTCGATATCGAGCACTTGCCGGCGCCGCGCGTCGAATCCGAAGAGCACTATTACAACGCCAAGCACTCCAAGCTGATCGATCTTGGCTTACAGCCACACTATTTGTCTGATTCGCTGCTCGATTCACTGATGAACATCGCAATCCGGTACCAGGATCGCGTCGATACATCGCTATTTCTGCCCCAAGTCCAATGGCGGAGTCCTCGGAACGAGCGTGCGCGGGCGTCGAAGGTTAGCGCCCGGTCGGCATCAGAAGTGGCATACTGATTGGGAGGAAACTCCTGAATTGTGTGGCATAGCGGGCTTTACCCACGGACATCGCGCTGCTCCGAATGGGCGAATCCAGAGCGCGGTCGCGACCATCCTCCATCGCGGTCCGAACCAGCAAGGCGTCTTTGAGTCCGAAGCTGTCTCTCTAGGCGCGGCTCGCCTCAAGATCATCGACATTGAGGGCGGAGATCAACCCATCGTATCCGAAGATGGCGACACCGTCATTGTCTTTAACGGTGAAATCTACAATCACGGGGAGTTGCGCCTCGAACTGGAACAGCGTGGATATCGTTTTCGCTCGCGCAGCGACACAGAAACAGTTCTGAATGCGTTCCTGGAGTGGGACACAGAGTGTTTCTCCCGGCTGCGCGGCATGTTCGCGGTAGCGCTGTGGCGCGAATCTGACCGGCGCCTGGTGCTGGCCCGCGATCGGATGGGGATCAAGCCTCTGTACATCGCGCGCCGGGGCGAGGACCTGTACTTCGGCTCGGAACTGAAGGCGATCCTGGTTCATCCCGAGATCGAGCGCCGGTTAAGCCCGGATGGTCTTGATTGCTATCTGTCGCTGAACTATGTACCTGCGCCTTGGACCTTGGTGGAGGGGATCGAGAAACTACTTCCAGGTCAGTGGCTGGAGTGGCGGCGCGGCGCGATCCGAACTGAGAACTACTGGCGCCTGCCCGAGGGCAAGGAAGAGCGCTGGACCCCTCAGACCGCCGAGGCGGAACTGGATCGTTTGTTGAAGGAGTCCGTTCGAGAGCATCTGGTAGCGGACGTGCCGTTGGGCGTCTGGCTCAGCGGTGGCTTGGATTCATCCAGTCTGGTGCATTACGCCGCCGAGGCCTCGAGCTCGCGTCTCAAGACGTTTTCCATTACCTTTCACGGCCGCAGCTTCGACGAGACACGCTATGCGCAACAGGTGGCAGCGTCGTACGGAACCGAACACATCGAGCTGGATCTCAATCCCGAACAAGATCTCCCTGGCGCAATCTACGAACTGGCTTATTACTGCGATGAGCCCAACGCAGATTCGGGCGCCCTTCCAGTGTGGTTTCTCTCACGGCTCACCAAGGCTAACGCGACGGTGGCGCTCAGTGGAGAAGGCGCTGACGAATTATTCGGCGGATACCTGATGCAGCGCGCTAGCTTGCTGGCTGGCCAGGCCCGTAGATTGCCGCCAGCGGTGCTTCAGATGCTGCTGGCGGCTGCGCAACGATGGCCGGTATCGAACGATAAGATCGGTTTCGAGTACAAACTGAAAAGATTCCTGGAAGGCTGCGCGATGCCGCCGGCACGGGCTCATGCCTATTGGAGCGGAACCTTCGACGACCAGCAGAGACGCTCTCTCGTTCAGCCCACGCTTCCGCCGGCGCTGGATAGGGTATTAAAGGATTTGGCGGCCGCGGGCGACCATTTGCCGTCCTATCTATGGTTCGATCAGAAATACTTTCTTCCGGACAATATCCTGACGAAAGTGGATCACACCAGCATGGCTCATGCCGTGGAAGTGAGGCCGCCGTTTCTGGATCATCGGATCGTAGAATTTGCAAGTTCGCTTCCCCCGAGCCTCAAGATCCGGGGCTCCCGGCAAAAAGTGATCTTGAAGAACCTGATGCGCGGTAAACTTGCTCCGGCTATTCTGAACCGGAAAAAAATCGGCTTCGACATTCCCACGCACGACTGGTTCCGCGGACCGCTCCGGCCGCTGTTGGAAGAAGCCGTGGCATTTGCCTCAGCTGAACATGGCGAGTTCTTTGATATCCCGCGTATCGAAGCTCATATGCGAGCGCATCTCGAACGGCGCGCCAACTTGGGCTATCATCTGTGGGGATTGATGATACTGTTCTTTTGGATGAAAAAATGGGGAATCCAGACCAGGGTGCCGGGCGGACAGGCGCGCCCGACGATGGAAAGCCTTTTCACTTTTACCTCATAGTGCTGCTGGTGGCTGCCGCCGTTTACGCGGGCTGCATGATTTCGCCTCCATCGCTGATGGACGACGTGGACGCGGTGCAGGCGCAGATCGCACGCAATATGCTGGCGTCCGGCGACTTTGTGACCGCCCGGCTGGATGGAATTCCCTACCTCGAAAAGGCACCTCTTATTTACTGGTTGATCGCGGGGGCATTCAAAATCTTCGGAGCGACCGACTGGTCCGCCCGCATCCCCATGGTGGTTGGGGCTATCGCACTGGCGTGGCTGACTACCGCGTTTGGGATCTGGGCTTTCGGCCGGAGAGCAGGATTCTATGCGGGCCTGTGCATATCGACCTGCTTCGGCCTTTTCCTTTTCACGCGCATACTGATCCCGGACGTGATGCTGACCGCAAGCATCGCGCTTTCCATGTGGGCCTTTCTTCGCGCCATCGACGAAATGGAGGCGCATCCACGCTGGTGGGCATTTGTGATGGCAGCGAGCTTGGGGACCAGTTTGTTGTTCAAGAGCCTAGTGGGCGTGGTGTTCCCGGTGGCGGCGGCGCTAATTTATCTAGGCTGGACCGGGCAGATATTTCGCCGCAAAGTTTGGAAATCCCTGCATCCTTGGAGCGGTCTGCTGGTGGTGCTGCTGATTGCGGCGCCCTGGCATGTTCTTGCCACGCTACGAAATCCTCCCTACTTCGATCTGACAATGCGCAGCGCCGCCGGCGAATACCATGGGTTCCTGTGGTTTTACTTCATCAATGAGCAGCTGCTTCGTTTCCTGAACATGCGCTACCCGCGCGATTACGACACTGTCCCGCGCTTCTACTTCTGGCTGTTCCACCTGTTGTGGCTATTTCCGTGGAGCGTATATTTTCCAGCGGTTGCGAAGCTAAGTTTCAAACCGGTTGACCGCGCCGGCAAGACCCGCTTGCTGGCGCTGTGCTGGACGGGGTTCATCCTGGTGTTTTTCACCTTTTCCACCACGCAGGAATACTACTCGATGCCCTGCTATCCGGCTCTGGCGCTACTACTGGGGTCGGGTATGGCCGCGGGGGGCGACTTAATTCGATACGGAACACGCGTCCTGTGCGGGATATTCATTGCTGCCGCGGCGGCGGTGCTGACGTTGTACTTCTTAGCCTGGAATCTCCCGGCGCCGGGCGACATTTCCTCCGCGCTCAGCTCGAATCCGGGCGCCTACAAGCTCTCGCTCGGACATATGGAGGACCTCACAATCGCGTCGTTCGCCTACCTCAGACTTCCGCTTCTGGTAGCCGCGTTCGCGTTTCTGGTGGGAGCTGCCGGGACTTTTCGAGCCAAAGGGCAGCGCGCTTTCCTGGCCGTGGCTTTGATGGCTATCCTGTTCTTTCAAGCGGCGCGTATCGCGATGGCGGCATTCGATCCGTTTCTCTCGTCGCGGCCGTTGGCGGAGACTCTGCGCCGTGCGCCACCGGGACAGCTCATCGTGGATCATCACTATTACACGTTTTCATCGATCTTTTTTTATACAAACCGCACCGCGCTCCTGCTGAATGGCCGTTTTAACAACCTTGTATACGGCTCCTACGCGCCCGGCGCTCCGAATGTATTTATCGATGACGCGCAATGGAAAATGTTATGGCTTCAGCCCGAGCGGTGCTATCTGGTAATTACGCGGGAAGCTGTTGAACGGCTGAAGAAACTGGTGGAACCCAAGCTGCTCACCGTCGTCGCCGAAAGCGGGGGTAAACTGCTTCTGACGAACCATGCACTTCTGACGAACCATGCGGGGGTCGAGTAGGCTGGAAACATGACGACTGCGAGCGAGGTATTTCTTGCGATCGCGGCCATTCCGTTTATTTATTACTTGATCGCTATATATAGCTCCTGGCGCTATTTCCAACAACCAGCCAGCGCGCCAGATGAATCTTTCACTCCGCCGGTCAGCATCCTGAAACCTATTCGAGGTCTCGATCCTGACGCGGCCGAAAATCTGGCCAGTTTCTGCCGCTTGGATTATCCCGAGTTCGAGATCGTTTTCTGCGTTGATGCCGATGACGAAGCGGTGATGTCGGTTGTGGCGAGGCTCACCACCGATTTTCCTGACTGTCGCATCCGTGTCCTCTACGGGTCGGGACGTGTAGCGACTAATGACAAAGTCGCCAAGCTGGCACGCCTGGTGAGCGACGCCGCGCACGAGGTAGTCGTCATCAGCGATAGCGATGTACGCGTGCGTCCTGACTATCTCCGGCAGATCACAGCTCCGCTGCGCGATCCGAAGGTTGGCGCCGTAACGTGCTTTTATGTTCCAACCGAGCTCGGCAGCTTGACCGATCACCTGCAGAGCGCCGGAATGATGTCCGATTTCTACGCCGGTGTTTTAGTGGCTTGGCAGTTGGACGGAATAAAGTTCGCCCTGGGCCCGACCATCGCTACCACTCGCGCGCGCCTGGCTGGGTTTGGCGGTTATCCGGAGCTCGAGAATCGGCCCGCCGATGACTTACTGGTGGGCCGCCTTATTGCCGAACAAGGCTACGAAGTCGTGCTGCTCAAGTACGCTATCGAGACTGTTTGTGATTACGCGTCGCTCCGCGATCTGCTGCACAAACGCCTAAGGTGGATCGTGGTGATGCGGCACATGCGCCCGTGGGGACATCTGGGCTTGCTGCTGACCCAGGGCCTCCCATGGTCGCTCGCGGCGGTGGCAATTCATCCCTCAGCGCTGGTCGCCTGGGGCTATTTGGGCGGATATCTCGGGTTACGGATGGCGATGACCTGGATCATCGGGATACACGGCTTGCGTCAGCCGGGCTTGTGGAAAGATATGCTGCTGATTCCGGTTTGGGATGCAATAGCGTTCGCCATCTGGCTGACCAGTTTCGGCCGCAACAGCATCCGCTGGCGCGGCGCGGACTATTACATCCGGGACGGGCGGTTGGTTCCGGTGGCCCCGGCTCGGGCGGGCGATTAGGTTAAGTACAGGGGTAGCGTCGGCTAACTTTCGAGATCGGCGTTTCTGGACGCGGCCGGACAAAGTCCGTTATTGGCGACCATGGGTCAAACTGGTCTAAGCCGTATAACGCGTTATCGAAATGCCCGTCGTGCACGCGCGAACAGACTGCATCGTCATGAATTAGTGGGTTACCGCGATGCTTCGCTTGACCGCCCGCACTTCTCTCGTTGCGGCCCTAAGCTTCGCACAAAGTTCAGTCCCTCCTTCCGAAGCACCGCAGTTTGAAGCCGCATCCATTCACCGGATCGATGCCGAAGAAGCCAGCGGGCCTTCCGGCTGTACGACCACCCCCGGTCTGATGAGATGCACGAACGTCACCCTCAAACGCTGCATCGTCGGTGCTTATTCAGTTCTGCCAGATCAGGTCCGGGGTGGCCCCGATTGGATAGATGTGGATCGCTTTCAGATCGCTGGCCGTTCCACGCAACCGCTTGGCGACAAAGGTTTGATGGCGATGCTGCAGACGCTGCTCGCGGATCGATTCAAGCTGGTTTTACATCGAGAGTTACGGCCAGGGGAAGCGATGGTTCTCGAAGTCGGCAAGAAGATGCCGAAGCTTGAGCCCGCCGACAACGTTCGGGCTTCCTGGAAGAACATGCACGACCACTTGGATGCCGCGAAGATGACAATGGGCGAGTTTGCCGAGATCCTGTCTCGTAATCTGAACCTCCCCGTGGTGGATCATACCGGCCTGACTGGTGCATTCAATTTCACGCTGCGTTGGAATCCTCTTGAGGCCGATGCGCTCCCACACGATGAGGCCAGGGCCACGCTCAGGTCGGAAGTGTCCGCCGAGATCGCAAAGCAATTGGGATTAACTCTGAAGTTCCGGAAAATGCCGATTGAGCTGCTAGTCATCGATCATGCGGCCAAACCGTCCGAGGAAGATTGAGTCACCGGCCTCGGCCGCGTTTTAACAGGCGGATGACAGTCCGTGTCCTATGGCTTTCGTAATGTGACACTGGGACGTATAATGCCATAACGGTTGATCTGCTTCAGTCGCCGCGAGCCCGAAGCCGGATTTTGAAAGACAATTCTTTAAACGAACCTGTCTTTTCTTCGGCCGATCACCAGCGCAAATAGTCCGCTCAAATAAGTTAACCGAATACCAGCACCACGAGGGCCAGCACCGCCAGGGCGCCCGCGGCTCTTCGTACGCCGATCCGCTCACGTTAAACCGAACTTGGCGAGTTCGAGTTCGCAATCTGGCTGACCAGTTTCGGCCGCAACAACATCCGCTGGCGCGGCGCGGATTATTACATCCGGGACGGCAGGCTGGTTCCGGTGGCCCCCGCGCGGGGATTGAGGACGCTCATCACGCGAGAGCGAGAAAACGGCGGCGGCCGCAACGAGAAAGTTTGCGACCACCACGGGCCAGGCCCTGGTCGCCAGACCGTACGCAATCCACAAGCATGCGGCCACGGCCTGGATTCGGCGTAGGACCGAGGATCGCTGAAAGAAATATGACGCGGAAAAGACTACGGTAGCGGCCCATCCGATGGCTTCGGCCACTACGCTACCTCACTGACCGACGGCTGGAGACTCGCCGGCACAGGGCATATCGTCAACGAATCCGTTTGAACCTTCTCCCACTGCCGGAGCGCGAATCCGCGTTCCTCAAAGAACTCCCGGATGCGGTTGGAACTCCATCCCATAAGGTTCTCCAGAACCGGCACCAGCACGCTCAAAGCGTCGTCGCTGAGGACTGTTCTCCGTGCGATTTGAGTGATGTACTTATTTTCGGACACTGCGATGGTCAGCCCGCCGAGACGGTTGACATGTAGCATGACGTGGACGTCCGAACTGCCATCGCCGATGTAGGTGATACGGTTATGGCTGATCGGCAAAGCTGCCCGCAACTCATCCACGACCGCGACCTTGCCGTAGCCGGCGGGTACCCGCGTGATGGATTGGATTTCGCCGGTGGCGGAATCGTAGCGAAATTGCGTGCCGATGATGTGATCCTCGGGAACGATCCCTTCGAGGGCAGATTGGATGACCTCCTGAGGCGCGGCGGAGACCACATAGAACGAGAAGTGATGGCCGTCGAGGTCTTCGAGCAATCGCAACAGAAGCGGGATGTTGCGCTTGAGACGAACGCGGCGGCCCACCTCGCGCAGATGCTCCCGGCGAACGCAGCGGTACTCGGGATCGTGCAGCAGCAGGTACGCCAACTCGCCACCTTGCTGCACGAGGTGAATATCCGCCAAGCCGCGAATCCTCTCCACAAAACCGTTCACTCCGATCAGTTCGCTCAGAACGAATCCAGAGTCGTTAAAGCTCAAGGTTTGATCAAAATCGCTGACGAACAGATGTTCCTTGGACCTGAATTCCGGTGCCGCCTGCATAGACACTCTCCTTTTCTCACTTGCTTGTTGGATGGGGCAACCTGCATGCAAGTTGCTATAGTGACGTCGAAAGCTGTAATATCAGGAGGCCAATGGAATGGTCCGACGCAAATTTACGAGCGAGCCTCATATCCCGAAATATCAGCAGGTTTTCGAAAATCTCTCGCGGGACATTCTGTCGGGGAAATACACGCCGGGCCAGAAATTTCCAAGCGAAGCTACGCTGGTTCAGCAGTTCCGGACTTCACGGATCACGGTCGGCCGTGCGTTGCGGGAGCTGAGTCAACGCGGCTTGGTTAAGCGAGTCGCCGGGTCCGGCACCTACGTGGGGCGTGTCCACGTTGCCGAAGGCAGTCTTTTGTTCGGACTCCTGATCCCCGACCTGGGGAGAACTGAGATATTCGAGCCCATTTGCCAGGGAATCGCCAGCGCTCCGAAAGCGGCGCAGCACGCGTTGTTGTGGGGGCATGCCGCTACTCCAGAAGCGCCGCCCGAGGAGCAGGCGCTAGGACTGTGCGATCAGTTCATCAGACGAGAAGTAGCCGGCGTTTTCTTCGCGCCCATCGAAGGCGGGGCAAAGGCCGGGGAAGCGAATCTGACCGTGGTGGCGCGACTCGAACAAGCTCGCATTCCGATTGTATTGCTCGACCGCTGCATCAGGCCGTATCCAGGCCGCTGCCGGCACGATCTGGTTGGAATCGATAACCGGCGGGCGGCGTATCTTGCCTCGGAGCATCTTTTGCGCCACGGTAGCAAGCGCGTTTCGTTCCTTGCGTACTCGCGTGGAGCGCCGACCGTGGAAGCGCGCATCGCCGGGTTTCGTGAGGCACTGCTCTCGCAAGGAATCCCGTTAGAGGGCGGCCCCGTTCATCGGGTTGATGAGATTACAGAGACGAGCATCCGTCCCCTGCTGAAGAATCACAGGCAGAGCGATGGTTTTGTCTGTGCGAACGATCGAACAGCGGGTGAACTCATGAAGGTTCTGCTGGCGTCCGGGTATCGCATCCCGCAGGACGCGCGAATTGTCGGGATCGATGACGTAGAATACGCGAGTTTGTTGCCGGTACCGCTGACCACCGTGCACCAACCAGGCCGCGAGATCGGAGAGGCAGCGATGGAGGCCATGCTGAGCCGCATCGAACGGCCGGCTCGGCTCGCCCGCGATATCCTGCTGGAGTGCCAGCTGGTGGTGCGGGAATCGTGCGGGGCGAGAAAGTCAGGAGGGTAGATTGGTAGACGTAGAGATTACTAACGGAATATTGGAGCTGCGAGTGCGTGGATTGCACAAGCTCTGGGCTTTCCGAGATTCTATCCAGATTCCTCTGGCATCGATCGAAGTTGTTCGCATTGATGCCGCGCGAGCGCGGGCCGGACCGGAGGGAGCCCGCAACCCCGGAACGAGCATTCCCGGCGTTCTCACGGCTGGAACATTCAATGCAGGTGTCAATCGAACATTTTGGGATGTACACAATCCGGACCACGCGATCAGCATCAAACTCACAAATCCTCAGGACCTTTTCGCTGGAATTGAGGACCGGTATGACGAATTTGTCGTAGAAGTAGCAAATCCGGCTGAGACCGTGAAGCGGATTAACGACGCGCTGCTAAAAGCGAAATAGTATGGCAGCGACGTATTGCGCGGTGAACTGAAGTGCAATCCTATGCACCAACCAGCACCACGCCGGCCAGCACCGCCAAAGCGCCGGCGGCTCGGCGCGCGCCGATGCGCTCATGTAGAACGAATTTGGCCAGCACCGTTTCCAGGACGAAACTCGCCGAGGAGGCCGGCACGGCGAAACTAAGCGGCTCGGTTTGTACCAGGGCCATGAAAGCGAAAAATGAGACGGCGTTGCAGGCCACGCCCAAAATCAGCAAGCGCCGGCGGGCGATGGTGTGCAGCAATCGCGCCAACCCGCGCGCGCTCACGGATTGCTCACCGGCGCGCTTCATTTCGTGGCTCTGCAAGAGATCGCTCAGGACCGTCGCGAAAACCATGGCGATCACCAGGCCCCACTTCATTTCATATCCTCTATGAGTGGAGTGGTCGCAGGCGGCGTGCTAGTAGTATCGCGTGAGGTGGATCCAACCAATACGGCGCCCCCAAAGATCAGCAGCGTTCCGAGCCAACGTTGGCGCGTGACCGTTTCGTGCAAGAATGCCTTCCCGATGAATACCGCGATCACATACCCGATGGCGGTAACGGGAAGCACAAAACTCAGGTCCGCCAGGCTGAGGAGCGCCATTCGAGTCAATAGGGCCAGGATCAGGGCGGCGATTCCCATGGCAACGAACGGGTTCAGCATAGCGCGCAGATAGAGCGCCGGATTCATCGACATTCTCTCGGGGACCTGTTTCATTCCCCAGGCCATCCAGGAATTTCCGGCGGCCTTGAGGGCCAGGAAAAATAGCAGAACGAAGTAGGTCTTGAGAGCCGCCCCGGAGGAGTGTTTTGGGGCATCCACCGCTCCGCCGGATCGCGCATTGAGATTGGTCATGCGCCCGCGCGCCGTAGAAGTTTCTCAGCTTCCTGGCGGGGAGGGTCGTCCGGAGTCAGGCTGGCGCGTAGATATCCTTCCAGGAGCCTACGTGCCTGCTCCAGGTTACGGCCGTTTTCGACATCCATTCTGGCTTGTGCAAAGGCCACCCGGGGTTGGGTGGGCGCCAGTTTTCTAGCTTGCTCGAATAGCGCATCCGATTCCTGGAGACGCCCGCGTTTGGCGACATAGCGCGCCAGATCCACGATCCGGCCGGCTTCAGTGGGGGCCAGTTCCATGGCACGGCGTAGATGGGCTTCGGCGGCGGCGTAATCTTTGCGCCGGTCGGCGAGTTGAGCTTCTTCAAACTCATATTCGGCGGGCCGCTCGGTAGCGATAGTCTGGGCGCTGGCCGCGGCTTTTTCCAATCCGCCGCCAAGAAAACCAGGTGCATTAAGGTAGAAATCGAACAGATCGTTCCGGGCCTCACGGTTGTGCGGATCCAAGACCACTGCTCTTTCAAGATGTTGGCGGGCCTTCAATGCATGGACGCCGGCCATCATCCAGCCACTAGTTTCAGCCCTTCTTCCCCAGGCACGGCCCAGCCACAGTTCGTATTCAGAACCGTTGGGAGAAATTGCTAGAGCCTTTTCGAGGACTTCGATGGCCTTCTTATAGTCGCCCAGCATGAAGTAATTCTTCGCGCTCAGGAGATTGTTGGCTGCATCGGGCGCAGGATCTTCCGCCAAAAGACGCAGCGAACCTTCGTAGTCAGTGCTTTGGTAGAGTGCGCTGGCCCGGCTTACAACTTCCGGAGAAGCCGTAGCGATGGCAACCAGTAGCAAAAGCCCGCTCGATATGCGCGTAGATAGCATGATTCGTCAGTGAGTAATTCCAGTGTATCGTGCGATGGGAGACCGGTTCCCCCACGAGGCACTGAAATGTTATAGAATTCTAGACACGCTTTTGTGAGAGTCAATTCAAATGAGGTGAATTGGACATGCGAACCACGTGGTTTGTCGCTGTACTACTTCTTTCCGGGCTGTCATTGCTAGGCCAGACGCTCGGCGAAATTTCAGGAACCGTGGTAGATCCGAGCGGCGCGGGAGTGCCAAACTCGACCGTCACTCTGACTAGCACATCAACCAATGTTAGCCGGACCGAGCAGACCAACGAACAGGGGCTTTATACATTCCCGTCAGTGCCGCCCGGCACGTACAACGTAAAAGTCGAGCATCCGGGCTTCAAGACGACAACCAGCAACATCGAGGTACAGGTGCAGCAATCCGTGCGCCTGGACATGACACTCCAGGTCGGTCAGGTTTCGGAATCCGTCGAGGTTTCGGCCTCTGCGGCTCTGTTGCAGGCGGAAAACGCGACGGTCGGCACGGTCGTCGAGACTAAAAGCATCGTTGAGCTGCCTCTCAACGGACGCGAGTACTTGAATCTGGTGACGCTGTCTCCGAATGTCAGCAACCTTGCACCGCCATCCGGTCAGGCTCAGTCGCGTCAAGGCGCGGATCGTGCCAACCAGTCGATCTCGGCCGGCGGGAACCGCATCGTGTACGACTATTACACGCTCGATGGCGTAGTCAATACCGATCCCAATTTCAATACCTATATCGTCCTCCCGTCCATCGATGCCATACAGGAATTCAAAGTCCAGACCGGCGTGTATCCGGCCGAATTCGGCCATGAAGCAACGCAGATCAATGTGCTTACCAAATCCGGCGGCAACGCCTACCACGGGTCATTATTCGAATTCGTCCGCAACAACGACTTCGATGCACTCCCGTTCCAATTCACGGCTACAAAGCCCGGCGTCTCGCCTTTTAAGTGGAATGATTTTGGATTCGAGATCGACGGCCCTATCGTCATTCCGAAGCTCTTCAACGGCAGGAACAAACTATTCTTCATGGCCAACGACGAATGGCTCATCCAGCGGCAGACGTCTCAAGTGGTCTATTCCGTGCCGACTCCTCAGATGTTCCAAGGCAACTTCAGCCAACTGGGAAACATCATTTACGATCCCACGACGAAGCAGCCGTATCCCAACAACACCATTCCATCCAACCTCATTAGCCCGATCTCACAGACCCTGTTGAAGTACTACAATTCGGCCACGCTTCCGGGCTTGACCAACAACTACGTCCAGAACAACGGCTCCCCATTCAGCCGAGACGGTTTCGTCCTGCGAATGGATTTCGTCGAATCCTCGAAATCGCAATGGAGCGGTCGTTATAGCTGGGGCACCGAAGTTCAATCCACGCAGACCATCAATGTCAGTGGCAGCAAGATAACCACCGGCTATGAGCAGTACCTCGGTTCCAACACACGCATCCTTTCGCCCAATATCGTCAACGAGGCGCGTTTCGGCTACTCGCGGTTCTTCAATGCCCTCACCGCGATCGGAGCGTTCCAGACCAACTACGTTTCTCAACTGAACCTTCCCAATCTGCCGGCGGGTCCGCCAGTCACCTGGGGTATTCCGAACGTCACTTTCAGTTCAGATGGCTTCAGCGGTTTCGGCGATAATTCCGATGGCCCTTATCAAAACAGCAACAACACCGCTCAGTTCATAGACAACCTCTCCTGGAACAAGGGCAAGCACAGCTTCAAATTCGGCTTCGAGTACGATCGCCAAAATTTCAACCAGTTTGGAAACCAGTACACTCGCGGCCAATATCAATTCAACCCTAACGCCACGCAAAGCGCGACTCATAGTGGCGGCGATGCCTTCGCGGAATTCCTGCTGGGGGATGTTTACCAAGCCACGGTAGCCGTATCCGCTGCCAATGTACTGTTCCACCGCAATATCGAAGCCGCCTTTATCGACGATACGTGGAAGGTCACGCCCAAGCTGACGATCTCCCTAGGCTTGCGGTGGGAGTTGACGCCCCCCTTCACAGACGCGATCAACAACTTGTTTATTGTGAGTGTACCGAACAACGACTTTGCTCCTCAGCAGCCGCAATCCCGCTGGCCGTTCTTTGTCAGGCAAGGTAGCTGCTCGGACCCCTATACTGCCAATCCCCCCATCGCCGTCCGTTGGACCAAGACGCCGGCGGTGTGCAGCAATGGGCTGCTGCCCAACCAGCTCATGGATACACGGTATACGGACTTCGCGCCCCGCTTCGGGATCGCTTATTCCCCCGATTCGAAGACCGTTATTCGTGCTGGCTTTGGAACGTTCTTCAGCCAGGACAACGGCAATTCCCCGTACTTCGATCTGGCTCGCAATCTGGCGGTCCGCAACTCCAACATAGCTGACACCGGGTCTCCGACAATCGGTGGCGTGCCTTTCAACTACAGCAACGCCTTTCCGAACGCCAGTGGCGCGACGGTGCCGGTTGGGGCGCCTTATGCTTACTCTGACAACCCCCTCCACCACACGGCTTATACCGAGCAATACATGCTCAACATCCAGCGTCAGTTCGGCGCCACTTGGGCCGTGGAAGTCGGCTATCTCGGGTCGGTAAGCCACCACATGGCGGGCTTCTGGAATCAAAACCAGGGCGTTCCCTCCACCATCGGACCCGCGTCCTCGCATCTTCCGTTCGGCGACTACACGTTCATTCAGACAGTCCAAGATATGGGTAACGCCGAATACAACTCCCTGGCCGTGAAGGTTAACAAGCGCTTCAGCGGGGGCCTGAGCCTGATCACCGCCTATACGTACGGCGTAGCAATAGATGACACCAGCGGCATTCGCGTGCAGGGTTATGACACGCTGTTTCCGCAGAACAGCGATTGTGTCCGGTGCGAGCGCGGCCCGTCCTCATTTGACGTCCGCCATCGCCTGGTGGTGTCGCCCCTCTACGAGCTACCAGTCGGCAAAGGCAAGCTCCTGAACATCGACAATGGTGTCGCGAACGCTATCGTCGGCGGCTGGCAAGTCGGCGGGATCCTTACGGTTCAAGGCGGAGTCCCGAATACCCTCACCATCGGGGGCGTGGATAACTCCATCACGCAAACCGGATACGACCGGCCGAACTACGTTACCGGTCAGAGCGTTTACGCCACGAACCAGAGTACCGCGGGGTGGTACAACCGTTCAGCCTTCGTCGAAGCGCCGGCGGGACAGTTCGGCAATGTGGGACGAGACACCGAACTCGCCCCGGGGATCTTCACCATCAACGCCGAACTACACAAAAATTTCCGCATGCCCTACAAAGACACTCATCAGCTTCAGTTCCGTGCTGAAGCCTTTAACCTGCTGAACCATCCGAACTTTGGACAACCCAGCCCCAACATTCTGGCTGGCGCGGCATTTCCTGGACAGCCCGTGACCAATGCCCATCAGGGTTTCGGTGTCATCAGCGGCTTGGCTTTTGGTATCCCGATGCGCCAGTTGCAGCTTGGACTGAAGTATACGTTCTAACGTAGGATTTGTAATGAGACGACGGCCGTAGTCACAGCAACAAGCTGTGGCGCGGCCGTTTTTGTCGAAGGCCGATATCTGGCCGCATTCGATAGCCAATCCGGTGGCACAGAATGGGTCACCGAACGCCCCGTCGTCACCTCCGCCTTGGGTATCCGCGGACCCCTAGCGGACTACGTCAACCAAACATGGCCTTTCCGGGCCGCCCGTCAAAACAGGACATCTCTACTTTGCCTTGACATTTCACCCAATTTACCCCCTGGCGCTCGTGATTGAAATGGTATATGCTCCTTGACAAGCTTTTGTGTAGTTCCAATAAGGGTGAAAAGGGTGAATTGGTATGCGAACCAAGTTGTTTCTCGCTGTAGTACTTCTTTCCGGGTTGTCATTGCTGGGCCAGACACTCGGGGAAATTTCAGGAACCGTGGTAGATCCGAGCGGCGCGGGAGTGCCAAACTCCACCGTCACTCTGACTAACACAGCAACCAACGCTAGCCGGACCGAGCAGACTAACGAGCAGGGGCTCTATACGTTCCCGTCGGTGCCGCCCGGCACCTACAACGTGAAAGTTGAGCATCCGGGTTTCAAGACGACCACCAGCAACGTGGAGGTTCTGGTGCAGCAATCCGTGCGCCTGGACTTGACACTCCAGGTCGGCCAGGTTTCGGAATCGGTCGAGGTGTCGGCCACCGCCGCTCTGTTGCAGGCCGAAAACGCGACGGTCGGCACCGTGGTCGAGACCAAAAGCATCGTTGAACTGCCTCTCAACGGACGCGAGTACTTGAATCTGGTGACGCTGGCTCCGAATGTCAGCAACCTTGCGCCGCCATCCGGTCAGGCTCAATCGCGCCAGGGCGCCGACCGTGCCAACCAGTCGATCTCGGCCGGTGGG
>DATMMD010000020.1:0-2860 GCA_035569875.1 Bryobacteraceae bacterium
GAGGCGGCGAGCACTGCCGAACTATTCGGCGCCTCGCAGGATTTTCTGGCCAAAATGCAGCAACTCGCCGGCCTGGAGGACGTCACCAGCGATCTGCAAATCAAGAATCCTCAGATCAATGTGGTGATCGACCGCGACAAATCCTCCGCTCTTGGAGTAACGGCCAATCAGGTGGAAGATGCGTTGTATTCGGCCTATGGGTTTCGCCAGGTGTCGACCATCTACGCCCCCAACAATCAGTACCGCGTGATCCTGGAGCTAGAGTCGCAGTATCAGCGCGACGCTAATGCTTTGTCGTCGCTCTACGTTCGTTCGAAGAGCGGCCAACTCGTGCCCCTAAGCGCCGTTGCGAAGCTGACGAGCACCTTTGGGCCGCTGTCGGTGAACCACCTGGGACAGCTTCCCGCCGTCACCATGTCGTTCAATCTCAAGCCCGGGACTTCGATCGGCGATGCGGTAAACGAAATTAACGATCTGACCCGCCGTTCGCTCCCGCCAACGATCAGCACCACCTTCCAGGGAAACGCTCTGGCGTTCCGGTCCTCCCTGTCAGGATTGGGAATGCTGCTGATCATGGCCATCCTGGTGATCTATATCGTGTTGGGAGTTCTGTATGAGAGCTTTATCCATCCGATCACCATTCTTTCCGGATTACCCTCGGCGGGATTTGGGGCGCTGCTGACGCTCGAACTCTTCCATCTCGCCGCGCAGAAGGGTTGGATCTCGCCGCTGTTGGATATGGACCTAAACCTTTATGGCTTTGTCGGCGTGGTCATGCTGATCGGTATCGTAAAGAAAAACGCCATCATGATGATCGATTTCGCCCTGGAGGCGCAGCGCAGCGAGAACCTCGCGGCGGCCGAAGCCATTTATCAGGGCTGCCTGGTGCGATTCCGTCCCATTATGATGACGACCATGGCTGCTTTGATGGGTACGCTTCCGATCGCATTAGGATTCGGGGCCGGAGCCGAGTCGCGGCGGTCGTTGGGAGTATCGGTGGTCGGCGGTCTCGTGTTCTCGCAGATCGTCACGCTCTTTCTAACTCCAGTGGTGTACATCTACATGGAACAGGCCAGTAATTGGTCGACGCGTCTGTTCGGCAAAAAGCATCGCGAGATACCGGAGCCGGTTGGTACCTCACAGAGGCCGATCGCTGGAGGCACGATTGGCGCACCCATGGCGCGAATTGCCCGGCCGCAGCTCTCAGATCTCGGGCGTAAGGACCGCCGTTAGGACTTCGGGTAACGTGATTACGCGCCGCACGCTGCTCCGCAATGCGGCCGTTGGAACGCTTGCAGTCGCATCTGGCGCCAGCAACTTATTCGGTCAGAAGGCCGCAAAACCTCCCAACATTTTGTTCGTCCTCGCTGACGATCTTGGCTACGCCGACGTCTCCTGTTACGGACGTCCGGACCTCAATACGCCGAATATCGACCACATAGCTGCAAACGGGGTGCGCTTCCTGCAAGCCTATGCGAACTCCGCGGTTTGTACCGCCACGCGTACAGCCCTGATCACAGGCCGCTACCAATACCGATTGCGAATCGGGTTGGAAGAACCGCTGTCCGGCAATCCTGAAGTCGGGTTGCCGCCTGAACACCCGACCTTGCCGTCTTTGCTGAAGAAAATCGGATACGGCACGACGCTGATTGGCAAGTGGCATCTCGGTGTTCTGCCGAATTTCGGCCCGTTGAAAAGCGGCTATGACCATTTTTACGGATTCCGCGGCGGGGCGCTTGACTATTACATGCACACCGGCACCGATCATCGCGACGACCTATGGGATGACGATGTGCAAGTTGACCAGATGGGCTACTTGACCGATCTTCTCGGCAGTCGCGCCGTGGACGTGGTGAATGGCTATGCGAAATCGGGGCAGCCTTTCCTGATCAGCCTGCACTTCAATGCGCCACACTGGCCCTGGGAGGCGCCGGGGGACCAAGCCGAATCGAATCGTCTGCGCTATGGGAATTTGATTGACTTCGATGGCGGTACGCAGAAGACCTATCAGCGCATGATCGAAGAAATGGACTTGCAGATCGGCCGTGTGCTCGAAGCCCTGGACACGCATGGCTTGACCGAAAATACCATTGTCATTTTCACGAGCGACAATGGCGGTGAGCGCTTCGCTGATACCTGGCCCTTCACGGGCAGAAAGACGGAATTACTGGAAGGCGGTTTGCGTATTCCTGCGGTGATACGTTGGCCGGCCCGCATTCCGCAAGGCCGCACAACAGATCAAGTAGCCATCAGCATGGATTGGCTGCCAACGCTTCTCGCGGCTGCCGGAACGCAGCCCGACCCGGCTTTTCCTTCCGACGGATTGAACCTGCTGCCCACGCTCACGCAAAACACAGCGCCGGTTCCGCGCAAACTTTTCTGGCGTTACAAGGCCAATGCGCAGCGGGCCGCGCGCGATGGAGACTACAAGTATCTAAAAATCCTCGATAACACTTTCTTATTCAATGTGGTCGATGATCCGATGGAGCGAGCCAACCTGAAGGAGCGCCGCAGGGAGGTCTACGCTCCACTCGTGGCCGAATGGTATGAATGGAATGCCACGATGCTCCCTGAAGTCGACGAAAGCTCCACAGGCAGCTTCACCGGCGAAGAGTTGGCAGACCACATCGGCGCAAAGCCAACCAGCGGCAAGGCCGACAATCCCGTTCTCCCTAAAGATTCTTCTGGGAAACCGCGCTGAGAGGGAACTGAGATACCTCTGCGCTGGCTCGCTCGCGAAAACGAAACGGCAGTCGACGTCAGCTCGGGATGACGTTTGGAGCGACCGTGAGTGCTGCTTCCGCCAGCGTATAAGGCTGGCCGAGCGCTTCTGCCACTGCCGGGTGCGTAATATTTCCGT
>DATMMD010000021.1:0-2158 GCA_035569875.1 Bryobacteraceae bacterium
TCGCGGAGCAGCGCCGCAAACCGCAACTGCAGCCGTTCCCGCCGCCAGTGCGCCGCGGGTTCCAAAAGGCAGCGTAATTCTCGCTATCGGCCTCCCCGGCTCGGGAAAAAGTTCGTGGTTCAAGCGCCACAAGATTAACCCGCTCTCCAGCGATATGCTGCGCGGGCTTCTGTTCGACGATCCCACCGAGCAGCGCTTCCAGGATCTCGTCTTCTCCAACTTGCGTTCCATGCTGAAGGCTCGGCTGATCGCCCGCCGCCCCTTGAATTACGTGGACGCCACTAACCTCACTCCGCACGAGCGTCAGAGCTGGGTGAAACTGGGCCACGATTACGGCTACGAGGTACAAGCCGTGTTCTTCGATGTCCCGGTGGAGGTTTGCCTGGAGCGGAATCAGCGACGCGAGCGTGTAGTGGCCGAAGACGTGATGCGCCGCATGAGCGCCAAGCTGAAGCCACCGACGTTCGAGGAAGGCTTTTCCAAAATTACGGTGGTGAGGGTGAAGCAGAAGGAATGATGCCGGCGACGACGCTCTTCTTCAAAAAGCCTTCATTACCTGATCTCGATATTTTCCTCTCTTGTCCCGAAACAGGGAGCCTCGTGTACTACCCATTCATTGTTTTCGGCCGCAGCCTCATCGGCTAGCCGAGATTTGAGATAAGCTTGTAATCAATATGTCGGGGCGTGGTTTCTTGTTCAAGTTTTCGGTCATTCTTCTCACCTTATTTGTTGGCGGATGCGGCGGCAACGCGCCCTCAACCACGACACCGCCTCCCGCGGGAAGCCCCGCTGCCATCAGCCTTGCACCGTTTGTCAGTGGCTTTAGCAGCCCGCTCGATTTCGAAACTCCCGATGACAATAGCGGGCGCGAATTTATCGTTCAGCAGTCTGGAACCATACGGCTCGTCAGCGGCGGATCGCTGCTGCCAACTGCTTTTCTGGATATCACCGGCAAAGTGAATTTCGATGGCGGCGAGCAGGGCCTGCTGGGACTGGCATTCCATCCCAACTACGCTCAAAATCAGCATTTCTACTTGAACTATGATCGCCTTTCGGGTGGGCAAATACAGACGGTGATCGCCGAATATAAGGTATCCGCCGACCCCAACCTGGCCGACGCCGCCAGCGAGCGAATTTTGCTGACCATAAATCAGCCGTTCACCAATCACAAAGGGGGGCAGATGGCCTTCGGGCCGGATGGTTTTCTCTACATCGCGGTCGGCGACGGCGGCAGCGGCCGACCCAATGGGCAATGGCCAGAACCGCCAAACTTTACTGGGCAAGATTCTGAGAATCGACGTGGACCACACCGACGCCGGGCTGCAATATGCGATTCCCGCGGACAATCCCTTCGTCGGGACCGGCGATCACGGCGAAATCTGGGCTTACGGGTTCCGTAACCCATGGCGCTTCTCGTTCGATCGTGTCACTGGCCGGCTCTTCGTCGCCGACGTTGGCCAGGATCAATTCGAAGAAATCGATCTGGTGCAAAAAGCTGGCAACTTTGGCTGGAACACGATGGAAGGAGCGCACTGCTTCAATCCTGCCAGCGGTTGCAACATGACAGGACTGACCCTGCCCATCGCAGAATACGATCACAGTGAAGGCGTCACCGTGATCGGTGGTTATGTCTATCACGGAACGGCGATCTCGGACCTGGTCGGCGCCTACGTCTTCGCAGATTTCAGCAATGGCAAGATCTGGAAACTCACCGAAAATTCGGGCACCTGGACTCGCACGCTTTTGCTGACTAGCGGAAAGAACATCAGTTCATTCGGTCAGGATGCCACGGGAGAATTGTACGTGGTCGACTACAGCGGCAGCGTGCTCAAGATTGTGGAGCAATAGCGCTTTCGAAGGGCACAGGGCGTGGGGGCGGGACGCCCCCACGACAGCCGCCGGGACGGCGGCGCTACTCATCTCCTATCGAATTGATCACCATCGCCGCAGCCCAGGAGCGAAACTACTTCATCTCCGCTTTCGCGGCCATGCCCGGCTTGCCCTTGAGTTCGATCACGATCACATCCATCGCCTCATCGCCCGTGTTCTCCGGCAGGTGAACGGTGGCAGGCGTATAGAGTGAGTCGCCTGCCTTACCTGCGAGGGTTTGCGATGTCCCGTCAGGAAGGTGGAACGCTCCCTTGGAGTTGGTGAGAAA
>DATMMD010000022.1:0-50089 GCA_035569875.1 Bryobacteraceae bacterium
CGGCCGATTTCCTTTACCATAAGGAATTGCCCCGCATCAGTTCATCCGCCGAATCCGGCAAGGGCAGGTGGTCTCAGCTCTACATTGGCGTGGCATTCACCACGCTGGCGACCCTGACGCTAGAGTTGTCTCTAACGCGCATCTTCTCGGTGGTCTTCTACTATCACTTTGCTTTTCTTGCTATTTCCATCGCGCTGTTCGGACTTGGCGCGGGTGGTGTCTTTTCGTACGTGGTCTCGGGCTGGCGCGGAAACACGTACTTCAAACTCGGAACGCTGGCGGTCCTGAATAGCTTTTGTGTCGTCGCATCGCTGGTCTTCCTGCTCACTCGCTCCGGCGAGTTGACCAACCTCACTTTGGCGGCGGTTTATTTCGCCAGTGCACTGCCATTTTTCTTTTCAGGTACGGTGGTGTCGATGGCGGTCGCTGAAGGCATTCAGCGCGTGGACCGTGTGTATTTCTTCGACCTGCTGGGAGCTGCGGCCGGATGCCTGGCGCTGGTTCCGTTTCTCGATCGCTTCGGTGGACCGAACACTGTATTGGTCACATCGGTGATGTTTGCCGTGTCAGCGGCCATTTGGTACAACATTGCGGGAACTCTGCGTGGGCGGGTGTTTGCCGTCGCGCTGGCGCTCGCCTTCGTGGCCCTGATCGCGTACAACGGAACGCGCCATACGATTGATGTGCGCTATGCCAAAGGCCGACCGATTCCCCAGGAGAAGTTTGTTCAATGGAACAGCTTCTCGCGCATTGGGCTGGTGGACAATAACTACCCGGGCGAAGCCGGAATCGTGATCGATGCCGACGCGGCCACGGGCATCCCCGGTTTCGATCTCTCGCACCTGACGCCTCGTGAAAAGGACCGGCTGACGCATGAGGGCCCCGGCTTCCCGTATCTGCTGCGGCCGGGAGCGAGGACCCTGGTGATCGGTTCGGGCGGCGGTTGGGACGTCGCCCGAGCGCTTACGTCCGGCAGCAAGGACGTAACGGCGATTGAAATTAATCCCATCATCGCGCGCACCATCATGCAGCAGCGTTTCCCTGGGCTGAGCCACGGGCTGTATTTTCGTCCCGAGGTTCACGTCGTTATTGAAGACGGGCGCAGCTTCGTGCGCCGCAGTTCGGAGAAGTATCAAGTGCTGCAGGCCACGCTGGTGGACACCTGGGCTTCCACCGCGGCCGGCGCATTTGCGCTGTCGGAAAACAATCTCTACACCACCGACGCCTTTCGCGATTACCTGACTCATCTCACCGATGACGGACTGATGGTCTTCACGCGCTGGGGTCTGCAGCCACCGCGAGAGTCCTTGAGGCTCATTTCGCTCGCGATGGCGGCGCTTCAGGATTTGGGAGAGCAACAAGCCTGGAAGCACATCGTCGTCGTCCGCGAAAATGCCCAGAATCTAGCGGGCTGGGGCGCGCAGGATACCGTGATCATTTTTCGGAAACCGATCATCGATGCTGACTTGGTGCGCGTGCGTTCTGCATTGCTCGAAACGAAGCTCCAACCTGTCTACATTCCTGGCGATCTTCCGGCGAATGAGTTCGGCCGGCTCTTGCTGAGCGACGATCCTGAAACGTTTCGAGCCGATTATGCTTTCGACATTTCTCCGGTGGACGACAACCGGCCATTTTTCTTCTACACCGTTCAACCGCGCGATTTATTGAATTTCCTGACGCAGCGCGGACAGGCGGCGGATTATAAAATCAACCGCGCGGTTCCGTTGCTCTTCGAGTTGCTGGGAGTCAGCTTACTGGCCACTATCGTGGTGCTCGCGCTGCCACCATTGCTGCTCGGTTCGCGGCTCAAAGTCGAACACGGCGTGCGAAGCTTCCTGCTGTATTTCATTTTCATCGGCGCGGGGTATGTCTTGATCCAAGTGGCGCTGATCCAGAAGTTCGTGCTCTTCCTCGGCCATCCTACTTACGCCCTGACGGTAATCATATTTTCGATGCTCATTTCGAGCGGAGTGGGGAGTTATTTCAGCCGCAGGCTGGTTGGCAAAGCCAACGACTTCCGGTTAAGCACGGTGTTGATCGCGGTGGCGGCAGCGGTCTGCGCTCTCGCTTTCCTGGCAGCTCCTGTTAGTGAATCCGGAGTGGGCTGGCCCCTCGCTATGAAGATCGCGGTGACAGTTGGGCTGGTCGCGCCCGCTGGATTCCTGATGGGCATGCCGTTCCCGATAGGCCTCGCCCGCTTGGGAGAGCTTTACCCTCGGGCCGTGCAGTGGGCCTGGGCGTTGAACGCCGCCGCGAGTGTGCTGGGATCGGCGGCTGCGATCTTTTTCGCCATTTATCTGGGATTACGAGCGACCGTCCTGCTCGGAGCCGCGCTGTACTTAGGCGCGCTAGCGGTGGTGTGGGTGCGGCAGCGGGCGGCGGTCATTGTGGCGCCCGCGGGCGCGGAGCTGCGCGCGTAGCCCGCTTGCTCACACGCGCGTCTCAGCGAGAGTCAATCGCTACTGAGCCGCGACCGTCAGGAAGCGGCCTAATTTTCTCCGATAGTCTGCGATATACTCAGGGTAATTCCCAAGGGAGTCTCCATGAAACTCTTCGGTGCTTTGTTAGTGTGTGCCAGCCTGTGTCTGGCCGCTCCAAAAGTCGAGCCGAAAACCGAAATCGGCGAGATCAACGGCGCTAAATTCCGTATCGACATTCCTGACAACTGGAACGGTGGCCTCGTGATGTACTGCCACGGCTACAGTCCCGTAGCGGGCGCATACAAAGATGGCAAACTCCCGCCCGTACTCGCGGTGTTCACCGAGCAGGGCTACGCGCTGGCGCAGTCGGGTTATGCGGCCGGCGGATGGGCGATCCAGGAAGCGGTGGAGGACACCGAGGGTTTGCGACGCTATTTCACCGGCAAGTACGGGAAGCCGAAGGAAACCTTCATCACCGGCCACTCCATGGGTGGCTTCCTGGCCATGATGTTCATGGAACGATTCCCGACCAGCTATGACGCGGGTCTGGCGCTGTGCGGTCCGCTCGCTTCCGCGACTTACTTCATGGACCGTGGCGCGTTCGACCTACGTGTGGTCTTCGATTATTATTTCCCCGGCGCGCTCCCACGTCCCGACAAGGTTCCCTCCGATTTCCAAAACACACCGGAGCTTGACAAAAAGATCCAGGCCCTGATGGATAGCCAGCCGGAAAAAGCCGCCGCGCTCTTGCATTATTCGGGCGCACATAGCACTAAGGATCTCGCCAGCACGTTAGGCTTTGTCACTTATCTCCTGCTCGACATGGAACAGCGCGGGGGCGGCAATCCGTTCGACAACCGCAACGTGATTTACGAAACCCCCGACGATTACAACGCACTCAATGACGGCGTGAAGCGTTATAAAGCCGATCCGCGCGCGGCGGAATACGTGCGCACCTGGTACACGCCCACCGGCAAGCTTTCGCATCCGATGCTCGCTATTCACACCACCTACGATCCGCTGGTGCCGGTTCGCATCCCCGCGCGCTATCCGGAGTTAGTGGAGCAGGCCGGCTCACAAGACCTCTTCGTGCAGCAATACGTAAAGCACGACGGGCACTGCACCATCCTTCCTAACGAAATTGCCGCGGGCTTTACGGAATTGCGCGCGTGGAAGGACCAGGGAACTAAGCCGCACTCAGGTCTTCATCCGGAAATGAAGGCCGCGGCTTCAGGTCAAGGCGCTTCAGGTCAAAGCCAGGGGACGGATCGGTGATCCAGTGCCGCCGCGGATCTTAAGCGGAGCGGCCACGAAGACAAACTCGTAGATCCGATCGCGGGCGAGCTCTTCCATGTTTAGCGCCTCGATAATGTGGATTCCGCTTTCCACCAGCAGGTGGACGTGTACGGCCATGGCGCTGGGCACCCGCTCGAAGGCTACCGTATCCGATCCTGCCGCGAAGACACCGCGTTTGCTAAGCCAGCGCGCGCCGTCGATTTCTGGCCCCGGCCCGGTCGCTGTTATCCCGTGTCCGCCTGTGATATAGCGCGCAGTATCGTTCCAGAAGCGCGCCCATCCGGTCCGCAGCAGCACTACGTCGCCTTTTTGGATCTCGATCTTCTGTGCCTTGGCTGTCGATTCCAAATGTTCCGGCGCGATGATGAAGTCCGCCGGCAAAGCTTCGGTTGTTAATTGACCAGCTATATCGAGCAACACACCTCGACGCATGATCGGCGCGATGGTGTCCACCGAATGCTGGCCGATGCCCCCGGCGTCGCTCTGGACGGTCTTCGCCTCCACGCCGCCATAGAGCTTCCCGTTGCAGGAAAAATGACAGAGCGCGTCGATGTGAGTGCCGACATGGCCTCCGAGAGCGATGGCGTCCGCCGACGAACTGGCGCCGCTCTCTGACACCATGTCACCATGTTTCTTGGTTAGGCCGAATAAGAACGGCGGATGAGTCGGAAAATGCGGCATGCCCACGAAGTAGGGTTGCGCGAGATCGTAAATTTTGGATTGCCTGAGCCGCTCGAACAGATCCATCATCGGCGGCGCGCTTCAGCCTTGCTCCGGCCGGGTTTTCGGCGGCGATGAGTGGCGCGTGGTTGCACGGGCACGCTCGGAGCTTCCTGGGAGGCCCAGCGCCCTAAGCGGTATTTCCGTTCGTATCCGGCGGTCAGATTGGTAATGGTGACTGTAACGGATCCGCTCGCATCACCGGAATAGCGTTCCTCAATCTGCTGCGACTGCGCTGCGTCGGAACGCTCCACCGGTACACCGTTGGAATCTTGCAGAGCTGGGTCGAACGGGAACTGGACTTCGTCCCACACCGTGACATCCCCGGCCGGTTGTCCATCGTCATTCAGGTGGCTGCATTCGAGATATCGAAAATGTCCGACATTGTGAACCGGCGTGTAGCGCCTGCGGATCTCGACCGGATGCTCACCGGGACCGGGCAGCGGCGTTCCCTTGGGAAAGAGCGGATCGAAAACCACTCGCCGGCCGCCGTCCCCTTCGCGCCAAACTCCGAAGTAGCGGGTAAAGTTCTCGCTCAAAACATAACCGGCCGATGCGTCCGCCTGGATCGCAAGACCAATGGCGGTCGCCGAACGGGCGTAAAGCGAGCGCCGTACACGCTTGCCGAATCTCTCTTTGAGCACGCGGCCCACTACCGGCAATTCGCTGCCGCCGCCGGTTACATAAAGAGCCTCGAGGTTGCCGGAGACGTGCGTGGCAAGCAGATCGTCCACCACGCCTAACGTCTCCTCGATCAGGGATCGGCATTGCTCGTAGTATTCCGCCGCCGACACGACCACCGTTCCCCACTCCTCGCGAACGTGTCCCAGATCCAAAAGGATTTTGCGAGTGTTCGGATTCACGGCCTCTTTCTTGATGCGGCATTCCTCGAGCAGACGAAAGTGCTCGGCCGCCGAGAGGCCTTCGCGATCCTCTTCACTCAGCACCATGTCGGCCAGAATCTCATCGAAGTCGTCGCCGCCCAGCGTGGAAATTCCTTCCGTAGCCAGTACGCGATGGGTCTTTTCATCCAGCTCCACCAGCGAGGCGTCGAAAGTTCCACCTCCCAGATCATAAACCAGAATCGGACCACTGATTTTGGTCTTGTGCCCGAACTCGATGCTGGCAGCTGACGGCTCGTTCAACAAGCCGATCACATCACAGCCGGCCAAGCGGAACGCTTCCACCGTCAGGAAACGCTGATTGCTGTTGGCGTTGGCTGGCACGCCCAGCATAACCTCCAAGGGTTCCTGCGGCAGGCTGGCGCGCAACGCCATAGCCATTTCGCGCAGCACTTGGATGAGCGGGACGGCTTGACGACCGAGCTGCAGGATCGTCTCAGGCCCCGCTTCCGAGAGCACGCGCTTCAGCGATCGGATGATCGTAAAAGTGGGATACTGCTGGCACGCCCACGCCTGCCAGCCGTAGAGACGTTGATCGCCACGCACGGCGACCAGAGCGGGAAACCAGTCGGCGGGGGCGCCGTCCGGATTTTCAAACGAAATGAGCGGATAGTTTCCGCGATCCACCGCAGCCGCGACGATGCGAGTGGTGCCGAAATCAATGCCTAACTTCACAGTGCTTCTGCCTTCTTGCTTTCTGCTTGCTGCCTTCTGCTTATTGGATTCCAGCCGTCGATGTTCCCGCGCCACTCGCCAAAAATTTCATTAGCGCGGCGTTGAATGGAACGGCGCATTCAATCTGTGGCACGTGGCCGCAGTGATCCAGAATCACGGTCTGCGATCCGGCGATCTCGGTTCCCATCATCTGCCCGGCCGAAAGCGGGATCAGCCCGTCCTCACGGCCCCAGACGACCAGGGTAGCGGCTTTGATCGCACCCAGCTTGCCATCGATAACATCCTCGTTGCGTAAAAGGGAATCGAGAAAGCGGTCGATTGTGTAGCCGTCACCCCTGCGCATATGTTGGGCAAAAGCGCCTTCGGCGAAGGCGTCGGTCACCATGGCCTTATTGGCCAGGATGATCCCCATGAGCGCCTTTTCGCTCGCAACCGTCGAGGGATTCAGAACTTGAAGCAACTCGCGCTGTGCCTGCACACCCGTTTTTGCGAGAGAATAGCCGGCGCTATCCACCAGCACCAGCCGATCGACTTTCTCGGGATGCGCGAGCGTGAACGCGACCGCAGTCCAGCCACCCAGCGAGTTTCCGACCACGATCGCCTTGGTGATGCCTAGCTTTTTGTAAAAACCGTCCAGGAAATCGACCAGAGTGCCGATCCGATACGCGATCAGCGGCTTGTCGGATTCACCGAATCCGATCTGGTCGGGAACATACACATGATAGTTCTTGGCAAGAGCCGGCGCGGTGTACGCCCAGTTGCTCTTATCGCCGCCGAGGCCGTGCAGCAGGATCACCGTGGGTCCGGAGCCAGCTTCACTATATTGAATCTTCTGTCCGAAGATCTCGACCTGTTTCGAAGGCGGCGCTTGCGCCCAAACTACCACCGTGGTTACTAAGGCTGTAAGCAGCCCGGCGAATCTGTTCATCCGTTCACCTCATTCCGTACACTAACACGCCCGAGGCACTGGCATGCGATGAGCTCTGCTGTGTCACACTGAAGGCTTCCGATGTTCCAAAACTTCCATGGCAATCAAGGGGTAGCGCGAACGCTTTATTCCATGACGAAGCAGGAGCGTATTCCGCAGACCATCCTGCTGGATGGCCCCGCGGGCGTGGGCAAAGCGACCCTGGCCCGAAGATTCGGAGCGGAACTCTTGGGTGATGGCGCGGGTAAGATCGAGCAAGACGACCTGAGCCTCGAAATTCACGCGACCACCATCGCCGAGCGGGAAAAATGGCCGTCGGACAAGCGTAACGACGACCCTTTGCTGTTTTCCACGCATCCCGATTTCGTCACCTTTCCACCGGATGGTCCGCTGCGGCAGCTTACAATCGAGCAGATGCGGCTGTTGAAAGAACGCGCGCAATTCAAGCCGCTACACGGAAAGCGGCGCGTGTTTCTAATCGATCAGATCGATCGCGCCAATGAGCAGGCCGCGAATTCGCTGCTGAAGACGCTCGAAGAGCCTCCCGAACACCTGATTCTGCTGCTAACGGCAGAGAATCCTTACGACTTGCTTCCGACCATCCGCTCCCGCGCCGTGCCTTTCCACCTCGGACCCCTCTCGAACGCCCAGATGCGAACCTTCGTCGAAGCGCGTGCGCTTTCGGAACCGGAGCGGCGCATCGCTCTCGCGGCTGGAAGCCCGGGGCTGGCGGTTTCCATGGATCTCGATGTCTACGATCAGCGCCGCCGCGCGATGCTCGCTCTGCTGCAGGTCGCCGCGGGCCGCGCTGCGTTTAGCGAGTGGGCCAAGCATGCCGAAGTCATGGCTCCGCGCCGCCAGGACAAACTCGATCACCTCCTCGGCATCCTGTACGTGCTGCTGGAAGACATACTGCTGCTGCGGGAAGGCGCCGGTGAAATCCGCAACATCGACATTCACCGGCAACTGGAAGACCTCGCTGGGCACGTCTCGTTCCAGTGGATACGGAGCGCGGTCCGGAAGACCGACGAACTGGCGGAGCTGGTCCGTCGCAATATTCAAAAGAGCATTGCTCTAGACGCGCTGGTGGTCGGATTAAGGCGCTTGGCGGCGTAGAGCCTGTGGCCCCTAAGGGCCATCCACCGCGCCTTGCAGCGGCACGAATCGATATGGTTCAATAATGCTAGTTGGACACCTGATCAATCCTTTTCAAACGGCCCCGCCCGGCTCTCCAACACGTTCGGGACCAGAGATCAATCTCGAATAGAAGTGGAGTCTTGTTGTGGAGACGACAAACCGAAAACTGATACGTCCGTCCTTGAACGAAATGAAGGACCAGATAAATCGCCGCACTAATCATCAGAAGAAAGCCGCTCCCCCGGACCAGACCAACGCCGAGAATTTTTATTACATGAAGCAGATGCAGGCCAAGACGCCCATGGTCTTCGTCCTGAAAGATGGCGAAATGCTGCAAGGCGTGATTGAGTGGTATGACAAGACCTGTCTGAAGGTCAACCGCGACGGCGAACCCAACCTGCTCATCTTCAAGCCCAATATCAAATACATGTACAAGGCGTCGGCTGGGGATTGAGCTGTTAGCGGCGCTTCTGTAGGGCTTTTTCTCGCATTGCCAAGCGGTATGACCGGCGTTCCTCGGCTTCCTCATAGCGGCGCTTCTCATCGTCGGTCTCAGGAATCACAGCAGGAATCGCGAGGCGGCTGCCGCTTTTGTCTAGAGCGACGAAAGTCAGGTAGGCCGAGGAAGTGTGCTGGATCTCGCCGGTCACGAGATTCTCCACTTCGACACGCACCCCAATCTCCATCGACGTGCGGAATACTCGATTCACGCTGGATCGCAATACGATGAGCTGCCCAATGTGGATGGGATGCAGGAAGCTCATGTGATCGACAGAAGCGGTCACTACCGAACATCGGGCATGACGCACCGCGGCCAGCGCCGCCGCGATATCCACCAGATGCATTACTTTTCCGCCCAGGACATTCCCCAGTGTGTTGGCATCGTTGGGGAGCGCGAATTCGGAATATTCGGAGATCGATTCGCGGACGAACCGGCCCGGAGGTGACGAATCCACCGTCAGCTCCGACGTCGCAGATAACTTTCGAGGAATGCCGCAGCCTGCTTTCGCAAGAGCTCGTCATCTGGGCCGCTTCGAACAGCCGCGTTCGCGTATTCTAAAATGCCATGCTCTTTCGGCCAGCAGTCCTTTTCGAAAATGTACTGGATTCGGATCAGTTTGCCGGAGTCTTTCGACACGTGAAAGCGAACTGCATCAGCCTCGGAGGATTCCGGAAATCGATCGCAACATCCGCGCCCGTAGCCAAGATTGCAAACTTGGCGCACCTGCGTTTCTTCGGGCTGAAACGTGTCAACGCCCGCGCGGCATTCGCCCGAATAAGGATCACCCAATGGCAGCCGGGGAGGCACCTCCCAGTTGCTGTTGTCGAAACGAGCCAGCGGGTAAAAATACGGGCAGGCCATCGCTCGGTATAGTAACACGTAGAGCTATGGCTACCAATCGATTGGAAATCTTACGGAGTATGGTTGCGCAAAATCCGCAGGACAGTTTTGCGCGCTACGGTCTTGCGATGGAATATGCCAACACTGGCGACCTGGAGCGCGCCATTGCCGAGTATCGCGCGTTGATCGGTTTCAATCCCGATTATGCGGCGGCGTACTTCCACGGCGGCCACGCGCTCGAGAAGCTGGGACGCATTGACGAGGCACGGGACGTGTATCAGAAAGGAATCGAAGCGACGGCTCGAACCGGAGACGCTCACACTCGCAGTGAGTTGCAAGCGGCGCTGGACATGCTACCGCTTTAGTTTTTTCCAGCCGCGAGCTTTTTCCAGTCACGCGCCAGCATGCCATAAACATTGATGTCCTGATACTCGCCATTCAATAGCTGGGCTTCGCGCAGCATTCCTTCAAATTGAAAACCGAGGCGCTTGGGGATCGCACAACTTTTTGTATTGCCTGTTGCGCAGTGAATTTCCACGCGATTGAGCTTCCATTCTTCGAACGCATGATCGATCACGGAGCGGCAGGCGTCGGTAACGATTCCGCGGCCCTGATATTCTTGCGCGATCCAATAGCCGATCTCGACCCTTCTATAAAGCCAGTCGATTTTGTGCGTGCCGATACCGCCGATCAGCTCATTGCCCAACCATATGCCCGCTGAGAATCCGTCGTTGCCGGCGAATTGTTGCAGCGAGGTCTTGATGAAATTCCGGGTGTGTTCCACTTCAGTGCTCATGTCCACCCACGGGAGCCATTCCCGGAGGTAGGCCCGCTCGCGATCCACGACGGCGAACACTTCAGGCGCATGCCGCTCCTCCATGAGCTTCACCGTCACGCCGTCGCGAATGTTCTTGTGAAACATCCAAGCTTAGCGTCGATTCTAACGCGGAATCCGGCGTGCTAGCATGACCACAGAGAATGAAGAAGCTGCTGTTCATCATCCCTATGCTTGCTATTGCCGCTAATGTCCCTGACCTCGCGCAACTCGATAAGATGATCGCCCGATTCAAGCCTACCGAGCTTCGCGCGGATGTTTCCAAACTCTCGCCCGGCGACCGTCAGGCGCTGGCCAAGCTGATCGAGGCCTCGCGCGTGCTGGACGATATCTTTCTCAATCAATTGTGGAGCGGCAACCAGCCGTTGTATGCCAAGCTGCGTCGCGATCCAACTCCGCTGGGAAAGGCCAGACTGCATTATTTCTGGATCAACAAGGGACCGTGGTCGAGTTTGGATGATGGGATCGCTTTCTTGCCCGACGTGCCGGAAAAGAAGCTGCCGGGCGCGAATTTCTACCTTGAAGACATGACCCGCTTGGAGTTCGAAGCGTGGGTGAAGACGCTGCCGGAAGCCGAGCGCCAGAAGGCCGAGGGCTTCTTCACGGTGATCCGGCGCGACCGGATCGGGCATTTGAAGACCGTGCCGTACAGCCAGGAATACAAATCCGATCTGGCCAAGTCGGCGCGCCTGCTCGAGGAGGCAGCCGGGTTGACGGAGAATGCCACGCTCAAGAAGTTTCTGCTGGCGCGCGGCGCTGCGTTCTACTCTAACGACTATTACGAAAGCGATCTGGCGTGGATGGACCTGGATGCTCCGATTGATATCACGATCGGCCCCTATGAAACCTACAATGACGAGATTTTCGGCTACAAAGCAGCCTTCGAAGCTTATGTGAATCTGCGGGATGACGCCGAAACCGCGAAGCTGAAGTTTTTTGGCGACCATTTGCAGGAGGTCGAAAACAATCTACCGATCGATCCCAAATATCGCAATCCCAAACTGGGCAGCCAGGCGCCGATCCGTGTGGTCAATGAGGTTTTCTCGGCCGGCGACGGCGAGCACGGCGTACAGACAGCGGCTTACAACCTGCCCAATGACGAGCGCGTGGTGACGCAGAAGGGCAGCAAGCGCGTGATGCTCAAGAACGTGCAGGAGGCCAAGTTTCACTCCACGCTGGAACCGATTGCCAAGCGAATGCTCACCGCGGGGAGCCAGAAGGATCTGAGTTTCGAATCGTTCTTCACGCATATTTTGGCGCACGAGCTCAGCCACGGTATCGGTCCTCACCAAATCACGGTGGCGGGGCGAAATACCAGCCCGCGGCAGGAAATGAAGGAGCTCTATAGCGCCATCGAAGAGGCGAAAGCGGATGTCACCGGACTTTTCATGCTGCAGCATCTCTACGATCGCAAGCTGATCGAGGGCGGCGCGAGTGCCGAACGGAAACTATACACGACGTACCTCGCCTCCACCTTCCGAAGCTTGCGATTCGGCCTCAAAGAGGCGCACGGCAAAGGAATGGCCTTACAGGTAAATTACCTGACCGATAAAGGTGGATTCATTGCGCGGCCGGATGGCACGTTCGAGGTGGATTTCGCGAAGATCAAGGGCGCCGTGCGCGATCTGGACCATGACCTGCTGACGCTCGAAGCCACGGGCGACTACGCCGGCGCGAAACGAATGCTGGATGAGTTGGGAGTGATCCGCCCCAACATGCAGAAGGCTCTCGACAGCCTGACCGCGATTCCGGTGGACATTGAGCCGATCTTCGTCACCGCGAATCAGCTGACTAGCTCAGCCCGCTAACTTCGAAATGTCGTTGTAGAGCACGAACGCGACTACGGCCATCAGGAAAACGAAACCCAGCTTAAAGACGGCTTCTTTAACCCGCAGGCTCAGATCGCGGCGCATGAACATCTCGACCAAAAGCAGCAGGATCACACCACCGTCCAGAATCGGGATGGGCAGCAGGTTGAAGATCGCGAGATTCAGGCTGACCATGGAAGTCAAGCCTAAATAAGCCGTCGGGCCTTCGCGAGCGGCTTCGCCCGATAGTTGCGCGATACGGATGGGACCTTCCAGTGATCGGGGTGACATGCGGCGCTCCACGATTCCACGCAAAAATTGATAGATCAATGTCGCGCTTTTCGCATTTTGCCGGGCGGATTCGACGATAGCTTTCGGGAGTGGCAAGCTGACGAACTCCACCTTGGGTTGCAGGCTGACGCCGATCATCCACTTCTGGCTGCCATCCATATCCGTCAACGCTGGGGTTACGGTGACTGTGCCGATTTTGCCATCTCTCGAATAGACCACCTGGACTGGCTTCCCGCCGGTACTGCTGACGATGTCGTGAATCTTGGGTGTAGAGCGGACCGGCTGCCCATCGACGCTTACGATGATGTCGCCCGCCCGGAGGCCCACCTTAGCGGCAGGTTTGTCGGGGAGGGCGCTAGCGATCTCGATTTCGTTCTGTTCGTCCCAGCCGGCAAAACCGACGCCTGTTCGCGTATCCAGAACCGGGGTGACGGTCAAGTGTTTGCGTTCTCCTCCGCGTTCGACCCAGACACTGAGCGGATGCCCGGCGCTGGCCACTTCTTTCATCGCGATATCTTCCCAGGTGGGGTCCGCGGTATCGCCGATCTGGATGACTCGGTCGCCCTCCTGCACTCCGGCTTTGGCGGCCGCGGCGTCCGGCACAATATAGCCGATTACGGGCGACGGCGTTGAAGGAATCTTGGGGTAGCGCACCATGAATAGGCCGGTCAGAATGGCCACCGCCAGAATAATGTTCATGGCGGGACCTGCAAATGCGATGATCAGCCGCTGCCAGCGCGGTTTGCTTAAAAATCCCCGGGGATCGTTGGCGTGTTCGTCGCCCGGCTGCTCGCCGGCCATCTTTACGTAACCGCCAAAGAGAATAGCCGCGAACCGGAAATCAGTCTCACCCCTTTTGAATCCGAAGAGACGCGGGCCGAAGCCGAAGCTGAAGGTCTCCACCCTGACATCAAAAAACCTTGCCGCCCAGTAATGTCCAAATTCGTGGAGTAAGATCATCACTCCGATCAGGACCAGGAACCACCAGATATTTTGCAGAACGAGCATATTAAGCTTTTGCGGACACCGGCCCGCGCTCCTCATAAACGGTTTGTGCTCTCTCGCGAACGATCTGTCGCGCTACCAAGCGAGACTGCTCGTCCACTTCCAAGACTTCCTGGATCGATTCCGGATACCGTACCGGTACTCGCTCCAAAGTCTCCTCGATCACAGCGGGGATCGAAGGGAAAGTAATTTCCTCCCGCAGAAACGCTTCCACGGCCACTTCGTCAGCGGCATTCAGGGTGCAGGTCGCGGATCCGCCTTGTCGTAGGGCTTGATACGCCAGCCGCAGCGCGGGGAATCTGTCATAATCGGGCGCGCAGAAGTTCCAGCTTCGCGCCTGGGTCCAATCCAGCCTCGGCACGGCCGCCGATTCGCGGGCCGGATAGGTGAGGGCGTATTGGATAGGCATGCGCATATCGGTGGCCGAGATCTGGGCGATCACGCTGCCATCGTTGTACTCGACCATGGCGTGTACAGTGGATTGAGGATGGATGACCACATCCACTTCATCGGCTGAAAAATCGAATAACCAACACGCCTCAATCACTTCGAATCCCTTGTTCATCAGCGTGGCTGAGTCAATCGTGATGCGCTGCCCCATCTTCCACGTTGGATGATTCAGCGCCTCGGCTGGGGTCACGGCCGCCAGTTTCTCCCGGGACGTCTCCCGAAATGGCCCGCCGGACGCAGTCAAGATCAAGCGCGCTACTTCGCTTCTTTTCCCTGCTCGCAGGCATTGATGAGCCCCGTTGTGTTCGCTATCGACGGGAATCAATTCAGTACCTGATCTTCTGGCGGCCTCGATCACCAATTGGCCACTGGCCACCAGAACCTCCTTGTTTGCAAGCCCGACCCGCTTACCGCTACGGATAGCCTCGAACGTCGCCTCCAGGCCCACCACGCCGACGATGGCCGACATAACGAAGTCGACTTCCGAGTCAATCGCTGCTTCGACCCGCGCCCGCCCGCCCCAAAGCAGATCCGGCCAATCTGCCCGCGCCAACGAGCTTTGAGACAGCCGTTTTATTAGACTCTCGCGGCCTTGTTCGGTTGCGGTTACAGCCACTTGTGGGCGGAATTTCAATATTTGCTGCGCGAGCAGATCGGTATTGTTCCCGGCCACCAAGGCGTGCACGCGATATTGATCCGGATGGCGGCCAACCACGTCCAATGTGCTGACACCGATGGACCCGGTTGAACCGAGTATGGTGAGTATCTTCAACTGACTTATTATAACGTCAAGAGGCGAAACCTTAACCCAGTTCGTTTCGACTTTTTGGGAACCCTTTTCCTCGTTGACTGTGACCCTTGCGGGCGCCGGGGAGGATTGCTTCAGGGGTCTTTTTTATGAGGTTAGTCTCGCTTTGGTGGGAGTTGCCTCCCCGGCTTACTTCCAATAATAGGATATTGAGCTCAGGAACGCAACTGTTTTTTGTATTTTTTATTTGGCCCGTACCTGAACCCCGGCCCAACGTTCCACCACCTGGATAGTGGAGCACATGTCTGAATCCCCGTAACCCTCTGCAATTGCAGCACGAAACATCTGTTCTGTGGCGCCAGTGGTCGGGAGTGGCAAGCCTAGCTCCTCGGCTGAATCAAGGGCTAAACCGATGTCTTTGTGCATCCATTTTGTGGAAAAATTGGTCGTGAAATCGCGTTTGAACACGAATGGAGCCTTGTAAGCGATGACTCCGGACTTGGCCGCGCTGTTATTTATGATTTCCAGCATCAGGGCGGGATCAACACCGGCTTTGGTGCTGAGGGTGAAGCCCTCATTGAAAGCCTCCAAGATATTGGCAAGAATGAGGTTCTGCGTCAGTTTCGCTTGCAGCCCCATACCAGGACCGCCGCAAAAATAGAATTGCTTGCCCATCACCTCGAAGAATGGCTTCGTTTTTTCGAACACCTGTTGGTCTCCTCCGACCATGAAAGTCAAAGTGCCGCCGGTTGCGCCCGGCGTGGAACCGGTGCAGGGAGCGTCCAAGTACTTGATTCCCTTCGCTGCGAGCTTCTGCCCGATGGCGCGGCTGGCGGTAGGAGAAATGGTGCTGCAATCGGCGACGACGGTACCCGGTTTCGCGCCCGCGATTACGCCGTTGGGGCCGACCAAGACCTCCTCGGCCATGGCCGTGTCGCCCACGCAGACGAAGATGCATTCCGCCTTCTCGCCCACCTGTTTGGGAGAATCGCAGGCTGTGGCTTTCTCCTCCTGGGCGAGCTGTTTGGCCTTGCTCGCGGTGTGCGACCATACCGCAACCTCGTGTCCGGCGCGGGCGAGATTGCGCGCCATAGGGTAGCCCATCAGTCCAAGTCCAAGAAATCCGAGTTTTGCCATAAGAAAGAATGGTAGCAGTTGACCTAATACCGGTCCAGAGCGGCGAGCAGGTTTCGCTGGCCCGCGAGACGTTCTTCACGCTCTTTGGCAAAGCGCTGGATCCCGGCGAAGATTGAATCCGGATCGAGATGCGCCTCGGCGATCACATCCGGTTCCAGGCCGCTGGTGAGCCACTGATTGTCCCAGTCCGATGTAAGCGAATACCGGTCGGTGAGGGGCCCGAGATCGCGGATGGGCCACACTCGGCGCGTGCCCGTGCTGACCACCATGAGATCATAATATGCCTCGGGCGGCAGTACGGACTTCCGATAGGCTTCGGGTTGGCGATCGAACAGCTCTTCGCTGATCGCGGAGATAACCTTCACGTTGATACCGGCTTCTTCGAGACGCGGCAGTTGCTTCACCAGATTTACGGTCGAGCTGGATCCCTGAACGAGCACGTAGCCGTGCCTAGGCTTGCCCGGAGCGAAGTCGCGAAGGACGTAAAGGCCCTTGGCTGCCGCTCTCAGATCGGTGTCGGCAAACTTGCTTCGGTCGGCCACCGGAAAATCAGGGCGTGCAACTTCGATGGTGATGATTCCGACTTTGGGATCGCGCGCGGCGATCTCAGCAGCGGCAAAATATCCGGGGGCAACGTCGTTGTAATCCCAGAAGTTTAGATGGACGGTGTGTCCGCGGGGGAACAGCTTCCAGACCTGGGGCGCAAAGATGCCGAAGTGGGTGCGGCCGTCGGCGGCAGTCTCGGGACCGGAATGGGCCACCAAAATATGCAGCACGCCCATCCGAAACCGGCTGTCCTGGCTCTGCTGGCTCCATACCCGGGCCGGAGTATACATGAGCGGAGTGAAGGCGCCGTACGTTCCGCTGAGCGCCCAGACGCCGGCAAATTTCTGGGGATCGACGCTGGCGCTCTGGCTCACCAAGCCAATCGCCGTCGAAACATTCCCCGCTTCCTGGATAGCGGCCTTCAATCGCGTCCCGAGCGGATTGGTCTCCGGATCGTAATGCCCCCAGAGACTCCCGTGCTCCACATTGATCGACTCGGAGAGATCCGCGGATAGCGTCAGAAAACGATTGTCCGTGACGTAGTTCATCCACTTGATAATTTCCGAGATCGCGCGGCGGGTGCCGGCCATTTCACCGGGCTTACGGAAGAGTGTAATGGCCACCTGCTTTTCGCCGCCCGAAAGCCGATTCACAGCAGTGACGTTCTGCGGCTCGGCCGGAAGATTTGCAGCCCGCAAGCGATCATCCAGGAAAGGATTGGTCTTCACGTCAAAATGAAGGGGCACATCGTCTTTAATGGTGTCGCCTATCGAGATCAGACGATCGGCCAGCCAGTCGCCCAGCCCGTTGCGATCGAGCAGCGACATCACGACATCGATATTGGTCTTGAATTGGATCAGCCGCTCCCGTGGATCGGTCACGGCGCCATCGCGAATTCCCACGAATTCCACTCCGTAGTGCTGCTCGAAGGTTTTGGCCAGCGCCACGAAGTAAGGCGCATTCATTTTCATGGAATAGGGGTGGCTCTGATAGCTGACGATTTGGTCGCCGTGGCCGGGAATCTTGCCGTCTACGACGCGGGGCCAATATCCTTTGGTCGTTTTGCCGATCAGGATCATGGGCCGGCGATCGCTCGGGTCCCAATCCTCCATAGTCTTGAACGCGGATACGATTTGACCGTAGTCGTTGCCGTTGTCGAGCGTGAGAACATTCCAGCCGTAGGAAGTCCATTGGTCGACCAGCCGGTAGGCTTCAAATTTCCTGGAGACCACGCCGCCGAGCAGAATGTCGTCGATCCCGGCGTTGTTGTCCGAAAGCAGGATGCGCAGGCGCTTGCCCACCTGCAGAGCCAGGGCCTGGGTTTTGAGCTCCTGCGCGTGCCCTTCGGTCATGGCAAATTCGCCTTCGAGAGCAATGATCTTGGGCGACGAGTTGGGTGCGCCGATGAAGTCCCAGAAGGCGGCTTTCCCAGCAGCCGTGGCGATCCCGATGCCGGAAGGACCGCCGTTGACGTCATTGGTAACGTCAGTGCTTTCGGCATGGCCGGCCAGCGCCTTAATCCCGCGCATTTTGGCCTGGGCGAACAGCGCATGATCGGTTAGTCCGGCGTTTTTCAGAATGTCCTTGAGAGCGCCGGCACCGCGCCGAAATCCGAGCGCATCGATGGGCAGGATCGCGACCTTGGGATCGACGTAATAACGCCGATCGCCGGTAGCCTTGTATTTCCGCTCGAGCGCTTGGCCCATGATCATCCACAGCGCGTACCCAGTGGGGACATTGTGTCCGCCGGCGAGCAGGAACTTGTCGCCAAAAGGATGTTTGGGACGACGATAATCGTAACGCATGCCGCCTAGCTCCGGCCCGGCCAGATGGGCGGTCACATTGTACGGCGTGTACGCCAACGGCCCTCCGAAATGGCCGGTCTGCGCGTAGTTGCCGAGCAGCACCAGTGTCATGCAGGTCATGTAGCCGATGTCTTCCAGTCCTTCACGGTCTTGCAACGGCATTTGTCCCGTGCTGGCCGGCAACGCCTGTGTGGTTAAACCCAAGATCTAATTCCTCCCGTCACGGCACAGTATACAACTCGAAGCAGCTTGGAAGCTGTGTCGGTTAGGAATGCTGTGGTGGCTTTGGGAGGACGCCGGCCCGTTATACTGCTGAATCTTGAGCTACCGGAGTTGTACCAGCCCGCGCGAGGAGCTTGAGCACCAGTAAGTCTGAAGGATGGAAGCTGGCGACGGCTATGTGAGTCAAATCCTCATCGCTTTGTGCGATGTGACTGCGGATCAGGACGCGCAGTTGATCCACCGTAACTCCTAATTCGGCAGCAGCTTCGTGTTCGGAGTACTGAGTCTTGCCAGGTTTGACGGTGGGCGCTGCTTGATTCATGATCCTAATGGCATTCTAAGTGGGAAATACCGTCGACCCAATCAGGCGGAGTGCTTAGATGAAACCTCGGGTACACCTGACGGACTTAAGTACTACGGCGGATGCAGGTTCTTTAATCACGAAACGGCGGCGCTACACTCGAAGTAGGTGCTGATTCATGTCTGATAAGAACTCATCCGTACTTCGTCCGCCCACACAAGTCTTAACCCGGGGCTTCGACCCCACTCTTTCGGTCGGTTCGGCGAGGCCGGCCGTCTTTCGCAGCTCTACGTACGTTTTTACGAGTCCGGAAGCCGCCGAACGCGCTTTCGACTTGATGGCCGGACGCGCGCAGCCGCTGCCGGACGAAAAACACGAACTGGTTTATTCCCGCTTCAACCATCCCAACGCAGAGATTCTCGAGGATCAGATCGTCCCGCTCGAGCCGGGAGCGCACGGTGCGCTGGTATTTAACTCCGGCATGGCCGCGATTATGACGGCGTTGATGACCTTTGCCCATCCGGGCGATAGCATCGTCTACACTGTTCCGATTTATGGCGGCACGCAGCACTTGATCCAAGATTTCCTGGAGCCGCTGGGAATTACGGGTATTGCGGTCCGAGCGGGCCGCACGCAAGAGATCGACGACGCTATCCGTGGGGCGAAAAATCTCGCGATCGTGTTGATCGAGACTCCCGCCAATCCGACTATTTTGATGACCGGCATCAAGCAAGCGGCGGCCACCGCTTCCGGGCTGCATCCCAGGCCGGTGGTGATGGTGGACAACACGCTGCTTGGCCCCGCCTTCCAGCATCCGCTGATGCACGGCGCGGATCTGTGCTTATATTCGGCAACCAAATATCTTTCTGGATTCAGCGATATGATCGGCGGCGTGGCGATTGCGAGCGATCCTAAACTGATTCGCCAGATGCGCGGCAAGCGCAGCCTGTTCGGCAACATCCTGCAGCCGGACGAATGCTGGATGCTGGACGGGCGTCTGCCAACTGTGAATTTGCGGATGAACCGGTCGAGTAAGAATGCCGAGCGCATCGCTACGCAATTGGCAGGAAATCCAAAGGTAGCCCGCGTTCACTATCCGACGCTGTTTACCGATCCAGATCAGATTCGCATCGCGCAGGAACAATGCGATTTTCCGGGCGGGATGTTTTCGCTCGATCTCAAAGGCGGCAAAAAAGCCGCGTTCGAGTTCCTTCGCAACCTGCGGATCGCGCGAAACGCGGTATCGCTCGGCGGCGTGGAGACGTTGGTGTGCCATCCGAAAACCACCACTCACTCGGGCTTCACTGAAGAGGAATCGGCTGAGGCGGGCGTCACCGACGGCCTGGTGCGGATTTCGATCGGCATCGAAGACTGGCGCGATCTACTGGCTGACTTTGAGCAGGCCCTCGATCTTATTTGATCTGGAACTTGAGCACGGCCTTGCCCAAGTGAATTTCGTCTCCTGGGAGAAGCTTAGTACCGCGCGTGTCGCGATGGACTTCTTGGCCCATGCCATCGCGAACGATCCAGAGCCCGCAATTATTTTCTGACTTGTCGCCACGCGTATACCAGCGATCATTAAACAGCCGGTATTCGCCCGTTTTCTTGTCATGCAGAATATGCGCGTGTTCGCGCGACACGGTGCGGTTGATGGGATTATCCTCTGCGAACGCCAGATCGTTGCGTCTGGAAAGACCCGCGGATTTATAGACGTCGACCAGGCGGCCGATGTTGGTTCTGCTCTTTTGCAATTGGATTTCGGTTTTGTTCGGAGTCCCGGCGATCACGATTAATCTCGCCGTCCGGCGCGCACTGGATACTTCTGAAGGTACTGGTTGAAGCTCCACGGCGAGAGTCTCGATGCGCAGCCAGTTATCATGGTTACCAGATTCATCGGTGTCACGAGATTCATCGGTGTCGCCTGATTCATCGCTGGCGACGCGAACTTCGACGCGAAGGTCATCGGGAAACCGGCATGAATCGCGCGCCAGGCTGCGTCGCACTTCCTCCTCGAAAAAGCGGCGGAAGAAGTCGCGCTCGAAGACGGCCGCATCAGGCGCGGAAGTGCAAATGACGATCCGCACAATGTTGTAGGGGAACAGCGCTTTCCCACCCGCGCGCTGGATCTTTTTCTTAACCTCATCCAGCACGGCGATGCGGATCTCGGCCACTTCCGGCGAGTCGCCGATGGCCTGCGACATCGCTCCGAAGGGCGCTTCGAATACGGTGCGGCCGAGGCGTTCAATCAGCTCCGAGATTCTCATTGCTTCACACTTACCAGGCCCAGCTCCGCGGCGGCATCTACAATCTGGCGAGCTACCGGGGCGGCTGTTGTCGCGCCATAGCCGCCGTGTTCCACTACCACGGCGAACGCGATGCTTTTCGAACGGTCGCCATCATAAGGCGCGAAGCCGGCGAACCAGGAATGCGGCATGCCTTCGTCGAGCTGGGCGGTGCCGGTCTTGCCCGCAACACTCACCGCTTCGCCCTTCATGGCACGGCGCCCGGTTCCTTCCACCACTACTAAACGCATGGCGTGTTGCAGGAACGCGGCCAGCTGAGGCGTGAGGATGGGACGCGGGGCATCGGTGCGCGAGTTGCTGCCGTCGATCTCCCAGCGGCCTTCCGGCATTGCACCTGAGTTGGCAATAGTGGCCACCACTCGCGCCATCTTGAACGGCGTCACAAGTACGGGGCCCTGACCGTAGGACGCAAAGGGCATAGTGGCTTGAAGATCGGCGATCTCGCCGGCCGGTATATCCAGCAGCTTGGCGGTGTCGCTCAACGCTTTCGCGCCCACCGAAAATACGCCGAGCTGCGCGAAATAGGCATTGCACGAGACCGTGATGGCCCGCTCCATGCTCAACGTTCCGTGCGCCGAATCGCCGACGTCGTCGCGAATGGGCTTGCGCCAACCCGGAATCACAGTGCCGGCGCGGCCATCGGGCAGCCGCTGGCAACGGAACTGCTTTTGCTCGAGATTCGGATCGATCCGCAGTGCGGCCATCGCGGTCACCAGCTTGAACGTCGACCCGGGAGGATAGAGCGCGTAACGCGCGCGATCGAATAATTGGTCGTTCGTTGCCTGCGAGGCACCGGCATAACTAGGCGCGGTCGTGGGCGGGGCGGGCTCGCTCACAATTGCCAGAACGTCGCCGCTAAAAGGGTCCATCACCACCGCCGCGCCGTTCTGTTTGTGAGCCTTCGCGAGCTGCGCTTCCAGAGCTTTCGCCACGCGCGCTTGAAGACGAATGTCGATGGATGTGGTGACGGTGCGATCGCGGGCCATCAGCTTGGCGATTTCCGGATTTCCGGGCTGATGCCGGTAGCGGATCAGCGGCGCCAGTTCGCTATAGTCCGCGAAACCCTGCAGCTTGACATTGGAGTCATGCTCGATCAGCGACGCGTTGGTGGCATGAAAATTTTCGCCAGTGCGGAGGTCACCCAGAAGATGCGCGGTTAGCGAGCCAAAAGGATAGTGGCGGTTGTCGAGCCGCGAGCAATTGGCGTCGACCGGTACGCCGAGCTTGTCGTAGTCGGCCTTGCGCCGCTCCAGCTCGTGCCAATCGCTGGTGGCGAGTAGAACGCCATTGCGGTCGTAGATATTTCCGCGGGGAATTTCGTGCGCCAGCGAATTGAGCCGCGGATTGCGCTGCGCGCGCTTTACGCCGTCATCTTCAAAGACCTTGGTTTCGCGCGCCAGAAAATCGCGATCGTGCGCGACCTGGTAGTAGCCCGCCGTAACCAGCAGTGCCAGCGCGCATCCAGCCAGCGTTCTTTCGAGCGATCGGATGGGGCGGCGGAATGGCTCATCCGCTACCGCCTCTTTGGAATGATTGGAGATTGCTAGCAGAATCCCAAATATTAGAAAATTCGCGAGCATCGCAGTGTTGCCGGAGCTCAAAAATGGAGACACTACGCCTGACAGTGGGATGGCGCCCAACACACCGCCCGAGATCAGCAACATCTCAAGTGCGATCAGACCTCCCAGACCAAGCGCCAGGAACAGGCCGTACTCATTCGGCGCTTTCAAACCGATCCGCAGCGATCGATGAACTAAGAAGCCGAGCAGCAGCAGGACAGCGGCCACGCCGCAGAATCCCCATTCCTCGCCGATCGCAGGCAGCACGAGATCGGTATTGCCGGCCGGAATCATCGCCGGATCGCCCCAGCCCGGGCCAGATCCCCAGACGCCGCCAGTTGAAAAAGCCCATAGCGAGTGGGCCAGTTGATTGCCGCCGTGCACATCGTTGTCCCAGGGCGAGAGCCACATGTTGATGCGATCCACGACCGTGGGCGGCTTTCCCATCCTGTATCCAATCGTGACGCCGGCTACTAAAAGGAAGATGCCGAGCAGCGCCAATCCGGGGCGCCCGCGCGCGATCCAAAACATCACCAGGAAGAGGAATCCCGTCACAAGCGCCGGCCCCAGATCTTTCAACTCGAAAAACATCGCCAGCGCCAACACAACTGCCAGCATCACCGGCAGCACGTGCGAAACGCGGGGAAGATTGATCCAACGCAGCGGACGCGGGACCAGACGCTTCTCGCGTAGATCACGCAGCCGCTCCCAATTTCGCGCGAAGTAGCCGGCCAGGAAAAGAACGAGCAGGATCTTGATCGCCTCCACGGGCTGGAATGGCCCGAGATTCACTTTCGCGTCGTTGCCGCCTGGTCCCGATCCGAATCTCAGCAAAGCCAAGAACAGAAGGAAAGCCGCGAACAGCGGGACGTAGCACCATTGCGCGAAGCGCTGATAGTTGAGCCAACGCAAGGATGGCAGCAGAAGCACGATGCACCCCAGTCCCACGCCCCAGGCGAATTTGCTGAACTCCAGGGTGTCGCGCAGTGGATCGCGCAGGCTGATGGCGAGGATCAATCCCATGCCGCTCAACAGGTGTATGGCGGGCAGAAGCGCGAAGTCGCCACGAAAGCCGCTCCATCTCCAGACCAGGAAGACAACATAGAATCCGGCCAGGTACACGGCGATCCAAATCGCAAACTGGATCTGGAATTCCCGCGGAGTGCGAACCACGAAGGCCGGCTTTAGTTTGGCCAACGGCAGCAGCGGCTTCCTCACGCTGTCGCTCACTCGCAATCGCGCCAGTACGCCGACGTTCGGAACCGGTTGACGCGATCTTAGATACTCGAAGGTTCTTTGTGCGATGGATTCCCGCTCAGTGGCGTCGGAAAACACCAACAGAAACGGAAGCAGATCGTCCGGCTGGGTAACCTGATTCAGATCGAGCAGTTCACCGCGATCGAGGCTGCTCGCGAGCTCCTGGAACCTCGCGGTCTTGGCGGAGTACACCAGCACCAAGCCGGCCGACACCAACAGGGATGCTGCGGCCAGCCACGCAAATTCGCGCCAGCCGATGCGGGACGCTGGCGCCCCGGCAGTGCCAGGCAACGCCAGAACTTTCGATTCCCAGCTCTTGGTTACTGCCACCGGCTAAGCCTCCATTTGGGCTTGCGTTGCTTTTTCGCCTTGGCCACCTTGGTTGGCGGCTTTTGCAGGACCTGATCCAATTGCTGGCGTGTGAGATCGTCGTCGTCCACCTGATGCAGCGCGACATTCACGTTAGAAAAACCGAGGATGGGCTCGTAGAGTTCGCGCGCCCTTGCAAAATCGCGCTGCGCGAGGCGGAGATAGCGCTCTTCCATCGAACGGGATGTGACGCGATATTTCTGGGCTTCGGCCAGCTCGGCATTGGCGCGGAAGCGATATCCGTCGGCCTCCTGCTCGGCCTCGCGCGGACCGGGCTGAAATCCCAGCCGCTGGGCTTCGTGTAACTCGGCGATCGCTTTACCGACGTTCTTCACGTAGTAAACATAAATTCGGGCTAAGCCCAAATGCGGATCCGGGGAACGGGGAATCAACGTAGAGGTTTCCACGAATTTGGCTTGTGCGGCGTCGACGAACGTTTGCCGCTGGCCGGTTTGGTCGGAATTCGCGCGTATCAGATTCACATAGCCATAAGCCAGCGCGAGCTTGCCCTCGGCGCTATGGTCGCTGTGATCTATTTCGAGGGCGTGACGAAGACTCACCACGGCTTTCTGCCAATCGAAATTCTCGATGGCCGGATCGGAGTTGTTCCGATACCGGTCGATGATGTCGTCGGCCGCCTGCAATAAACTCGCGCGTAGCGAGGGTGATAGCTTACCGGCCGGCGAAAATTCTCCCAGGAAGGCGTTCTGCCGCTGCAGCCGGCGGAACAGATCCCAATCTGCGTTTATGCCCGCGGTGCTGGCTCGAACGTAATCGATCTTTCCGCGAAATGGCGTGCTTTCGCGCCAGAAGCGATAGTAGTAGCCCGCGGGAACGCAGACCACCAGGCCCGCTAGCAGTCCCCAGCACAGCGCCACTAAAATACTCAGCAAAGATGCGAGCTGTTGAGTACGCGGCGCCCTCAATTTCATGACGCTCTGCCGGACGGTTTCGGCCATGACCGACACACGCTCGGGTATGCTGTGCGGCCGCGGCTTCTCCACCGTGGGATTCGTGTTCCAAGCCGTGCGACGCTCGGTCTCAGCGATGGTCGGCCGGTTCAGCAGAAACGATCTCAGATCGGTTTCGAAAGAAGCTGCGGAAACGTAGCGCTGGTGCAGATCACCGGCGAGGGCCTTGTTAAGGATGGCGATGAGCGGGGCCGGACAGCTATCGGGCAGAGCGCGGGGAGGACGCCTCGATTGAATCAGCTCTTCGAGTTTGCGCGTATCTTGCGCCTGGTAAGGCGGCGATCCGGCCACCATTTCGTACAACGTTACTCCTACCGCCCACAGGTCCGCGTGGCGATCCACCTGACCGCGGCTCAAGCGCTCCGGAGAACAGTAGCCGGGGCTGCCTAAGTTAAGATGTGTCCGGCTATGAGTAAAGGTCAGCACCTTCGCAATGCCGAAATCCAGAAGGCGGACTTCGTCATCATTGCCGATCTGAATGTTCGAAGGCTTGATGTCGCCGTGAACCACGGCTCTGCGCTCGCCATCGATTTCGGCTTGGAATGAATGGAGCTGATCGAGCTGACTGAGGATCTCTTGCGCCAACTTGGCCGCGCGCGCCGGCTCGATGCGTTTTTCTTGTTTGAGGAGCTCCGCCACCGTCCGTCCTTCGATGTACTGCATGGCGACGAAGAAATATCCATCCAGCTCGCCGTACGCGTAGATTTCTATTACGCGCGAATCGGCATCGTGCAGTTGCTTCTGAATCGCCGCGCCTCGCCGCTCGGCTTCCAGGATTAACTGCGTCAACGGATCGGGAGATTCCTCAACAATTTTTAATACAGCGTGCCGGTTAGCGTTGTTGTCAAACGCCAGATAGACATCGGTCATGCCGCGAGCGAGCTTGCGTATGACCTCGTAATTTCCAAAGTGCTTGGTTCGGAGCACAAATATACCAATAAGCAGTGGACGTGCGGACAGACGCGGGGTTACGGTCCCTTCCAGACTAACGCCAGGACCACCCCAATGACAAACCCATAGACCAGAAAAGCCACGCGGCAGGTGAGCAACCTTAGGACGCGCGATTGTGGTGGCCGGTCGGTTCCGGGCATCGAACCGGGGCGCGCTCTGGTGATGGAATGGCGCGCGCGTGCGTCGGCCATCTGGGGCGACACGTTCCCCAGGAATTCGCTCCCGGCCACGAAGACCGCCGTGATATTGTCCTTTCCGCCCGCGAGGTTAGCGGCATCCACCAGATCACGCGCCACTTTCTGAGGGTCGCCGTCGTAGCGCTCGATTATCTCGCACATCTCGGCGGAAGTGACCAGGTCGCTCAGGCCATCGCTGCACAACAGAACCGCTGCATCGGGCTTAAATAAAAACTCTTTCATCTCGACGAACTCGGCGTCGTCAGGCTCTCGCCGCCGGGATCCGACGTCGCGGAATACTTCGTGACGGCGGGGATGCTGCATGGCTTCCTCTTCAGTCAACTCGCCGCGATCCTCGCGCTCACCGACCGGGGAATGATCCGAGGTTAGCTTACGTAGCGCGCCGTTCCACATCAGGTACAGCCTGGAATCGCCCACGTGACCGACGATCACTTTGTCGTCTTCCATCACGGCCAGCGTCAGCACGCAGGCCATGCCACGCCACGCTTCGTTCTCCGCGGCGAGGTCGCAGATTCGATTGTTGGCGGTGGCGATCGCATTGCGAATCCGGTCACGAATGTCGCCGTCGCGCGCTGCCAATTGGGTTGGAATCACTTCCAGGGCAGTGTCGGCGGCCTTCTCGCCCGCGGCGTGCCCTCCCAACCCGTCCACGACCAGGAAGACGCCGTGCTCGTCGTCCACATAGTCGCGATCTTGATTTTCGATCCGAAGGCGCCCGGGATCGGTGGCTGCGCCGGCTCTCCACTTCTCGGCAACACCCATGGTCACCTTTTGCCGCGCACGCTCTGCGCCACCAAGAAGCATACCGTGAACATCAGGAAAAGCAGCACGAACGGGATGTGCGCCAGATATGGGATCTTCATGGGTTAATCAATCATGGCTTGGCTTCGAAGCTCAGGGTGATAACCTCGGCAACGCTGATTTTCGACCGGCCGGGCAAGGTTTCCTCCACTCCGCGCGCCAAGCGTTTTCCGTTCAGCCAGGTACCGTTCATGCTCTTGTCGACGATCCAAAATCGCCCTTGCGCCGGATCGCGGCGCACGCGCAGATGCTCGCGCGAGACTTCGTCGTTGCTATACAAAGCCACGTTTACTGGCACGTCGTCTCCACCGCGGCCGATGCTGATTTCGTCCTGCGTCATCAGGTAGAGCTGCGGCCCGGAATCGTCTTCGTATCGGATCTCGGCGTACACGTTGTCGCCGGGCTGACGCGCCTCAGTTCGCGTAGCCGCCGTCTTGCCCGTGCTCGCGGTCTTGCCGGTAATGGTTCCAACGCTGGGCTCGCGGTCGAGCAATGTAGTCTTGGCGCCGTGGTAGCCCGGTTGCGGAGTCTCATTCAGTTCGGAATGGATCTCGACGTCTCCCACGGGCACGACGTCTTCGGAATCCGGAAAGAATTCGAAAGCCCAATCCTTGCCTGCGATTTTGTACGGCTTGCGCTGCTTTCCACCTCGGATGACGCCGAGCCCGAGCGGCTTGGCGTTCCATTGCTCGAGTCGGGAGGCGAGCGCGCGCTTGGCATCCTCGCGGATCAGATCGAAGACTCCGGTCAGCCGGGCGTAATCCTCGGGATGCAAGTACAGGCTAAAAATGCAGGGAACCAGGACGCTGTAACCCATCTCGAACTGGCCCAGCTCCATGTTGCGAACGAGCTGCTCGATGATCACACGGCCGCTTATTTTCCCTTGAATTTCCCCCGTTGCCTTCGGCACCCTGTCCACACCTCCACCCAAGCTTTCGACGCGGCGGGGCCATTAGAGGGTTTCCTGGATAACAGCCCTGCTCGACATCCTATCACTCGGCGTGCGGTATGAATAAATATCAATGCTTATCTTTCAGGTCATCGGTGGCATGTCGCTGGCAGCCTGGATTTATCTGATTTTCGGACGCGGCGGCTTCTGGCGGATGCGGGTGTCGCCGGCGCCCAAGTTGACCGGTCCGCCGAAGCCGGTTGCGGTGGTGATTCCAGCCCGCAATGAAGAGGCTGTTGTGGGCCAGGCGATAGGGTCGTTGATGCAACAGGATTATCCAGGACCGTTGCGCGTGTTCCTGGTGGACGACCACAGCAGCGATCGAACAATCGCCGCAGCGGGCACGCACGAGGGCCTGACCATCGTTAGAGCTCGCCCCCTGCCCGACGGCTGGACCGGAAAACTCTGGGCCATCTCGGAAGGTCTTGAACGGGCGGCGTCGATGCAACCCGACTACGTTCTGCTTACCGACGCCGACATCGTCCACGCGCCTGACAACGTCTCGGGCCTCGTCGCGCGGGCCGAATCGGGCAACCTCAATCTGGTTTCTTATATGGTTAAGCTGCGATCGAGGACGCTGGCCGAGCGTGCATTGATCCCGGCCTTCGTGTTTTTCTTCTTCAAGCTTTATCCGCCGGAATGGATCGCCCGTCGAGATCGCAAGACTGCCGGAGCCGCTGGAGGCTGTATGCTGCTGCGTCAATCGGCGCTAGAACGCATCGGAGGTATCGCGGCTATCAAAGGCGAGCTGATCGATGATTGCGCGCTCGCCCGGGCGGTCAAAAAAACCGGCGGCGCCATCTGGCTGGGCCTGACTCGCGAGACTTGTAGCATTCGGGACTATGCGACCTTTGAAGAGATCCGCAGTATGATCGCTCGCACGGCTTTCACACAGCTCGGTTATTCGCCGATGCTTCTGATTGGAACAATCATCGCGATGGCGATCATTTATCTGGCTCCGCCGCTGCTCCTTTTGACGGGCGATCCGATCGCGGCCGGTTGCGGCGCTGCCGCCTGGTTGCTGATGAGTATGTCCTACGTGCCAACCCTGCGGCTCTACGACCGCTCGATCGCCTGGGCTCCGTTGCTTCCAAGGGTCGCGTTGTTCTATATGGTGGCTACGGTGGATTCCGCGTTGCGCTATTGGACCGGTCGCGGAGGCGAGTGGAAGGGACGGGTTCACTCCGCTCCCTATGGTCGCGGCTCAGATTCTAACTAGCGCTCCAGCTTGTAAATGGTCAGGCCGCTCAGAAGCTTTGGATAGAAATCGGTTGATTTTTGCGGCATCACGCCACCGGAGAACGCGACATCGGCAACTTGCTGGATGGTGGTTGGCTCCAGCAGGAACGCTATCTCCGCTCCGTCTTCGCGAACCTTGCTGTACGCCGCATCCAGGCCGCGGACGTATTCGATATGCTTTTCCTCGCGGACGGCTTCTTCGCTGATGCCGACCATCCCGCCGAGCAGCTCCTGATGCAAAACTTTCACGTCCAGTTCGCCGGGCTTCCGGTCGCGTTCGTAGAGGCGCATTTCTCCCGCCCGCGTCACGATCCCGATCCGGATCTTGGCGGGCGCAACTGCCGCGAAGGCTTGCCGTAGTTCATCGATCGACTTAAGCCGTCGCCCGCCAATCTTTTGTAGAAACACCGCTGGGTCGAAACCGTCCAGGTGGCTGAGCACGCGATGCGTGGCCAGGATCTCCAAGCCCGGCGAGCGCATGTTGACGAACGCCATCGTCATCCGTTGGGCATCCTGCAACGCGGGATTTTCGTTTCGAAACGCCAGCGCGGTCTCATAGCGATGATGCCCGTCGGCGATCAGCAGCTTCTTGTCCGCCATCAGCTCCTGAATCCGAGCGATGGCGGTCGCGTCTGAGATCTTCCACAAGCGATGAATCGCGTCGTACTCGTCTTTAACTGTCACGGCCGGCTCGGAAGCCGGCGCATCATCGAGGATCTTGTCAACCACCAACCCGGGATCGTCGTACAGCATGAAGATCTGCTCAAAGTGCGCGTGCGTGTGGCGCAGCAGCTCCATGCGATCCTTCTTCGGACCAGACAACGTCTGCTCGTGCCGGTAGACGACCCCGGCCGAATAATCTTCCAGCGAGCTAAGTCCGATGAAACTCTTCCGCTCCACCTTTTGTCCAGTGTCGGGAATGGTGAATTGCTGGTAGTAAGCGTACAGGCTCGGAGTCTTTTCCTGCTCGAGAATTCCGTTCGCCATCCAAGCGTCGAGACAGGCCGCCGCGCGCGCGTAGACGTTGTCGCGATCGGTGTCGGAAGCCCGTTTTTCACCGAGAACGATGCGGACCAAATTGTAAGGACTCAGCGAAAGATAGCGCGCCTGCATGGCCGGGGAAATCTTGTCATAGGGCTGGGTGACCAGGTTCTCCGCGGCGCCGGCCTTCGCGCTGTAACGAAAAGGTTGGAAAGGAAAGATGCGCGCCAAGCGATCAGGATAACAGCAATCAGCTCACCGCCAGACGCCTCACGCCTTCGCGGATGGTGCGCTCGCCGATGGACGAAAAGCCGAAGATAAACTCGCCGTTGGGCGGTTTGGACAAATAATAACTGCTCGCGCTCATCAGCAAAACTTTTCCCGCCACGGCGCGCTCAACAATGCCATCATCTTCGAAACGCACCAGAAGATGCATTCCCGCGGCATCGCCTCGCACTTTGGCGCTATCCCCGAAATGACGCGCCAGCGCTTCCACCAGAACCTCCCGCCGGCGCCCATACAATCGGCGCATCCGCCGGATGTGCCGCTCCAGATGGCCTTCGTGGATGAAATCGGTGAGCGCGGCTTGGTCGAGCAGCGACGTGTGCCGGTCGGCCAACCATTTCCCGCGCTTCAGAGCGGTGACGAAACGGGGCGGCGCGATGACATAGCCGATTCGCAATCCAGGAAACATGACCTTCGAAAAGGTGCCGATGTACATTACGGGAACGCCGTGCGCCAAACCTTGCAGCGAGGGAAGGGGAGCGCCGCTGTAACGATATTCGCTGTCGTAGTCGTCCTCAATGATCGCGGCTCCCTGACCGCGCGCCCACTCGATCAGTTCCAGCCTTCGCGCCAGCGACATAGAAACGCCGGTCGGAAACTGGTGCGAAGGCGTCACGTAAACCAGCCGGGCTTTACGGCCGAGATCTCCGGTCACGATTCCGTCGCTATCGATGCGGGCCGGGCGAAGCCGCGCCCCGTGGGCTTGGAAGATCCTACTGGCTCCCTGATAGCCGGGGTTTTCGAAGGCAACTTCGTCGCCAGGATCTATCAGCAGCCGGACGCACAGGTCCAGCCCCTGCTGCGATCCGTTCACGATCACCACTTGCTCCGGCGTGCAGCGAACCGCCCGTGAGCGCGCCACGTAGGCCGCGATTTCACGGCGGAGCGGTTGATAACCGGCGGATTGTTCCGGGTAATCGAATAGCTCGCGGTAATCGAACAATTCGTGCTTGGCCGCACGCAGATGCCGCATCACCAGCTTGCGCCACAGGGCAAATGGAAAGCGCTCCAAGTCCGGCCTCCAGTGCGTGAAGCGGATGAATCCAGGGGGAGTTTCAGGGTAGAGAAAATCATCACGAAGCCCGGCGCCGTAACGCGAAAGGCGGATCGCCGGCTGGTCGTCCTTAATCGTGGTGCGGGCGCGACTGGGCCGCAACGCGTCGTCCGGAAGTTCATGGCAGACAAATGTGCCCGAGCCGTGCGCGGCATCCAGGTACCCTTCCGCGATGAGCTGCTCGTACGATTCTGTGATGGTGCTGCGCGAAACCGCCAGTGTAGCCGCCAGTTCCCGCGTGGAGGGAACGCGCTCGCCGCGGTGAAAACGGCCGGTCAGAATCCCAGTACGCCACTGTTCGTAAATCTGCCGATGAAGGGGCACCGGCGAGGCCCGCTGCAGGGTCATGGCTACGCGCATAAGTGGACTGCTCCAGTTTACAAGAAGTGGCTCTTTCGGGCGACCACTCTTCGAAGTATAGTGGAACCACGATGGATACCTACACTCCTACCCCCCGAACTCAGGTGCGGCGGCTCCCCAAACGCGGCACTTATGACAAAGAGCAGGTACACGCCATTCTCGACGAAGGCTATATCTGCCATGTGGGTTTCGTGACGGACGGCCAACCATTTGTCATTCCCACCGGGTATGCGCGCTTTGACGATCAGCTATACATCCACGGATCGGCCGCCAGCCGTATGTTGCGATCGGCCGGCGAAGGTGTGGATGTTTGCGTAACGGTCACGCTGGTCGACGGTTTCGTGCTGGCGCGTTCGGTCTTCCATCATTCGATGAACTATCGCTCCGTGGTGGTGCTCGGTAAAGCCCGTCTGGTAACCGATCCGGAGGAGAAACGGGCGGCGCTCCGATGCTTCACCAATCACATCTTGGCGGGCAGGTGGGAAGAGGCACGGCAGCCCACCGATCAGGAGTTGAAGGCCACCAGCGTTCTGGCGCTGCCGCTGGAGGAAGTTTCGGCCAAGGTCCGCTCTGGTCCTCCAGTGGACGATGAAGAGGATTACTCGATGCCTATCTGGGCCGGCGTGGTACCGATCCGGGGTCAGGTGGGTGAGCCGTTGCCGGATGAGCGCCTGCTGCCAGGCGTGCCTACCGTTGATATCGGGCGCGTTGTCTCAGAACATCGATCGTGAGTAGACGCCGGTGCGCGCCTCGGGTGCAGCCAGGTAGCACTCGGCGGCATAAGTGAATTCACCAGCGTTCAGATGGGTGGTGAAGTCCTGGGCGCGGGCCGTGACATCGGTGGCCCAATTCCGAACGTTCCCGGTGGCGGCGTCGATCTTCGCCGGGGTACCGAAGGAGCTGGGCCGCAACCCGGCATTGCCCATCACATACCGTTGCGTGACGACTGCGAATCCTTTGTTTGGGCAGCTCGCAGGCTGGTCAGCGGAACAATCTGAATCGTGAACCACGCGGATTTTGCTGATGATCAAAACTCCCTGGCCTTGATCGATATGCACGCCCAACCCTTCCGCCGCTCGCAAAACAATATTGCGGTTTTCCGTCTTGGAAAAATCGATGCCCTGCGCGTACATGCTGGCAACGTCGCGGCTGATCTCATTGGCATGGTCGTTCTGGCTGGCACTGCTATTGACCAGGAGCACGCCGATCGACAGCGGCACCAGGAAAATGGCGCCCACGGCGTAAAGGCGGACGGTGGTGGCGCGGGCCTGTGGCGTGCGGGTTTCCATCGAGCTACTTATCAACCTTAGTCCATAGGAGTAAGAGTTGCTAGACGGCAATTCCGCCTATTTGCACGCAAATCGCCCCTAGTACTTCTGCGAACCTAGTTTCAGTGAGCGGCTCTTTTGTAGTGTAAAGGGAGTACGGGCTACCGCAGCGACGGCCCCCAGACGGCTTCTTTCCGCAATCGCGGCTTTAGAATCTTACCGCCTGGGTTGCGCGGCAGCGGGTCGGCGCGAATAATCACGAACTGCGGGATTTTGAAGTCGGCCAAACGGCCTCTTAGAAACTCGCAGATCTCACGCGGCTCCGCTTTGGCGCGGGGTTTCAAAACCACAACGGCACCGACCTTTTCGCCCATCATCGTATCGGGGACGCCCATGACTGCGCACTCGAATACGGCGGGATGCGCGCATAGGGCGTTTTCGACCTCCACGCAGTAGACATTTTCACCGCCACGGTTGACCATGTCCTTTTTGCGGTCGACAATCTGCACGAAGCCGCCTTTATCGATGCGAGCGAGGTCGCCGGTATGCAGCCAGCCATTGACGAAGGTCTGCGCGGTCGCCTCGGGCTTGTTCCAGTAGCCCTTCACGACGTTTGGCCCGCGCACCAGCAGCTCGCCAACGCCGTCTGAGTCGGGCTCAAAAAGGTCCAGGTCGACGACCGGCGCCGCAAAGCCCACTGAATCGGGTCGAATGTACGAGAACTCGTGCGGAAGGAAGGTCGCGACCGAGGAGGTCTCGGTCAATCCAAAGCCGTTGCCGACGCGAGCGCTGGGAAACGCCTGCATAATTCGCCCTACCAGATCGGGCGCGATGGGCGCACCGCCGTACATTGCCCAGCGAACGCCGGTTGTGTCGATGTCAGCGAAATTGGGCTGGTTAATCGCAATCCAGAAAATGGCGGGCACTGTGGTGACTGAGTTGATCCGCTCCAGATTGATGGCCCGCAGGAAAGCTTGCACCTCGAAGGCCGGCATAATGACGGTCGCGCCGCCGGATTCGCAGCTCGGCAGTAACTGGCTGTTGCATCCAGTGACGTGGAAAAGCGGGACCGATACGAGAGTACGCAGGGTGCCGTCATTCGGAAGCCCGGCCACGCGCCGGCACGTTTCTATATTCGACAAAAACCCCTCGTGCGTAGTCATCGCGCCTTTCGGAAAGCCAGTGGTTCCGCTGGTGTAGAAGATGGCGGCGACGTCGGGCTGCGCTAAACCCTCGGCGACGAACGGATCATCGGATGGCAGGGGCTGGTCAGGCAGAAAGATGAAGCGCGAGCCCGAATCGGTGATCACATACTCGACCTCGGGCTCGCTGAAGCGCGTATTCACGGGCACTGCGATCGCGCCCGCCATGAGCGATCCCCAGAACGCGACGCACCAGTCAATACTGTTGCCAAGGCGGAGGGCCACACGATCGGCGCGCTGGACACCTTGTCTCTTCAGGCCCCCGGAGACACGCGCCGAGCGGTCCCACAGCTCGCGATAATTGATGCGCTCACCACCGATCTCGACGATCGCTTCGTTGCCGGGAGTCCGGTCAACTGTGGCCCGGAGCATTTCAAGAAGGGAATTCGCGAGCCCGGAGTAGCGGGCGATGTTGCCGACGCCGCGAGTGACACCGGATCGATCGAAGGGATAAGTCATCCTTAATATGCGCCTTGCTTCTCGAAGATGGCTCGCGGATTGTCGACCAGCATGATCCGGATGTGCTCATCGGTGACTCCACGCTGCTTCAGCGCCGGAATCACATCGTTGTGGATGTGCAAAAAGTTCCAGCGGGGAAGGACGGCCGGCAGATCGCGCTCGGGCAGCCAATCGTTGAAGCACGCGGCATCGTGCGACAGGACCAGCTTCCCGGCGTGGCCGCGCTCGCACAGCCGCGCCACGGTGTTCACGCGATCCTCAAAGGGCAGGATGGTATCGATGCCAAAACGGTCCATGCCCAAGTAAGAGCCATTGGCGATCAGCTCTTCCAGGTAATCGATTTCGGTGGTGTCGCCCGAATGGCCTATGACGACGCGTGAAAGGTCGACGCCTTCTTCGCGGAAAATGCGCTGTTGCTCCAGGCCGCGTCTAGAGCGCGCGTGAGTGTGGGTGGAAATCGGGACCCCGGTTTCGCGATGCGCCTGAGCGACGGCTCGCAGGACGCGCTCCACGCCCGGCGTGACACCCGGCGCATCGGTCGCGCATTTCAAAATGCCGGCTTTGACGTTGGTATCGGCGATCCCTCGCCGGATGTCGCGCACGAACATCTCGACCATCAGCTCCGGACCGTCGAGCACCGTACCCGGACCGCGAAAGTGGAAGTAGAACGGAATGTCGTTATAGGTGTAGATGCCGGTGGCGACGACGATGTTCACTTTAGTTCGCTGGGCGACGCGCTGGATGCGCGGGATGTAGCGGCCCAGGCCGATCACGGTGAGATCGACGACGGAATGAACGCCGTGCGAAGCAAGTTCGTCCAAGCGGGCTACGGCGTCATCAATACGGCGCTCTTCATCGCCCCAGGCCTCGGGATAATTCTGCATGATCTCGGTGGAGAGTATGAAGATGTGCTCGTGCATGAGCGTAACGCCGAGCTGCGCGGTATCGATTGGCCCGCGCGCGGTATTGAGCGCACTCATGCATAAACCATCTGGATCAAAGCCTGGATGTAACCGAACGCGTAAGCGAAGGCCTGATAACCGTTGGTGTCGCCTTCGATGCGGGGGACGTGGTCGGGCATCAGCATGCCGTCGTAGCCGACTTCTTTGTAAGTCTTGATGGTCTGAATGAAATCGACATCGCCATCGTCGGGGAAGGTTTCCTGAAAGTTCAGAAAACCGCCGCGGATGTTGCGGAAATGGACATTGAAGATTTTCTTGCGTGAACCGAAGTAGCGGATGACATCGTGGATCTCGACTTTAGGATTCTGCAGCATCTCCGACACCGTGCCCTGGCAGAAATTAAGACCGTGATACGGGCTGGGATTTATGTCGATGAAGCGCTTGAGCCCGTCCACGCTGCCGAGGACGCGATGTACGCCGCGGAATCCGCGATCGCGCGGCATAGCCGGGTCGTGCGGATGCAAGGCGATCCTCACTTTGTATTCTTCAGCAACCGGAACGACTCGCCGCAGAAAGTAGGTGATGCGATCCCACATCATTTCTTCGCTGACCGCACCGGCTTCGGTAAGCGGTGGGTCCTGCTTGGCCTGATCGTAGACGAAAGTGCTATAACGCGCGCGGCCACGGCCCGGACTGGTGCCAGTGCGGACCACACCCAAAATCGTGAGGTTGTATTTCGCCTCCGGGATGCCCGCCTTCGCGCAATTGCGGATCATCTGGCAGATGTCGTCGATCTCGCGGTCGCGCTCGGGACTCTTGCCCAGAATGATATTCGGGTTCTCGGCCTTCGTAATGTAGCTGGAGCTGAGAGGCAGTGGCACGGCGTCGAGCTTAATTCCGAATGATTCGACGCGCTCGCGCAGTTTAGTGAGACCCTCGACCGACCAGTTTTCATCAAATTTGGCCGAAGGCAGCCCGCTGCAGATGTGATTGACGCCGAAGGCCCCGATCACCCGCAAAATTTCGTCCGAGTGGCCGTGCTGCGTTCCCACTTTCATGCGAGCAGCAGAGGAGTTGGGAGACGTTTGAGCACTAGCGGACCCGGCTGCAACGGCAGGTAGTCCGGCAAGTTGTATGAAGGTTCTTCGATCCATAGCAATTCTCCTGGCGTTTTAGCGCCGTCTATCATTCATATCGCAAAGCCACCATGGGATCCACGCGGAGCGCGCGCCGGGCTGGAATCCAGCAGGCTGCCAGTGCAACGACGGACAACAGTATGGCGACCGTTGGATAGGTCAGGGGGTCGGTCGCACCGATACCGATCAACAGGCTGGCCATTGCGCGGGTAAGCGCCCAAGCAGCGATCAGTCCAACAGCCAGGCCGGCGACCACCAGCAACAATCCCTGTCGTGCAACGAGTTTCAAGATGATTTGTTCGGGCGCGGGTACGGAAAGCGGCCGCAGCAGCCAGCCATTCAGAACACTAAATATCGCGCTGTTGACGCCAATGCCGAGCGCGAGCATGCGGAGTCCGTAGCGCAAGTCCTGAATCAATGCATCAAGCCCTGAGGTACTTGTTGAAAAAATCGACCGTGCGCTGCCAGGCCAGCTTGGCCGCCGCTTCATCGTAACGAGGCGTGGTGTCGTTATGGAAACCGTGATTCGCGCCTTCGTACATGTATTCGGTGTAGTTCACATTATTGGCCTTCAGAGCTTGCTCGTAGGCGGGCCAACCGCCATCGATGCGCGTGTCGAGTCCGGCGTAGTGAATCAGAAGCGCTGCTCTAATCTTGGCGGTGTCGGCGGCGGAGGGCTGCGCACCATAGAAAGGAACCGCGGCAGAGAGGTCCGAGCCCATCCGCACCGCGAGCGTGTTGGCGATGCCGCCACCGAAACAGAATCCGACCACGCCGATCTTGCCGGTGCAATCGGAACGCGCTTTGAGCCAACGGGCGGATGCTATAAAGTCTTCGGTCATCTTGGGCTTGTCCACCTGTTGGAAAACCTGCGCGCCTTTTTCGTCGTCGCCCGGGTAGCCGCCGGCGCTGGTTAGACCGTCAGGCGCGAAGGCGATGAAATTGTCGGTTCCTAAACGACGCGCCACATCTTCTATATAAGGATTCAGACCTCGATTCTCGTGGACCACCAGCACGCCTGGATACTTTCCACTCTTCGCGGGACGGACCAAATAGCCCTTAATACTTCCGTTGCCCTGCGGCGACTCGACCGTAGCGTAATCGGCCTTGATGCGATGGTCATCTTTCGGGACTTGAGTCGCCCAGGCGTAATTGGGGCGGAGAGCCTCGAAGATTCCGGTTACCGTGAGGCCGCCGACCGCGAACTTTTTCGCGCCCTCCAGGAAGTCGCGGCGTGGGATGTCGCCGTGAACGTAAAGATCAAAGAGGTTCAGTAACTCTTGCGGAAAATCGCTCGCTTTTTTTCGGTCCACGTGAAGACGATCCTTTCCTCCGGCAAAGGATAACATAACCGATCTCTAGAAACGTCGAGGAGTCTCACGCATCCACTCGACAATGTGCCCGGCGACCTCTTGGCCAGCGTCTTCTTGAATGAAGTGGCCTGCGCCCGGAATCCACAACGGCGGTGCAACATTGCGAAATAGCGATCGCAAGAAAGGCTCGGCCGGCGAGGTGATAGCGTCCTCTGCACCCCAGGCGAGCAACACCGGCAGGTCGAGCGTCTTCAAGCGCTCGACGGCGACGCGGTTTTCGAAAGCACCCGGATGGTCTCGGCGGATCGGAACCAGGCGAGGGAACACGAGCGCGGCGGTCTGATATTCCTTCGATGGAAACGGCGCTCCGTAGGCCGCCGCCTCGGCGTCGCTGAGCTGCCGCTTTTTGATCGTATTGCGCATGAGCCACGGGACGTCGAGCGACTCTATACCTTGCGAAAAGCGCCGCCATTTTTCGAACGCCTCGCTGGGCGGCTCACCGATCGAGATGCCGGTGTTCATGGCCACCAATCGGGCAAATCGCTCAGGTTGCTCGGCAAGAATGCGAAGACCGAGTAAGCCGCCCCAGTCCTGGCAGACCATCGTGACGTTTTTCAGATCCAGCGCTTCGATAAACGCTCGAAGCCAACGTGTGTGCGACTTATAGCTGTAAGCGTTGGTCGCCACTGGCTTGTCGCTGCGTCCGAAGCCGATCAAATCCGGTGCTATGACGCGGCCCACGCTAGCGACGGGCGGTATCATGTGCCGGTACAGATAGCTCCAGGTCGGCTCGCCGTGCAGCATCAGGATCGGATCGCCCGAGCCATGCTCGACATAAGCCATTCGTAAACCTTCCACTTCGACATACTTCGGTTCGTAGGGATAGCCGGGAAGTTTCGTGAAGCGATCATCGGGAGTTCGCAGCACAGATCCTTCAGGCCATGTGGTTTTGACGCCTGCGAAAAGCGCGACCTTGGAGACGTCTTGGGGATTCAGGCTGGGCGCGATTTCGGCGATCCACATTGAGAGCGCGAGCAGATCGGCATCGATCTCGTGCTCCGGCGGGCGCGGCTCAAAGCGATCCCAATGACCGTAGACCATTGCCATGGATGGACGGCCGCGGCCGAGATCCGCCAGCTCGAGAGCATACAGATGATCGTGTCTGGAGCGCCAGTAAACCCGGCCCGCGCGAATGCCGGCGGCCCGTTCGATGGCCTCGGCAACATCCGGACGGACATCGAGCTCTTGCTCCCATAGCAGCGGATCGGGTCGCTGACCGGCGAGTTCTTCTTCGGAGGGCCTGATGAAATTCACAGCTTCGATCCGGCAGTGCGGGTGAGGAATGCGACCGTCGCATTCGCAAGATCCGGGCCGCGATCGTCTTGCAGGAAATGCCGGGCGCGATCGAAAGTGATGGGTCCTTCGGCGTGCGGGAGCAGCTCTTTCAGGCGGTTGCCGAATTCGATGGGGAATACCTCGTCACCGGGAGCCCAGAGCAGCAGCGTCGGAATCTTGGCCAGCTCAGGCAAACGCCGCTGAATGGCTTGCATGTCGGCGAAGCCGCGGTCGCCTTCGCGCATGGGAATGGTGCGCGGCCAAGTGAGGACCACATGATCGGAATCGGGCTCGTCGAACACATGATGGTAGGCGCGCGCTTCGTCGCCAGTCAGTCCGCGGATGGTGGTGGCAGTGGGCCCGTGCTGCGAGAGGACTTTATGGCGCTTCATAAAGAACTGACCGATGACTGGGGCGTGCCAGGTGGTCCAGGGCCGCGGCGACGAATGGAACTTGCTAATGAGATCGGTGAAGAGCCAGGTGTTCATCAGGACCGCCGCTGATAATTTCTCGACGCGCTGGAGCGCTGCGCCGATGCCTTGCGGGCCACCCCAATCCTGGCCCACGATGACGAACCCTCGCAGACCGAGTTGATCGATCAAGGAGACGAGATCCGCGATATGATGCGCAAGCGTCAATGCGGCGTCGACACGGGGATGATCGGAATAACCGGCGCCGATCCAATCGGGAGCGATGGCGCGAAAACCCGCCGACGTAAGAGGTGCGATGAAATCGCGATAGAGAAAGCCCCAGGTCGGGTTTCCGGATAACAAAAGCACAGGACGTCCAGCGTGATCGCCTTGGTCGATATAGGCCATGTTGCGGCCGTTAACGAGTAGTTGGTGTTGCGGCCAGGGAAATAATGGCTCAAGCCACGCTGGTTTAGGGCGAAGCATAAACTAGTGTATACTGCCTCCACATCGAGAGAGGAGCAAGCCCATGAAAACATCCATTCCGACGACTGTAACGATGGCTATCGCGGCGCTGATGATAGGCTTCGCGCCCGCAGCGATGCAAGGCGAAGTCACCCGTGTTGAAATATCGAGCCGTGAGGACGTGCTCGGCGGAAAGGCTTTTGGCGCGACCGGGGTGTATGAAAAGCTAACCGGTAAAGTCTATTTCGCCGTCTCGCCGGATAATCCGCACAACCGGATCATCGCCGATCTCGATAAAGCGCCACGGAATGCCCAGGGCAAGGTGGAGTTCTCGTCCGACCTGTTCATCATTAAACCGAAGGACCCCTCGCATGGGAATGGCGTCCTGTTACTCGATGTCGTGAACCGCGGCAACAAGGGACTGCTTCCCGCCTTCGATCACGCGAAAGGATCGGCTGATCCTTCAAGCGAGGCCGACTTCGGCGACGGCCTGCTGCTCCGTCAAGGTTTTACATTGGTGGCCGTCGGCTGGCAATTTGATGTCCCGAGGGACAAAGCTCATATCGGCCTGGACGTGCCAGTTGCGACCGACCATGGCCGTCCGATCACCGGCTGGGTCAGCCCGTGGTTTATTCCTGACAAGCGGAGCGATTCCTTCGAGTACGCTTCGGGCTTCTTCACGCACGCTTATCCGCCAGTTGATCTTGGCAGCACCGCTTACCGCCTGACCGAGCGCGAGGGCTTTATGTCCGCTCCACGCTTGATCTCGCGCGACGACTGGCAGTTCGGCCGCATGGAAAACGGCAAGCTGGTTAGCGATCCGCACTGGATCACGCTGAAGGGCGGCTTTCGAGCCGGGCAGACTTACCAACTCGACTACGAGTCGCAGAATCCTCCGGTGGCGGGATTGGGATTCGCCGCGATTCGAGACCTGGCCTCGGCTCTAAAGTACAAATCCGATGCCGTAATTCACGGCAAGTATGTGTACACCTACGGCGCGTCGCAGGTTGGACGATATCAGCGCCATTTGGTGTACGAAGGGTTCACCACCGATGAACAGGGGCGCCAGGCAATCGACGCGCTCTTCATCCAGACCGGAGCAACCGGAATGGGAAGCTTTAACCAGCGGTTCGCGCAGCCCAACGAACTCGGATCGTTCACGCAAACCAAGTTTCCGATTCGATATGAGACCACCACCGATCCAGTCACCGGCAAGCGCGATGGATTGGGAGCTCGGGTGCCCTCCGGTCAGGAGCCGAAAATGTTTCTGGTGGACACGGGCTCCGAGTATTGGGACCGGGGCCGTGTCGCCGCGCTGCGGCATCTGTCGATGGATGGCGCTACGGATCTGGAGGACCCGCCCAATGTCCGGGTCTACACGCTTGCCGGCACGCAGCACAGCTCTGGCTCATGGCCGCCGAGCGACAACGGTGGCCAGCTCAAATCCAATCCTAACGACTATCGCTGGGCCCAGCAGGCGCTACTGATTGCCCTGGATCGCTGGGTGCGGGAAGGCGTCGCTCCGCCGGCCAGCAAGCATCCTATGCTTTCCGACGCCACGCTTGTGGCCCAAGCCAAAATTCAATATCCGAATCTGCGCGGCCTGCAATGGCCGCTCCACGTGCCCGGCGGTTATCGCGCCGACGTGCCGGGACCGTTCTCGGCGCTGCCATTCCTGGTCCCGCAGGTCGACAGCGATGGGAACGATATTGGCGGGATTCGTCTGCCCGAGCAGGCCGTGCCGCTGGGCACCTATTGCGATTGGGCATTTCGCAGTGAGTCCATCGGGGCGCCCGACACGCTGATTGCGATGGCCGGATCGTTCATTCCGTTTGCGAAGACGCGGGCGGAACGCGAGAAGAGGGGCGATCCCCGGCCGTCCATCGAAGAGCGCTATCCAAGCCGGGCCGATTATTTGCGGCGCGTCGAGGAAGCGGCGAACCGGTTAGCCGGCGACCGCTACCTGCTGCAGGAACATGTTAAACCCATCGTCGACGCCGCTGGCCAACATTGGGATTGGATGATGGCACCAGCCTCCAGCCAGAGTTCCAGGTAGGCGAATGCGGCTCGCATTACTGATCATTCTGGTAATCGATGGCTTTCGGCCCGATTCGATTTCGAGCGACATCACGCCCAATCTCTTTCGCCTAAAAAATGAAGGCGTGTGGTGCGACAATTCCCATTCGGTTTTCCCGACCGTGACCCGTGTGAACTCGGCCAGCATTTCCACCGGAACTGTTCCAGCTGTCCACGGCATCATCTCGAACACGATGTACGTCGAAGGCGTCGCGTCCAAAGCCTTCGACACCGCCAATTACAAAAATCTGATGAAACTAGCCGAGGTCTCGGGCGGGCGCACACTGCCTGTCACGACCATGGCCGAAGCGCTCCAGGGCGCTGGTCTCCCCTTCGTAGGTATCAGCTCCGGATCCACCGGCGGTGGTTTCCTCATTAACCCGATGGCACCGTCGGGCACAGGCGTTCTGATCAACGGCGGTTTCGAGGACGGCCACCGCGTGGCATATCCAGACAAGATCGATCGCGAGATTCAGCAGCGCTTCGGAGCCGTAAAGTCGGGTGAAGGAATTCCGTCGCTCGTGTGGGCCGAACGCGTGCTTCGCGAATATGTTCTATCGGAATTGCACCCGCGCGTGATTGTCGATTGGTTGACCGAGCCAGACGATACACAGCACAAATTCGGCGTCGGATCGCCCGAGGCGACAGCAGTCCTCAAGAGTATGGATCAGCAGGTTGGCCTTCTGATGACCCGGCTGCGCGAGTTGGGCCTCGAGAATACCGCTGATATCATCGTGACCGCCGATCACGGCTTTGGTGGCGAGCCCGACCCGGTGGACTTGAACGGCGCGATCCAGGCGACAGGGAATGCGGCCGGCGTCATCGCCGCGAACAACGGAGCTTCGACTCTCCTTTACGTGAAAGCCCACGATCCCGAATTGATCCGCGGACTCGTCTCGCAGCTCCAGAAAACTGACGGCGTGGATCTAATCTTTACTGCCTCGCAACAGCCTAAGGGCGCCGCTGTCCAGTGCCAACCAGGCCGCGATCTCGGGTGGGTGCCGGGCACGTTTTCGCTCGAATTGATAAATGAGTGCAGGCCGTCGCGCGGCGCGGACGTCATCGTGACCTACCAATGGACATCGGACCGAAACGCTTTCGGCTTCCCCGGTTTGCAACGGATTGCGACCACCAATATGCAGCACAGTGTGGCCGGAAGGAGCGGTCATGGGGGGCTGAATCCGTTTATGATCCACACGCCGCTAGTGCTGTGGGGTCCGGATTTCAAACGCCGGACCGTTGTCCACGCTCCGACGGCCAATTTCGATATTGCGCCTACGGTCTTGGCACTCGAAGGCGTGAAGGCGCCCGCTTCCATGAGTGGTCGCGTCATCGCGGAGGCGTTCGCCAAGCGGTCCCAGGAAGAACCGAAAGTTCGAATGCGATCCGTCGAGACTCGCGCGGGAAGTTATTGCGCCACGATCCAGCTTTCGATAATCGATCACGGGACCTATATCGATCAAGGGGAGCGCTGCCGTTGAGGCTGTAGCCCGCGCAGGATCCGACGATGCTCTCGCCGACATAGTAGAAGAAGAGATAGAGAGCCGAGGCCTGCGCTTTGCAGTGTCGCGCTCGCAGGCGCCCCGACTTGGCAATCTCCTCAAGCGACTTTCCGGGGGCTTGCCCGCATGCGAGACGGCCGCGTTGTTCACGAGCACGTCGAGACGGCCGAACTCGTTCCGGATGCGCTCCTCGGCATCCTCAAGATTGCGTGACCCGACGAGCTCGAGGAAGCCCTGCGTCGCAAGATCCTTCGCGATTTGAAGACCGATTCCTTTGTTAGCCCCGGTGATTAGGGCGACAGTTTTTTTTGCATCCTCTCTGCCTCAGCTCACGATGGAGATCCGGCGCAAACGCGGCGCACTCCTAGCCCCCGGCCCCAGCCATTTTGCGGAGCCGATCATTCGCGAAGTACTGGGCCTGCCCTTCTTCGATCGCTTGCAGAACGAGGCCGGCGACGAATTCGGGCTTGTCGCCATCGGTGTAATTGGCCGATGGTCCCCCGCCGGCGGGATTCCCAATCCTGTTGTTTCCAAAGTTCGTCGCCGTGATGAACGGGTAGATTTCACTGACGAGGATGCGATCCTTTTCCAATTCCGCGCGCGCCGTGAGGCTGAATCCAAGAAGCGCACGCTTCGAAGACGAGTAAACGCTGTATTGCGGAACAGTCATGAACGCGGTCCCCGAATTGATGTTCACGATGCTTCCGCCGCCTTGCGCGCGCATCAGCGGAATCACAGCCTGCATTGCGATAATGGGCCCCAACACGTTGAGGTGGAAGATTTCGTCAAAAAGTGCGGGATCGATTTCCTCTACTGCGGCCGCATAGCTGCGCCCCGCATTGTTTACGAGTCCGTCGATACGGCCGTAATGCCGGTGCACGTCGCCTACGGCTTCCCGCACTCGATCAAACTGCGTCATGTCTACGGTGACAGGCAAGCTGCCTGGAAGCTTCCGCGCCAACTCTTGTATCGCATCGGTGCTGCGAGCGAGCAGGGCGACTTTCGCGCCGCGATCAGACAGTGCGATCGCTGTCGCGCGGCCGATCCCCGACGAAGCGCCCGTGACAATGAAAACGCGATCCTTGATTTGCATCGTTCAATCCTCCCTATTTCAATTCGACCAATATCTATCGATCAACGGTGGGCTCTCGCAGGCGCCGTGGATGCGACGTCGGTCTCAGTTTCGTGATAGCGCATTTGTTCGAGATCGGTGATCAATCCAGGCCCGGCCGGGCGCCATGCCAGCCGTTCCTGGGTGAGTGCGCCTGAGGCCGGAAGGTCTCGACCGGCGAAGGCGGCGAGCCATCCGAAATGGGCAGGTGCCCCTTCCGGAGATACGGAAATGACCGGGACCTTCAGGCCTCGGCCTATGACTTCCGCAATATTGCGCATGGGCACTCCCTCTTCGGCCACCGCGTGATACCTCGCGCCTGTTTCCAGATTTTCCAACGCCAGCCTGTAGACACGAGCCGCGTCGAGGACGTGCACCGCCGGCCAGCGGTTGCGTCCGTCGCCAATATAAGCGGACACGCCTTTCTGTCGAGCGATTTCAATTGCATAAGTGACGAGCCCTTGCTTGAAGGTGTTGTGAACCTGGGGAAGGCGCATCACCCCCACACGCACGCCCTTTGCCGCGAACGCAGCCGCCGCCAGCTCCGAAGCCACCCGCGGAATCGCGTGGGAACTTTCCGGCGTATCCAGTTCTGTCGCAGGGCGACCCTCAGCACCGTTTGCCATGGCCGTCCCCGAGGTGACGAGCAATGGGCGGCCGGAGCCGGCAAGCGCCGAGCCCAAGGCCTCGATGGCGCGCCTGTCTACCTCGCAAACTTCCTGGAACCTCGAGAAATCGTGAATGAAGGCCGTGTGGATCACGCCGTCCGACAGGTCCGCGCCCTTGCGCAGGCTTTCGAGGTCGCTAAGATCGCCGCGATGTACCTGGGCGCCCGCGGCCGTAAGCGATTTGGCGCCGGCATCCGAGTGCGTGAGGCCCAGCACTTGATGGCCCACGTTAATGAGCTCTGGAACAATGGCAGAACCGATAAAGCCGGTGGCTCCGGTAACAAAGATACGCATTTTTTTCCTCCCCTGACGGCATCTATTGCTCAGCCATCACGAATCTGATAAAACGGAGTTAGTCTCCGCATAAATAGATTACCGGAGAGTGTCTCCGGTTAGAAGTTTTTTTTTTGAATGGCCACGAAACCTTCACAATCTAAGGCCCGAAAGCCCCGCACCGATGCGCAGCGGAATCGGGAGCGCATTCTGGAAATAGCAAAGCAGGCGTTCTCTCAGTCCGGCGTGAGCGCCAGCCTCGACGAGATCGCCAAGGACGCGGGCGTCGGCCCTGGAACCTTGTATCGCCACTTTCCGACGCGCGAAGACCTTCTGGAGGCGGTGTATCGTACAGAGGTCGAAAAGCTCGCTGCCGCAGAACGGAAGTTTGCTGACACCCTGCCTCCGGTGGAAGCCTTGCGGGCCTGGATGCTACTGTTCGTCGACTACATCGCCGCGAAACAGATCATCGCCCCTGTGCTCAACTCGCTGGTCGGCGATCCGAAAAGGGTGTTCGAAGCGTCGTACGGCCAGATTTGGGAAGCGATTCGCGCACTCGTGAAGCGGGCGATCAAGAGCGGCGATGTACGGAAGGATCTCGATCCGATCGATCTTCTTCGGGCTCTCATCGGCGTCGCCAATGTGTCGACCAGCCCTGACTGGCAGCAAAGCGCGCGCAGACTGGTGGAGATACTCATTTTGGGTGCGCGGCCATTGAAATGACCTCCACAGCATGGTTTCGTTTGGTTCGACCTATGCCTAGTCGTTCTCCGATCGGCCGAAAATGCGACATCGCGCTGCGCTACTGCAGCGAGACGCTTCGCCAGGGCGTGCGAGATGGAAGCATAGGCGGTTCTAGCCAGCGTAAGCCGAAGTGCCGGCTTCGCACTGTCATTGTCGAGGTGGTTGGACTGGGCGTGCGGAACTTTGCTGCCGGTGGTCACGTTTTCGCCAACGCCGTGCAGACATATGCCTCCCTGTGTGTCGTGAAGGCAGAAGGTCTCGCCAGGATTCCCGATCGAATCGACGTCATCGAGGCCGCTGCCGTGCCCGCCGTTGCGATGACGGGCGCGCAATGGGCGGAGCTTGCCATCGCAGGACAGACTGGAATTCGCCTTGTTACAGGGGCAGCCGGTAACGTCGGACGTTCCGCCATCTTTAGGGCTAAAGAGAGCGGCTGGGTCGTAATCGCCGGTGTGCGAAAGAAGCGGACAGAAGCGGGAAAAAGACACCGGAGCGGAGCCAGTAATCGCGCTGGACGACGGGGCATCGATGGAGTCTCCTGAACCGCTGATCCTGCACTGCATCCAGCGGAGTTGGTTCTTATATCGTTTGCTGTCACTGTGCGGCGGAGCACTCGGGGTCAACAAGAACGACGAGGACTTACATGCTTCTGAAGCTGGATCGGCGACGATTTCTTGGCTCATCAAGTAAGTGTGGCCGCGGCAGCAGGAGTGACTGCCGAATGGGTTTGGCCGAAGCCACCGTCTCGTACCGGAGATCCGTTCGTCTAAAACCAAACTTGGTAGAAGATTTGCAGGGTCCCGTGAACACGAACTCGACTCTGATTTGCGCCGTGGTGCCATGCTTCCTCCGTCTTGGCGCCGCGCGGGCTGTGATTGGCGAGGGCCCTGGGCATCAACGCGGCACGGAACTCGTGTGCTATATTATGCCTGGAATAAGCTTTGGAGAGCGAAATTGACAGCATGAACGGACAGCATGGGAATGGCGATATGCGCGATTCTGAGGCTGCTGTGCTGTCTGTTTTGCTGTCCCTTTTGGCATCCAAACGGGTAGTGATGGATAGATAGCATGGACGGAATAGACTGGGTCCCGGTCTAAGAAGTCCATTGGATTCAGGTAAATAGCTGATTTGACAGAAAGCGGGAGTAATTCAGTGGTAGAATGCCAGCTTCCCAAGCTGGACGTCGCGGGTTCGAGTCCCGTCTCCCGCTCCATAAATCAATAACTTACAGACCATCCGACGACAGAGTTTACTGCGATTACTGCGATAAGGGATCTGGAGGCGATTCCTATGGCAACCGGGCTCGATTCGATTGGTAGCCATTAGATCGCCGCCTCCAGCTTCCGGCCAGCCTCGATTTTGGCTGCCAGATTCGTCACGGCGTATTCGTTCTCGCTGACATCGACGTGATGACCCATCTGATCCGCGCGGGTCTTTGCATCGACGCCCGCCTCCCGGCTCAGAGTTGCGTAGGTGCGGCGAAGCACCTGGAAGCTCGCCCATCCCAGCCCGATTTTTTCAAATGCGGGTTGGAGGTTTCGTCTCCAGATGTTGTCGCGGCCGAGTGGTTTCTTGCCGTGTTCGCATGGAAAGAGCCACGCCGTAGCATCGCGGTTCGGAAGAATGTCGCGCCACTCGGATAGCAGCGCCGCCGTACCGACGGTTAAGCCGACCTCCCGTTTTGACCGCATCGTTTTTGGCGAGTCGATGTCACCACGATAGACCCGGCGGCGCACAAGAATCGAACGATCTCGAACATCCTGTAGCTGAAGGCCCAGAATTTCGCCGGGACGCATTCCCTCGAAGACGCCAAAACGGAAAATCAGCCGCTCACGCAACGGCAACACCTCCAGAGCAGAGCGAACCTCTGCACCGGTCATCACCTTCCGCTCCCGCCCCGGCTTGCACTTCGGCGTATGCAAAGCGAGCGCTGGATTGAATTCCGCCGCCCGCTCGCTCACTGCGAGATTGAAGATGTCGCGTAGATGAAAACGCAAATGGTTCACGACGCTCGCCGAGAGCACCTGCGCTTTCGCATTCAGGAGATCCTGCATCTCCTCGCGTCTGATCGTTCGAAGAGTCTTCGTTCCGAGCTCGGGAATGAGATGCCCTTCGATCAGCGCGGCCGAAGTCATGGCGGTTGAGACTTTCCAACCTTGCCGCCGTACCTTGAAGAAAACGGACTGCACGAAAGATTCGAACGTAAATACCTGCGGTGTCCCTCCACACACCCCCGCATTGATCGGGTGGAGAACCTCTGCCAGAAACGCGTCGGCCTCCGCCCTGCTCATTTGGGAACACAGTCCAAGTTCCTTGGACGTGGGTTGACCATTGTCTCGCCACTGGGCATACCAGTAGCGTTTTCCGTTGCGTTTTCGGGGCGTTATGCTGCCCCGTTGAAATCGCTTTCGACGCATGAATTATCCTTCCTGCGTCCAGAGCGATGAATCCTGACATCTCCCGAATACTACCATTTTTAGGCCCTTTCAGCATCGTGAAGCCAAAGCTCTAGCGACTCGCGGCGGATGAGCTTTCTCCGTCCGACCGAGACATGTGGAAGTGGACGCGCGCCAGGAACGCGGCCGTTCAGAAGGTTGGACAAGTGGGCCTTCGAACAACGAAGAACTTGTGCGGCTTCTGGGAGAGTTAAGATCTGAGTTTGACCCAGTTCACCGCTGAAATCCTTTGAACTCATAGTCACTCCATCAGAGTTGTGTTCGGATGGATCTCTTGAACAAACGATCTACTTGACGAGAAATGGCGCTCGCCATTTGGCGAAACAGCCTCTCCGAGGCCCAGAGCGAACTTGTCTGAAGTCAGCATAAGCCGCGCAGGGGACCACGTCCAATGTTTTCTGCATGGCGTTCGATCCGCCAATGACATCATCGTGATCCGCTAAATCCAAATGGGACGGGATGGTTTGGCGTGACAAAAAGGGCGGATGGTCCGCATGTGGGGAGCCGTGAGTCAACCGCAGCGATGGCGGTTATCGGGTCATTGTGAAAAATCGTCGAGCATAATCGGTCAGACTTGACTCTGGCTTGTCGGATCTAGTCGAAACGTTGTAGGACGACTAAGATCCGATTTAGAAATTCACTGGCTATGAAGCATTGTTTGGCGAAGTAGGACATTCTTCGAGACATTACACCATCTCCAGTAGACCAGGGAAAGCATCAAATGGGTCATGAGCGTACTTGGCATTGGCTATGTAGTTAATAACAAGGCACGAGTGGCAACTGAAAGAGCCTTAAGAAACCCTCGGAAACGGGTAATGGGAGTTGAACGGGAGTTGAAATCGACCTTTGGGTTTGTGACCCAAAATATGGGAGGCTGAAGCGCTCCGGCGGCTCGCGCGGACATCCGCACTGATCGCGCGTGAT
>DATMMD010000023.1:0-4127 GCA_035569875.1 Bryobacteraceae bacterium
GGGCCCGATACCCGGCGCTGGATCTCAAGCATCTGGCTAAAGAACGTCTCTGCCTGGGGATACTTGCCCTCATCGTGATAAACATTGGCCAGATTGCCCATGGTCTTTAGCGTGTTGGGATACTCGCGACCCAATACGCGCCGCTTGATCTCCAGGGCCGCGCTAAGGAGCGCCTCCGCCTGCGCATACTTGCCCTCGTGCCGGTAGATGATAGAAAGATTGTTCATGGACCTCAGCGTGTTGCGATCCTTGGGACCAAACACGCGGCGCTGGATTCCAAAGCCAGGTTGTCGAGCGCCTCGGCCTCGGCATACTTGCCCTCATCATCGTAGAGGTTCCCGAGATTGTTCATGATGCCCAGCGTTTCCGGGTTCTCGGGGCCTGACACGCGACGCTGCAGATCCAGAGCTTTTTCCAACTGCATTGTTGCTTCCGGGAAGAGCCCGAGCTCGTAGTATGTTCGCCCGATGGTGCTCCGAATAGCAGCTTGCACCTGCGGTTGGTTCGCGAACTTGCCCTCGATGCGCGCTGCTGCGCGGTCCAAGGCCGTACGCAACCAAGATGAGGGCAGGTATGCGCAGGCGGAGGCGCTCGATAGCCAGACCCTGCAGATCAAGCGCCGGGTCTTGGGGCCCGAGCATCCCGACACGCTTGAAACCCTGTCGGCTCTTGCTGCCATGTACCAACGACAGGGCAAATACACACTAGCCGAGACTTACGTTGCGCAGACTCTGGCGGGGCGCCGACACGCCTTGGGCTCGGAACATCCGGATACGATGGCGTCGGTCGCCGATCTTGCGCTAGCCGAAGTGTCAGAGGGGAGATTCGCCGAGAGCGAGCCCCTCGCGCGTGAGGCTCTGGATACTAATTCCAAGATACAGCCAGGTAATTGGCAACGATTCCGCGCCGAGAGCCTGTTGGGCGCCAGCCTCGCGGGAGAGAAGAAATACACCCAAGCTGAACCAATGCTGCTCGAAGGCTATCAAGGGATGCTGGCTCGAAAGGACTCTATGGCCGTCCCCGATCAATACCACTTCGAACTGGCACGGGGATGGCTTGTCACGCTCTACCAAGACTGGGGCAAGCCTGACAAAGCAGCCGAATGGAAGAAAAAATGAAATTCCGGAAGCAGCCTTGCCGATGGCCACATTGCATTCTCCCGACTTCCCTGCGGGCTGGATGCCATGTGCACTCTTGGCAAATCCAAGCGCAAGTCGAGTGATGGACAAATCGAAAACCGGGTGGGACATACAGCGGACTATAAGTCGGGTTCTCACAGATTTGTGCCCGGATTAGGATCGGTAAACGCGCTTATCCTCGCCAACTTCACAATTGTCGGCAACTGGGAAGCTGACTTCTGATTTACTCGTCATAGTGTCTTCCGCAGTATTCGTTCTTAGAAGTGTAGGCTCGATCGGGAACAATAGATCGGCTAAACTACCGCAGCTTCCCGCGAATCACGGTGATTGAACCGGCTGGTAGTGCGTACACGCCGTCGGGTGCGGCGGGAATAGTGATGTTCTTGTCCTCAGCAGGGGTGTTGCAATACTGCACGAGAGCTACAGATCCCATGAAAGAACGGCTGACGTGCTTGGCATCGTCGATGATGAGACGCACCGGATGGGCGGCGTTCAAATCATGGTTGATTAGCATCAACGACCAGTTCCCGTCGGGACGTTTGACGACGTACGAGGTAACGACCGTCCGTCCGACAGCGTCCTTCAGGTCCGCCGATGCCGGAAAAATCTTGTTCGCCCCTGCCTCGTGCTGCAACCATTCAAAATTAATAATGTGCGCGGAAGAGTAAGGATTATATGCAGGCGTGCCGTACCCGCCACCGCCATCAGCGCCACCCTCGGGATCGAGGAGTCCGTGACCAACGGCGCCATTATTGATTGCAGGACGATAGAACGCTGTGCCGCCCTGTTCAAAGAAAGTGCCAAACGCATCGACTTCCCAGATCGAGCGGCCAGTCACGCCCAGGTAGCCCGGTCCGCTTTGCCCCGCGATGATTCCACTCTCGGAGATAATCAGCGGCACCTCGGTGGGAACGCCATCCTGCCGCCACATGTGCAGCACATGCTTCATAATTCCGGGTTCTAAGTAAAGGGATGCCCAGTCGTTCGGTGGCGTGAATCCGTTGATCATGAATGGATAGTGTTCGAAGGACATGAATGCGAGATCCTTCAGATGACCGTGGGCTTTCAGATAATCGACGAATCGCTCCATCCAGGAAGTGCGGCCCTCCTCGTCCGGCCAGAGCGTGATGTCTTTATCCACGCCTTCAAAAATCGGGCCGCCCAACTTGGCGCTGGGCGTCAACTTGTGGACCGCATCCGCCACTTGAATGTAGATGGCGCCATAATCTTCCGGCGTCATGTGCTTGCCGTCGCACTCTTCCCCGACTTCAATTCCCACCACGGGATAGCCACGCTTGTGAATGTAGGAAACTTCATTCGCGCAATCTTCGGGAGTGTCATAGATCGCCGCGCATGCAACTAGCGCCGCGTGGCCCATGGTCAATCCGCTGGTGAAGAAATTGTCCATGCCGTTGTATTGATCGTGGCCGCCGTTGATCAGATTGTCGGCCTGGTGCCAGGAATCGACCGAAGAAGCGAAAAACGATCCTGTCAGGTCTGCCTCCGAACCGGCGATCACTTCCTGCTCTCCAGCACCCTGCAGAACCGGCGGCGGCCCAGGTCCGGGCTCTTTGCCGTTCGGCGGATACACGATCGCGTATTTCCCCTCAGCATCGATCGTACCGGCCGACAGCGTCTGCAGGGCGTAGCCGACGCAGTTTCGAATATCCTGCGACCCGTGGGTGTCGCAAGTTTCGGAGGACTTCGACATCAACACGCGGACGAAGCGCGTAGTGACGGGCTTATCCGAAAGCTTCAGACGAACATCCGCGCCGCTGCCATTCAGCACCGCGCCCGACGTGAACGCCTTCCACATGCCGTTCGGGCCCATGTCCCAGTCCATCGCATTGTTGTCGCCGACCCAGTACTGCACCACATAAACCACGGCATACGGATTGACCCATTGAATATGGATCGCGTTGACCGCGCGCGCCGTGCCCATATCGATCACCACCCATTGCGGGTGCAGCGTATCGCTCTCGCCCGTGAAGTGGCTGGTCAGATAAGGATTGCTCTTCCAGTAACTTTGAAAACCAGCAACCAACGGTAAATCTCCGCTGGTCATAAAATCGCGATGGGGCAGCGAATACGAATAGCCGTAGTGAATCGGTTCGCCTAAATCAGCGCTGCCGACGTAGTAGCCGCTCTTCGTCGCCGGATCGCTCCATGTGCCGTTTTCGTTCCAGTGCCACGCCGACAAGCGCAATTCGCTGTTGTTGCGCATGGTGATGGAACCCCAACCCAGGTTCTTGACCCCCTGAATCACCTCGGGCTTGCTCAAGTTGTCTATTTGCGCCCTGCTCAAATCATCCATCCACGCGCCAGTAGCCGTATCGGGATAGATCGTATTCAGAACGTGCGACGGCGTTACGTCCACGTGGACCGTGGCGACGGAATCAAGCGTACCAATCGGGGCAACCGAATCCGCCGGAAGCTCCTGCCGAGCATGTCTTGGGTGAGCTGTTTGTGCCTGAGTCGTTTGCGCCTGAGCCGTTTGAGCATGGACGCGCAAAGGAAAGTGCATCGCCATAGCGATCAGCCCGAACGCCGCAACGACAAAACACAACGAAACCCGTGAGTCAGAACCGACAATCATGATGTTATCGCCCAATTAAAACGATTAGTTATGGATTATTGCACGTCGAGTTTACACGAACGGTAGGCAACTATTTGGATCGGTGGATGTTGCCTCTCGGCGGCAGCACGCTCAACCCGCAAGTTGGAGGCGCCTTGTAGTCCGGGTGTAGTGCTGGCCATCATCGCTTATTATCCTCATCGTTTTCCTTGTTCTGTTACTGATCGGCTCATCGCTCGCTACGTCCGTCTTCCGCAGTAGGTCGAACGGGAAAAGAATTGACTATAAGTCGGCCAAGGCGTCGAGAACGGCCGCCGCTCGCGGCAAAATGGCGGTGGCCCCCCGAAAGTTGCAAGCGCGCGTCATATCATTTGGAATCACTAGACAGCGTAGGCCAGCGGCGCGGGCCGCAG
>DATMMD010000024.1:0-14862 GCA_035569875.1 Bryobacteraceae bacterium
GCCAGAATTGAACAGGCCGACGCCTCCATCCAAACCGCTATGACCGCGCCCCAGCAGGTGGCCGTCAGCCAGGCGCGCGCCAAGTCCGCCGAGGCCCAGGTCGCCCAGAGGAGAGCCCTCGTTGATCAAGCCAAGCTCAACCTCAGCTACTGCACGATTACAGCCCCCGTCAGCGGCATTGTCGCCAAGAAAACCGTAGAGGTAGGCACGAATATTTCGCCTGGCCAGCAGTTGATGGCGGTCGTTCCTCTGGATGATATCTGGGTCACTGCGAATTTCAAGGAAACCCAACTGCGGCTGATGAAACCAGGCCAGCGCGTCAAATTCACCGTCGATGCCTACACCCGTGAATATAACGGCAGAGTCACTGGCATCGGCGGCGCCAGCGGATCCCGATTGAGCCTGCTACCTCCCGAGAACGCCACCGGGAACTACGTGAAGGTAGTGCAGCGCATCCCGGTCCGCCTCGATATCGACCCCAACCAGAACGACGACCACCGGCTGCGGCCCGGCATGTCGGTCGATCCAAAAGTTTATGTTCACTAACTATGTCCACTAGCACTGAGGCGCTCTCGCCGGCAGCTCCGCCGCCCGCTGAGCCCTGGCGGCCGAAGTACAATCCCTGGCTGATCGCCGTGGTGGTGGCGATGGCCGCCTTTATGGAGGTCCTCGATACCAGCATCGCCAACGTCGCGTTGCCGCACATGGCCGGAAACCTCGGCGCCAGCAATGACGAGAGCACCTGGATACTGACCTCTTATTTGGTCTCGAACGCCATCGTTCTTCCCATTAGCGGCTGGTTCGCCGCCCTGTTAGGCCGTAAGCGCTTCTTCCTTCTCTGCATTTTCCTGTTTACCTTGAGTTCTCTATTGTGCGGCGCCGCCCCCAGTCTGGCCCTGCTCATTCTGTTCCGCGTCATGCAGGGGGCTGGCGGTGGAGGGCTCCAGCCAATGGCACAGGCCATCCTCGCCGATATCTTCCCGCCGCAGCAACGCGGCTTGGCGTTCGCGCTTTATGGCATCACGGCGGTAATGGCGCCCACCATCGGTCCGACGCTAGGCGGCTGGATCACCGACAACTATACCTGGCGCTGGATCTTTTTTATCAACCTGCCGGTCGGAATTCTGACTACGTTTCTGGTGATGCGGCTGGTAGAGGATCCGCCCTATATGCAGCGGGTCAAAGGCGCCGGCATCCGGATCGACTACATCGGAATCTCGCTGCTGGCACTCGGCGTCGGAGCGCTTCAAGTGATGCTTGACAAGGGCCAGGAGGACGATTGGTTCGGCTCCCGTTTCATCATCACGCTGGCGTTTGTCGCCACCACTTGCCTGATTGCATTAGTCATCTGGGAGTGGCGCCATAAACAACCCATCATCGACGTGCATCTGTTCAAGAGCTTCAACTTCGCCACGGCGAACTTGATGATGTTCACGCTCGGCGCCCTGCTCTTCGCCAGCCTGGTGATGATGCCGCAATTTCTGCAGACGCTGTTGGGCTACACCGCCGAGTCGGCCGGACTTGTTCTCTCGGCCAGCGGCCTGGTTATCCTTTTCCAAATGCCTATCGTCGGCAAGCTCACCGGAAGATACGCCGCGAAGTACATCATCGCCTTCGGCTGGCTGGCGTTGGCGATCGGGATGTTTGTGTCTACCCAGAAGCTCGACCTGTTGATCAGCTTCCGGGCGGCCGCCCTGTTACGTGTGATCCAGGCCTTCGGTATCGGTTTTCTGTTCGTTCCCATCACGCTCGCCGGTTACATCGGAATGCCATCGAATAAGGCCAACAGCGTGGCCGGAATCATCAACTTCATGCGCAACATCGGCAGCAGCGTCGGAACCTCCATGGTCACTACGTTGCTGGCGCGCCGCGCTCAATTACACCAGAACATGCTGTCGTATCACACCACAACGTTCGATCCAGCCTTTCAGAACCAGGTCAACGCGCTGAGCCGGCAACTGGTGCACTCCGGCGCCAGCGTGTCCGATGCACCAAAGGTAGCGTACGGATTGATCTACCAGTCCATGCAAGCTCAGGCGCAGACCCTGGCCTACATCGACACCTATATGGTGCTTGCCATCGCTGCGAGTATAATGTTTCTGCTTGCCTTCATCATCCGCAAGAACGATCCGAAAGCGGGCGGGGAGGTTGCCGTGGGTTGACGCACCCGACCGTGCAGCGTCCAGCGAGGAGGGTCCATGATCAACGTGATTACGATCGACCGGGAATATGGAAGTGGCGCCGGCAATATCGCGGAAAAGCTGGGCAAGAAGCTGGGGTGGAAGTTGTGGGACCAGTTGCTTACCACCGAGATCGCTCGCATCATGGATTGCGAGTGCCGCGCCGTGGAAGAGCGCGAGGAACGCCGCGATGCCCTGCACTACAGGCTATTCAAGGCTTTCATGCGCGGCAGCTTTGAAGGAACTTTGAATGCTCAACGGATGAAGATAGCGGATGCCGACTGCATTCGCGAGGCAGCTGAAAAAATCGTGTTGGAAGCCGGCCGGGAGGGCAATTGCGTTATTGTCGGACGTGGCTCGGCGTACTATCTTAGATCGAATCCGTGCGCTTTCCATGTGTTCGTCTACGCGCCGCTCGAAGACAAAGTCCAAAGGCTGCGGAAGCTAGGTAAGAGCGAGGAAGAAGCCTATCTGCTGGCCCAGACCGTGGACGAAGACCGCGCTGCCTATATCAAGCAATATTTTGAGGTTGAGTGGCCCGATCGTCATCTCTACCATCTCATGGTTAACTCTTCGATGGGCGAGGAGGTAGTCGTGGAGATGATCCTCGATTCTATCGGCATGCTCCAGAGAGTAGGCGCGAGCCGGTGACTGTAGGATGATCGGGAGTGGAAGGCCAGAGAGACCTGCACTACAAGCTACTTTATTCTTTCGTCTTTTTCCACTTTGCCATCGCGTATGTGGATTACGCGGTGCGCGCGCATGGCGATGTCCAGCTCGTGTGTAACCAACACGATCGTATTCCCTTGCTGGTACAGCCGTTCGAACAGTCCCATGATCTCGTTTCCCGTGACTGTGTCGAGGGCGCCGGTCGGCTCATCGGCCAGCAGGATCGATGGATTGTTCACCAGTGCGCGGGCGACTGCGACGCGCTGTCTTTGTCCGCCCGAAAGCTCATTGGGCTTGTGATGCATGCGCGGCTCGAGATCTACAGCGCGCAGCGCAGCCTTGGCCTTTTCGATCCTCGCTTGGGACGGTATGCCGGCATAGATCAACGGCAGTTCCACGTTGTGCAAGGCCGAGGCGCGCGCTAGCAGATTAAATGTCTGGAAAACGAATCCGATCTCTTTGTTGCGAATTCGCGCCAGCTCATCGTCTTGCATGTCGCTGGCTAATTTGCCGTTCAAATAGTACAGACCTTTGGTGGGCGTGTCCAGGCAGCCAATCAAGTTCATCAGCGTCGATTTCCCTGAACCCGACGGTCCCATGATCGCGACATACTCGCCGCGGTGGATTTCGATATCCACGCCCGACACGGCGTGAATCTCCTGATCCCCCATCAAATACGTCTTCCATAGATCGTACGTGCGGATTACGATCCCGTCGCGCTTTAAGCTCTCGCCGCGATCGACGAGGTCGTGTGTGGCTGTGGCCATGCCGGGAAACTAGCTCTCCGTCTTCACGATCGGGGGTGTGTTGTCGACTTTAACTTTGGCCGAGTTTCGCAGAGTCCGAATCACCTTGTAGCTCCCGGTCACGATCTGATCGTCTTCTTTGAGCCCGTTCAAGACCTCAATGTCGGTAGCACCAGTGATTCCAGTCATCACTTTTTGAAACTCGGCTTTTCCATTGCGGACCACGAATACGCCCTGCAACTCTTCTTTCTTGGCCTTCTCCGCCATGGGATCAATCTTGGCCGCCGCTTGAACGCCTTTCTTCTTGTCGGGCGGATCCAAGTCGCCCCGCTGGCGGACGGTGAGCGCCTGAATGGGAATAGTGAGCGTGCGCTGGCGGGTCGCCGTGGTAATCTTACCGGTGCAAGAAAGGCCCGGCCGGATCGACTCCGGCGGATTGTCGAGCGCGATCACAACCTTAAAATCCTTGGCTTCCTGCTCGGACGTGGTGCTTTGCGATGCCGCCAGGCCGGTGGAACGAAGGATAGCTGTGTCGCCTATCTCGATCACATGCCCTTTGAAAATCTGATTCGGAATGGCGTCGATAGTCACTTCGGCCTGCTGGCCGACGGTGACGTTTACGATGTCGGTTTCGTCCACTTTCACCTCGGCCGTGATCAGCGACATATCCGCGACAGTCATGATTGTGCTGGCCGCCGAATTCTGTACGCCGGGAACCACCGTCTCACCCATGCGTACGGGAAGATTGGTGATTACTCCATCAATAGGCGAGATTACAAAATACTTGTCCAGCACGTCCGCGTAACGCGTCAAATTCGCTCGCAGCTGTGCGATCCGCTTGTTGGCGGAGTCTAACTGTTGCCTGGCTTGAGACTGCTGAGATTTCGCCTGCGCGATCCGCGCTTCCGCTTCACCCATCGCGGCTACCGCGGTGTCGTACTCAGCTTTCTTCTGATCGTAATCCTGCTTGGCCAGGAGCTTTGAGTTGTAGAGCTCGGTGGCCCGATCCATATTCGATTTAGTGCGGGAGAGTTCCGCCCGATTCCGCTCCAAGGTCGCCTGGGCCGTCCGTACCGCGTCCTCCATGGATTTCATCCCAGCTTCCGCGGCAGCGGAGTCAGCCAAGGCGGTATCAATGGTAGCTTTCTGCGCCACTACGTCCGCATTGGCCTGCACCGATTCCAGCTTCGCGACCACCTCGCCTTTGTGGACATGGTCGCCTTCTTTTACCAGGATCTCGGTGATGGGGGCGGGACCGAGTGTATTTGCCCCCAAGTTAATGTAGTTTTTGGGCTTAATTTCGCCTGATGCTGTCACAATAGCGGTCAGATCCTGTCGCAAGACCCTGCCGGTTTGTACGCCGACAATCCCGCGCTGGTTGTACTTGATGCTGGCGAACACACCGCCAGCGGCGATTGCAATCAGGCCGATTGTCAGCAAAACCTTCCACTTGGTCTTCACTCAGGATATTCCCCTGTTGGATTTAGACGTACAAACAGGGCTGTTTGTTCGATAAATCCATCGTATCATGCGCTACTAGTGGACTTGTACCCCGCCGTTCGCGCCTATGTTGGCTTTAGTACCAGTCAGTAACACCTGAAACTGCTCCGGTTCCAAGGCTACCAGCGGAATCGACCGGCCGTACATCTCGTTTGAAACGACTGACGCCAAGGCCAGGAACGAGTCCACGCCGATAGTCAGAATCGCCGCCGGTGCGGTTCCGGCGCGAATTGCTTCCAGCAACACTGCCGTGGTCGTGCTGGATCCGATCGTATTTGGCAGCGCCAGCACGCGCCCGGTCGCGATCTGACCCGAGAGCGGATGCCTCCGGTCGATAATCTCGCCGGTCCGGGAATCGTAGCCGCCCCAGAAACTTAGCGGCTCCATGCTGACTAGCAGCTCGCCAGCGGCTTCGCCTGCTACCACCACCTGCCCGCGCATCAGTTGTGCCATAACGTATCGTCGCGCACCACGCGGCCTTGGATCGCCGATGTCACGCAATCCGCCATGGATCCGAAGACAACTTGGGTAGCAAGAAGCCCCGGCGCGTAATAGGCATACTTGGCCGAGTTGGTCATCAATACCCGGACTGATTTGGGGAGCATAGGCGTTGCCAGGATGCAGGTATCCACCGTGAGCCGCGCGCCGAACGTCTCTAATGGTGCGAGCACGCCCCTCTCGCACGCCAGCGCGCTCATGATTCGGCTCGTGGTCACCAGGAACTGCACATCGGGATGCCGGCGCTTTCCATCCACCAGCGGGGCAAGCTGCTGGAACTCAGCGACTGAAAAATGCGGACTGCCCAGCACTACCATATCGAGCTTGGTACCTGCGGATGTGGTCAGCTCACGGCGGATCTGGCGAAGCTGATCGAGCGTAATGGTGTGCTCCTCGACGACCGCGCGTCCCTGAAGTGCCGCTTCGAGGGTTGGAGCTTCCGGTGTCACTCCCACGATATGAAAGAGCGCCACCGCGCCCGAAGATGCAGTCGCCGCTCCGAATGCTTTGAGTTGATCTTCGGCGGGCGTTGCCTTGAGGCCCGAAATAACCGGAATCCTATGCCCTGCCAACCGGCCAACCAAAATCCCGAGCACGGGATAGAAAGAGTCATCCTCGTGGAGCCGCTGCGGGATGTTGTCTAAGCGAATCAGCAGTTGGCCGGCGCGATTCTCTGTTAAGTGCAGGCCCAGGGCGGGAACCCGTCCGGTGATGGCCGCGCAGATGTCGAGCAAGTCCGGGTAGCGCTCCGTACGCGCGCCAATCACCGAGTTTGCAAACACGATGGCGTTTGACTCGCCCCAGGCGATTTGCTGCCCGAACTTGGGCGCCATGGACGTCTGATAAGGAGCGCAGGTCCACATGGGAACGCAGCCCATGCTCTGATACGCACGCATCTGGCGCTCGGCCTTGTGAGCCCAGTCCTCCGGCACCGGCCATTCGCGCCAGTTACATTCGTCGAGCCCACTGACGTTGAGCGATGCCGGCACCGCGACCTCGGCGCCCCATCCGGCTAAGCGCTCGGCGAATTCCAGGCCGGCCTCGCCCATGTAGATAGTGCTATCGATGTGGGCCTGCGAAATGTCGAGCAGCTCGCGCGCACCTTGAATTTCCGCCATCCGCGTGATGATCGACATGGCCATGCGCGCCGCTGGGCCGTGCGCGCCTGAAAGAAGCGCGCGATCGTAATCGGACAGAAACATCTGCAACCGATCTTACCGCCGATTAGTTAACCTCAAATGGATGCCCTTCGATGGCCTACGCGTTATCTCATTCGAGAGCCGGCGCGCGACTGAAATCGCTGAGCTGATCCGGCGCCAGGGCGGCGATGCATTTGTTGCCCCCTCCATGCGCGAAGCGCCGATCGAAAACAATCCGGAAGCTTTCGCCTTCGCCGAACTCCTCTTTCGCGGGGAATTCGACATGATGATCTTCCTAACGGGTGTCGGCACACGCGCTCTCGATAAAGTTCTGGCCGCGCACTATCCGCCGGAAACTTTCGCCGAAGCTCTGCGGGAAATCACGATCGTCGCCCGCGGGCCGAAGCCGCTGGCCGCGCTGCGCGAGATGCAAGTGCCGGTCACGATCACGGTCCCCGAACCGAATACCTGGCGCGAGTTGCTGGCTGCCATCGCGAATCGGCCCGAGCGACGCATCGCAGTTCAGGAGTACGGCAAGTCCAATCCGGAACTGCTTGAAGGCTTGCGGGCGCGTGGCGCCGAAGTCACACCCGTTCGCGTCTACCAGTGGGCTCTGCCGGAAGACACTCGCCCTCTGCGCGAGGCCATTAAGAGGATTGTCGAAAGACAAGCCGACGTCGCAATCTTCACCACGTCGATCCAACTGACGCACCTGTTCCGCGTGGCCGCGGAAGCGCGGCTCGAAAAACCCGTACTCGACGCACTGCGCGGGATGGTAATCGCGTCGATCGGCCCGACTACTTCAGAAGCGCTGGAAGAGTTCGGCCTGGCCGCCGACATCGTCCCCTCCCATCCTAAGATGGGCTTTCTGGTGAAGGAGACCGCCGAGCAAGCGACTGCCATTCTCGAACGCAAACGTGCCGCCCATGCCTAAAGACAACCTGGTGCGCGACTTCGGAAAATACTACAGCCTGGCCTTTCTGCTACCGGCGGCCATCGCAGTTGGCTTCCTCATCGGCTACGGACTCGACAAGGTATTCGGGACCAGTTTCCTGAGAATCATCTTTCTGTTTCTCGGCGTCGCGGCCGGCATCATCGAAGTGATTCGCGAGTTGAGCAAGGACGATGCCGCTGGGTGACCAGGCCTTCTATGATCGGTTCATCCGCCGAGTCACCTGGATCATTCTGGCGCTGGCTCTTACGGGATCCGTTGTCATAGCTATCGTTAAAGAAATCCGGATCGGTCTGGCGTTTCTGATCGGAGCAACTGTATCCTACGGAAGTTTCTGGGGCTGGCGGCAGCTTGTGGATGCTCTTACACCGGGCCCGAAGAAGCGATCGGCGGTCCCGTTTATGGTTCGCATTCTGCTTCTCATCGCGCTGGCCTACGCTATAATTAGATTTCTAGGATTGAATGTCGCGGCCGCGGCGTCGGGTCTATTAGTTTCCGCGGCGGCTGTACTCCTCGAATTAATCTTCGAACTTATCTATGCCCGAACATGAAGTAGACCTGTGGACCACCAAACTGTTCAATCGGTTTTTGGCCGGTCCACTCGATTCTTTCCTCAACACGATCGGCCGTCCGCCCGAGAATCCGGCGCATCCTTGGGAAAACTGGATCACGATGGAGATCCTGGTAGTAGTTATCATCATGGTGCTGTTCGCGTTTCTACGCTCGCGGCTGTCGGCGGACAAACCCGGCGGGCTGCAATTGACCTTCGAGGCGATTTACAACTTCATCTCCGGTCAGGCGCACGACGCGGTGGAACATGGCGCCAGTAAATATGTGTCGTTCATCGGGACTTTATTTATCTTCGTCCTTTTAATGAACCTGATTGGCGTGATCCCAGGATTCGAGTCGCCCACCATGACACCGGCAGTGCCGGCGGGCCTGGCGATCGCAGTCTTTTTCTACTATCATGCGATGGGCGTTCGGGAGCAAGGTGTTGGCCGGTATTTGGTGCACTTCGCCGGTCCGATGCCGTGGCTCGCGCCGCTGATGATCCCCATCGAATTCATCAGCCACCTGGCTCGGCCGCTTTCGCTCACGATTCGACTTTACGCCAACATGTTTGCCGGCGAGATGGTAACGATAACTTTTCTCTCGCTCACGTATTTGGTGTTGCCGGCCGTCTTTATGGGCTTGCACGTATTCGTAGCATTCTTACAAGCGTTCATTTTTATGCTGCTCACTGTGATTTACGTCAGCGGAGCAGTCGCGCACGAACATTAATGGCTTTATCCGTTCCGAGTGTGAGCCCGTCGTCCCCCAGGGCAGATAGGGAACCACCTCCTCGCGAACAAATCTATACAAGGAGAACAGTCACATGACACGCAAGATGATTTTTCTGGCCGTGGCGTTTTTGCTGCTGGCCAGTCCGATTTTCGCTCAAACCCCCGGGGGTGGAACAGCCGACCTGCATCTGCCTTTCGCCTATCTCGCCATGGGCATCGCCTCCGGCCTCTGCGGGCTGGGACAGGGCAAGGCCGTCGCTTCGGCCGCTGAAGCCATGGCACGGAATCCCGGCGCGCAAGCGGGTATCCGTTTCGCCCTTATTCTTGGATTGGTGCTGATCGAATCACTAGCGCTCTACACGCTGGTCATCACTTACGTCGCAAAATAGTTTCTCTAGGGGGCAGCTTTCACCGGCTGCCCCAATTTCCCATGAAACTGCAAGGAATTTTCCCGCCTATTGCCACCCCCTTCAACCACGAAGGGGAGATCTGGAAAACAAAAGTCCAGCACAACATCGAGAAGTGGAATCTCACAGGACTCGCCGGCTACGTCGTCTGCGGTTCTACGGGCGAGAGCGTCATGCTGACCACCGAAGAGAAGATCCAACTCTGGGAGTGGGTGGCCCAATACGCCGCGCCTGAAAAGCTGTTGATCGCTGGAACCGGCGTGGAGAGCGTGCGCGAGACCGTCGCTCTCACCAATCAAGCGGCCGACATCGGCTATAAGGTCGCGATGGTGCGCACGCCGCACTACTACAAAAATCTGATCAACAACGCCACCGCGCAGATGCTGTACTTCCGCGCCGTGGCAGATCAGGTCAAGATCCCGATCTTCATCTACAATTGGCCCCAGGTCACAGGTGTGGACATTTCGGCGGAAGCCGTGGCAGAGCTGTCGCATCATCCCAACATCATCGCTATCAAGGAAAGCTCCGGCAATCTCGAAAAGGTGATGCGGATGATCCGCGAAGTGAAGCCCGGATTCCAGGTGTTGACCGGATCTGCGCCGACGCTGGCCCCATCCTTCGCCGTCGGATGTTCGGGTGCGGTGCTCGCCTTCGCCAATGCCGCGCCTTATGCGACTGTCTCGATCTGGGAGGCGCATCGGACGCGAGAGCCGGAGGCAGCGCTCGACTGGCAAAATCGGATCAGTCATGCGGCGTACCTGGTCACCACCAAGCATGGCGTGCCGGGTCTGAAGTACGCAATGGATCTCGCCGGTTACTATGGCGGCCCCCCGCGACTACCGCTGACGGTGCCCTGTCCGGCGGCGAAGAAGGAAATCGAAGAAGCCTTCGCCGACTTGCGCGGCTGATCTTCTTACTTTCCCCCGACTGCTTCAACCACGGCATCGGTGACATCCGGCGTCCGGCTCTTTCCGCCGACATCCGCCGTCCGGACTTTTCCATCCGCCAATACTTTCGCGACGGCGCGCTCAACTGCATGACCGGCTTCCTCCAGTCCGAGATGATCGAGCATCATGCCCGCCGATAAAATCGCCGCCAGCGGATTCACCAGACCTCGACCGGCGATGTCCGGCGCCGACCCGTGCACCGGCTCGAACATGGACGGAAAGCGCCGGGTAGGATCCAGATTGGCGCTGGGCGCCAGGCCGATGCTGCCTGTAATCATGGCCGAAATATCGCTCAAGATATCGCCGAAAAGATTGGACGCGACCACCACATCGAAACTATGTGGACGCCGGATGAAGTTCATGGCCGCAGCGTCTACTAGCAATGACTCAGTTTCGATGTCCGAATATTCGGCCGCCACCAATTGAAACACGCGATCCCACAGCACCATACCGAAGCCCTGCGCGTTCGACTTGGTGATGGATGTGACGCGCTTCTTCCGGTTGCGCTTGCGGGCAATCTCGAAAGCGAATCGCACCACGCGCTCGATTCCGCGCCGCGTGAATACACCAGTCTGGATGGCTACTTCTTCGGGATGCTCGTGATAAACGAATCCACCGACCTGCGCGTATTCACCCTCCGTGTTCTCGCGCACCACCACCATATCGATTTTGCCCGGCTTGGCTAGCGGCGACTCGACGCCTTCGTATAAAATCGCGGGGCGGACATTGGCGAATTGATCGAAGGTCCGGCGAATCGGCAGCAGCAGGCCGTTGAGCGTAATGTGATCGGGGATTTTCGGATCGCCGACCGCGCCTAACAGAATCCCGTCCTTAACCCGCAACAGATCAAGCGCATTGGCCGGCATCATGTGGCCGTTCTTAGCGTAGTAAGCTGCGCCCCAGGCGAACTCTTCGAAATCGAAGGCCGCGTCAACTTTTCGTCCGGCTACTTCAAGCACACGTTGAGCGGCAGGTGTGACCTCTTGGCCAACGCCGTCGCCGGGAATGACTGCTATGGAGAATCGTTTCATGCCAGCAACCATTCTCGCGCGCCTTCGAGCCGCGCCGCCGAGCGCTTAGCGATCGCTTCGGGGAACGTCGAGGATCGGGAGATATTCCCGCCACGGACCCACGGCATCACGATATTGGCGCGCCATCACACGCTCGATCTGTGCCACGTGACCGAGGTCGTGGACCACCCAGGCCGCCAATAATTGCCCGAGCGTCACCTGGCCGAGCGCGGGATGGGTGCCCTTCCAAGCGAACATGTTGGGCTGCAGCTTGAGCGCGGACAGATCCTGAAGGTTCTGATCTCGAAGCGTCGCGAACGTGTTCAAGAGCTCTTCGACCGATTTTCCGGCGATCAGATCTTCGAAGCCGACGCGATCGAACGGATCAAACGGCCGAGCTTCACCTTGTTCCAAGATGATCCGGATTCGCGGAAGCCAATCCACCTGCTCCGCGTAAATCAAATGGCCGAGAACATCGATGGGGCTGAACGTCTTTGGTCCCTCGCGGCAGTCTAACCAGCCTTGCGGCATCCCGTTCATCAGCCCGGATAAAACCGCCGAAGTCCGCGCCAAAAGCGCCATCGCTTCTTCCAGATGAACTTCCATAATTCAGTCTACGTCGCCAACGAGTAAAATGAAGGTGTGCGTATTATTCTGTCCTTCCTGCTAGCGCTGAGCCTCGTCCAGCTAGGCGCGCAGCCACCTGCCGCCTCTCCAACTGTGCCGCAGGATTACGTCTGCCCCATGGACAAAGACGTGCGCTCCGACAAGCCCGGCTTCTGCCCGCGCTGCCATATGAAGTTGGTGCTCGGAATTCCCGACGAAGAGGAATATCCGCTCGATTTGAAGCTCACTCCCGCCGTGTTTCACGCCGGCGAGAGAGTAAAGATCACGTTCCAGATTAAAGATCCACATACCGGCAAGATGGTCGATCATTTTGAGCTCGTTCACGACAAGCTTTTCCACATGTTTGTCGTCAGCGAGGATCTTCAGTATTTTCTCCACGATCACCCGGTGCCTCAGCCGGACGGCTCGTTCATTTTCGACATGACCTTCCCCAAGCCGGGAATGTACCGTGTCGTTGGTGACCTTTATCCGACTGGCGGTACCCCGCAACTGATCGCCAAGACCGTGATCGTTTCGGGCGCACCAGGCGCCGACGTGCCATTAGTGGACGCGAAGCTGCAGCCCGAGTTGGGCGTCAGCCATTGTAAGAACATGGATGTCGAGTTGGTGATGGATCCGCCGGTGCCTATCGTTGGCCTGAAAACTTTATTGTTCTTCAAGATCACGCCGGCCGACGGGCTGGAGCAATACTTGAGCTCCTGGGCTCACATGCTGGTGGCGAGTGATGACACGATTGATCTCGTCCACGATCATCCCTATATCGCTGACGGCGGGCCGCAGATGCAGTTCAATATCATTTTCCCGCGTGCGCGAACTTACCGGATCTGGGTGCAGTTCCAGCGCAAAGGAGTGGTGAACACCGCGGAGTTCACCATCCCTGTTTCTGAATTGAAATAGATTCTACTGCTTCAGTTTTTCGCGCTGTTCGCGCAAGATCGCCTTGCGGCTGAGCTTAATCTTGTTGCCGTCCAGCGCCAGAACCTTGACCATAATCTGGTCGCCTTCCTTCAGCTCATCCCGCACGTTCTTGATGCGGTTCTCCGAGATTTCGCTGATGTGCAACAAGCCGTCGGTACCGGGAAAAATCTCGACGAACGCGCCGAATTCGACGATTCGAACCACCTTTCCGAGATAGGTTTTACCGGGCTCCGCTACCGCGGCGATATCCGTCACGCGCTGGATCGCCTTCTTGGCCGATTCGCCATCGGCAGCGAAAATGTTGACCGTGCCGTCGTCTTCCACGTCGATCTTCACACCCGTTTCGTCCACGATGCTGCGGATCATCTTGCCGCCGGGTCCGATCAGCTCGCGGATCTTGTCAGTCGGGATCGTCAGGGTGTAGATGCGCGGAGCGTATTGCGACATCTCCTTGCGAGGCTCAGAGATCACCGCCTCCATCTTGTCCAGGATGAAAAGGCGCGCCTTGCGAGCTTGCTCCAGCGCCTCCTTCATGATCTTGGTGGTGACGTTGGGGACTTTGATGTCCATCTGCAGGCCGGTGATGCCCTTGCGCGATCCGGCCACTTTGAAATCCATGTCGCCGTAGTGATCCTCGGCGCCTGCGATGTCCGTCAGAATCGCGTAATCCTTGCCTTCCATGACCAGTCCCATGGCGATTCCAGCGACAGGAGTCTCGATGGGAACTCCCGCATCCATCAGCGCCAGTGTCGCGCCGCAGACGGTCGCCATCGAACTTGATCCATTCGATTCCAGGATGTCGCTAACCACGCGCATGGTGTAGGGAAAAGTCTTGTCATCAGGATTTACGGCCGCTATCGATCGCTCAGCGAGCGCGCCATGCCCGATCTCGCGGCGTCCCGGCCCGCGCATGAATCCTACTTCTCCTACGCTGAAGGGCGGGAAGTTGTAATGCAGCATGAAGCGCTTGGATGTCTCGCTCAGGTCGAACATCTCGATGCGCTGCTCGTCATCTTTAGTTCCCAGCGTGACAGTAACCAGCGCCTGTGTCTCGCCGCGCGTGAATAAAGCCGATCCGTGCGTCCGCGGCAGAACGCCGACTTCGACATCGATGTTGCGGATCTCGTCGAACGCCCGTCCATCTGGACGCCGCCGCGCCTTCAGCATTTCGTCGCGGAAAATGCGCTCCTTGAGCTGGTCGAACACTTCCCCCGCTTCTTCGAACTGCTCTTCTTCCTCGTCATCTATCGGGTCCAGGATCTTCTTCTTGGCTTCGGCGACACGATGGTAGCTTTCCAGCTTCTGATATTTCTTGGTGTTGAGCGCGTCCGTCAGTTCGGCGCGGATCTGCTTCTCAATTTGCGCGTACAGTTCCTTGTTGATTTCCGGAGGCGTGTAGGACCATTTGGGTTTGCCCGCTTTGGCAACCAACTCCCGAATGCCGGCCACGATCTTCTTGCAGGACTGATGCCCGTGCTCGATCGCTTCCAGTACCTCTTCCTCGGTAGCCTGTTGCGCGCCGGCTTCCACCATCACGATGCCGTCCTCGGTCCCCGCGACAACGACGTTGGCCTTCGATTCGCGCGTCTCTTCGTAGCTGGGGTTGGCTATCAACTTCCCTTTCACGGAGGCCACGCGCACTCCGCCCAGAATGTGTTGGAAGGGAATGTCTGAGATCGCCAGCGCCGCGCCCGCCCCGACAATCGCCAGCGTGCTGGGGTCGCGCGCGGGGTCGGCCGATAGCACCATCGCGATCACCTGCGTCTCGTTCATGTAACCTTCGGGAAACAGCGGACGAATGGGCCGGTCGATCAGGCGGCTGGTCAGGATTTCTTTTTCCGACGGGCGTCCCTCGCGTTTGATAAAGCCACCCGGGAACTTGCCGGCGGCGTAAGTGTATTCACGATAATCCACCGTGAGAGGAAAAAATGCGGCGTTCGGTTTGGGTTGCGGATTGGAGCAGGCCGAAACCAGCACCACCGAATC
>DATMMD010000025.1:0-3777 GCA_035569875.1 Bryobacteraceae bacterium
CGTGTGGACGGCGGCCTTCCACCTCGCTTATCCGCTCGATGCGGACGTACCCGTGACTTTCACGCGACCCTTCTACCCGTATCCTGCGTATGCGAAGTACACCGGCAAAGGCGATTCCAAGGATGCGCGCAACTTCGTGCCCGTGATCCCGCCGACGGCGCGCGCCGGAACTGACTGAGTCAGGTGGAACACATGCGGCGTGTGACGGTAATTGTGCTCGGCGCGCTGGGGCTCGCGATGAGGGCGACAGCGCCGGCGGCGCAGCCGGATACCGCGCCGACGGCGCAGGTCTCCCGCGAGGACATCGAGTGGCTTGACGTATGGCTGCCGCACACGAACGATCATCAGCTGCCACGCGTGCTCCTGATCGGCGACTCGATCACCCGCGGCTACTACCCGGACGTGGAGAAGGCGCTCGCCGGACGGGCGTATGTCGCCCGCCTCAGCACCTCCAAGTCACTCGGCGATGCCGCGCTGCTGAAAGAGATCACGCTGATCCTGAGCGAGGAGCGGTACCAGGTGATCCATTTCAACAACGGCCTGCACGGCAGCGGTTACAGCGAAGCGGCGTACGCGCAAGCTTTGCCGTCGGTGATGGCAGCGTTCCGGCGCCATGCACCTGGGACGCGCCTGATCTGGGCAAGCACGACTGACACGCTGCCTTCGTTCAAAGGCGATCATCCCACGCTGCCGCGGATCATTGAGCGCAACCGGCTTGCCGCCCTCTGGGCCGCAAAGAACGGCATTCCCGTAGACGATCTCTTCCCGATTGCCGCGCGTCACCCCGAATATCACACGCAAGATGGCGTGCATTTCGCGCCGGAGGGTTATGCGGCGCTGGCCGCGAAGGTCTCATCCGTCATCAGTCAAGTGCTGGCAGCGGCCTCGGGAGGCGGCCCAGCGATAGCCCCTAGCGCACAGTAAGGCAGGTGACAGCTGGCTCGGCGGCAAGCTCGCAAAAACGGGATCACGTGAGCGCGGGCCAACCCTCGCCGTGCCAAACAGTACCCCGAAAACAGCTGCGCTGCGCCGTGATTTTCGCGTATGACGCGTCCTAAAGGGGTTTGATGCCTCGGGGACTATAATTTTGTTTGTGATGACCGATGCGGCAAAGAGTCGAGCGCTGCTACGCCTTGTCGTTTGGGCGGTCGTTAGCGCGGCGGCGGCGGCAGCCGCCCAGGTGTCGGCTGGCGCCATCCCGCAATCGCGCGCTGCACCCGAAGTCATCCACGTTCCAGTGGTCGAGGGCAGCGGTCTAAGATTCAGACGCCTTTCAACCGCGGATGGCTTATCTCAGACGCGTGTCGATCAGATCGTCCAGGACGATCGCGGGTTCATCTGGTTTGGGAGCCAGTACGGCCTGAACCGATTCGACGGCTACGAATTCAAGGTCTTCGTGCACGATCCGCGAAACGCGAATAGCCTATCCGGCGTCTTTGTCACGGCCCTCTTTAAGGACCGCTCGGGTGCGCTATGGGTAGGATGCAACCAGTTTCTCGACCGGTTCGATCCTCGCACCGAGACGTTTACGCCTATTGGCCGATTCGGCGGAGCGGTCGTGCATATTTCGCAGGATCGCAACGGTACCTTGTGGCTCGCGACCGAGGACGGTCTGTACAGCCTTGACTCCACGACGGGAAAGATCACCCGCTTCGGTGCTACTCAAAACGATTCCCTTGGGCTGCCAAGCCAAGTTGTCACATGGACTGGACACGACCGTAGTGGTGGATTCTGGGTCGGTACGACCGAGGGATTGGAGAGGTTTGATCCGTCTACCGGTCACGTGACCTACCACGTGCCCATTGGACACGGCGTGCCCTTTAGACAAGGCCTGGCTGTCTCGTTCTTTGAGGATCGGCAGGGTCTGTTTTGGATTACCTACCATCTAGCTAACGGACTGGCGTTACTCGATCGTCAGTCAAACACGCTCACCCAGTATTCGTTCTATGAGAGAGTACCGTCGGCCTCCGCCGCCATGGGCGTGATGGGGATTCTGGAAGACAGCGATGGGGATCTTTGGCTGGGGTCTTTTGGAATCGGGTTACTACGATTCGATCGGCAGCGCCGCGTCTTCGTCCACTACGGTAATCGTCCTGGAGACCCTCAGAGTATCGCCGAAGACAAAGTCATCGCATTGTTCCAGGATCGCGACGGCAACATCTGGACGGGACTTCATACCAAGGGTCCGAATGTCTTCGCTCGCAGCGCAGGCATGTTCGAGACCTTCAAACATGAGGTTGGCAATCCAAACAGCCTCAGCACGGATTTCGTAAGTGCGATTTACGAGGACTCAAGCGGATCGTTGTGGATTGGCAATGATGAGGGTCTGAATCGAATCGATCGCGCCACGGGGAGTCGCACCTTGCGGACCATGGGACTGGGTCCGAAGCCGACCGTGATTACAATCACTCAAGATCATTCCGGGCTCATATGGTTTGGCACGTACGGACACGGGCTGGTTGCTTTTGATCCGAAGACGGGCCATTCCAAATTCTATCGACACGTTCCATCGGATCCGAAAAGTCTCAGCAGCGATTCCGTGTATCGGGTACTGGTCTCTCGCTCCGGCGTCCTATGGGTCGGCACCGGTGACGGCTTAGACCGCTTCGATGCGCAGACTGACAGCTTCACGGTCTACAAAGTGGACCGGAACAGCGCTGACGCCCAAGTCTATCTGTCAATGGCCGAGGATACGGACGGCAAGATATGGCTCGGTACCCACCATTCGGGCCTGCATCGCTTCGATCCCGCAACCGGCCGGTTCACCGTCTATCAGTCCGAACCCCGTGACAAGAGCGCATTACCTGACAACGCGGTCGCGGCCGTGCTCGTCAGTCGCACCGGTGTCCTCTGGGCAGGCACGGAGAACGGTCTGGCCCGGCTGGACCCCGCGACAGGGCGCTTCACATCCTATGATGCGCTGGATGGTCTGGCCGGAAACGCCATTGCCTGTATTCTGGAGGATGGGAGCGGCATGCTCTGGATAAGCACGAACCAGGGCTTATCGCGCTTCGATCCGTCCGCGCGGACATTTATCAACTTCTCCGAACTGGACGGGCTTCCCGGGAATGATCTCTCAGGCTGGAACACCTGCTACGAAAGTCCCCGCGGCGAGATGTTCTTTGGGGGATTTCCCGGCGCCGTCGCGTTCTTTCCCGAAAGATTGGCAGATCCCCCAAGCTCACCCGCGGTTGTGTTGACGGACTTCAAACTATCGGGGAAAAGTGTTCCCATCACTCCGGGTTCGCCACTCACTCAATCGATCACGTATGCCGAAGGGATAACACTCTCTCACGCCCAGAATATGTTCTCGATCACTTTTGCTGGCCTAGACTACCTCAGTCCACAAACGACCCGCTACCGCTACCGGCTGGTGGGGCTCGAGCAGCAATGGAACGAAGTCGGCAGCGACCAACGGCACGCAACTTACACGGCCCTTCCCGCGGGGCGATACACCCTACGAGTGCAGGCGGCCAGGAGCCGTGGGCCGTGGAACAAAGGCGCCACACTCGCAATTGAGATCCTCCCGCCGTGGTGGGAGACGTGGTGGCTTCGAACCATAGCCGGCCTGATCATAATGCTGGCGGCTTGGCTCTTTTATCGACTGCGGATTCGTCAGGTCTCGCGACAGCTCACAATTCGCATGGAGGAGCGGTTGGGCGAAAGGACACGGATCGCGCAAGAACTACATGACACAGTCCTCCAGGGCTTGGCCAGCGCATCGCTACAGCTTGAGGTCGCTGACCGCCAGATCGCCGGAGATGCGTCGGCGAAACC
>DATMMD010000026.1:0-2412 GCA_035569875.1 Bryobacteraceae bacterium
GCAAAAATGGAAGCTCTTCACCGGGGTTCGAGTGACGTCGTCGCCGGCGGTGGAGAATGGAGTCGTGTATTTCGGCAGCTATAGCGGCAGGTTCTATGCTGTCGACGCGGTCAGCGGGAAACTGAAATGGAAATTCCAGACCGAGGGCGAGAAACGGTTCGAAGGCAAGCATCTGCACGGGTCTGAGCCCGCGGCCGAAACCATGCCCGACCCTTTCGACTTCTATCTGTCGTCCCCAGCGTTGTGGAGCGGGGCCGTGTATTTCGGAAGCGGCGACGGGAACGTCTACGCTCTGGACGCGGCCACCGGCACGCTGAAATGGAAATTTCACACCGGCGATGTCGTCCACGCGTCTCCGGCAATCTCCGACGGGAGCTTGTTCATTGGAAGTTGGGACAGTTACTTCTATGCGCTCGACGCTACCAGCGGGAAAGAGAAGTGGCGCTTCAAGACCGGGGAAGATCACGACACTTACAACCAGGTCGGCATTCAGTCTTCCGCCGCGGTCATGGACGGCGTGGTGTACTTCGGCTGCCGCGATTCGAACTTCTATGCGCTGGACGCTAGCACCGGAGAGAAAAAATGGGCCTTCAACAACAAGGGTTCGTGGGTCATCACGTCGCCAGCGGTGCAGGCCGGAAAAGTTTACTTCGCGACTTCAGACACCGCCCTGATTTACGCGATGGACGCCGAGACGGGAATTCCGATCTTCTCTCTGAAGTTCGACAGCTGGCCCCTGTTTTCCTCCCCGGCGATCGCCGGGGGCATGCTCTACATTGGTTCACACCAGGGAAAGCTGATCGCCATCGATCTTGCCAGCCAGAAACCGGCCTGGACATTCGAGACCGACGCTGCACGGAAGAATGGGCCCGGACTCACCAAGCCGGACGGAACTCCTAACTATGAAGCCGCGTTCGGAGATAGTTTTTACGAGAGCATGGTGATCGGCCTCAGCAAGATGATGAGCGTGGGCGCGATGCTTTCGTCGCCGGTGGTGGTCAATAACGTGATCTACGTAGGCAGCACCGATGGATTTCTGTATGCGCTGATGTAGGTGGGTGCGACGGCCGATCCCCTCCAGGGCGGTGACGCGTGCAAGCTGGCACCCCCGATGCTATAGGTTCCGTCACCCAGGCGACGGTATATTGGTCGCGGGGTAGGGTCCTGTCTGTGATGAGAAAATTCTGCTCCATCCTATTTTTGTTTTGGATTTTGGGCCTGGCTGGTTGTGCTGCCAAGAAGAAGCCGGTCGCGGTGGCGCCACCTCCACCGCCGCCACCGGCCCCGGTCCGCAGCCAGATGCCTCCGCCCACTGCGGAGGTGATTGAGCACTGCGTGGTGATCATGCGCGAAAACGCGAACACGGTATCGTGCCGCTGCGAGCCGGTCACCACCCGGATCGACTCTAAAACCGGGCACACCGTCATCGTCTGTAAGAAGATGCCGGAGATAAAATGAGGGCAGCCTTCAAACTTGTGCCGCCCCAACATCCACGACCGAGAGTCCAGGATTAATTGTTCTTCAGCGATAACCGCCGGCGATGAGGAGCGTTTCACCCGTGATCCACGAAGAATCTGCCGAGGCAAAAAAAGACCCGTCAGGAGCGATGTCCTCGGGCTGGCCGATGCGTCCCAACGGAGTTTGCGCTTCAAGGTTCTTGCGGAAGTCGCTCTCAGTGATTCCAGCCGAATGAGCCCCCTCAGTCTCGCCAATCCCTGGGTTGACGGCATTCACGGGAATGTTCCGTGGGCCCAATTCCGTGGCAAGTGATCTGGTTACCGCATCCACACCGGCTTTGGTGGCACTGTAGACCGAGCGGGTCGCCGGTGCCGCGGAGCTGGCGAGCGAGCTGATATTGATGATGCTGCCGCCTGCGGCGTCGAAATACTTTGCCGCTTCTTTCGAAGTGAGAACCAGCCCGAGGACATTCAGGTCGAACTGCCGGTGGAAGTGTTCTTCCGTGACCCCTTCAAGGGGAAGGAATTCATAAATTCCAGTGTTGTTGACCAGGATGTCGAGCCGGCCAAAGGCTTCTTGGTTTCGGAAAAAAGACGCTCGATCTCCTTCTGTTTGGCGACGTTTGCTTGTAACGCGATGGCGTTTCCTCCGTCGCGTGCAATCTCGGAAACGACACCTGTCCGACCTGACCCGGGCCATGGGTATCAACCGGCCCAGCCTCTACGCCGCTTTTGGCGACCAGGAAGCCTTGTTCCGTCGAGCGCTGGATCGCTACGCGGACGGGCCGCGGCCCATGTGCGCGCGGCGCTCGAGCAGCCCACGGCGCGGGCTGTCGTCGATCATTTCCTGCGTCGTATGGCAGACCTGATCACGAATCCGCGCAATCCAGCGGGTTGTCTGAACGTGCAAGGTGCGCTGGCTGCAATGCATCGGCGGAGCCGATTCGCGAACAAC
>DATMMD010000027.1:0-4717 GCA_035569875.1 Bryobacteraceae bacterium
GTCCCTCGGGCAACTTCTTCGTAGGCAAGAGAAGCATAGGCTCGATGAACGAGGCCCTCGCCTTTTTCTTAGGCATCGAAGGCTCAGCTTAGCGCACGTCACATCAGAAAAGTGCCAGCAGTGGAAAGACCGTTGTAAGCACGGAAATATTGACACCATACGGGAGTCTTTCGCCGAGACCTAGCGGCCGATAATGATAGGCAACAGGCGTAAACTCGGGGCGCCAAACAACTTCCCACAATCAGACTTCGTGGGCGCGTCACCCAAATCCGAGCTTTGTACGAGTGGCGCGTAAACCGCGAATAGGCCCGAGATTACAGGACATCGTCATGGACGGCGTGAAGGGTCCCCCATTCCGTTGACAATTCGTTATGTGCCGGACGTCAATGCCGCTTCGAAGGGGCCGCGGGTCAATGCCGTAACCTCTGGCATGACCTCGAACTGCTTCATCGAAATGTTTCGAATGGACGTGAGCCGTCTTATCTGTGCGACCAACGGACCGTTCAGGTATGCATCCAGGGAAGCCTGGCTATCGAATAGATAGATGCCGCCAGCCTCCTGAGCAGCCGGGTTTAGAAGCCAGATCTTCCACCTTAGTCCAGGCACGTCGAGAAAGGCATACGCGACAGAATCAGCTATCTTCTGATATTCCGCGGCAGGCACATTGAGATTGAAATTGATCTGCAGAATCATGTGAAATGTCTCCCATAAGAGGCCAGCGGCATGGACTGCATGCCGCTGGCGAATAGTCCTCTCAAACCCGGGCCTCAAAGATCAGATTGAATGGGGTTTGCGCGGCTCGGCGGAATAGGCCGAACCCTGAGTTGGTGACGATCGCTCGAAGGCGCGCCTCGCCGGCCTGCGCTCCCAGCGCAAGTCCGCCTTCTTGTGACAGTGAGCAAGGTGTGCAAAGCAGAGTCGAGGCCGAGAAGTACGCGCGGCCAACCGGATTGAAGTTCGCCTCCAGCCGATCCTCGGCATAGGGCTCAACGATCATCCAGGCTCCGTCCGGCTTCAGGGTGGAGCGGACATGCGAGGCGGCGCCTGCCGGGTCTCCCAAGTCGTGGAGAGCATCGAAGATCGTAATCAGATCGTAGCCCGTCCCCGGAAAGTCCTTGGCTTCGGCAACAGCGAACTGGACCCGGTCTGACAGACCCTTGGCCGCAGCCCGCTCCCGGGCCGCTTCAATGGAGGCGGCGTGGGAATCGAAGCCGAAAAACCGCGAGTTCGGGAATGCCTGCGCCATGAGGAGAGTGGATGCCCCATGGCCACAGCCAATATCTGCCACGCAGCCACCCCTCGTCAGAGACTCCTGAGCTCCGGCGATTGACGGAATCCAGTTCGAGACCAGATTGGCGACATAGCCGGAGCGATAGAAGCGCTCCGTACCATAAAAGACCTGGTGGTCGTGCTGGCGCCAAGGTAGCCCCTCGCCGGTTCGAAACGCCTGTTCCAGCGCTGGGCGGATGGCCCCCGCGCCCGTCGCGGCCTGGAAGGCGCCCACGATGAACGCGGGTCCGCCGTCCTCGGCGAACAGCATGGACTGCTCCGGCGACAGCGAGTATGTTCCATTTTCGGGGCGATAGTCGACGTAGCCCGCCGCCGCGTGTGCATTGAGCCACTCCCGGACGTATCGTTCGGCGGTGTCCGTTCGTTCTGCGAGCGCGGCCGGGGTGGTTGGTTGGCCATCCCGCATCGCGCGGTACAGGCCGAGGCTGTCCCCGATCAGGATTAGCGGGGCTTGAAACACGGCGCCGAAGTCCGACACAATCTTGCCCAGCAGCGCGTGCAGTTTTTGTTCGCTGATATTCATGATGTATCCTCTTTCTTTTTTCTTCTGAGTGGAATCGCTTTACACTGTCAGTTTGGGGCCAGTTGGCCCGGCGAGCATGATGCTGGGATGAGATCGGGATGAGAAATCAAAATTATTGATAACTCGCTGTATTTCAATGGATTGCGATGCCGTATGAGTACCATCAAGGACAGTCTCGAGCGCTCTCACACTGACCGTTTCAGCGGGCGGGAGCGCGACTTGGCGCGGCTAGCGACGCTGTTCGATCCGACAGGGCCGCTCGTCGTGCTGCTGCATGGCGTTGGCGGCATCGGTAAGACAAGTCTAGTGCGCGTATTTGAGCGGGAATCGGCTGCTCGGGGCCGGCAGGTGCGCCTGCTCGATTGCCGCGGCATCGAGCCGGTTCCGCTCGGCCTTTTGGGCGCCATCGGAACCTCACTCGGCGTGGAATTGAGAAGTGTCTCCGAAGTGGCGGCTGCGGTCGGCGTCTTAGCCGAGCCGATGGTTTTCGCCTTGGACAACTATGAAGCCCTGCGCCTTCTGGATGGTTGGTTGCGCACGGAGTTTCTTCCCGCCCTGCCCACGTCGGCAAGGTTCATTATCATGGGGCGTTCGCTCGCTACCGCCCCTTGGATAGCTGATCCTGGTTGGGCGGACCATGTGCGGAGTTTGCGGCTGGGTCCTCTTGCGGACGCAGATGTTGCAGCCTTCCTGGCCAGCCGCGGGTTCACGGAAGCGGCCCGGGAGCGGATTGCCCGCTTCTCTAGAGGAAATCCTCTCGCTCTCCAGTTGTGTACGGCCAGTCTTGCGGACAAACCCGACGCTCTCAGCGGCGACCTGGAACTCACTCAGGTTATCGATTACCTGGCGGTCGCGTGCGTAAACGAAATCGCCGATCCCGTGCTGAGGGAAGCGATCGAAGCCGCATCACTCGTTCGCCGGGTTACCAGACCCGTTCTCGAAGCGATGCTGCCGGACCATTCCGCCGAGGACATTTTGGCGAATCTGCGCCAGCTTTCATTCGTCGAGGCGGCGGCCGATGGGCTTGTGTTCCACGATGTCTTTCGCCTGGCTATTGAGTCCCGCATGGCGGCTGTGGACCCTGTCCGAACCCGGAAACTGAAACGAGCAGCCTGGCAATCTATGCGAGATCAGTTGGTGGTTGCGGGAGCACGAGATACTTGGCGGCACACAGCCGACTTGTTGTTCCTGTTGGAGCGCCCGGTCCTACGCGAGGCGTTCTTTCCTTCCGGGGCTACGCTACCCGTCGAAAGGGCCAGACCTGCCGATCGCGACCCGATTTTGGACATAGCACGAATCCATGATGGCGACAGTGGCGCTGCCATCATGTCCGAGTGGTGGAAACAAGCCGCGCAGATGTTCTCGGTGGTTCGCGGAAGCGCTGGAGGAGTGGTCGGATTTTACGTCATGGCGCGGCCGCAGGATATCCCGCGATCTCTGGCCCAGTGCGATCCCCTGCTGGCGGTTTGGCTTAGTTACGTGCAGGCTCGCGGAAGCGGTCCGCGACGGCCCTACCTTTTGATTCGCTGTCTGCTGTCGCGCGCCCTGGGAGAGCGCCAAAGTCCGGAGTGGGCGGCTTGCGTTTTGGATGCCAAGCGAGCGTATCTGGAGAATCCGCGAGCAGTGGGGGTGCTTACGGCGATCCGGGAACCTGCGTCGGTTCCACAGGCTGTAATGGACCTCGGGTTTGAACTCGAACCAAGCCTGACTGTCTCGATCGGTGAGTCGCTCATGCACACCGCCGTGCTTCCGTTTGGGCCACATGGTCCGATGCATTGGATATTGGAGTTCGTGGGCAGCGACCTGTCGCGGGAGCCGGTTGGTTCTTCGAAACCCCAGGTCGAGCTGGATGTCTCCCGCCGGCAGTTAGCGACCCGCGACGGCGGCCGGTTCAACCTCACAAAACTGGAGTTCGAGTTGATGTCTTACTTGTCACAGCGTCCCGGCAGCGTGGTGACACGCGACGAATTGCTGCGTGAGGTTTGGAAGCAGCCTTTCGGCGGAAGCAATGTCGTCGATGTAGTCGTTCGAGGCCTTCGCAGAAAACTGGGCGGCAACGCTTGGGTAATCGGCACAGTGAAAGGCCACGGCTATCAGTACAACGATACCGAATCGTGAGACCCTGGTCGTATAGTCAAAATACTAAACTCGCTCGCCGCCGAGTAAGATAGGCAGTCGGCATGAGGAACAAGAAGTGGGTGCGGCTGCTGGCGTACGTGACGGGCTCGGTGAACCAAGAGCTTCTGCTGCAGAATGAATATCTGGCCGCAGAGAACCGTATTCTGAGGGCGAAGCTGCCATCGAGATTGCGGTTGAGCGATCCCGAGCGCGCCACCCTCGCCGAGATCGGTAAGCGCCTGGGACGCAAAGCACTCCGAGCGGTAGCCTGCGTCGCCCAACCCGACACCATCTTGGCCTGGTATCGAAGGCTCGTCGCCAAGAAGTTCGATGGCTCCAAACAGCGGCAGTATCCGGGTCGCCCCGCGGTTGCTCCGGAAGTGGAAGCTCTGGTGGTGCGAATGGCGCGAGAGAACACCGGCTGGGGATATGACCGCATCGTCGGAGCCCTGACCAATTTGGGTCACCGCTTGTCCGATCAGACAGTGGGAAACATTCTGCGCCGCCACGGCATTGCTCCGGCTCCCAAGCGAAGCCAGACGACTTCGTGGAAGGATTTTATCACCGCCCATAAGGATGTCCTGGCCGGCGCTGACTTTCTTCACCGTGGAAGTACTGAGCTGGCGGGGTTTGGTGACCTACTACGTGTTGTTCTTCCTTCATTTGGAAAGCCGCCGGGTCAGCGTGGCGGGGATCACCAGACATCCGGATCAAGAGTGGATGGAACAAATCGCCCGCAGCGCGACCCAGGAGACCTGGGGATATCTGGATGGATGCCGTTATGTT
>DATMMD010000028.1:0-4652 GCA_035569875.1 Bryobacteraceae bacterium
TGAACACACGCTTCTCCCAGCGAGACACCAGAACGTTGTAGGCGTCCACGTTCCCGCGTCGCGCTTTGGCGATCAGGTCGCGGTCCTCAACCTCCCGAAATATCAAATTTCGGCTCCATCCCCAGAGACGCGCTCCGGCGCTAAAAAGACGATGGGCAACTCAGGTCCTTTGCCTATATCTTCGCACCATGCCCCGCAATACTCGCTCAGTCATGCTCCCAAACGGCTGATCCGTGGTGAGATAAGTCCAGGTGGCGCCCCGTTGGGAAGGATCGACACCTTGCTCCTGAGCGTCTGCCAAACGCTTGGGAATCTCCTCGCCAATCCGGATTTCGAGCTGTTGGAATAGGGAATCCACTGCGGTTAAATATTCGTACAACGGCTGCCGCCCGCCATAGGAAAGCCATTGCACTCCCTCGCGCAAATCCGTGATCGACGCCAGATATTCCGCCCATAAATCATCGATGGTAGCGAGCGAAACCAGCTGCTCCAGTTCCGAGGCGCTGGGCGTGGCGCCGGTCAAGATGTCTTGGCGCCGGCTGCCGATCTTCTGACGCTGGCCTTCGATCACGCTTTCATACTTGTGCAGAAACTGGCGGATGTCGAGATTCTGTCCCTCCGCCACGCGTTGAACCGACTCGATATCTTCGAGACTGTGCAGCGGCGAGGCGTATTTAACAAATAAATCGTCCTGAGCTGAAACGAAGAATCGCGAGCTGCCCGGATCGCCTTGCCGCCCCGCTCGCCCACGAAGCTGATTGTCGATCCGCCGGCTCTCGTGCCGATTGGTACCTATGACATGCAGGCCACCAAGTTCCGCCACGCCGGCTTCCAGCTTGATATCGGTGCCGCGCCCGGCCATGTTGGTCGAGATTGTCACAGCGTCGCGCTCACCGGCCCGCGCGATCATCGCTGCTTCGTGCTCTTCGTGCCTCGCATTCAAGACCTGGTGCACCATATCGCGGATGCGCGCGCTGAGTCCCTCCGATTCCTCTACGCTCCGAGTCCCCACCAAGACCGGACGGCCGGTGGCGTGAGCGGCTCGGATTTCGTCGACTACGGCAGCTTCTTTTTCCCTTTTGGAGTTGAAGAGTTCGTCCGGATAATCGATGCGGATCACGGGCCGGTTGGTTGGAATCACCTCTACATCGAGGCCATAGATTATCCGGACCTCTTCCGCCTGGCTGGCTGCCGTTCCGGTCATGCCGCAAATCTTGGGATAAAGCCCGATCAGGTTCTGCAATGTAACGGAGCCGAGAATCCGCCCCTGGGTCTTGAGCAGCAAGCCTTCCTTGGCTTCGATGGCGGTGTGTAATCCCGCCGGCCAGCGGCGATTCTGAGCGATGCGGCCCTTGAACTCATCCACCGATTCGATCGCGCCGTCTTTCACCAGGTAGTCGACGTCGCGATGCAGTAGGGCGTGCGCGTGTATGGAATCCTGAACAGCTGTCAACAGACCAAGGTTCTCTTCTGCGAAAAGATTTGCACAGCCGAAGGACGTTTCAACCGCCCGAATTCCTGCGTCCGTCAGCGCAATATTCCTGGCGTACTCGTCGAGCGTATAGTGTTTCACGCGCCGGAAGAATTTCGTCAGGCGATCCACGCGATGAGCCAGTGGCTCCTGCTCTTCCTTGCCGCCCGCGATCACCAGCGGAATGCGGGCCTCGTCGATGAGGATCGAATCCGCCTCATCGATTACGGCCACGGCGAAAGGCCGATGAACCTGCTCCTGGGGATACATCGCCAATCCGTCGCGTAAGTGATCGAACCCGATTTCGTTGGGTGTGGCATAGGTGATGTCGCAGGCGTAAGCTTCGCGCCGCTCTTCGGTCGATATACCTTGCTGGACGTAGCCAACCGAGAGCCCGAGAAATTCGTAAATGGGACCCATCCATTGGGCATCGCGGCGAGCGAGGTAATCGTTCACGGTCATGACGTGGACGCCCTGCCGGGCCATCGCATACCAGACGATCGCGGGAACAGCGGCGAGCGTCTTGCCCTCGCCAGTCTGCATCTCGGCGATTTTGCCCGAGGCCAACGCCAGCGCGCCCTGGAGTTGAACATCGAACATGTCGAGCTGGAGCACCCGCGCGGCTACAACGGCAGTGACCGCGACAACTTCGACGATCTCTGTCGCGCGGCGGCCCGCTTCTTTCAATTTGTCGTCGCTCAATGCGTCCAGCTCCGTGCGCCGTTGATTTATAAGTGGAATTTTTGACTCGGAACGCGCCGGTCCAGGAAATAAACGTCGCCAAAAATGCGACATGATGATGCCCTCCTTTCTCTCTTCGGACTTGACTTAGCCGAGAGACGGTGGAGGACGCTGATAAAGAGACTTGGAAAAAAGCCAGGTACAGGATCGCGACTCACGCTGAAACGCAACCGCATTCCGCATGCGCGGACGGGCCAAACGCCTTTCGATGGACACGCGCTTTTCCGCGCGTGTGCGCGCAACCCAGACAATCGTGCAGGTCTCGGCGATCCGCTGCGAGCGCGCAATGGGCATAGCCTGGGCCGCGCACAGCGCCATAAGCGCCGCCAACAGCCACGAGGTTGTCCGCTTGTTCACTGGTTTCAGTATAAGACTTCCTTACCTGCCCAAAAGCCGATCAGTAAGGGATGAATGGCCTGGCGAAAACTGTTCGGCGGCCGCCCGCAAATAGGGACGAAATGCCTCGGCCCAATAGGCCGCATAACCTCGTTCGCGGATATCATGCAACGTGTGGCTGTAATGTTCGAGCACGCTGCCGGCAAAAAGCTGACCGGTACGCCAAACGGCACGGTTCGCCGCGCGAGCCAGCTTTAACAATGTCTCCGGCGCGCGTGCAATAGCCGACACCGCCATGATCGACGAAAGTTGGAAGACCGACCGGTTCTGCGCAGCGGCTTCCAGTTTCAGCTCGTCCCAGTGGCGCCGTACGATCTCGGCCGAAGGCAGGTTGCGCGGCGGGATCTTCGCTATGCTCTGCCGAAACGCTGCCCATTCCTTCCGCAAACCCGCGACATCCATGGGCGGCGCGTTGAACAGATCGGCTGCCTGGCCGCTGGTCTGCTCGAGACCATCCAAAAGCTGATCGATGTTCTCGAATTTCGCATCGCGATCCAGCAGTCCTTCTTGCTTCAAAGCTTCCGAGATTTCCTGCACGATCTGCCGGCCGGCGCCCGAGATATCCGCCAGCGCGGCCATAATCCACACCGGCGAGGCTCGAAACGCGAGCAAACCCGCCAGTTCGATGCCGTGACCGGCCGTCCGCCGCAGTAGAAAATTGTTCGCCAGCGCGCCTTCCGATGGATAGACATCCTGGACCTGCCCGACTTGCTCGATCATGAACCGCAACGCGACGTCCACCATCATCTGATAGCTCTTGGTACGGCGCACTGTAGCCGGCACAGTCACATCGCCCAGTTCGCGGATCAGTCCTCCAGCCAGCGCAGCGGCAGACCGCACCACTCGCTCCGGCAAAGAGACCAGGTAGCGCGTCACTCGAGCGCGACCCTCGCTTCGTGTGCTTTTCGGAACAAGCCGCATCTTCGCTCCTGGGTCCTCTCTATCGCGCTACAATTTACAGCATCCCATGGCCGACATCGTGATTCGCCCCAGCATGAAATTCATTCGAGCCGGATACGTAATCACGTTTCTGGTGGTCGCGGCCGCCGCATTCCTCACCTACCAGCATCTGCAGCCGCCCTCTTACCCAACTTGGCTGCCCGCGCTCTGGCTGATTCTGTTCATCTGGCCGATAAAGCGGCACATCCAGCGGCAGGCAGTGAAACTCACCATCGCCGGCGATAAGCTTCGCTACGAAACCGGAATGGCATCCAAGTCGACGCGCCTCATCCAACTTCCCAAAGTGCAAGATGTCCGCGTCGTGCAGTCCGTTATGCAGCGGATGCTCGGCGTGGGTGACATTTCGATCGAAACCGCGGGCGAAAACAGCCGGCTAATGGTTCACAACCTCGATCAGCCGCAGCAGTTGGCCGAGCAGCTCACCGACTTGGCCGGACACGCTTCCAGCACCGGATTACACTGATAGGCTATCGCGGCCAAATAGAAGCGATGTCCACCGCCGCTCCGGGAAACTGGCTCGGCCGCAATTGGCCTTCTCTCAACACCGCTACCGTGTTGAGCCGACCCTCTTTGAGTAGCATTACTTCGACGGTCCGCGCCTCTGTAGAAACCACCCAGACTTCGGGAACGCCCAGACTCTCGTAGTCGGTGAGCTTCCCGGTTCGCTCCGAACGTGTGTTAGCAGGCGAAAGGATTTCTACGACCAATTCCGGAGCGGAGTGAATATATCCATCCTGCTCCACAACATTTTTTCGAATGAAGACCGCAATGTCAGGGACACTGATCGTTACCGGATCTCGCCGGATCACCAGCCCGAAAACGCTCGTCACCACAAAAACGGCTTGTGGATCTAGCTGTGCTCGGAGTTGTTTCGCTAACTCTTCGACAATGCGGACATGATTCCATTTGTTCGGCGGCATCTTTCGGATCTCTCCCTGGACGACTTCCTCGATGCCTTCCGCCTCCGGCATTTTGAGCCACTCCTCGTAAGTAATCACTTTGGGAGTTGTAGCCATTCCAGTCCTCTTTCCTACTGTACGATGGGCCGCCGCGTCCAACCGAGAACCGCACACCGCCAAGCTTT
>DATMMD010000029.1:0-3520 GCA_035569875.1 Bryobacteraceae bacterium
CGATGTCAACGGCATGCCGCAGTTTTGGTCCTCATTCAATCTTTCTCCCAAGCGAATCCAGAACGGCGGTTGGGCGCGGCAGGTTGGCGTGGATAGCTTCGCGATTTCCAAGACGATCGCAGGCGTCAACATGCGGCTCGGTCCGAACGGCGTTCGAGAGCTTCATTGGCACCAGCAAGCGGAATGGGCCGTTGTGACTGCCGGCGTCTGCCGTATCACCATTATCGACCAGCTTGGACGTCCACAAGTCGCTGATGTGAAGGAAGGGGGTCTGTGGTACTTCCCGGCGGGCCTGCCCCATTCCCTGCAGGGCCTGGGTTCCGATGGGACCGAGTTTGTGCTCGCCTTCGATAATGGCGAGTCGTCTGAATTCAACACCTTGTTGGTGACCGACTGGCTGGCTCATACCCCGCCGGAGGTGCTGGCTAAGAACTTTGGGCTTTCGGAGGAGGCGTTCAAGAACATTCCGGTGCACAATAAGTGGATTTACCAGAGCAATATCCCGGCGCCGCCGCTGGCGGAGGTCGAAGCCCAGATGGCGTCGGCTGCAGGCAAGCCGCCAAATCCCTTCGTTTTCAATGCTGACCAGTTCAAGACGATCCATGAGACGAAGAGCGGGTCGGTGCGGCTCGCGGACAGCACCAACTTCCTTGCGTCGAAAAACATTGCGGCAACCATAGTGACGATCAAGCCGGGCGGCTTGCGAACCATGCATTGGCATCCCAATGGCGACGAATGGAATTACTGGTTGAAGGGAGAAGGACGCGTAACCGTCTTCAACACCGGGCCGCAGGCGATGACCGCAAACTTCCATCCCGGCGACATCGGCTACGTCAAGAAGGCGCTTGGCCACTATGTCGAGAATACCGGAGACACGGATCTTGTGTACATGGAGGTCTTCAAGGCGGATCGGTTTGAGGAGGTGGATCTGGCGGATTGGCTGGCGCACAGCCCAAGAGACATGGTCGCCGAGACGCTGAATATCGATCCGAGCCTCATCGCGCAGATTCCGACCAACAACCCAGCCATCGTCCCGGCCTAAGTAGTGTTGGCCGGTCGCGGACATGGCGAAAGCCATGCTCCGCGGCCGGCCGGAGACTCGCCGATCCAGCCCCAGCAAACCTCTTGGCTTGCGCGAGCAAGCAAATCCTTCGCCAGCGACATGGAGCAAGAGCGATGCCGCAATCCCCCCAAGTTGGCTTAACCATCCGTCAAAAAGAACCCGTCAATCTCGAGACCGCCGTCGATCAGATTGACACCTTTCTGACCCCGGCCGATCTGTTCTACGTCCGCAGTCACTTTCCGGCGCCCGATCTGAAGGCTACTGAATACGAGCTCCGGGTCGGCGGGGCGGTTCGCCAGCCATTCACTCTGAGCTACCGCACTTTGCGGGAAATGCCATCCGAGACCCGGACTGCGACATTGGAGTGTGCGGGCAACGGCCGGGTCTTTCTGGTCCCCGCAGTTCAAGGCGCGCAATGGGAACTCGGCGCCGTTGGCACCGCCGAATGGACGGGCGTGCCTTTGGCAGCGCTGCTTGAGCGCGCGGGCATCGACGACAACGCCTGCGAGATCGTGCTCGAAGGAGCCGACCGGGGCATCGCGGCAGAACCGCCGGTGCCGCCCGGCCCAATCTCCTATGCCCGGAGCTTGCCGCTGAGCAAGGCGTTGCAGGAGGAGGTTCTGATCGCCTACCAGATGAATGGCCGCGATCTTAGGCCGGATCACGGCTATCCGGTGCGGGCCATCGTGCCCGGTCATTTTGGCATGGCGTCGGTCAAATGGCTGACGCGAATTGAAGCCGTGTACGAGCCGTTTCAAGGCTATTGGCAGACCTCGGATTATGGCTACTGGGATTATTTTGACGGAATGCCAGTGCGACGGGCGCTAGGGGAAATGCAGCTCAAATCCGAGATCTTCCGGCCGCGCGTGTACGAAACCGTTCCTGCGAACCAGGTTTACCAGGTTTTCGGCGCAGCGTGGACGGGCGAGTCCGAGGTCACCGAGGTCGCCCTGAGCACAGACGGCGGCCGGAACTGGATCGACGCAAAATTCCTGGATCCCGTTCAACGGTATGCCTGGCGGCGCTGGACATGTGACTGGCTCACGCCGAAGCGGTCGGGCAAATACACCCTACTCGCGCGCGCCAAGGATGCACGCGGTTGCGCCCAGCCCGACCACCATGACCCGAACCACGGCAGCTACCTCATCAACCACCCGCTGCCGATCGAGGTCTTTGTTGGCGACTAAGACCTATACCGATCACGTTGCCGGTGAGCACGGGGTGCTGATCGAGGCTAAACTCATGGCGTGGAACGCCAAGAACAGGCGCGAGGGCCAGCAACCAAGGCCCGATCACTGCCGCCTATCAGCGCTAACAATCGAAGCAGGCCGCTACACGCTTGCAGCTCAGGCGCTGCACTGGCTGACCGTATTTTTGATCCTGATGATCCTGCCGGTTGCATGGGTGATGATGTCTCTCCCGGAGGGCCCGGAGCAAAGCCGGATGCTTGTTGTCCACCGTTCGCTCGGCGTCACGATCTTCGCCGTGGCTGTGCTTCGGTTGGCATGGCGCCCGACCCATCCTGCGCCGCCCTTACCTAGCGACACACCAAGAGTCATGCAGTGGATCAGCCAGCTTACCCACTGGCTGCTTTATGCTCTTCTGCTTCTCATGCCGATTACCGGTTATCTACAGTCGGGGGATGGTAGGCCAGTGTCGTATTTTGGGCTGTTCGACCTTCCCGCGCTGCCGAAGGACAAGGCGCTGGGTGATGTTGCCAAAGTTCTTCATCTACTCGGGCAGTGGGGTGTATATACGCTGGTCGGCCTCCACGTGGGCGCAACCGTCTGGCACGTGGCTATACGACGCGACGGACTGCTCGATCGCATGATTCCGCCGCAGGATCAGAGCGGGGCGTTACGGTGACAGCAGGGGTGTAAGCGGGATCCGGGGTCTCGGCTTTGGCGCAATCTCCCAACATATACTTAAGTCTTCTTCTACTTAAGTCTTCTTCAAAAGAGAAACCTTTCCTCACATTACGATTGGTGAGAACCCTTCTGCGAGTCGATCAATTCCGCCGGCCGCTGGACGCGACGTTGGTCCGGTCGATCCATTTGGGCTTTCTTGGCGCGGCCGTAGCCACGAGGGCTGCCGCGGGCCCGGGATTCAACCAGCGCGCGAGTTCCCTCCAAATAAAACCAAGGAAAACCAAAGAATTCCGAGGAAAAATGCTTGGATTTCCTTGGATTTCTTTGGCCGATTCCGGGCTTTTCAATGGGTTACGAGCGAAAAAAATAAAATTTTTCGCTCGCTCTCACAACTCGCGTCTCAGGTTGTGTGCTCACTTGGCCTCAAACGCTTTCTCGTTCCTTCTCTCCATGCTTCGGCCTTGCCGCGACCCCTCCGCGGCGCGGCCTTTTTCCGGCGGCCAAAGACAAGATAGCATAGGTTTAGGTTTCGAAAAGAATTGATTGAAAAAATGCCGGTAGCTGACGACCGCGGCTCGCAGTATTTCCG
>DATMMD010000030.1:0-14392 GCA_035569875.1 Bryobacteraceae bacterium
GGAGGTCTTCTTGATGTGTTGTACCAGTGCGTAACCATGGAGCGGCTGGCGCCGGAGGGTCCGAAGGATCATCATTTCCAGGGCGCCGGGGAAAAGATCTTTACGTTCTGGACTGGGCATTTTACTCGTTCGCTCTATGCCTATAGTAAACTAGTATTGTCCAGCGGTCAAGCCTTGGCTGGGGCCAACAGCAACCGCCGGAAGTTCTCGCTTGTCACGCGGCTCACTTCTTCCAATGATTGGCCGCGTAGCTCGGCCAGCTTACGCGCCGTGTGAACCACCAACGCCGGTTCGTTTCGTTTTCCGCGCTTGGGGACCGGAGCGAGATAGGGAGAGTCTGTTTCCACCAGGATGCGATCCCAGGGAGCTTGTTTAGCCGCAGCCTGGACATCGAGTGCCTTGGGGAACGTTACGATCCCGCCGAAGCTTAGGTAGAAGCCAAGATCCAACGCTCGCCGCGCTTCGGCCGGACCACCTGAAAAACAGTGCATGATTCCACCGATGCCGTGTGGCTTCCAATACTGCTCTAATAGCGCGGCCGTATCGTCCCAAGCCTCGCGCGTGTGAATCACAATCGGTTTCTTGACAGCGGCGGCGATCTCCATTTGCTGGATGAACACCGACGTCTGCGTTTCGCGCGGGGAAAAATCGTAATGGTAATCCAGGCCGATTTCGCCTAGCGCGACCACTTTCGGATGCGCCAGCAGCTCGGCCAGACGGTCGATATCAGGTTTGCTCGCCTTAGAGGCATCGTGGGGATGGATACCTACGGTCGCATAGAATTGCGGGTAACGCGCTGCCAGTCGAATGCCGGCTTCCAAATCCGGCGGGCCACTGCCGGTCCCGATGGCGACCATATGTTCCACACCGGCATCCAGTGCGCGGACCACCACCTCATCACGATCGGCGTCGAACTCCGGACTGTCGAGATGGCAGTGGGAGTCGATCAGGCTCACTTCAGCCTTGCCCCCACCGGCACATCCTCCAGGAATCCCGCCAACACCGGCTTGCCGCCCTCGATGGACGCAGCGACTATCATGCCATTGGATTCGAGTCCCCGGAGTTTTCGCGGCTGCAAGTTCGCAACGATCACGACCTTGCGTCCGATCAACTGCTCCGGAGGATAGGCTTCCGCGATTCCTGCAACGATAGTGCGAGGCGCCTGCTCGCCGATCTCCACCTTAAGATGAAGCAGCTTGTCGGCGCCTTTGACTCGCTCAGCCGCCAACACCAGCCCGACCCGCATCTCCACTTTGGCGAAATCGTCGATGGCAATTTTACCGGAATCGGCCTGGGCCCCAGGGGTTGCCGCGACGGCTTGGGGCGGCGCAAAGATAGCAGCCTGCCGCTCGCGCTCCTTCAATTCCAGCTCTTGCATCTGTGCGATGGCAGTCTTGGCGTCGAGGCGCGGAAAAACACCCGCTACTTTTCCGACTTTTTGGCCGGCCTGCAGCTTGCCCCAGTGCAGGTCCGCGACGCGGACGTCTGCGATCGGTCCCGGCATTCCCAGCTGTTCCCAGATCTTCCGGGACGACGCCGGCATCACCGGATAGAGCCACGCGCAGATGATGCGCAGCGCTTCGGCGGCTGTATACAACGTCTCATCCAACAGCTTCTGGTTGAGCGGGTCTTCGTCTTTGGCAAGCTTCCAGGGCGCGCGCTCGACGATAAATTTATCGATCACCGAAATCAGGCTCCAGATCGTCTCCAGGCCTCTCGAGAAATTGAATTCGTCGAAGGCTTCCATCGTCATTTCAGTAGCCCGGGTGGCCGCTTCCGCGATATCGCCTACGCCGTCCGACTGTGGAATTTCGCCCCCGCGATACTGATGGATCATGGTCAGCGTGCGGCTGGCCAGGTTGCCAAGACCATTCGCCAAATCCGAGTTGTAGCGCTGGATCAGCGCATCGTAGCTGAAACTGCCGTCCTGGCCGAACGTAATCTCGCGCAGCAGAAAATAACGCAGGCCATCGATCCCGGCCACTTGCGCGATGGGGTTGGGCCGCAGGACGTTGCCGCGCGACTTGCTCATCTTGTTCTCTTCGAAAAGAATCCAGCCGTGAGCGAAGACTTTCTTCGGCAATGGCATATCGGCAGCCATCAAGAACGCTGGCCAGTACACCGCATGAAAGCGCAAGATATCCTTGCCGATCAGATGCAAGTCAGCCGGCCACAGACCGTCGTCCTTGACGGCGCTCATGTAGGAAATCAGCGCGTCAAACCAGACGTAGAAGACGTGGCGCCCTTCGACAGGCACCGGAATGCCCCAGTTAATATTCGTGCGTGTGATCGAAAGATCGTTGAGCCCCTGCCGGACGAAGGCGGTGATTTCGTTGCGCCGGTGATCGGGCTTTACGAACTCCGGGTTCTTCTCATATAGCTCCAGTAGCTTCTCCTGAAACGCCGAAAGCCGGAAGAAGTAATTTTCTTCGGTTACCGTTTCCGTTGGACGCCCGCACTCCGGACACGGATCGCCCGGTCCAGCTTCGTTCACGTATAGCTCGTCGTTCACGCAGTACTGGCCGGTGTACGCGCCTTTATAGATATATCCGTTGTTCTGGCAGCGCTCGAACAACTCCCGCACGGTCTCGTGATGTTTAGGGTCGGACGTGCGAATGAAATGGTCGAAGTCGATCTCCAGTGTTTTCCACTGGTTCACGAATTCGGCGGCCATCTTGCCCGCGTATTCTTCCGGATCAAGATTGGCAGCCTTGGCGGCGCGCTCAACGTTGCGGCTGTGCTCGTCAGAGCCGGTAGTGAATACGACTGGCTCGAAGCCTTCCATTTTCTTGAAGCGCTTGATGAGGTCCGCAACAAAGGTCGAATAGGCGGTGCCAAGATGCGGCGCCGCGTTCACATAATAAATCGGTGTCGTCAGGTAATATTTCATCGAATGTTTTTCTGATAAGCCAGGTTTGCCTCGGCCAAGATCTGTTTCAATGGAACTCCGCTCTCGCGTGCCAGCTTCCGGCAGTCTTCGTATTCAGGCGCATACGATCCGTCCTCAGCGACCTTGATCCTGACCTTGCCGTGCTGTGTCTCCACTTCCAGGGTGTGCCGCTCCTTCACGCGCCGCTCGGCGGAATAAATGCGCAGCCCGAGAGTGGATGTCTCGGCGAAGATCAATTGCGCGAGCGCCTCGCGAGCTTCCGGCTTCGCGATCACGCGGACGAGCGTACCGGGGCGATTCTTCTTCATCAGGACGGATTCGAGCGTGACATCCAATGCACCGGCTTCGAGCAGCCGCTCCATCGCGTAGCCCAGAACTTGCGGACTGGAATCGTCGATATTCGCTTCCAGCACGGACACTGTCGTCGCTTCTTGGGCTCCGCTGGTTTCACCGATCAGCACCCGTAACACGTTGGCGTGTTCCTGGAAATCTTTGTCGCCTGCCCCGTAGCCGGTGGCTGTAATCTGCATGGAAGGAAGGGCACCGAATTCGCTGACGAGCGCAGCCGCGATAGCCGCGCCGGTGGGCGTGGTGAGTTCGACACTGGGCCCGCGTGAATAGATCGGCTTACCAGTCAACAACTCGGCCGTGGCCGGCGCCGGCACCGGAAGCACGCCGTGCTCGGTTTTCACCGTGCCGCTTCCAACGTTGACTGGCGAACTATGAATCTCGTCGACATCCAGCAGATCGAAGGCCGCGCAGGCACCCACAATGTCGCAGATGGAATCCACCGCACCGACTTCATGGAAATGAACTTTGTCAATAGAGATGTCGTGAACCTTGGCTTCGGCCTCGCCCAGAAGCTGAAACACCGCGGAGGCAGCCTGCTTAACGGATCCAGGGAGCGCGGACGAGTCGATCAATTCGAGGATGTTTTTCAGATGCCTGTGTCCGGTCGCATGTCCGCCTATGACTCGAAATTTCGAGGCGGTAATGCCGCAGCGTTTCGTTTTCTCGATCGTAAATTTCGCCCCTGTACCCAAGCCTTCGAGCGCGAGCACGACCGCGCCCGAATCTGCACCGGCATCGATCAATGCGCCGACCGTCATGTCTCCGCTGATGCCGGAGAAGGCGTCCAGGTAGCAGATTTTCATGCGATCAATTGGGGTAAAAGTTCTCCAGACGGCCCTTGGAGAAACTCATCGATGCTGTCGGAGAGCACGGTCTCGGCGATATTGATTTCCACCACGCGCGCGCCGGATGCCTTCGCGATTTGGGCCAAACCTGCTGCAGGGTAGACCACCGCCGAAGTTCCGATCAGCAGAAAAACTTCCGCTGTGCGCGCCGCGGCTTCCGCATCCTGCCAGACGCGCGCGGGCAGCGCCTCGCCGAACCAGACTACGCCCGGCCGCAACAGTCCGCCGCATTCGCACCTGGGAGGAATTTCCGGAAGCGGCGTGCGGCGATCCATATGCTCGCGCTGGCACGACGTGCAGCGCACGTTCCAAATGGTTCCATGTACCTCGAGAACATTGCGGCTGCCAGCCAATTCGTGCAGCCCATCGACGTTTTGTGTGATCAAAGTAAATGATGGCACGCGCTCTCCGAGATCCACTAGCGCCCGATGTCCCGCGTTAGGCTCCGCGTGCGCGATCAGCCCACGCCGCCAGTCATACCATTCCCAGACCAGTTTCGGATCGCGCGCGAACGCGCCCGGCGTAGCAAGATCCTCGGCGCGATACTGTTTCCACAATCCTCCGTTGCCGCGAAAAGTAGGCACACCACTCTCGGCCGATACCCCCGCGCCCGTGAGCACGGCTATGGATCGGGCCTGCTTGAGCCATTCGCGAACCGCGTGCATTAATCTCAGAGTAACGCAGGCGGGCGGGACCGGACCCGCGCGCGACTTGCGATCCACGCTCCAATGGAATATCCCCCCAAAGTTAACGCTGGCGCCGTAAACAACTGTAGGTCCGCTGAAGGGTAAAAATAGGCGGCTTTAGCGCTGGGACACAATTTGCAATGCCAAAACCAATCGTGAATGAAGCTATAAGCAAGGAATGGAACGGGCACGATCCAAATCCATTTGCCCGTCGCCGCCATAGAGGCCGCCGCTTTCGCGGTTGACCAGCCCATGATGAGGCCGACTACGGTGACAATCGCGAGATCGCTGGGCCACATGTGGATAGGCAATACGGATAGCATGCCTAAAACAAAATAAGCGTATAGCACCTGCCCAACGAACGAAATGAATGAGTTTCTATCGTGATATATCCTCGCCAGTCCAACAATGACGCCGCCACCGACAACAACGAATAGCACACCGGTTCCGTCGGGTCCAAAGAATATCGAAAAGAGCGCGGCATGTAGTACGAGCGCGTACAACCAGACTCTAATGTACGGCTTGGAGAGTTCGATGCCAGCCAACATGGTCCGTCACCGTTTTCGCATCAGACTCTCCCGCGCCTTCAGCACCGTCCGGTACGCCTCTTCGGCGTCATGATTCAACGCCGTCAGATGCCCCATCTTGCGCCCTGGCCGAGGTTCCAGCTTGCCATAAAGGTGCAGCTTCACATCCGGAAACGAGCAGGCCGCCCGCCAATCAGGCTCGCCGTTCGACCATTGATCGCCCAGAATATTCGCCATCGCCGCCGGTCGATGCATGGCCGTTGAACCCAGCGGCAGACCGCATACGGCGCGCAACTGCTGCTCGAACTGGCTAGTGACGCAGGCGTCCACCGTAAGGTGTCCGGAGTTATGCGGACGCGGCGCCAATTCATTGATCAGCAGCTTCCCATCGCGGGTTACAAAAAACTCTACGCACAGCACGCCCACCACGCCCAGCCGTTCCAGTACGCAGCGGGCTATCTCTACCGCCTCGTTTGCAACATCGGCCAACACGCGCGCCGGCGCGATCGAAAGATCCAGAATATGCCGGCTGTGCTGATTCTCGATGGCGCCGTAGTGGACAAATTGGCCACCCTCGCCGCGTGCCGCCACTACCGAAATTTCGCGCTCGAAATCGATGAATGCTTCGAGTACTGCTTCCTGACGCCCGATGGCGTTCCACGCCGTGGCCAATTCATCGCGCGATCGGATCAGAAATTGGCCCTTGCCGTCATAACCGAACGCGGCGGTCTTGAGCACTGCGGGAAGACCAAGTTCGGCGACTGCCTGTTCAAGGTCCTGGGGCGAATACACCTCGCGATAAGGGGTCATCGGAAGGCCCGCACTCTTCAGGAACGCCTTTTCGCGGATGCGCTGCTGCGTGGTATGCAGGATCGCACCGCTCGGTCTCACCGGTGCGCAATTCGCGGCAGCTTCCGCCGTGGGCGCTGGGACATTTTCGAACTCGAACGTTACGATGTCCACGCGTCGTGCAAACGCCGACACAGCGTCCAGATCGTCGTAAGGAGCGGTTACCTCCAAATCCGCAATCTGTCCGGTGGGCGTATCTTCGTCGGGTGAAAATGTATGAACGCGGTAGCCCATGCGCCGGGCCGCGAACGCGAACATCCGGCCCAATTGCCCGCTTCCCAACACGCCGATCGTGGCGCCGGGAAGTATCGGTTCAGTCACGGCAGTTCTTCCGACCGTACGCGGGCGGACTGCTCTTGTCGAAAAGCCCGCAGCTTCTCGCGCAGCGCCGGATCGTGATTCGCCAGCATCGCCACTGCCAGCAGTGCCGCGTTTTGCGCGCCCGCTTTACCGATAGCCAAAGTCCCCACTGGAACGCCGCCAGGCATCTGGACGATCGACAACAGCGAATCCATGCCCTTCAGCGAGGCGCTTTCTACCGGCACGCCCAGCACCGGCAACAAAGTATTGGCTGCGACCATACCGGGAAGGTGCGCCGCGCCACCGGCCCCGGCGATGATCACCTGAAGGCCGCGCGATTCAGCGGTGGCGGCGTACTCCACCATCCAGGCCGGCGTGCGGTGCGCTGAAACGATTTTCGCCTCATGCGGCACACCGAAGCGTTCCAGCGTCTCGCCGGCATGGCGCATTGTCTCCCAATCAGACTTGCTGCCCATGATGATGCCGACGAGTGGCTGCATCGGGGCTACTGTCCTTGCGAAAGCGTGTAACCGACCTCGCCGTTGAAGGTGCGGAGCGTCTCCGTCTTGACGATTTCGACGCCTTGATCCAGCATGCGTCCAAGCAACGCCACGGTCTGTTTGGAAGTTGCGCTGGGGGCTGTGAACCGGCAGCGGTACGCGTCCGTCAGCAGAGTTTCGGACAGTCCGTCCGGCCACACTTTGACGCCGCGTTTGTCTATCATGGTCAGTTCGAGCCCATCTCCATTGGCCTTCTGAATTGCACCAGCCAGTTTATTCGTATCGAGCGAGGGCCACGCGACGTAAATGTCGATGCCATCGATAGCCACTTTTCGCGGGAGTCCGCTTCTCCTCTTTCCGCGCCTTGGGAGGAGCGGATGCATCATGCGCGGGCTTGAGCGTGTGCGGCTTCTTGCCCAGGCGCGCGACAACGGCATCGCCGAATTCCTTGGTGTGGACCTTTTGCTTGCTAGCGCCTTCCTTGAAAATATCGTAAGTGTGAATGCCGTCCTGAAACAGACCTCCATGATCTCGGGGCCGATTCCGTCGCCGTGCGCGACTGTAATAGGTACAAGGTTAGACATAAGGTCGGAATCACCAAAATAGCATGCGCGGCCGAACGGCGTGTATAATTTCATCACGCTGCACATACGATCCAAACTGTTATGTTGTGCGCTGCTTTTGGCCGCATGCGGCGCCAAGCGTCCGGCCGTCGAAGATCTCACCACGCATGCAGACTTATCGCTCTTCAAGCTGCATTCGCTACGCGGAACACGCGATGGCGATCGTCTCCAGGCTCAGGCGGCGTTCAGCGACAGCTCGTCCATTCTGACGATGGAGATGCATTTCGCGATCGGCTCACCGACCATGCTCGAAACGGGCACGTGGCGCTGGTCGCGAAACAATCAGGTATTGAGCGGTAGTATCGCCGCGCGATCGGTGACGTTCCTCGGCGGTCAGGATGGACCACCCAGCATTGGCGGCGTCTACGACCTGCGTGACCCCAGCGGCACGGCGCGCTATCGCGTAACGATTCCCGTTACGGCGCTGCCGGAACACTGGCAGGCGCGGCCCGCAACAAATTAGCGAAGCTGTTCAACTCGCCCGAGTTCACATCGGAAACGATCCACCAGTTCATTCCTCCGCGCGTCCAGTGAATCATGTTGTAGCCCTGCCGGACACTTTCACCGACGCTGGCATCGGCCGAACCGGGAGCAGGCCAAACATAAACGTTGATCAAATGTTGACGGCGCTGGTAGACCAAAACCGCTACTGCTCGTCCGCTCAACGAATCGAGCCGGCCACCGGTCAGCGGAAATCCTTGCGAGGCGAAGTCGGTCACCGGCGGAGAATAATCAAGCTTGCCGTTGAACCAGGGTTTTACGGTGTGTTGATCCGTGGATTGGACGTCGGTAAGATGCCCGGGCATCAGCGACCGCAGGTGGCTGTCCAAAGTCTCTTGCGCCACCAGGTTGTTGGACGCATCGTGAGGAATTCCAGGAATCATCCGCGCGACAAAATACACAGCCAATAGCAGGCTCGCCGCCACCGCGATGAGCTGCCAACCGAATCGCCTGGGCGGCGGCGCCTCCGATCGCCCCGCTCGCTGGAGTACCTTTTCCAGACGCGGCCCGAGGCTAGCCGGCGTTGGGTAATAAAGCCCACCGTTACGCATAGCTGTTCCGAGCGCGCGCAGATTTTCTACCGCGCCAGCGCAGGCCTTGCAGCCCTTCATATGTTTTTCAATTTCAACGCCGCGCAACAGATCCAGTTCCCCGTCCACATACGCATCGAGAAGCATGTGAGCATCGTCGCAACTCATGCCGCACCTCCTTGGCGAGCTCGTCCCTTGAGCGTCTTCTGCAGCCGGCTACGGGCGCGTGCCAGCCTCGACATCACTGTCCCCAATGGGACTCCCGCAACCTCTCCGATTTCTTTGTATGACAAGCCTTCCAACTCCCGCAACACGATCGCCTCCCGAAACTCCACCGGAAGATCATCCAGCGCCTGGCGGAGCATCTCGCTATCCACGCTCCGTAGTAGAAGGGCTTCGGGATTAGACCGCTCGCTGTCCAATTCCGGGATATCCTCCTCCAGTTCCAGGGTAGGCTTGCGATTCTGCTGCAACCACGTGTAACAGGTGTTGCGCACGATGGCCAGCAGCCAGGTACGGCCGTCACTGCCATGAAAGCCTTCAAAAAAGCGATACGCCCGTAGATACGCCTCTTGCACAACATCCTCGGCATCGTGTTCGTTGCGAGTCAACCACCGGGCCAGATTATAAGCGGCGCCCATATGCGGGACCACGGAAAGCTCGAAGCGCGCGAGTTTGCTCTGTAGTTGCACCGGATCCCGCTCTTGTTCCACTAGACCTAACACAAATGGAAGACCCCGCCGCGGAGGATTTTATTCCCCGAAATTTACGCTATCGGTTCCACCAGCAGTTTTAGCCCTGCCATGCCCTTGACACGCACCCGCGCACCGGCAGGAACGTTGGCGGAAGCCACGGCGTCCCAGATCTCGCCTCTTACCAACACTTGTCCCTCAGGTTCGAGACCCGTGCGCGTGACGCCTTCTTCACCGATCATGCCGCTAGCACCGGTTAGCACCTTGTTCCGGCGCGCTTGGATCACAATGGAAACCAGGAACATCGTGATGGCTGCGAAGGGCAAAGCCACAGCCACGGCGGTGGTGAAATGGATGCGTACTTCAGGCGGACCGTTGACCAGCAGCATTGCTCCCAACACCATTGAGACCGTAGCGCCAACTCCGAGAATTCCATGCGAGGCGAACTTCGCTTCCAAAACGAACAGCGTCACAGCCAGCACCATTAGCGCGACACCCACCCAGTTGATGGGCAGTATGGTCAGCGCCGAGAGAGCGAGTAAAACAAGAATCGCGCCCGCCACACCGGGGAAAATTAATCCGGGCGAAGAAAACTCAACATAGATGCCGAGCGCGCCGAGCACCAGCAGTATGAAGGCGATGTTTGGATCGGCAATGGAGCCGATCAGGCGCTCGCGCAGTGTCGTCCGAACTTCAGTAACCGTCGCGCCGGCTATGTGCAGCACCTGCTTATGGCCATCCCAGCGCGTGATCTCGCGGCCGTCCAGCTGTTGAAAAAGCTGCTGCTCATCGCTAGTGATCAAGTCGATCAGCTTCTGGTCCAGGGCTTCTTTTTCAGTAAAGGCTTTTGCCTTACGAACAGCGTCCTCGGCTAACTGGCTGTTCCGCCCGCGCCGCGACGTCATGCTGCGTAACAGCGCCGCTGCGTCGTTCTCCACCTTTTCGCGCATCACCGGATCCATCTGCTGGCCCATCAGGACCGGGGAAGCGGCGCCGGTATTGGTGCCCGGTGACATGGCCGCAACATCCCCGGCTTCGAGCAGAAAGAAGCCCGCCGACGCCGCACGCGCTCCACTAGGCGTGACATAGGTAACCACGGGGATTGGGGACGCGGAAAGCTGCTGGATAATCTGACGGGTCGCGTCGAGCAATCCGCCGGGAGTATTCAGACGAATCAGCAGGACCGCAGCGTGCATGGCCTGCGCCTGCTCGATCGCGTGGCGGATGATTTCGACTGTTACAGGATGCACCATACCGTCGACCGGCACGGCCATTGCTTGCGGGACCGGCGACTGCGGCACGGGTGCCTGGCCGGCGGCCGTGAACAGCACTGACGCGGCGATTGCAAGAGCCCGAATGCGCATTTAATACCGCCTGTTTATTTAAGGATAGCGCTGATGTAGACTGATAGAACTATGCGAATGGGCATGGGATTGTTGCTCGCCTTCTTTCTTTACGGGCAATCGCCGTCCCAACCAGTCGCCTCACGTCCACAACCCACGATCGATGACTTCAAAAAGCTCATTTCTTCCTTCCCTCCAGACGACCAGGTCTACGAACTGTGGCGGTTCTGGCTGGTCGGTCAGCCATCCGATGTTCAGCGATTATACGAGAAGGAGGAGACCAAGTCCAAAGGTCTCGACCTTTATCGAGGGGAGCTACGAACCCAGGGTGACTCAGCGGCAGAAATCGAACGCAAGATTCACATCATCGATAAGGATGGCGAACGCTGGGAGATTGAGCGGTGGAATCGGACTTTGACCTCGAATTCACCTCGAATCAACTGGAAACCGAACGTATTCCTGGTTGAGATGGTGAAAGATCGCAAACCCGGACGCGCGTTGGACGTGGGGATGGGTCAGGGCCGTAACGCCCTGTGGCTAGCACAGCAAGGTTGGGATACCACCGGTTACGATCCGGCGGAGCGAGCAGTTGCACTGGCTAGGGAGAACGCAGCGCACGCCGGCGTCAAGTTGAACACGGTTATTGCTACCGACAGCCAGTTCGATATGGGCCTCGCGAAATGGGATCTTATCTTACTCAGCTATGTCGAAATCCGTGAGAACGCCAACAAGGTGATCCGTGCGCTGGCGCCCGGAGGGTTAGTGGTGGCAGAGTATTTCCATAGCGATAATGGAGGCGCCCCAGGGGGTTTCGCCGACAATGAACTGTTGCGCCTGTTTGAGGGCTTACGTGTCATACGTTACGAAGATACGGAGGCGGTGGCGGATTTCGGAATGAACAAGACTCGAATAGTGCGCCTCTGCGCGGAAAAACGTCCCTAGTTGCTTTACGTCGCTGGCTCCAGATTCAATTCCGTAGTGATGGCGATGGCGTTTTTCAGGCTCCGGTAGACAGGGCACTTATCGGCGAAGAAGCCATGCACGCGCTGAGCCGTCTCCCACTGCGCCGGATCGGCCTTCAGTTTGAGCTTGGTGTGAATGCGGCGGATGATCAGGACCCCGTCTTCGACCTCCACTTCGCCGACCGCTTCGGACGCCAGGCGATCGTTCGAAGCTGGGATTTGACGCGCCTCCAGCGCGCCTCCAAAGGTGCCGGTCAGTCAACCTGCCGTCGCCGCAACGATGTAGTCCAGTGTGGTCGCGTGAGGCTCCAGCGACCCGGGCGGTACCTTGTAGTGCTCCGCCACGGCGCTGTGCACTCCGAAAATCACCGGCTGGTGCTCAGCCGGCAGATAGGCCCGGCGAACCGCGCCCTTCACGCGCTCGATTCGAACTTCGGAACGGTACACAACGTCGGACATTCAGGTATGGTACCGCACGCGGGCCCGCGTGCCAAATTCACACTCGTGCGAATGCCTCCCTCAACTTCCTCCACGTCACCGGGAGATCCTCCGGCAATACCCGCGTCTCGGCCACCGTGGTGATGAAACTGGTGTCGCCCGGCCAACGCGGCAGCACATGCAGGTGAATGTGACCTGCAATACCCGCGCCCGCGCTCTCCCCTAAATTCATCCCCAGGTTGTAACCTGGCGCGTTGTAGATTTCTCGCAAATGTTTTTGGGCTGCTTGCGCAAGAAGCATCATCTCTTCCAGAGTTTCTCGAGAAGCAGTCTCCAGCGTGTCCACGTGCTGGTAGGGGACCACCATCAGATGTCCTGTGGTGTAGGGATACAGGTTCAGAAGAACAAAATTATGCCGGCCGCGGTACACCACAAAGTGCTCTTCGTCCTTTTCCGATGCCGCTGCCTCACAGAAAATGCAACTGCTGCTCCTCGTCTCCTTTTGAACGTAGTGGTAGCGCCACGGACTCCACAGATAGTCCATAACTGGAATTTGAAAATGCTGTTACGGATTGTGAGGCGCTCCGCCGGAGGAAGAAGGTTCCGATCCCGCGGGAGCCGCTGCCGGCTGTCCGGCCTCGCCCGCCGAATTGTTCACCAGGTCCTTCAATTCTTTGCTCGGCTTGAAATAGGGAATCCGCTTGGAGGGAACTTCTACTCGAGTCCCTGTTTTGGGATTTCGCCCCACGCGAGGCTGCCTCTGCCGGGTGCGAAAACTACCAAATCCCCGGATCTCAATCTTATCCCCAGAGCGCAGAGAACGAACGATACTGTCGAAAATGGCTTCTACGATCACCTCGGAATCCTTCCGGGTCATTTCCACGACCCGGGAGACTTCCTCGATCAACTCGGCCTTCGTCATTTGTAGTTTATCTCCCTTGCAGTCCGCTTACTGGCCTTCGCCCTTGACTCTTATGTTCATTACTTCCTCGATTGTCATTGTGGCTGCCGCGGCGTGGCGTTGATAATCCTCCAGCCTGGTTTTTTCCTCATCGTCGGCGAGCGCGCGCACGCTCAGTCCGATTTTCTTCTCTGGCTCATTCAGCTTAACAACCTTGAAATCCATCTCTTCGCCGATCGGCAGCGACGGCTCGTCATGCTTGCGATCGGAAGTGGCCGGAATCTCCGACCGGTGACACAGTCCCTCGACGCCCGGCGCCAGCTCGACGAACACTCCGAAGTTGCATGCGCGGCATACGCGGCCCCGGACCACGTCGCCCACCTGGTGCGCGCGGAAGAACGATTCCCAGGCGTCGGGCTGAAGCTGCTTGACTCCTAAAGAGAGACGCCGGTTGGGGGCATCGATGTTAAGAATCACCGCCTGTACCAACTGTCCCTTCTTTACCACTTCGGAGGGATGCTTGACACGCTTGGTCCAGGAGAGATCCGAAATATGCACCAGCCCGTCGATGCCCTCCTCGATTTCGATGAACGCGCCGAAATCGGTGAGCTTACGCACTCGCCCTTCCACCACCGAGCCGATCGCATAGCGGTCCGCGACTGTAGTCCAGGGATCGGCTTCGAGCTGCTTAATGCCTAGCGATACCCGGCGTTCCCTAGGCTTTACATCTAGAACCACTGCCTCCACCTGATCGCCCGCCTTCACCACCTTGCTCGGGTGCTTCATTCGCCGGCTCCAGGTCATCTCGGAAATATGGATGAGCCCCTCCACGCCTGGCTCCAGTTCCACGAACGCCCCGTAATCGGTGACGCTCACGACGCGGCCGATCACCTTTGACCCGCCCGGATAGCGCTCCTGGATGCTGTCCCAAGGATCCGGGATCATTTGCTTCAAACCCAGCGAGATTCGTTCCTTCTCGCGGTCGAACTTGAGCACCCTTACCGTAATTTCATCGCCCGCGCTGACGATTTCGGAGGGATGGTTCACACGCCCGTACGACATGTCACTGACATGCAGCAGCCCGTCCACGCCGCCTAGATCGATGAACGCGCCGTACTCGGTCAGGTTCTTGACCACCCCGGTTACGACCGCTCCTTCGGCCAGCACCTGCAGCGCGGCGCTCTTGCGCACCTGCTGCTCTTCTTCGACTGCCATCTTGCGCGAGACCACCACATTGCCCCGCCGACGGTTCAGCTTGACGATCTTAACCGGAATGTCCTGATCCAGAAACGAGTCCAGGTTGTGAATCGGCCGGACGTCAATCTGAGACCCCGGCATGAACGCCGGAACCCCGACGTCCACCGACAAGCCACCCTTGATGCGGCCGGTCACGCGACCTGATACGACCAATCCGTCGCGGTGCGCCTTCTCCAGGTTGTCCCAGGACCTTAACC
>DATMMD010000031.1:0-3155 GCA_035569875.1 Bryobacteraceae bacterium
CGCGCAGCAAGCGGACGTGATTGCGGGAGCGACCGTGCTGCCCAATCCGAACGGAACCGCTCCCGGCCAGTGGATCAGCGGCCAATACGAAGGCCGTGAGCGCCTGATCATTCTTCTGCCCGGACCCCCGTTCGAATTAAAGGCCATGTTCGACGAGCAGTGCATGGAACGGATGCGGGCCAAGCTTCCGCCCGCCTGCATTGCCACCCGCGTGCTGAAAGTGGCAATGATGGGCGAGTCGCTGGTCGACTCCCGCGTGGCCCCGATTTACAAGCGCTACACCGACGTGCAGACGACGATTCTGGCGGGCGCTGGCGACGTCCAATTCAACCTGTTCACCCGCGCCGCTTCGATGGAAGAAGCCCAGCAACGGGTCGACGAACTGGCGGGCGAGATCGAAGACGAACTCGAAGATGCCGTGTACTCGTCGAAGGGCGAGTCCCTCGAGCAGATCGTTGGTTATTACCTGGGAATGCGGGGAGCCACGCTGGCCACCGCCGAGTCCTGCACCGGCGGTCTGCTGGCTGAGCGGATCACCTCCATCAGCGGCAGTTCGCGCTACTTCGTGGGTGGAGCGGTGGTCTACTCGAATGAACTCAAAACCAAATTCGCGGACGTTCCCGCCAGTCTGATCTCGAAGCATGGCGCCGTAAGCCGCGAGGTCGCTGCCGCCCTGGCCGAGGGCATCCGCAAGCGCTGTAAGGCGACCCTTGCGATCGGTATCACGGGAGTGGCCGGCCCCCTGGGCGGAACGGAAGAAAAGCCGGTGGGACTTGTCTACAACGCTCTTGCCAGTGAAGACGGCACGCAGGTGGAAGAGCGCAAGTTCCCCGGCGATCGCAAACGCGTGCGCTGGTTCGCGACCCAGCTCGCGCTCGATATGGTGCGCAGAAAGTTGATGTAACCGATAGCTGCCGGTTGATAGCTGAGGAATCGTGAGACTTTTTATTGCTCTCGATATCGACGACGCCATCCGCGAACGGATGGCCGGGTTCATGGATGGCCTCCGCGGATTTGCTCCCGACGTTCGCTGGGTACGCATGGAGTCTCTGCACGTCACCCTGAAATTCATCGGAGAAAGACCGCCGGAATTCGTAATCAAACTGACAGAAGCGCTGCACGCCATTCATGGCGCGGAAATTAAGATCGCGTTCCGGGGCTACGGCTTCTTCCCCACCGCGAAATCCGCGCGCGTGTTCTGGGCTGGCATTGAGGCTAGCCCAGGTTTGCAGAAATTAGCCGCCGCTGTCGATGACGTAACCGCCGCATTGGGCGTAGGGAAAGAGGAGCACGCCTTCACTCCGCACCTGACCCTGGCCCGCAGGGGCGGTGGCTCCGGCGCTCCACGCAAACAAAAGGGCGACGGTCCAAACCGGGTGTTTCAAAAGCTGAAGGAGAAATTGGCTGCAATGCCCACGCCGGAGTTTGGTACCATGACGGCCCGCGAGTTCTTTCTCTATCAGAGCCAGCTCTCGCCGAAAGGATCGCGCTACACCAAGCTCCAGGGTTTCGCCCTTCCCCTCGAAGATGCGACCGGCGAAACCGATGCTCGACAAAATCCGTGAATCCTTACCTGCTCACCGCCGCGCTCAGCTATCTTTCCGGATCGATCCCCTTTGGGTATTTACTGGTACGAATTTTTCGCGGCGAAGACATCCGGCGCAGCGGCAGCGGGAACATTGGTGCGACCAATGTCTCGCGCAAATCGCCGGCCTTGGGCATGGTGACCCTGGTATTAGACGCGCTCAAGGGCTTCGTCCCGGTGGCGATCGCGTTGTCCGCCGGGCGGCGCTGGGTCGACCCTCCCTATGTTCTCGCGGCGACCGCGGCATGTTTCGCCATCGTCGGCCACATCTTCCCGGTGTGGCTGAAATTTCACGGCGGCAAAGGAGTAGCCACCGGCCTCGGTTCCTGGATCGGACTGGCGCCCAAAGGCGTGCTGGTCATGGTCGTCGTGTTCGTCGTAATGGTCGCGGTCTTCCGCTACATTTCGCTGGGCTCGATTACGGCGGCAGCCATTTTTCCGGCGGCGGCGCGCCTGCTGCATGACTATCACGAAACCCCGCCCGTGCTTGGCTTCATGGCCGCCTCCTCGCTGCTGATTATCGTCAAGCATCATCACAATATTCGCCGGCTGTTGGCGGGCACCGAAAACAAGTTTCGGCAGGCACATAAATGAGCGAGATTGCCATCGTCGGCGCGGGAGCCTGGGGTACGGCCCTGTCGATCGTTGCTGGACGCAATGGCAATCATCGCGTTCGCCTGTGGGCACACGAGAAAGAAGTTCGCGCTTCAATCGAAGAACGGCATGTGAACGACCTTTTTCTGCCCGAGCAAGCCGTCCCGCCCAGCGTTCACGCGACCAACGATCTTGCCGAGGCCTTGCAAGCCGCGGAGATCGTGATCAGCGTGATGCCGTCGAATCACTGCCGCCGGCTGTTCAAAAAGATGCAGCCCTTCCTCCGTCCGGAGATGCTCTTTGTGAGCGCGACCAAAGGCCTCGAAGACGGCTCGCTGGCACGAATGACGGAAGTGATTGCACAGGTTCTGTATGAGAAGAAAAACTTTCCTGTTCGCATCGGCGCGATGAGCGGACCATCCTTCGCGAAAGAGGTGGCGCGCGGCGATCCTACCGCGATCACCATCGCTTCCGAAGACGCAGAACTGGCGCAGACCGTGCAGCAGGCTTTGAGCGATCCGCGTTTCCGCCTCTATACCAATCAGGATATGGTGGGAGTGGAACTGGGAGGTTCGCTCAAGAATGTCATCGCGATCGCCGCGGGAGTTTGCGACGGCCTCGGTCTCGGCCACAACTCCGTGGCGGCATTGATCACGCGCGGGCTGGCCGAGATGACACGCCTGGTGGTGGCCTGTGGCGGCAAGCGCGAAACCATGTCTGGACTGGCCGGGCTGGGAGATCTTGTGCTGACCTGCACGGGCGGGCTGTCGCGCAATCGAACCGTCGGCGTCGAGTTGGGACGCGGGCGGCAGTTGCCCGACATCATCGCCGGAATGCACGGTATGGTTGCCGAAGGAGTGCTGACCACGAGCGCTGCCGTGGGGCTGGCGAAGAGTCGTGGCATCGAGATGCCGATCACCGAAAAGATGCACGCCATCCTCCACGACGGCAAATCCCCCCGCGAAGCCATCCACGA
>DATMMD010000032.1:0-23975 GCA_035569875.1 Bryobacteraceae bacterium
ATCTCCGCATCCACCGTGAACCCAAGCGGGACGATCAGCATTCGCAGGTAGCGCAGGATCACCGCGCCTTGAGTGAGCAAGTATGCCTGCCACGTGATCGACGCTTGAGCACCGGCGCCTGACCCTGCCGTGTTTTGGACCGCCAGCAATACGCGAATACCCGCGGCGATTGACAGAGCAAACATCGCGGCGATCGGTTTCAGCTCGGTCCGGTCGCGGGATCGCGAGAAGTGCAGCAGCAATAAGAACACCGGAAACGCGACGCATTCTTCCTTGGCTAGTAACGCCGCCGCAAACCACGCGGTCACCCACCATAGGTGTCCTCGCAGCCAACTGGCCAGCGCGGCCAGACACAGAAGGGTCGCGATTAAACTGCTTCGCGCGAAAACGTAGTTCACCGGCTCGGCTTGAAAGGGGTGCACCGCGAAGATCGCCGAGGCGATGAAGGCGGCCTGAAGTGAGACGATCTGTTTCAGTGCGTCAAATAGCAGAAAGGTTGCGATCAAATGCAGCAGCAGGTTGACGGCATGATATCCAACCGGATTCTCGCCTCCCATCCGCTCGTTAAGCCAGAAAGTTGCGTAAGTGAGTGGACGAATTTCGAACGGACGCCACATATCGGACGAAAACAGCGAGTAATCGTCGAAATGAAACGAACCCCACCAGCAGCCGCCAAATGCGATGATAGCGGCGAGAAGGAGAACAACGGTCTGGCGAGAAACGAGACGCCTCGTAAGCGGGTCCTCCGCCCCAAGAATGCCGCCGAGCGCGCGGCTCGGGTCAAGAACATTCTGACATTGTTGGACGAAATGTACCCGCATCCGACTATTCCTTTGCATCACCGCAATGCATGGGAGTTGCTGGTTGCGACCATTCTATCGGCGCAATGCACCGACCGGCGTGTGAATGAGGTAACGCCGGGGCTATTCAAGAAATATCCAACCATCCGCGACTTCGCGAACGCAAATCTGGAGGAGCTTGGCAACGACATCCGGTCCACCGGATTCTTCCGGAGTAAGGCAAAATCTCTGATCGGAGCCGCCCGCAAGATTCTCGCTGATTTTGGCGGGAAGGTCCCCAAGACCATGGACGAGTTGATCACGGTTCCTGGAGTCGGACGCAAAACGGCCAATGTTGTTCTGGGTGGCTACTATGGAATCGCGGCCGGGATTGTAGTGGACACGCACGTCCTGCGTGTGTCGCGGCGGCTCGACCTCACCAAACATACCGATCCTGTCAAGATCGAGCAAAATCTGATAAAGATTATCCCCAAGGAAAAATGGATTGAGTTTCCGTTGCAACTGATTTACCATGGCCGCGCCCTTTGCGTAGCCAGGAAGCCCCGCTGCGCCGAGTGCAAGCTCAACCCCCTTTGCTACGCGAAAGATAAAACGGTTTGAGCAGCCCGCCCGACCTTCAGAGCGTCCTCTTCAAGAACGCGCAGATGTGATACCCATCGATGAACTTGAACGGCGATTCTCCCAGCGTGTAATGGCCGCAAGGTAGCGCCACGACGCGATGATCCAGGCCGTGTTCACGCACCTTCTGCACCACTTCTCTCGAGAACTCCGGAAGGAAAGTCGTGTCGTACCTGGCATAAATGAATAGCGACTTATGCTTCCGGGCCGCGAACTTCTGCATGTAGTTTCCCGGACTGATCGCCATCCATGCCCGGCGCAGTTGGTCCAGATCGATGTGCTCCTCCAAACTCTGCCGGATATGCTGCGTGGAGAGCCCGGTCCAGACCACATCGGCAACATGCAAAGAGCAGTGATTGAATACGTTCACTGCGATACGCGGGTCGTGCGCGCTCGCCAGATAGGCATAGCACGAACCCAGGCTGGTGCCGACGATTCCCAGACGCTCATAGTCCTGGCTCTCCAGCCAATCGAAGCAGCAGCGCACGTCGATCACCGCTTGCCGCGCCGCGTCGATGGTCCGGCAGACGTTGGCTGATACCGCATAATCGGCGCGCTGGAGCTCCGGCGGCATGCGGTAATCGTGATATGGCAAACTGATTCGCAGCGCGGAGATGCCGAGCCTGCTCAGCCCTCGACATAACGCATTGTGCCCGTCGACTGGAGCATTCCAATGCGGCAGAAGCACGACCGCCTTCTTGGGCCTGCGGCCGTTGTCCTGCCTGGCGGGAAACCACTGGGCATGCACAACGTTGTTTTCGGCATAAGGTGTGTCCACCGGAGATCGAAATCGCAAAATGCCGTCTTCGAGCCGGAAATTGGCAGGCCGCTCGTAGGCAAAAAACTCATCGCTGTCGCGCATTGCGATTTGGTTCAGCTTCGATACATAATCCTCGGCGCCGTCGCCGTTCTTGGGATGCCTGACGGCGCATGGCCAATCGCCGGCCCAGTCGAGTCCCCACTCAAAACGGCGCACTACCCGGTTGGTTGCGCGATAGCACAGTCGTTGTTCCCAGGATTGTATCCAGCGGCCGTACAGCCGCGAGGCAGTCGCCCGCATGGTATTTCCTCTAGGATAACAACATGGACTTGGCAACCTTCGCTATGCGAATGGGTTTGGCGCTGCTGCTGGGCGCCCTTATGGGACTCGAGCGGCAGTGGCACCAGCGCATGGCGGGCACTCGCACCAACGCCCTGGTATCGACCGCGGCGGCGGCATTCACCATGATCGGCATCGTCGTAGCCGACCCCGCCGGCCCCAGCCGCATCGTAGGTCAAATTGTCACCGGCATTGGTTTTCTCGGAGCCGGAGTCATCTTCAAGGAGGGTGGAACCGTTCACGGCCTCAACACCGCCGCGACTGTTTGGTGCTCCGCTGCCGTGGGCTCGCTTTGCGGAATCGGCCAGTTTCCATACGCGGGCGTGTTGGCCGTAGCCGTCCTGTTCACCAACGTCGCGCTGCGCCCTCTCGCCTATAAGCTCCGCCCGGGGATTAAAGAGGAAGAGACCAATTATCATCTGGAGCTGATTTGTGCCGCCAAGGACGAAACCCAGGTACGCGCGCTGCTGTTGGACGCCGTCGATCGCAACCACGTAGCGCTAACTTCGCTCGACAGCGAAGACCTGGAACCCGGCAATCGGGTCCGTGTGAGCGCTGAAATCAAATCTCCCAGCCGCAATGACGATTGCCTGGAGCAAATCGTAGCTCGCGTTTCGATTCAGCAGAGCGTGAGCTCGGTTCGCTGGCGCGTGGATCCCGTTACGCCGGCGCTGGAGTAGCGCATGCAATTAGCGATTCGTATGGCAATCGTGGCCGCAATCGTGGCTGTGATCACGTGGATCTGTTTTCGGGCTGTATCCGTCAACGCCACCACAGCCGCCTTGGCGTATCTGGTTGCCATCTTGTTCATCGCAGCCAAATGGGGCCTGGTGGAGTCGATTACGGCCTCCATCGTTGCCGTGCTGTGCTTCAACTTCTTCTTCTTGCCGCCCATCGGCACTTTCAGCATCGCGGATCCGCAAAATTGGATAGCCCTATTTGCTTTCCTGGCCACCTCCGTCACCGCCAGCCGTTTTTCAATGCAAGCCAGAAGGCGGGCGCAAGAGGCGCTGGATTCTCAGCGTGAGATGGAACGGCTATACGCACTTAGTCGATCCATTCTCCTGATCGGCCCCTCGCAGCCCGTGCCAAAGCAGCTCGCGACGCAGATCGCCCAAAGCTTCAGCGCCTCCGCGGTCGCCCTTTACGACGGTGGGAGCGGAACTACATACCGGTCCGGTCCGGAAGACTTTCGCGATCCACACGACCAACTTCGGCAGGCCGCCACTCAAGGAACGCTTTTTCGCGACGACGCCACCGGAACCGTCGTCACTTCCATCCGCCTAGGTGGCCAGCCCATCGGCAGCGTCGGCGTTCGTGGCGCTGCCCTTTCCGACTCAGTACTGCAGGGCCTTGCCAACTTGCTCGCGATCGGACTGGAGAGAGCCCGAACCCAAGAGGCTGCTAGCAAAGCCGAGGCCGCTCGTCAGAGCGATGAGCTCAAGTCCACGTTGCTGGATGCGCTGGCACACGAATTCAAGACGCCGTTGACATCCATCAAGGCAGCCAGTACCGCCATGCTTTCCAGCCACACGCTCAACCCTGAACAGCAGCACGAGTTGATCTCGGTTGTCGACGAAGAGGCGGACCGTTTGAGCGTCCTCGTCACCGAAGCCATCCAGATGGCGCGCATCGAGGCCGGGCGCGTTCATCTGGAGCGGGAAAGCTACCCGGTGCCGGAGTTGGTAGAGTCTGTTTTGGACAAACTTAGGCCGATGGTTCGTGAACGCAGCATCGATCTGAAGCTCGCGTCCGATTTGCCTTCGGTATGGGTGGATCGGGAACTGATCGAAATCGCCTTGCGCCAGCTCATCGATAACGCGCTTAAATACTCGCCTCGGGATTCACCCGTGTCGGTGTCGGCGGAATCGAGTGATGCCCGCGTCATCGTCACCGTCCGGGACCACGGCCCAGGCATTCCGGAGGAAGAACGGTCGCGTATCTTTGAGAAGTTTTATCGGGCCGAGGCGTCCCGCCACCAGATTCCCGGAGCGGGCCTCGGTCTGGTGATCGCCCGCGAAATCGTCCAGGTTCATGGGGGCGAAGTCTGGGTGGAGAGCAAACCTGGTGAGGGGTCCAGCTTTCGCTTTTCTCTTCCGGCTGTCTCCCCTGCGAGGCCACAATGAGTCTGGGCCGCATTCTAGTTGTGGACGATGATCCTCAGATCCGGCGCGTTATGCGCACCACTCTCTCCGGTGAAGGTTACGAAGTAGAGGATGCACGCAGTGGAGAAGAGGCCCTGGAGAAGATTCGAGCCTCGAGGCACGATCTCATGCTTCTCGATATCAACATGCCTGGTATGGGCGGGCTCGAGACCTGCCGCCAGGTGCGTGCGACTTCCGATTTGTCGATCATCATGCTCACCGTGCGCAACACAGAGCAAGATAAGGTACAGGCTCTGGATGCGGGGGCCGACGACTTCATAACCAAGCCCTTCGGTACTCCGGAACTGCTGGCCCGGATTCGCGCCGCTCTCCGCCGGGCGCCCTCTTCGCCCGAAGCGGGCCCGCAACATATCACCCTCGACAACGTCGAAATTGACTTTCAGTCCCGCAAACTCATCGTGGGAGGCAATGAGGTGCGCCTCACTCCGAAAGAGTTCGACTTGCTTCGATATTTGACGCTCCATCCCAACCGGGCCATTCCTCACCGGGAACTTCTCCAAGCCGTATGGGGACCGGATTATGGCGATGAAGTCGAATATCTGCGAGTGTTCGTAAAGCAACTGCGTCGCAAGATCGAGCCGAAACCTGACAAACCCCGATATATCGTGACGGAGCCATGGGTGGGATATCGCTTCGTCCTCGCGTGAGACGCTACCGCCTTGGCGACTCAGTTCTGGCTAACGATCGCGAGAGGACGAAACCGTCGTGCGTTAACAGTCCTGACTGGGTCGCCGGGCCCATCCAAAGTCGAGACCGGTTGAAGGTTCTGAAAACCCGCCTCCTGGCATTCGGCGAAAACCGTCGCGTCGATCCGCTGGAAGAATTCGCGATGGAGAATTTCCACGCTTCTGTGCATCTCCGCCGATGGAACGATGAGGCTCACCGCCAATTTCGAGCGTGTGCTGGAAATGATCGTCACTGGAATCTGCTTTAAGGCGGCTAACGCACGAGCGGCAACCTCCGAGCCGCCATCAATCCCCTCCCCAACCAGAGTGATGATTGCTGATCGAGGGTGCAGACGCACCTCGATGCATCCTTCCAGTTCAATCGGAAGGTTCTGGTAGCGCGTCGAACTCTTCAATGCCAAAAAGATCGTTTCATTGTTTTGGTACAGGAATTCGGGAGGCATAGCGTACCGTCCGCACATCTCGCCTAACGCCGCGGCGAGTTCCTCGTAGTCGCATTCCTGCTTCGATCGAATCTCCAATACGGTAAGATCCGGCTGGCAGGCGATCGACTTGACGGGATTCGAACAGGGGATGGCGGAAAGCGCAATGCGTGTACCCTCCACTTCAGGCTTGCGAGAATTTCTTATAACCAGCGGAATCCTCTGCCGGATCGCCGGCATCACCGTGTCGCGATGCAAAACCTTCGCGCCCGCCTTGGCCAATGCTGCAGCCTCTTCATAGGAAAGCGACCGCAGGCGATAGCCTCCCTGCAGAACACGGGGATCACACGTCAGCATGCCATCGACATCCGTCCAGATTTGAATCTCATCGGCCGAAATCCCGGCTCCTACGATGGAGGCCGTCAAGTCCGAACCGCCACGGCCTAGCGTGGTCGTTACACCGTCTTCGGTCGAGCCTATAAAGCCCCCCATAACTACCACTCGGCCGTCGCTGAGATATGGAATAACACGGCGGAGCTTGGCATAACTCTCCCAATATAGCGGTTGGGCATGCGTATGACGGCTGTCCGTTTGAATTACCTGGCGCGCGTCCAAGTGAACCGATGGTACGCCACGGACCTCCAGCGCGGCTGCTACGATCTCACTGGACATGCGCTCCCCAAAACTGGCGATCTCATCTAAGAGCGCTGGAGTAACTTCGCGGCCTTCGTCCACCACCTCCGACAAAATCACGCGCAGATCGCGGAAAGAGCGCTGTAGCGAGGTCTCAATCTGACGAAGCGACTCGCCATTGGCCACCTGACCGGCTACCTCGAAATGATAGTCGTGCAGCTCGTCGAGGCGCCTGGAGCCGAGGTAGTGGTCACCCAGGCGGGCGTGTTCGGCAAATTCGAGCAGCCTGTTCGTCGTTTTGCCTAGGGCGGATACAACGACAACGGGTTGCTGCTCAAGATGCGAATTCACGATTCCGGTCAGGCGTGCGATGGCTTCGCCTGATTCCACGGAGGTACCGCCAAATTTCATCACAATCATAAAGACAATGATCCTTTCGAGGCACTGGGCCAAGGAGAACAGAAATGGAGAGAGAATACGTCGGGAGCGGAAGCGATTACGGGAAGGACCGCGAAGCCAACTACTGAGCGTCTACTATCTAGCTCGTCTTTCATCACCGGTCACAGTGGCGTTTCTTCCACCGGTATCCAGTATCAAGATACGGCTAGACCCATGAGGAAAGCATAAAGTTGCGATAAGGGTTTCGTGAAGCCTATCATCGACCTGACGCGATCACGCGACTGATTGGCCGTCTTTATAAAATCCTTACGCGTCAGAAGTGGAGACAACGTGAAAGCGAAAATAACCAAGATACTCACTCCGCTGGTCTTGTTATGCGGTCCTCTTATTTCGGCTTACGGTCAGGAAGCGGACCCGCCCCTGACGCCGCGAGAGCAGATGATGCTCCAACGCATTGAACAACTCGAAAAGCGGCTAGCCGTTCTAGAGAAAAAGGAGGAGCAGCCGTCCACTCCAACGGTGGATGCAATCCTTCCAAATCCGAACGAGCAGCCGCCCGTGCCGTCGTTGGCGGCCGAACCAAGCAAACAGCCCGATCCGCTGCATGGAACGACTATCAACTTCCTACTCGATGCTTATTATGCCTACAACTTCAACAATCCGATCGGGCGTGTAAATTACTTGCGAGCCTATGACGTCAGCAGCAATGCCTTCAGCCTGAATCAGGCAGCTATTGTCCTGGAGAATGCGCCGGATCCTTCCAAGGGTAAATCGTTCGGCGCTCGCGTCGATCTCCAATTTGGACAAGCGACTCAGACCCTGCAAGGAAACGCGGCGAATGAACCCAGGTCAGACGTCTATCGTGCTATTTTCCAGGCCTACGGAACCTATGTTCACCGAGGTTTGACGGTCGACGTCGGGAAGTGGGGCAGTTCACTGGGGATAGAAGGCAACTATAGCAAGGATCAAATGAACTACTCGCGTTCGCTCTGGTTCGACTTCTTGCCCTTCTATCACATGGGGGCGCGCGCCACCTATAAGCTCAACGACGATTTGTCCGTGAATTATTGGATTGTCAACGGCACCAATCAAACCGAGCCGTTCAACGGTTTTAAGGATCAATTATTCGGTCTGACCATTCAACCGCATAAGACGGTTAACTGGATCGTGAATTATTATTTGGGCCAAGAGCATCCCGACGTCGTTTACTATCCAAATGGCGGACCGCCTGGCCTGCCGACAGAACAAGGGCTTCCGTTCGCGCCCATCCAAAACTCGCCTAAAGGAAAACTGCATATTTTCGACAGCTATGCCACCTGGGAGCCCTCGAGCAAGCTAACATTTGCGCTAGAAGGCGACTATGTCATCGAGCGTTTACAGACCTATTCCGCTCCCATGCATGTCGCTGGCGGCGCGATTTATGCGAGGCGGCAGTTGACGCCACGTTTTGCCTTCGCCGGACGAGCCGAGTATCTTACCGATCGCGGCGGCCTCTTCAGCGGAGTCACCCAGGCGATCAAGGAAGCTACTGTGACCACCGAATACCGGCTGCCGGAAGGTTTTCTTATCCGTGGAGAATTCCGTCGCGATTTTTCAAATCGTCCTTACTTCCTGACTGACCAGTTGGGAATCCTCAACAACGGTCAGACTACCGCAACGATAGGGCTGGTGTGGTGGTACGGCGGAAAGGAGGGCGTCTGGTAGAAGTGTCTCCTTTATAAAATCCTTACGTCTTCCCTATTACTTCCTCATGGCCCCGGCGCTAACCTGAGGACGGGTTGCCACCATGATCGTTCAGCATGAGCAGTTACTAAGGGGAGGCTCTTCCAGTACCCCAAGTGCGCCGGGAACACCGCAAACAGTCCATTCAAGCGATCCACTTGAGGTTGTCGTGATGTTCACCGATGTTCCTGGCACATTGAGCGCTTTGAAAACAGCAGCCGAACTGGCCCACAGTCTATCCGGAAGAATCAGGCTCCTGGCTCCCCAGGTAGTCCCGTACCCTCTGCCGCTGGATAGCCCGCAGGTCTCCAGACAGTTCAACCAGAGGCGATTTCAGACGCTCGCCTCTCAAGGTTGCATCGATACACGTGTGGAGATGTGCTTGTGCCGCGACCGCGATGCCGCAGTTTGCCAAGCGTTGGGATCCGAGGCTTTGGTCGTGATGGCAGCGAGGCGCTCGTGGTTGCCGACTGCCGAGAAGGCGTTGGCCAGGAAATTGCGAAAGAAAGGTCACCACGTGATTCTTGTGGATTCGGAGCGGAGCAAATGATCGACATTCTCTATGTCATCGTGGGGATGCTGTTTTTTGTCGTTGCTTGGGCTTTCACTAAGGCTTGCGACAAATTGTAAGGAGCGGCAAATGGACTATATCATCGCGGGAATCGCTTCTATTTTCTTGTTCGCGTACTTGATCTACGCGCTGCTGCGTCCGGAGCGGTTTTGAGGAGTTCTCTGTGACATCCAATGGCATTTTTCAGATCGCTGTTTACTTCCTCATTCTATTGGCCATCACTAAGCCAGTAGGCTCGTTCATTGCGCGGGTTTTTGCTGGCGAGCGGACCTTCCTTCACCCAGTGCTGCGCTGGCTGGAAGTGCTGGTCTACAAGTTGACCGGCGTGCGCGAAGACGTCGAACAGCGTTGGACGCACTATGCCGGAGCGTTGCTTTCATTCAGCGTGTTCGGATTCCTTCTGGCATATGTTCTCCAGCGCGCTCAGGCCTATCTGCCGCTGAACCCGCAGAATTTCGGGACTCCCAACGTAACACCCGACTTGGCCTTCAACACTGCCACCAGTTTCGTCACCAACACCAACTGGCAATCCTACAGCGGTGAGTCCACTCTGAGTTATTTCGTTCAAATGACCGCGCTCACGGTGCAGAACTTCGTGTCCGGCGCGGCCGGCGTCGCCATCGCTATCGCCCTGGTGCGCGGTTTTGCGCGCCAGCAGATCAAGACCATCGGCAATTTTTGGGTGGACCTCACGAGGGCTGTCTTGTACCTGTTCCTGCCTCTGTCGCTGGTGGGCGCGCTATTCCTGTGTTCGCAAGGCGTGATCCAGAATCTTCATACCTATACGAAGGTCAACACCGTGGAGGGCGCGACCCAAATCATCGCGCAAGGACCGGTAGCCTCTCAAGAAGCCATCAAGATGGTTGGCACCAATGGCGGTGGATTCTTCGGCGCCAATTCCGCCCATCCGTTCGAGAATCCCACGCCGCTGACCAACTTCGTCCAGATGCTCATGATTCTGGTGATTCCAGCCGGACTGACTTACACTTTCGGCAAAATGGTCGGCGACACGCGCCAGGGTTGGGCTTTATTCGCGGCCATGAGCATCATGTTCCTGGTTGGCGTCTTTGTCGCCTATCCGCAGGAGCAGGGCGGCAATCCCCTTGTGGCTAAATTGGGTCTTCAAACGGCGTCTACCGGCAGCCAGGCCGGCGGCAACATGGAAGGCAAAGAAGTACGTTTCGGCATCGCTGCTTCCGCGTTATTTGCCACCATCACCACCGACGCCAGTTGCGGAGCCGTTAACGGTATGCACGACAGCTTCGTTCCTCTCGGTGGGCTGGTGCCGTTGTTCAACATCATGACCGGCGAGGTGATCTTCGGCGGAGTGGGCGCCGGACTCTACGGAATTCTCTTATTCGCAATCGTGGCGGTGTTCATCGCTGGCTTGATGGTGGGACGCACGCCCGAATACATAGGCAAAAAGATCGAGCAGAAGGAAGTAAAAATGGCCATGCTCGCGGTCATCGCCACCGCCGCCAGCATCCTGGTTTTCACCGCTATTAGCTCGGTCGTCCAGTTCGACAAGAACAGCTATTGGAATTCTCCAGGGCCGGCTACAGCTAACGTGACCAACGGTGGACCGCACGGCTTCGACGAAATTCTCTACACTTTCACCAGCGGAACCGGCAACAACGGAAGCGCCTTCGGAGGAATCAACACCAACACGCCCTGGTATAACCTGACCATCGGCTTAGCAATGCTGATCGGCCGCTTCATGTTCCTGCTGCCTCTTCTGGCCGTCGCCGGAAGCTTGGCCGCCAAGAAGAAAGTCGCCACCACCAGCGGAACGTTTCCAACGCACGGGGCCCTATTTGTGGGTCTGCTGATCGGTACGGTCGTGATTGTCGGCGCTCTCACCTTCTTTCCCGCCCTTTCGCTCGGGCCGGTCGTAGAGCATTACCTCATGCATCAAGGAAAGCTGTTCTAATCCCATGTCTACCACTGCGATGCCCCCCAAGCCAGTACCGCTCGCTCAAGACCTGACTTCGCTTCTGCCGAAGAAACTGGCCCACGCCAGGCCGTTGTTCGATCGGGAGATCGTGGGCCGGGCCTTTGCGGCATCCTTCGCGAAACTGAATCCGGTAACGCTCGCCAAGAACCCGGTTATGTTCGTCGTGGAAGTCGGTGCCGCGCTCACGACCATTTTCATGGTTCGAGATATTATCATCGGCGCGACTAACCTCCTGTTCATAATTCAAATCGCCCTGTGGCTCTGGTTCACCGTGCTTTTCGCTAATTTCGCCGAAGCCATGGCCGAAGCCCGGGGCAAGGCGCAAGCCGACACGCTTCGCAAAACCAAATCCGACACCATCGCCAAAAGGATCGCGGCACGCGGCGATCTGGAAGACGTTCCAGCGTCGAAATTGCGAGCCGGCGACCTGGTGCGGTGTGACTGCGGCGCCACGATCCCGGGCGACGGCGAGGTGATCGAGGGCATCGCGACGGTCGACGAATCTGTGATCACCGGCGAGAGCGCGCCGGTCATCCGAGAATCTGGCGGCGATCGCAACGCGGTCACCGGGGGCACGCGTGTTCTTTCGGATTGGGTGAAGATCAAGATCACATCTAACCCCGGCGAGACGTTTCTCGACCGTATGATCGCGTTGGTCGAAGGCGCCGAACGGCAGAAGACACCCAACGAAATCGCGCTGAACATCCTGATCGCCGGGCTGACCTTGATTTTTCTGCTGGCCGTGATCACCCTGCAGCCCTTCGCTGCCTATAGCGTCGCTTCAGCCGGTAGCGGCCAAGTGCCTTCGGTCGCGGTTTTGGTTTCGTTGCTGGTGTGTCTGATCCCGACCACGATCGGCGGATTGCTCTCGGCCATCGGAATCGCAGGCATGGATCGGGTGATGCAGCACAATGTGCTGGCTATGAGCGGCAAGGCAGTCGAGGCGTCCGGCGATGTCAACACACTGCTGCTCGACAAGACCGGAACCATTACTCTCGGTAACCGTCAGGCCGTGGAGTTCCTGGCAGTGCGCGGCGTTACCGAAGCCGAATTGGCGGACGCTGCTCAACTTTCGAGCCTGGCCGACGAAACTCCCGAAGGGCGCTCCATCGTCGTACTGGCCAAAGAGAAGTATGGCCTGCGAGGCCGCGAAGTAGCCTCACACGAGGCGAACTTTATTCCCTTCTCCGCCTACACTCGCATGAGCGGTGTGGATCTAGATGGCCAGCGGCTTCGCAAAGGGGCGACGGAAGCGATCTCCAACTTCGTCCGGGAGCAGAACGGAACGGTGCCTCCGGAGCTGACCGAAATGGCCGACCGCATTTCGCGCACTGGCGGTACTCCTTTAGCCGTCGCTGACGGAGCGCGCACTCTCGGCGTCATCCACCTGAAAGACATCGTGAAGGGCGGCATGAAAGAGCGCATCGGCCAGCTCCGCGCCATGGGCATTCGGTCGGTGATGATCACCGGCGATAATCCCCTGACAGCCGCTGCCATTGCCAGCGAAGCGGGCGTCGATGATTTCCTGGCCCAGGCAACTCCCAAAGACAAGCTGGAATACATCCGGAAAGAACAGGCCGAAGGCCGCTTGGTCGCCATGACAGGCGACGGGACCAACGATGCTCCTGCTCTCGCGCAAGCCGACGTCGGGCTCGCCATGAACACCGGGACTATGGCCGCCAAGGAAGCCGGTAATATGGTGGATCTCGACAGCAATCCGACCAAGCTGATTGAAGTGGTCGCGATCGGCAAGCAATTGCTGATCACACGCGGAGCGCTCACCACATTTTCGATCGCTAACGATGTGGCCAAGTACTTCGCCATCATCCCGGCCATGTTCATGGCCACTTACCCGACGCTCGGGAATTTGAACATCATGCGGCTTCACACGCCCCAAAGCGCCGTTCTCGCAGCAGTCATTTTCAACGCGCTGATAATTATTGCGCTGGTTCCGCTGGCGTTGCGCGGCGTCAAATACCGGCCGCAAGGCGCAGCCAGCCTGCTGCGTCGCAACCTGTTGATCTACGGAGTCGGCGGTATCATCGCGCCCTTCCCGGGCATCTGGGTGATCGACCAGTTGCTGACTCTGCTGAAACTCGCGTGAGGTGAATAAACATGTGGCAGCAACTTCTCCCTGGACTACGAATGACGCTGGTAATGACCGTCTTGACTGGTCTGATTTATCCTCTGGCGGTCACCAACTTATCCCAAGTGCTCTTTCGCGACAAAGCCAACGGCAGTCTGATTACAGTGAATGGCCAGGTGGTCGGCTCCGAGCTAATCGGCCAGAATTTCACAAAGCCCGAATATTTCCAGCCGCGCCCCTCAGCCGCCGGCAATGACGGCTACGATGCCACTGCATCTGGCGGCTCGAATCTCGGACCAACAAATAAGAAGTTGATCGATCGCGTTCAAGCTTCAGTCGACAAGTTTCACAAAGACAATCCCGGCTATCAGGGCGCCATCCCCGCGGATTTGCTGACGACCTCGGGCAGTGGCTTAGATCCGCATATCAGCCCGGCATCGGCGCAGGCCCAAGCCGAGCGAGTCGCGAAAGCGCGCGGCGCATCCTTGGATCAAATTCGGGCTTTGATTGACGCCCACACCGAAGGCCGCGATCTGGGCTTTCTGGGCGAGCCTCGCGTAAACGTGCTCTTGCTCAATCTCGAGCTTGATCGCACTTCCCCGCGGAAGTAGCGCCTGGCACGTATTTGAAAATCATCGGCCGAGAAGCGCAGCCGGCACACCCGTTCGGCGGACCAGTGCAGCCGGAACACCGGGCTCGCGGCCGGCGCTCCAGATCTCCCGGCCATGTTCGTCGAAAAGTTTGAAGTATGGCTTTCCCCCCTCGTTAGACAGCGTGCCTAGGACAGCCCCCTTGTCATTCACCAAAACAAAGCGCTCGGCCCGGAATTCCCTCGGCCCTGGTGATTGTGCGTGAACGAGCTGTGGGGACAGGTAATGGGATATTGCGCCACCCAGCAACCCGGCGGCGAACGAAAGAACGATGTTCCGTTTATTCATGTAGTTTCTCCATTGGTTCCAGCAGTTTGAAATTGCAAATGCCGGCGGGCGTGGCAGGCCAAAACTGAGGCACTACAAGGTGTTTCGTCCAGTATCCCACAAAGGCGGTCGACCTGAAGTTTATAAAGTCCTAATGCGTCCTTTATTACTTCTTTACGCCTTGCGGCTTAGACTTGGAGCGTGCGTTTACCCAAGTCCGGTGCTCGCGACGTCGTCTATTCCCTTCTGTTCCTTTCAGATGCTCTGGTATGGGCCGAAGACCCTCCCCGTCCCGCGTCGCCGCTCACGGAAAACGACGGAAAACGGTTGAAGCTCAACGTAGTGGTTTGAGCATCCATTCCGCGTAAGCAGTTTCTAATTTCAGGATCACGAGAGGAAAGAAAATATGAACAGCACCACAGCAGCGCGGGAAGTGACCCAGTTCGCCAACCGCAACCCCTTGGCGATCCACGTCGTGCCAGCCTGCGCAGCATTGTTGTGGGTAGCGTGGTCGCTTCCGGCGTTCGCTCAGACTACCGTTGGAGTTGCCCGCGGCATCACCCGCGATTCTTCCAGCGGAAAGCCGGTGGCGGAAGTGGAAGTCATCGCTCACAACCTGAACAAAGGCGCCGATCGCGCTACTGTTACCAACATAGACGGCATCTTTACGTTCACCAATCTGGAACCCGGCACGTATGAATTCGAGGCCATCAAAGATGGATTTCGGAAGTCCTCCACGCGTGCCGAAGTAGACGGCCATCGAGCCCCCAGCGTGGAGCTTGCGTTGCAGCTCGCACTCGACTTGCCCCGAACAGCGGAGAAATCGAACCTCGCGCCGCTAACCGAGCGGGAAAAGGAAATGCTCGAACGCATCGAGCGCCTGGAGCGCCGCCTGGCCGCGATGGACGCCACCTTGATGTCCAAGGATGCCAATGGGACGCAGGTGATTGGCAAGACTCTCACCGCGAATGAGCCTTTGGTCGCCTCGCTGAAATCGGGCGCTGGCGAGTCTCCGACAGCACTATCGCCTGAAATTCCGCAAACTCCCACGCCGCAACCATCGCGCGGCAAGGCTGGCCCGGTAGCAACGCCGCCGACGCCTGTCGCCCCCGCCGAACACAGAATGCCGGACGCCCTGCAAGCCCCCGACACCGCTCCGGCCGTCGACAACGAGACCCCGTTCGCGTACGGCGATTTCAGTTGGCTCAACGGAACCGCACGCACCAAAGATACCGTGCTCGATACGAAATTCTTCACTCCGGAAGTTCGATTCGATACGCACTACATGGAAGATTTCAACCAGCCTATGGATCACACCATCGTCGGCTCCACCGAATCGTTCCGCTCCGGCGAAGTTCAGATAGAACAGGCCAGCGTCGGAGGCGACTTCCACTGGGAGAATGTTCGTGGCCGGATCCTGTTCATGGAGGGCTTGTTCGCCACCACGACACCACGCAATGACGCCAGCTCGGCCACGGGCTCCGCGGCGGGAAATACTGGCGGAGTCGGCCAGTGGGACCTCCAGAATGCTTACAAGTATGTGTCGGAAGCTTACGGCGGGTATCACTTCAACGTTCAACACGGACTCAATGTCGATGCAGGAATCTTCGTGTCGTACATCGGCCTGTTCAGTTACTATAATTTCGATAACTGGGCTTACCAGCCGTCCTATGTGTCATCGAATACTCCTTGGTTTTTCAACGGCGTGCGTGTTCAGTGGTTTCCCACCAAGAAGCTGAAGATCGAACCCTGGTTCATCAACGGATGGCAGTCCTACGCCAAGTTCAACGGCCATCCGGGTCTGGGCGGACAGATTCTCTGGCTTCCGAAAGAATGGTTTAAGTTCGTCGGGAACCAATACGGTTACGGACAAGATAATCTGGGTCTCCCTAGGACGCAGCGCATTCACACCGATGATAGTATCGAAGTCCGATACTACAACAACCCCGAGAACACCGGGCTCTCGAAGATGGCGTTCTCCCTGACCGCGGACGCGGGATGCCAATATGGCGGCGGACTTAGCTGCACCGGCGGACGCAATACCAGTAATAAATCGTCGTTTGTAGGGTGGATGCTTTACAACCGCATGTGGTTCCACAAGGATTTATTTGGCCTTACGCTCGGCGGCGGACAGATGAGCAACTGGGGCCGCTACTTGACGCTGCTGCCGCCGATCGATGGAGCCTGGGCTGCATCCGGTACACCATATTTCACGGAAAACCCCGGCCAGCGGGCTCACATGTGGGATAGTACGGTCACACTGCAGTACATGCCCAGACAGTACATTACCTGGTGGGCGGAAGCTGGATATCGTCATTCCGATGTTCCGTATTTCGCCGGGCGCGGTGGGGTCACACCTCCGGGCGGAAATAACGGGTTTCCTCAGTACTACACCTGCTCGTCGGGCGCAACGGCTGGAACCGCGAACTTGGCGGCGGCGCAAGTAGCGTGCGGAGGCGGACCCGGCAGTGTCTGGTTCCCGGACCTTCGCCGCAGCGAAGCGAAGCTATCATTTGGATTGATGGTGAAGTTCTAGAAGTGGTCTGAGCATGCGCAATTTCCTGGTTCAATCGCTCTGTCTGGTATTAGCCGCGACGCACCTCATCGGCGCGGATCCAGTTTGGAAGACCAAGCCCGCTGACCAGTGGACCGATGCCGACGCCAAGCAGGTCCTCGACAACTCACCCTGGGCCAGGCAGATCGGCGCCGTTATCACGCGGCGTCTGACCGAGGACCAACTCAGGGAAGCCGGACAAATGGGACAGCCCCGCACTGTCGGCAACGTAGGTGTGGATCCGAAGGGCAGCGGGCCAAAGATTTCACCGAATGTCTTCTCTGGACCCGGAGGCGACGACCGCAGCCCGCGTTCGCGCCCCCAGCCCATCACGCTGAAACTGCGTTGGGAGAGCGCTCTCCCGATTCGGCTTGCGGAATTGAAATCGCATGAGGTCGAACCTCCCACGTTGCAGGGCGATGGCTATAGCATTGCCGTCTACGGCGTTCCCGGCGGTGATTTCAAGGGCGATCCCACTAAATTGGGCGAACCTCTGAAGAGCCTGGCCGCCCTGAAGCGCGAGGGGAAAAAGGACGTCAGGCCGATCGCGGCTGAGGTGTTCCTTAGGGAAAACAGCGTGGTCGTAGTCTACGTGTTTCCTTTGTCCGCGGAAATCTCCAGGAAGGACCGGCAAATCCGATTCGAGGCCCAGATCGGCCGGATTGTTCTCGCCCAAGATTTCGATCTGAGTGAAATGGAGTTTGTGGGCAAGCTTGAACTTTGACGTTGAGGCTTCCATACTCTCGCGTCAAGCCGGCTCCTTCATCGATAATAAGAACGGAAGACAATGCCGGCAATCACGCGACGCCGCACGCCCGAAGAACTGCTCCAACAGGTGCAGGCCGAGGAGGCCTACGCGCGAACCGGCCGGCTCAAGGTATTCCTTGGCTATGCCTCGGGCGTTGGGAAGTCCTTTCGGATGCTGGATGAGGGTCGCCGGCGGCACGAGCGCGGTCAGGATGTTGTCGTCGGAGCGTTACAACCCAAGACCGCGCATGAAGTCGAGGCGCTGCTGGCTAAGCTTCCCGTGATTCCACTCCAGACCGTCGACGGAGTCCCTGTCATGGATGTGCCCGCTATTCTGAAGCGCCATCCCGAAGTTTGCCTGGTCGACGGGCTAGCCTACGACAACCCGCCCGGCGCGGCGAACCCCAGCCGCTGGCAAGACGTAGAACAGCTTCTCAAAGCCGGCATCTCGGTCATCACGTCGATCAATATTCAATACATCGATGAGTTGCGCGAGCGAGTGGAGAAGGTCACGGGAAAGAAAGTGACGCAAACCGTTCCCCGCAGCTTCTTGAACGCGGCCGACGAGATCGTTATGGTGGATGCGCCTCCTGAGATGTGTATCATCCGCGCGGGCGACGACAATGATCCAGGCCAGGCCAGCCGGGCGCAAAAGCTATCCGAGCTTCGCGAGATTGCGCTCTTACTCGCGGCCGACGTTGTGGATCGTCAACTCGAAGCGTATCTCCAGCGCAACGGAATCGCGTCCACCTTCGGCACTCAGGAACGCATACTAGTGTGCATCACTCCGCGAGCCAATGCCGGGCCCATGATCGACAGCGGGAGGCGCAATGCGGAGCGTTTCCATGGCGATCTAACCGTCGCCTATGTCGGCCAGCCCGAGCTTTCGGCGGACGATCAGGCCGCGCTCGATCGCAATCTCGCAATTGCCCGGGCCGCGAACGCGCACATCGAGATCTTGGATGGCGAAGACCCCATCGAAACTATCCTCAAGTTCGCGCGGGAACGCGGCATCACGCAGATCTTCGTCGGACACAGTACGCGCGAGGGATGGTGGGAGCGGCTCACCGGAACGCCATTGGACCGGTTGATCCGCGGCTCCAATGACATCGACGTCCGCATTTTTCCCCATTAACCTATGGCCGATCGCCCGCCCCCAGGCAAGCTGAAAATATATCTGGGCTATGCCGCTGGTGTGGGCAAGACTTATCAGATGCTGGAAGAGGCCCAGGAGCTGAAGCGCCGAGGCCAGGACGTGGTCATTGGCTACTTCGAGCCGCACGGCCGCCTCGATACCATCGCCAAAACCGAAGGCCTGGAGATCATACCGCGCCGCAAGATCAATTATCGCGGCACCATCTTCGAAGAGATGGACACCGGCGCCATTCAGCACCGCCAGCCGCAGGTCTGCGTAGTCGATGAATTTCCGCACACTAACGTACCGGGGTCCGAAAGAACCAAGCGCTGGCAAGACGTCGAAGTGTTGATCGACGCCGGTATCGATGTTCTCACCACCATGAACATCCAGCACCTCGAAAGCCTCAACGACCAGGTATGGCACATTACCGGAGTCCGCGTCCGCGAAACCATTCCCGACTGGGTTATGCAGCGTGCCGATCAGGTCGTGATGGTTGACCTCACGCCTCGGGCGCTGCTCAACCGCCTGGCGCGCGGCGTCGTCTACCCAGCGGATAAGGCGCAGAAGGCCCTGGAGCACTTCTTCCAGGAGTCGACGCTGGTGGCTTTGCGCGAATTGGCGCTCCGCCAAACCGCGTACGAAGTCGAGATCCGCCAGGTCGATTATGACTCGCCTGGATTTCAGGAGATCGCTCCTAACGGCAACGAATCAGGCGAGAGTCCGCGAGGCGCCGACCGCATTCTGATCCTGGTGACAGCCGATCCATCCAGCGCCATGCTCATACGCCGGGGCAAGCGCGTCGCCGACTATCTGCATGCCGATTGTTTCGCCGTGGCGGTCGGCCGCGATAGCGATCTGAAAGACTTGGCTCTGCTGGAGCGCGAAGCCTTGGAGCGTCACCTCAACTTCGCGCGCAACTTGCATATCGAAGCGCGCGTGTTACAGGGTCACGATGTCGCCGGCACTCTGGTGGAGTTCGCGCGCTTGAACGGTGTCACGCACCTGTTCGTCGCCAGGCCCACGCAAAATCCGAAACTAAAACCGTTCGGAAGGAGCGTCGTCCAAGAGGTTGTACGGCTGGCCCGCGACATGCAAGTCATCATCGTGGCCGACCGCGGCAGCCGGACACACCCACAATAGAGATGCTTTTCTGGTCTAATCGCTAAATGCTGGAGCCCCGGAGTCTCGCGGTTGCTCAAAACTTGCTTAGGGCTTTGCGATTTTTTGGGCAAGCGCGGAACACCGGTGAAATCCGCGACATACCGGGCGTTTCCTTGATCTTTTGCGGGTTGAACTACGCCGCTTTCAACGCCGCGCTGGTGGCCGAGCCGATCGATTCCGACGCGCGCGCTCTCGATCGCGTCATCGAAGTTTCCTCCAAGCAGTTCGATTCCCGAAACGTGCGCTGGACCTGCTGGGTCTGCGATGCTTTTCTCGGCCAACCTCTGCGCCGCGAAGCCAGCCGAATCTTTGGTCGTCATGGACTACGTGCCTTGACCGACGCGCCCGGCATGTACGCCGAGCGTCTTTCGCCGCCGCGCCGCGGAATGCCGCCGCTCGATATAGAAGCGGTGACCAACGAGCGCACGCGTGGTGCTTTCGCCCACATCATGTCGGTCGCTTTCGATATTCCTTATTCGGTGTGCGTGGCGATCTACGGCGCCGAGCGTGCCTGGATGGGCGAATTGAAAGGCTATGTCGGTTTCGTCAACCAGCGGCCCGTTACCACTGCCGCCGCGATCATTACCGGCGATGTGATCGGTCTATATTCAGTCGCGACCATGCCCGAACACCGGCGGCTGGGCTATGCGGAAGCCATCATGCGGAAAATTGTCGAGCAGGCTGGCCAAACCGCCGGGATCGAGCACACCGTCCTGCAGGCCACCCAATCGGGACTCTCGCTTTATAAGCGAATGGGCTACCAGGCCGTGACCAACTTCAACGTGTACATCGCCGACTAAATCCCCGCCATCGCGCGCCCCGCGATCCATTCCCCTGCTCTCTCGATATCGCTCGCCAACGCCCGATCGCCGGTCCACGGCGCGCTTACTTTCGCCAATTCCGCCCGCACCCGCTCGATCACCCCGCTCGATCGCAACGGCCTAAGGCAATCCAAAGCGCGTGCTGCCGTGAGCAGCTCGATCGCCAGCACCTGCCGCGTGTTCCGCACCACTTGCTTCAGCTTCATCGCCGAGGTCATCCCCATGCTGACGAAATCCTCTTTGTTGCCGCTGGTCGTAATCGACCCTGTAGACGCGGGATTAGCCAGCACACGGTTCTCCGCCACCAGCGCCGCCGCGGTCACCTGCAGCATCATGAATCCAGATTCGAGACCGGCGTGATTGGTCAGAAACGGAGGAAGCTCCTCGTTCAGCGCCGGATTCACCAGCCGATCCACCCGGCGCTCGGAAATACCCGCCAGTACTGTCAACGCAATCGCCATGGCGTCCAGTTGCAGCGCCAGCGGTTCGCCGTGGAAATTGCCGCCCGAAATTATTTCGTCGTCGATCACCAGTGGATTATCCGTGACCGCGTTCAGCTCGATTGCCAGTATCCGCCGCGCCTCGGCGAGGACGTCACGGACGGCTCCATGCACCTGCGGAGCGCATCGCAAGGAATAGGCGTCCTGCACGCGTCTACATGTCACGTGCGATTCGCGGATCTCACTGCCTTCTAAGTAGCGTGCCAGATTAGCCGCGCTCTGCATCTGGCCGTTAAACGGCCGAGTCTCGTGCAGCCGTGGATCGAATGCGCGCGGCGTGCCCCGTAGGCCGTCCACCGTCATGGCGCAAATGAGATCGGCCGAATCGGCCAGTGTTTCGGAGTCGAGCAACTGCAGTCCGCCAACCGCCAGCATCGCCTGCGTTCCGTTCACCAGCGATATGCCTTCCTTCGATGCCAGGACGACAGGTTCGATTCCGGCGCGCCGCAGCGCTTCCCCGCCCGCGCCACGCGTTCCCTGAAATTCAGCTTCGCCTTCGCCCATTAGCACCAGTGCGATGTGCGCCAATGGCGCGAGGTCACCACTTGCTCCTACGCTTCCTTGCGACGGAACAACAGGCGTGACGCCGTGATTCAACAACTCGCACAACCGCTCGGCTACTAAAGGCCGAATCCCGGAGAAGCCTTTAGCGAGAACGTTCGCGCGAATTAGCATCATCGCCCGGACTTCTTCACGCGCCAGTGGCTCCCCGACCCCGCAAGCGTGCGAGCGGACTACGTTGCGCTGTAGCTGTTCCAGTTGCTCCGGTGGTACACGGACATCGGCCAGCAGTCCGACACCGGTATTCACCGCATACACCGGCGCGTCCCCGGCCGCCAGCCTCTCGACCACCGCACGCGACCGTTGCATCGCCGCGATAGCCCCGGCGGCAATCTCGACCCGCTCATCGGCTGTGGACACGCGGCGCACTTCGTCGAATGTAAGACGCGAGCCGTCGAGTGTGATCATCTCTATAGTTGTATCAAGCCGTCGGTGCTGCGCTAAATCGTTGTTGAGGTTCTTATGCCCAACCGCGTCGACTGTTCACCACGATCACGACCGCAGTTCCAAGAGCGAGTGCTAGACTAAAGTGTTGACGCGATGCGTTTTTGTTGTTCTACTTAGCGCGTTACTGTGGGGTCAATCCTCCACCACGGGAAATGTGCAAGGCACCGTCGTTGATGCGACCGGATCGGCGCTGCCCGGCGCCAATTTGGTCTTACGATCAATGTCTTCCGGCGCCGTCCGGAACTTGCAATCCCAAGAGGACGGCCGCTTCAACATCACCAGTCTGCCGATCGGCAACTATTCCCTCCGTGTTGAGCATGAGAGCTTTAATCCTGTCACCGTTGAACCTCTGGTTATCTCGGTCGGTCAGACCGTGACGCAGCGCGTCGTAATGAACCTTGCGACCCTGACACAGAAGCTGGATGTGCAAGAGCAGGCCGACGCTCTCCAGACCTCGGCCATTACCGAGAACGTAACGTTCGGTGGCGACCGCATCGAAGAAGCGCCCGCGCAAAATCGCAACTACTTGAACTTTGTCTTGGTCGCGCCAGGTGTCGCGGCATCGCAGGGAGCGAACACCAGCAGGTCCGCCGCGGGCATCCGCAACAGCGCCAACGACAGCGGCCTGGTATTCAACGGAATGCGCGGCCGTAACAACAGCATCTCCATCGATGGCGTGGATAACCGCGACGAGACCACTGGAGGCAATCGTGTGGCAGTCGGCCTGGAAATGGTCCAGGAGTTTCGTGTCGCCGGCACCTCAGTGGACGCCGAGTTCGGTGGTGCGGCTGGCGGCCTCGTCAACATGGTGACCCACACCGGCCAGAATGAGTGGCACGGCGATTTTACGCTGTTCCATCAGAACCAATATCTGAATGCGCGCAGCCCGGAAGCCGAGGTGGCGGGGCGGCCGTATGTGCGCCATTGGCAGCCAGGAACCAGCGCGGGCGGCCCCATTCGGCGGGACAAGACCTTCTTCTTCACCTCTGTTGAGCAGACTTGGGAATCCGTCCAGGAGTGGTCCGATGTCCCGCGCAGCGCGCCGATCATTAACTCGGCATTGCAGAGCCCTTCGTTTGCGCGGTCAACGGTGTCGTCGGTCACTCGAGGCCTTTTCGATTCCGGCGAAACCGATACTGAGTTTTCATTCAAGGCGACGCACTACATATCGCCCGCCCAAAGTTTGACGGCCCGCTATGCTTTCTCTCGCGGACGTGTCCGCCAGGACGTACAGTCCGGTGACAATTTCTTGGACCGTTCGGCGCGCGGCAGCAGTCGGCTGATCGACCATTCGCTGGTGGCCGGCTGGTCGGCGGGATTTGGCCCCAACGTGGTGAATGACGTGCGCGTGCAATACGGCCAGCGCGCTGCCGGGATCACGCCCAACAGCACCGGCCCGGAGTACGACATCCCAGGCGTCTTGACGCTAGGGCAGTCCGCGTCGCTCGATCAGGCGCGCACTGAGCGGCACGCTGAAATCGTCGAAAGCCTGCAGATCGCACGCGGCCGCCACTTGTTCAGCTTCGGCGCCAGCGCGCACGGCGTTCTCTTCGATGGTCGCCTCGCCACTCGATATAACGGCGTTTACGTCTTTCCCACTCTGGCCGACTTTGTCCTGGCCCGGCCCGACGTCTTGCTCCAGGCGTTCGGCGATCCACACACCAGCATCAACACCATCCCGCTCGGCTTCTGGGCGCAGGACCGCTGGCAAGTGGCGCCGGGCTTGAGCATAACACTTGGGGTTCGCTACGACCGTCAGTCGCTGCCACGTCAGTTTCCGGTGAGCAATCGCAATCTGGCGCCACGCTTGGGCCTCGCCTGGCAGCCCGGCGGCCGGTCGGGTTGGGTATTTCGCGCCGGTGCCGGACTTTTCTACGATCGCTATCCGTTAGAATTTCTAAACTACGGCGTCGAGAAAGATGGGCATCAAGGATTTGAACAATATCTGACCGGGGCGGATGCACAACTCGCCTT
>DATMMD010000033.1:0-2808 GCA_035569875.1 Bryobacteraceae bacterium
GCGACCCAGATATGGCCACCGGTCGGGAGAATAGGACCGAGGCCATCGGTGCCGGCGTAGATTACGTTGGAGAAGCCGGCTGTGCTCTTGATGCCGCCCGCGGCCAGCGCGCGCACCAGATTGACTTCGGTGCCACTGCAGCCTCCAGCCGTTCCAGTCTCGAAGTTATCGGTCAGTACCGAAAATCCGGTGCCGTCGGTCGCGCCCCTCCACACCCGGCAAGTACCTACGATGAGTTCTCCAGAATTTTGGGGATCAAGTATGAACGGAGTGAAGAATGCGCCGAAGTCGCCGTCCACAGTCGCGTTGCCGACTACCAGCCCGTTATCAAAATCCTGCACCCGGCAATCGACGCCCAGAGAACAGTGCTGAATGCTAACGTCGGTATTCGCGGTAAACCATTCGGTCGGATTGTCGGGATTAATTTCGTTGTAGCCCCCGTCGCCGGCATTCACATTCAGCCAACTGGGGTCGCTTTGTGACGTGCTGGTTGCCGGCGAGCCGTTGGCCCCGGCGCCGCCCAACAGCGTGTTGGGGTCGGTGGGATGCTGGGAAAAAGAAACGAACTGCGTCAACGAGCCCAACTTCTGATTCAGGCTGTCGAACTGGTTGCTGGTCCCGCAGCTGCCGCTGGCCAGCCCGGCGTAACCGTCCAGGGCGCGATAGATTCCGCCATCGGTCGCAAAGTACATGATTACCTGGGTGCTGTTATTAATCTGCAGAAACGACAGGGCGTGCTGGTTGGGATGCACGTGGGCGATGGAGCCGAAGTCCGGCGGGCAGCCGTAAACGTGGGTGAGGTTAATAAAGGTATCCGGCGCGGTGCCGCCGCAAGTAGGATTCGCGCTGGTAATCCGGCATTTGTACAGGTTCACGGCTCCGGCATAGAGGTCTGTCGTCTGTCCATCAGGAATAGCGGCCAGTTCGAGGTTGTAGACGCCCTGGGCGGTTCCGCATCCTCCTAACAAGTCGCCGCAGTTGGCGATGCCCACGTCGTTAAGCTCGGTCCAGGTGGCGCCGCCGTCTTTGGTTTGCCAGATGAGCTGGTCGGCGCTGTTTCCGTCGACATACCAGAAGTACATTTCGTTGCGGCCGGGAACGACCGCGAACTCTCCGCGATAAATCGGGCAGCTCGGCGTGGTAGGGCTTGCGGGACAGGCGACCGGACCGAGCCCCGCGGGCTCATTGTTCAGGCGGCTCCAATTAGCGCCGTCGGTCGAGGAATAAACGCCATGCCACTGGATCGCGGCAAAAAACTGTCCGGCAATCGCGTTATATACGACGGAAGTCGCTGAACTGGGATCGATCACCAACCCCGCGTCTTTTATCAGTGCATAGTTCCAGGATTGTCCACCGTCGTTGGAGTAGTACAGTCCGCGATTCGTAATGACTGGATCCTCGAGTCCTTCGAACAATCCTTCCGTCGCCCCCGCAGCAGCGGCTACGACCAGGCTAGGATTCAGGGTGCTGAAGGCGATCTTGCTAAAGCCCAGGCCGGCAAAAGAGTGCGTGCTCGACGCGTCCTGCGAGATCAGTGTCCAGCTATTGCCGGCATCGGGAGAGCGCAAAATACCCAGGCCGTAGTAGGAATCGCCGGAGCTGTTGGTTTCTCCCGTCCCTACCAGGATCACGCTGTTGCCAGGAACGGGGCTGGTGAGTTGAGGCTGGATCGCGATCGACCCCACAGCCAGCGTTGGTTGGTCGTCGGTCAGAGGAGTCCAAGTAACACTTGAAGGATTTGGGCTTGCTGCTCCGGCATTGAAGGACTTCCAGACTCCGCCAAATGCTCCGCCGATATAGACCGTATTGCCCGAACCGTCCGCGGGATCGATGGCGACCGCGGTGGCCCGCCCTGCGACCCACCCGTAATCCTGCACTCCCAATCCACTGGCGTCCGAAGCCAGCGGCAAAGGCCCAAGCGGCTTCCACGGTGTGGTGGCACCGTCATGTGGAAGCAGATTGACACCGGCGGCGTGCGCTTGCGCAGAGGGCAATGTGCGCAGTTGCAGCTTTTGCCGATGAGCCCGATAACGCAGCGCCGCCGCTGACTCTTTGGGCACGACCCGTCCATGCTGGAACCATAGCTCCCGTTTGCCCGCCTGCGCGCTGTCTTCGATGGAAACTGGTCCGTGGTCAGACTGAATCCTCGAACCTTGACCGAAGATCGGCGCGGTATAAAAGATCGAGTACAGGAACATCAGAACGTAAACGCGAGCACACAGATTCATAGTCACCCGGACGGAGAAAGCCACGAATCACGAGTAACACGCAGAGCAATCAGAGTTCAGTGACGGAGCGGAGCGAATCCGTTTTTATTTTTTCCAAATGGGAATCGGAAACCGTGCGGGGGATTCAGTTGAGGACTACCCGAAAGTTGACTTGACGAGAAAGGGAGGTGTTCGATTCAAAGGCGCTCATTGCAGCCGCGTAGCGGCGCAAGAATAAAGCCCACGGCGCAAGCCGTGGGTAGATGAGCAAGAAGACGCGAGCCCCGAAGGGGCGAAAGAACCGTTTGCATGACGGCGTTTCATCCGTACCGGTCAACGTTCGATTCAAAGCGAGGTTTTGAATGTGGGCGACCGCGGGATTCGAGGGTAGGGAATTGGTAAACGGCTCTTTCGCCCCTTCGGGGCTTGATCTGGCTGTGCCACGTACCCACGGCTTGCGCCGTGGGCTCTATTCTTGCGCCGCTTCGCGGCTCGTGGGATCACGTTCCCGGCCCAACGATGCGAGGCCTGCTGCGCCGCCGTCTGCTATTCGTATCTCAGCGCTTCAATCGGATCAAGGCGCGCGGCCTTACGCGCGGGG
>DATMMD010000034.1:0-3775 GCA_035569875.1 Bryobacteraceae bacterium
ATGTACGGATCCAGGGAGAGGTAAATCGTCCGTAGGAGCATCTGACCGGAGCCGGGCTTGGGAATATCGGTTTCAACCAATTGAAAATTGTCTTGCGAGGGCTCGCCGCTAGGGCGTGAAGTGAGGAGGATCTGGCGGTTCTTTGTCGGCATTGGGTTATCTTTCGAGTAGTTGCTGGATAAAAAATTCGATCACTAGCATCCAAGGGTTATGCCGGTCTTAGGTTATCAGGTTACTCGCATCGAGCGAGGTCTTCCAGGATGTGGTTGATCGGAACCCGGGACAACCACCTGACAAATGAAAAAAGCCGTAGCGTACCAGACCGGGCGTCTGTAGTCTTCCAGAGGCGACCATCAATCGGATGATCACTTACACTTAGTTTAAATGTAATTTAGAGTGTGACAGATGGCGAATGAACTACGCACCCCGTTGCCAACGGACGAAGAGCGAAGAGCAGCAGGCCGCGCGCTGCGAGACCACGTAAAGCGCGGCGAGCTGGGCCGCTGGCGGCCTCGGGAAGACAGGCCCGACCCAGTCGATCTCGTCGAGGAGGCGCACACGGGGCGTTTGGAACGCCTGGTCCCCGTGCGGGTCGGCCGGATGGTGGCGTCGCCGTATGCCTTTTTGCGCGGTTCGGCTTCCTTGATGGCTCAGGACTTCGCGAGCATGCCCCGAACCGGAATCGAGCCGGTGATTTGCGGGGACGCACACCTGGGGAACTTTGGCTTCTACGCCTCGCCGGAACGGGACCTGGTGTTCGATCTTAACGACTTCGACGAGGCACACCCGGGTCCATGGGAGTGGGACCTGTGGCGGCTGACGACCAGCATTTGGGTAGCCGGCCGGCAGAATGGCCTGGCCGAAGGGACCTGCGAAGACGCCGTACTCTGGTGCGCGGCGGCGTATCGGCGGCAAATTGGCAGACTGGCCGGTCAGCCGCTGCTGGCCCGCTCGTTTGACCGGATGGACATCGACAGGATGCGGCTGGAGATGGCGGACTGGTCGCTGCGAGCGGAGATCGAGCGATCGGCGAACGTGGCAAGGCTACGGACCAGCGATCGTGCGTTGCCTAAGCTAACCCGCGAGCACGATGGCGTACGCCATATTGTGGACCAACCGCCTGTCGTGATGCACGTATCCGATGAGGAGAAGGAACGTCTGATCGACGGGCTGGAAGCGTATCTGCAAACAATTCCGCCCCACTGGCGCCGGGTTCTTGGCTCGTACGTGGTCGTCGACGTGGCACATAAGGTGGTCGGGGTGGGCAGTGTGGGACTGCGAGCGTTCGTTGCGCTGCTGCAGGGCAACGGAGCACACGACACTGTCTTCGTCCAGTTGAAGCAGGCCAGGAGATCGTGCGTCGCCTCATTCGTGCACGGTGACACCGCTTGGCACACGCATCAGGGACAGCGGGTCGTCGAGTACCAGCAAACGCTGCAAACCGTCAGCGACCCGCTGCTGGGCTGGACCAGAGTGGACAACCGCGACTATTATGTCCGCCAGTTCCGAGACATGAAGGGTGCAGTTACCGTAGAAGGGATGGATGGCTCCGCGCTGATGGATTATGGCCGAATCTGCGGCGCGCTGCTCGCCAAGGGCCACGCGCGCTCCACCGGTGCCACAATGCTGTCCGGCTACCTCGGCAAGGGCGACATCGCCGATCGGGCAATTGCGCACTTCGCGCATGCCTATGCCGACCAGACGGAGGCAGACCACCGGGCGCTCCAGCAGGCCGTCAAATCCGGCCGACTACCCGCGGAACACGGGATATAGCTTTGCGCTGTCGGTTCGTCCGGCAGCTCGCCAGTGTCGAGGAGCTCCGAACAATCCACAGAAGTTGGCGAACTGAGACCCATCAGGGCCCAAGACCAAAAAAGCATAGCCCAAGCTATAGCATACCGTCTTCTAAATTCCTTGAATTTCGTTGCGTTCAAAATGGGTCCTCTGCCAGGCGCGAAGAAGGAGCATATCTAGCGAAAAGCTGCACTTTGCGTTGACCGTTTGGCCGAGTCTGATAAAAACGCCAATGAATCCTTTCGTACTGCCGGATCAAACGTGTACGATTTTTCAATCGAAAACTAACAACTCCCCGAACATGAATATCACCACCTTTTTGCGGATGGGAAATCTAACCATGAGCGGTTTGCTGATGGCAGGCATCCTGGCGACGCCTACGTTTGCCGAGACCAAAAAACTGGATGCGGTGGGCCTGACGGTAGGCGACCTGGGAAATCCCTTTTTTGTCCAGATCGCCCATGGAGCAGAAGCCGAAGCTAAGCAGATCAACGGCAAGGTAAAGTTCACGGCTTTGTCGAGCAATTACGATGTCAACAATCAAACCAATCAAATTGACAACTTCATTGCCTCGAATGTTAACCTGATCTTGTTAGGTGCCGCGGATAGCAAGGGCATCGCCCCCGCCGTCCTGCGGGCGAAGCAGGCGGGCGTTACCGTAGTGGCGGTCGATGTGGGCGCCGAAGGCGGCGTGGACGCCACGGTCACCTCGAACAACAAACAGGCCGGGAACAAAGACGGTGCCTACGTGGCCGAGCGGCTGAAGGGCAAGGGACAAATTGTTATCGTTAACGGGCCGCCTGTCACGGCGGTCACCGATCGGGTGGCCGGCTTCCTGGAGGAGATCAAAAAACACCCGGAGATCAAGATCCTGTCCCAGGATCAGAACGCCGGCGGCAGCCGCGATGGAGGCTTGCGGGTCATGAGTGACATCTTGACGAGTTTTCCGCATATCGATGCTGTCTTCGCCATCAACGATCCGACTGCCATTGGCTGTGACTTGGCGGCGAAACAGGCCCAGCGGAAGGAATTCTTTATTGTGGGAGTGGACGGTTCGCCAGACATCGTGCCCTTTCTGAAAGATCCCGCCAGCTTGATCGCAGCCACCGCTGCGCAGGATCCTTACCTCATGGCGCAAGAGGCTGTCAAGATTGGTCACGGCATTATGGAGGGCAAAAAGCCCAAGGAGGAGCTGACGCTCATTCCGGTGGGTCTAATCACCAAGGAAAATGTCGACCGCTACGCGGGTTGGACCCAGTAAGTTCAGGATTTTTCGGCCTTTAGTTTGGTCCTAAAATCCTGGATCAGCTCTTGGGGCAGCAGTGGGGTGGCGCCGTCATGCGAGGCGACGATGGCGCCCAGCCGGCAAGCCGTTTCCAGGACGATTTGCGTGTCGACTTGGCGAGTCAGCCCGATCATCAGGCCGGCCATGAAAGCGTCCCCCGCGCCAACCGTATCTTTGACCACCACTTTAGGAGCGGAAGCAGTAGCGAGTTTGCCACGATCCCATAGCGCGGCGCCTCCTGCGCCCATCGTGACGCAAATTCGAGGCGTATTTGTCGCTTCCGAAAGAGTCCGACAAGCTTCGGCGACAGCGTCTGCGTTACCAGGCGGATTGGGAGTGGCCTCGCCGGTTCGCAGCCAGGAAGCGATCTGGCCGACTTCGTCGTGATTGAGCTTGATGACATCAGCGGGGCCGGCCAGTTCGACAATACGCTTCGGATCGGCCAATGGAGGACGCAAATTAACGTCGAAAAATTTCAAAGGGCCCTTGATCTCAAGCAAATGATCCAACTGCTCGAGATTGTACGGCGAGCGACTGGCCAGGGAGCCGAAGATAAAAGCGCCCGCTTTCGCCACGGCGTCGACGGCTTCGGTGGAAACGATGATCTCGTCCCAGGCCACCGGCTGAACGAGTTCGTAGGTCGCGTTGCCCAAGGCATCGACCGTCGCCAGCACAGTCCCGGTGGGAAGTCCGATC
>DATMMD010000035.1:0-40862 GCA_035569875.1 Bryobacteraceae bacterium
GAAACCACCCAGACTTCGGGAACGCCCAGACTCTCGTAGTCGGTGAGCTTCCCGGTTCGCTCCGAACGTGTGTTAGCAGGCGAAAGGATTTCTACGACCAATTCCGGAGCGGAGTGAATATATCCATCCTGCTCCACGACATTCTTTCGAATAAAAACCGCAATATCGGGAACCCTGGTCGTCACAGGATCTCGCCGGATTACCAGTCCGAAAACGCTCGTCACCACAAAGACCGCTTGTGGGTCTAGCTGCGCTCGGAGTTGACGCGCCAACTCTTCGACGATGCGTACATGATCCCATTTATTCGGCGGCATCTTTCGGATCTCTCCCTTTACGACTTCCTCGATGCCTTCCGCCTTGGGCATTTTGAGCCACTCCTCGTAAGTGAAAACTTTGGGAGTTGTCGCCATTATTTGGGCCAAATCAGGTCAATGTCCACTGCTGCTCCGGGAAACTGGCTGGGCCGCAATTGGCCTTCTCTCAATACCGCTACCGTGTTAAGCCGTCCCTCTTTGAGCAGCATTACTTCGATGGTCTGGGCCTCCGGGGAAACCACCCAGACTTCGGGAACGCCCAGACTCTCGTAGTCGCTGAGTTTCTCGGTTCGCTCCGCCCGAGTGTTAGCGGGCGACAGGACCTCTACAACCAGTTCCGGCGCGGAGTGAATGTATCCATCCTGTTCTACGACATTTTTTCGAATGAAGACGGCAATATCAGGAACACGGGTCGTTACTGGATCTCGCCGGATTACCAGTCCGAACGTACTCACACGAACCTGAACGGTCTTGCGGTCCAATTGCGCTTTCAATAGATCGCTTAAGTTCTCGACCACATCGGCGTGGATAATCTTGTTCGGCGGCATCTTTCGGATCTCACCCTGGACGACTTCCTCGATGCCTTCCGCCTCCGGCATTTTGAGCCACTCCTCGTAAGTGAGCACTTTGGGAGTTGTCGCCATTCCAGCCTCCTTCCTAGTGTACGATGAGGCGCGGCATCAGGCCTCCGCGTTCAGATAGGGGCGGGATCCGGAATGTTCCGTTAAGAACCTAACATTTCAATCACTTCGCAGCGCCCGACAAATTCCTTTGGTACTCTGTTACTAAGTCTCGGTTGAGCGCGATGCAATCCTTGCTCAGGTTCGCTTTAGTACTTATTGCCTTACCGCTTCACGGCGGCTGGACGTTCGCCGGTCCCTACGGCGGGAGTGCGCGCTCGCTCGCTATTGATCCTCATAATGGAAACACGCTACTGGTTGGCGCACGCGATTCGCTCTTGCTGCGCTCCGACGACGGCGGTCAAACGTGGCGGCCGCTCCCTTTCCCAGCCGTCGCCCGCGGCGTCTTCAACTCGGTAATCATTCACCCCACTGAATCGGGACACTTCTACGCTGGACTGGACGCCGGTGATTCGCGTGACTCGGGAGTTTACGAAAGCAAAGACGGCGGTGAGCAATGGCGTGCGCTGCCAGGAATTGGCGGCCGCCGGATCTATTCCTTGGCGATCTCGCCATCCGACCCGCGGGTGCTAGCGGCCGGAACATCCCAGGGCGTTTTCCTGAGCGCCGATGGCGGAGAAACCTGGCAAAGAATCTCGCGAGAGAATGATTCGGAAATGCAGGACATCACCGCGCTGGCCTTCGATCCCGCCAAGTCGGAAATCATCTACGCCGGGACACCGCACCTGCCCTGGAAGACGGTGGATGCCGGCGCCACGTGGCGTTCGATCCACGACGGGCTGATCGACGACTCTGATATCTTTTCGATCCACGTAAATCCGGAGCGGCCGGAGATGGTCTTTGCCAGCGCCTGTAGCGGGATCTATCGCAGCGACAACGCCGGCGATTCGTGGCGTAAGCTCATCGGGATCCCCGGCACGCACCGCCGTACGCATATCCTCGCCCAAGACCCGCGTGCATCCGGGACTATCTACGCCGGCACTACGCTGGGCCTGTTCAAATCCTCAGACGAGGGGCGTACCTGGAGGCATTTGACCTTTGAACAGGTCAACGGGATGGTCTTCGATCCGGGTGATCCGCGCACGCTTTACCTGGCCACGGAATATGCCGGCGTTCTGAAGAGTAACGACGGCGGTGAAAAGGTTCATGCCGTCAATGCCGGGTTCGCAAATCACAATCTCACGCAAATCACAGGCGACGGCCAACATCTCTACGCCAGCAGCCCGTATGAGGGATTGTACGGCGGAGTCTTCGTAAGTAACGATGGGGGACTGCATTGGACTCTGCAGGCTAACGAACACGCGCTGCTCGGCCGCAACCTCAACAGTCTGACTGCGGCGCCTGCTCCTAATGTGTTGTTTGCCGCGGCCGAAGATGCAGTGTTGCGATCGGCGGACGGCGGAAGAACCTGGCTTCCCCTCGCCGCTCAGCCCCGAATCCCGGCCACATCAGCCGACCGGTCGACCGCGCGCATCCGCATTTATTCGCTACAGACCGTACAGGCCGACAAGTTCATTCTGCTAGCTGGGACGCAAGCCGGCCTTTTTCGCAGCCTGAATTCCGGAGCTAGTTGGACTCTAGTGAAAGATGCCGCGCTCGAGGGCCGCCCGGTCTTGTCGATTTATGTGCCGTCTCAAGGTACGTCGCGTCTGGCCGCTCGAACCACCGGAGGCCTCTTCATTTCCGGGGACATTGGCCTCAGCTGGCGCCTCGCGTCCCTTCCCGATAGCAGCTATTATCTTTATGACTTGGCTCTGCCCGCGAATGCGGACGGTCCGATTCTCGCCGCGACCTCGCGCGGCATCCTGCAATCTGTGGACGACGGCAGCCATTGGAGACCCATTGACGATGGTGTCCCGGCCGCCACTGTCGACTCAGTTCGATTCCATCCCGTGCGACCGCGGGAAGCATTCCTGGTTCAGTATGGAAAAATCTATCAATCTTTAGACGGCGGGAGCTCCTGGAAACTTTTCCCCAGCGATGGGCTGGAGCAATCGTCCGTTCGAATGCTGTGGTTCGCGCGCGATCTTCCCGCGCGGATTTTTGCGTTGAGCGCCGCTCGGGGTGCGCTCTTTTTCGACCTGCCTCAGCCGGACTCGGTCAGGCGGGGCGATGCTGCGGTTTCTTCGAAGGTTAACTAAATGGGGGAAAGGTGATACACGTGGGAGCAATGAGGTTTCCGGTTCTGATGTTGACAACGCTGGGCGTACTCGTAATGACGCCGAACTTAGGGCGCGCCCAAAACGCTGCTGGCTCGAAGTCAGACGATTACTTCAACTTCATCGAATTGAATGTCTACGGTGGATATGGGAAGTACACGAAACTGACTTCCAGCCCTCCAGCCCGAATTGAAGGCGGAGGTTTGATGGGCGCGCGGATAACCGAGAACGCCTGGAACTATTTCGCGCTGGAACAGGATTTTGGATTCTATTCCTATCACAAGCTGAAGTTTCAGGGCCCCACGCAAGGCGGCTTAGCGCTGTCGCCATTCCCCATGCACATCTACCAGGGATCGTTCAACGGCGTTTTGCATGTGACGCCGCGGGACAGTAAGGTCCGGCCGTTCGTTACGGCCGGGATTGGCGCCGCCGGCTATTCTCCCAATGGGAGCGCGATGGGTTACGCTCAAGGGCTGCCGCCCTCGGCTGGGTTTACTAATTTCGGATCACGGTCAGAATTCGAAGGCAATTACGGAGCTGGTGTGAAGATACAAGCGGGTCCACGCGTTGGCGTGCGGCTCGATATTCGCGGCTACATCGGGTTCGCTCCGGGATTCGGGTTGCCCAGCTCATCGGTCAATGGCAGCGCTTCTATAGTGTCAGGCAAAATATTGAACGGAGTCGAGGCCACTGGTGGAATTACCATCTACCTCGGACATATCGGCGAGAAACCAGTTCCTCCCGCAGCGCCAACGCCGCCACCTCCTCCGCCGCCGGTCACTCCGCACGGCCTGACTGCCGGCACAATTTCGGCAAGCAGCACGTCAGTTTGCCCGGGTGATTCGGTCCGGCTAAGCTCCAACGCTTCCGATCCCCGCGGGCACAGCCTGAGCTATCAGTGGTCGGTGAATGGCAACCCCCAGGGCGGAAACACCGCGGATTACACATTCATGCCCTCCTCTTCGGGCGACTTCCAGATCGGTCTCCGCGTCAGTGACACCGCCAGTGCTGACGCCGCTGCCCCAGTGGATGCAGGCTCGATTTCGGTTCACGTCGGCTCCTATAACGCCCCCAGAGTTAGTGGTTTGACGGCGAATCCGTCGCAGCTTACGCTCGGACAGACTGCCAACGTCAGCGTGAACGCTACGGGATCGGAATGCAGCGGCACTCTGAACTACAACTGGGCCGCCAGTGAAGGCACAATTACAGGAAACGGACCGACGGCGCAGTACAATTCGAGTTCGGTGAATTTCAACCAGGGCGATCGAAGCCGTCCGCAATCGAAGCAAGTGACCGTGACCGCAACCGTGACCGACAGCAAGGGTGGATCCGGCACGGCGTCCACTAACCTCTCTGTGAATTTAGCGGCGGAAGCCAAGCACTTCGGCGATATCGTATTTCCGAAGGACAGCGCGCGCGTTAACAATTGCGGTAAGCGCGTTTTGATCGAGCAGTTGTATCCGCAGCTCACGGCGAATTCCAATTACGACGTCGTGCTGGTGGGCCACATTGACTCCAGCGAGGTGCCTCGCGGCCGCAGAAACCGCTCGCTCGATCGCGATCGCGTTCTTCAGACCGCTGCCGTCCTGAGCGGTGGAACCGGAACCTGCGCGGCGCTGGACGCTTCTCGCATCAAAGGTAGTTGGGTGGGAGCAACACAGGAAACTGAGTCGTTGCCGACATCTTGTACTATCTCTGCCACCGCGCCGGTAGAGCGCCGGGGTGCAGCCATTGCGGATACCAACGACGCCAAGAATCGCCGGGTTGAGATTTGGCTGGTTCCGAGAGGCATGACATTGCCGGCCGCCGCGCGCGACGCCCGGGATCTCCCCGACGCCGAGATGAAGAGGATCGGCTGCCCTAAGTAAACTCGTTCAGAGGCGCGCGTGGATCGACCCGAACTGGAAGCGGTCCGCGCGCGCTGACAAGCAATTCTCGTGTACGATTAGCCTTTGCATGACATCGCCCGAGGTCTTTCCCAGGGATGCTTGAAAGCCGGCCCGAACTGCCGCGGGAGCTTCGGCTCTGGCACCTGGTGTTTTTCAACATTTCGGCGGTGGCCGGCGTTCGTTGGCTGGCGGCGGCAGCCCAGGCCGGTCCCGGATCCCTGACGCTCTGGCTACTGTCCGCGCTGGCCTTCTTTCTTCCGTCCGCTTTGGTCGTCTCTTCACTTTCGGCACGTTTTCCAGAAGAAGGCGGATTCTATGTCTGGACCAAGCGCGCGTTTGGGGACTGGCATGGCTTCCTATGCGCCTGGGTCTACTTCGTTAGCAACATCCTCTACTTCCCGACCTTGCTGCTTTCCGGCGTGGCCATGGCCAGCTATATGTTCGGCGCCACGGGCATCCAGTATTCCGAGAATCCTTCGTATGCTATACCGGTCACTCTGACGGCTTTATGGATCGCCTTTGGAGCCAACCTGCTGGGACTTCGCGTGGGCAAGTGGCCCACTATTTTGGGCGGTGGTTCCACTTACATAATCGCGGCACTCCTATGCGTCTTCGCTTTGATAATTGCGTGGCGCTTTGGCTCGGCCACGCACTTTCGATTCATTCCGGACCACAGCTTGTCCAACTTGAACTTCTGGTCGCAGATCGCCTTGGCGATGACCGGGCTGGAGCTGGCGCCGATTTTAGGTGGAGAAATCTACAACCCATCGAAATCTGTTCCGCGCGCGGCCTGGATCAGCGGCTTTGGCTGCGCCGGATTTTACATCGCCGGGACAGCGGCATTGCTGGCCCTGTTGCCGGCGAGCCGGATTAGTCCGATGACCGGCCTTGCGCAGGCAGGCAATGAAGCCGGAACGCGGCTCGGCGCGAACTGGTTGACTCCCTGTTTCGCGCTCCTCATCACCCTGGGAGTAATTGGGCAGCTCAGCACATACATTGCGGGCAACACGCGGCTCCCCTTTGCGCTGGGACTGGATCATTATCTTCCGCCCGTTTTCGCGCGGCTCCATCCCCGCTGGCATACACCGCACGTTTCGATCCTGACCCAAGGCGTGCTATCGAGCGTGCTGTTGCTGCTCATGGAATTAGGCGAGAATCTCCGCGCTGCTTATCAGATCCTGGTGGATATGGTGGTGATCGCCACGTTGATTCCGTTCGTTTACATTTTCGCCAGCGGCTTCAAATTCGGGCGGCGTTGGGCAGGGACTACGGGAGCGGCCATCTCGCTGGCAGCGGTAATCTTATCAGCCGTCCCTCCACCAGGCGTCGCGTCGACTTGGCTATTCGAGCTGAAAGTGGTTGGCGGCACCGTGCTACTGGCTCTGTTGGGCCGCGTGATATTTGTACGTAGTAAGGCCTCGAGTAAGGCCCTGGTCGGATGAATTACGCCGAATCCGTTCATTTCCTCTATTCGCTCGGCAATGAGATCCAGACCGCCAAGTTCGGTCTCGAGCGGATTACGCGGCTGCTCGAGGCCCTTGGCAACCCGCATCGCCGGGGCCGCTTCGTACACGTGGCAGGAACCAACGGAAAGGGCTCCACTAGCGCGATGATCGAAGCCGGGCTGAGGGCTTCGGGTGTTCGCACCGGACTATATACCTCACCTCATCTGGTCGAGCCCACCGAGCGCATTCAGATTGCGGGCCAAGAGATTGCGTCAGATCAATTCGCAAGAGTTTTTACCGAAGTGCATGAGACTGCCGAGCGCATGCTCCAGGCCGGCGATTTGGATCTGCATCCGACCTATTTTGAAAGCGTCACAGCCATGGCTTTCTTGCTATTCGCCCGCGAGCGCGTGGAAACCGCGGTGCTCGAAGTTGGGCTGGGCGGCCGGCTGGATGCGACCAACGTCGTAACCCCCGCGCTCTCGGTGATCACGCCCATTGACTTCGATCATCAGATCTTCCTGGGCGATACGCTGGGTAAAATTGCTTCGGAAAAAGCCGGCATCTTGAAGCCAGGCGTGCCGGCCATCTTTGCCGAGCAGCCGCCCGAAGCCGAAGCGGTTTTGCTCGCTCACGCCACAGGCCCCTGCACGCTATCCCGCGATTGGGCGATCACTGATCTCGAGCTGGATGCCCATAGCAGCCGCTTTCGGATGCGCGGAATCGAGATCGTCTGCCCCCTGGCCGGCGAGCACCAGGTGCAGAACGCCCGCACCGCCGCCATCGCGCTGCATGAGCTGGGCGTTTCCCCGGCCGGCATCGCGAATACCTGGTGGCCCGGCCGGCTGGAGCGCGTATCGGAGCAGCCTGAAATAGTTCTTGACGGCGCCCACAATCCCGCTGGAACTCGCGATTTGGCCAACTACATCCGGCGTTTTTACAAGGGTCGCCGTATCTGGATCGTTTATGGTGTGATGCGGGACAAAGCTGTGGCTGAAATGGCTGGAATGCTTTTTCCACTCGCCCATTGTGTGATCGTCACCGCTCCCGCTAATTCCCGCGCTATTCCTCCCGAGAGCATCCCAGCTCTCGGCGCGGTCATCACGCACACGGTCGCGGAAGCGGTTGAGCTCTTAGGACGCGCTGAACCGGGGGACGCCATCTTCATCACCGGATCGTTATTCGTGGTGGGAGAAGCCCGCGCGCTCCTCCTACAATGAAGCCAGTGTCGCTGCTCCGTTCGCTTCTGATCACTGAGCCACTTATAATCGTCGCCACAATTGTCTTCGGAGCAATAAGCCTGACGGTTTCATTTTTTGATCCGACCCGCCACAAACAAAACGCGATAGCGCGCGCGTGGGCGCGAGTGCTGCTGGCAGTAAGCCGCGTGAAGGTTCGTGTGGAAGGCCTCGAAAAGATCAAAGAGGACGGCAGCTACGTATTCGTGTCCAACCATTTGAGCTACATGGACACGCCCGTTGCATTGGCCAACATACCCGTGCAATTCCGGTTTCTCGCTAAGCGTGGACTTTTCCAGATCCCTTTTATGGGTTGGCATCTAGCTCGGGCCGGGCACATTCCGGTTCCCCGCGGCGACGCTCGCGCCGCTGTAAAGACTATGACACTGGCGGCGCAAGTTGTAAGGGAACAAAAAATCTCATTGCTGATTTTTCCGGAAGGCGGACGTTCTAGAAAGGGCGAGATGCGCCCCTTCATGGAAGGCGCGGCCTACATCGCGATCCGCGCCGGAGTCCCGTTGGTTCCGATCGGGCTCCAGGGAACTCGGGAAGTGCTGCCGTATGGCTCGGGGAACATCCGCGGCGGACCGGTGATCCTACGGATCGGCGATCCCATTCCGACGAATGAGGCAACTCTACGTGATCGCGTACATCTCACCGAACTATTGCGCGAGCGAATCATCAAGCTGGCCGAGCAGAATTTACCGACCTAGGATACGGTAAACCACTGATTTCCAATGAGCTCCGGTTTGGCTAAAATCGTGCTGTTAACTTGAAAAGCCAGGAAAGGTGAAAGATGAAAAAAACATTACTTGGTTTCATGCTTTTGGCCGGACTATCGATCTGCAGCGCTCAAATCGGAATCGGAATCAGGATCGGTCCCCCGCCCCCGCCGCGTGTAGTTGCGGTCCGGCCGCCGCTCCCCGGCCCCGGCTATGTCTGGGTCGACGGCTATTGGTATGCCGCTGGGGGCCGTTATCGGTGGCATGACGGTTATTGGACTCGTCCTCCATACGAAGGCGCTCGGTGGATAGGACCTCGCCATGACGGGGAACGTTTTTACTCAGGCTACTGGGAAGGCGAACACGGCCGCCGCGAGCACGACCACCGTTGGGACCGTGATCGGGACCGCGATTACCGCGATCACGATCGTCACTAGCCGCACCGGCGTCTTACGACTTGATCCCGAGCAACTGGGCGGCATTCCCGCCCAGAATCGCGAGGCGGTCGGCGTCGCTTAATCCCGGTGTATTCAGGACGTGATCCACCGTCGTTGTACTCCATGGAAAGGGATAATCAGTGCCGATCATGATCTGGCTGGCTCCGCATTCGGCGATTAGATGCCGGAGGCCTTCCGGTGTGAATACCATCGAGTCGTAATAGAGTTGCCGCAAATACTCGGTCGGCTTTTTCTTGATGGTCTTGCAGGTATCTGGAAATCTCACACAACCATAATCGGAACGCGCTGCGTAAGAGGGCAGATAGCCGCCGCCGTGCGAGGCAACGATTTTCAGTCCGGGGAAGCGATCCAGCGTGCCATCGTAAATCAAGTGGGACAAGAAGATTGTGGTTTCGAGCGGGTTGCCAATCACGTTCGTTAATCCACCGTTGCCCTGCAGCCTCTTTTGAACGTCCGGAATGCCCTGCGGATGCATGAAGACTACGCAGTTCAGCTCCTCGGCTTTTTTCCAGAATGGATCGAACTTGGGCGCTGACAGCTCATCACCATTCACGTGCCCTCCGATCGCAGCACCGCGAAGGCTGTACTTCTTGACGCCCTCCCCCAGCTGGTCGGCCGCCAAATCGGGAAATTGCAATGCTACCGAAGCGAAGCCTGCCAAGCGGTCCGGATGCGCGGCACACAACTCAGACAATTTTTCGTTCTGAAGGCGAATCATTTTCTGAGCAACGTCGCGATCCACCGAGTACCAGTTGGCATTGATGCTCAGGACCTGCATATCGGTGCCCCACTCGTCCATCACCTCAAAGCGCTTGGACGCCATGACCGAAGGATCATTCGGCGGCGTGGTCACGCCCATCAAAGCCGTGGCTTCGGGAATAATGACGTGGGCATGGATGTCGATGGTCCTTACGGAGCGCCCTCCGACCATCACTTGCCGCTTTGACGGCGCAGTGCCCGATTGCGCGCCTAGGCGATGGCTCAGAAGATCGCAGCCCGTGAAGACAATCCCGGCACTCGCCGCCGCATCTCTGATGAACTGCCTGCGATTAGTCACGATAGTCTCCCGAGGCAGTGTATCATGTGATAGCATTTCTCAGTCCCGAAAGGACCGAATTCAAACTGGATGTTGTATGCGCACTATCGTAATCAGTCTCGCTGTCACAGTCTTCGCGGCGGCGGCAGTGGCTCAGCAAGGGGCCCCTGAGGGAGTCAAGACTTATTCGTCCGCATCGGACGTCGCGGCGCTTCAGGCGAAAGCGAAGAGCGACCGGAAAGGGGACGCGCCGCTGGTCGTGGAACGCATCCTTCAGCTCCCGCCGTACAATGCGAATCTCGAATACCGCGCGTCCATCGGTCCGGCGTCGATTCACGAAAAGGAGGCTGAGATCTTCTATGTAATCGATGGAGGAGGCACCATGGTAACCGGCGGCAAGCTGCAGAACGAGAAGCGAACCAACGCTGAAAACCTGTCGGGCTCGGGCATCGAGGGCGGCACGCCGCGGAAGCTCGCCAAAGGAGACTTCCTCGTCGTTCCGGAAAACACGCCGCACTGGTTCAGCTCACTGGACGGATCGATCACGCTGATGTCGCTGCACGTGCCGAGGACTGGCGGCGGAACACACTAGACGATCTGCTGCGATCATGCGCGCATTCGTCACCGGCGCTACCGGGCTGCTAGGAAGCAACCTGGTTCATGCACTGCTCGAGCACGGACACGAAGTGCGAGGGCTGGTTCGCTCCCCGGAGAAAGCGCAGCGGATATTTCCAGATGGCAAGATCGAACTGGTGACCGGCAATGTGCGCGATGTCGCGACCTTCGCCGAGTCTCTGGTTGGCTGCGACGCCCTGTTTCACACGGCGGCGTACTTCCGCGAGTACTATCAGCCAGGGGATCACAAGGCGATGCTCGAAAAGATCAACGTGCAAGGTACGATCGACCTGTTGATCGCGGCCGAAAAGCACGGCGTGAAAAAGGCGGTTCATATCAGTTCCGCCGGAGTGATCGGGCGTAAGCCGGATGGCAGTCCGGGCGATGAGAACACTCCGCCGGACGAGCATGCGAGTTCCAATCTCTATTTCGCGAGTAAGATCCAAGGCGAATTGGCGATCAGCCGCTTCCTCAAGGAACGCTCGCTGCCGGTGACGATGGTCCTTCCATCCTGGATGTGGGGCCCGGGCGATTGGGCTCCCACCGCGTCCGGCAAGCTGGTGCTCGATTTTATGAAGCAGAAATTGCCTGGCGTAGTGGATGGCGGGTCCTCAATTGTCGATGTGCGCGACGTGGCCCAAGCAACCATTAGCGCCGCCCACCTGGGCAAGTCCGGCGAGCGCTACATCGTGGGCGGCACGTACCATGATTTCGCAGATATCCTGGCAACGTTGGAACGAGTGACGGGAGTGCCCGCGCCCAAGCGCGAGATTCCCTACGCGCTATCGCTGGCAGTTGCGGCCGGCGCGGAAACGTGGGCGCGTTTGACTGGCGGCACGGCGCTGGTCACGCTAGCTGGGATTCGGACTCTGCACGCCAAGAATGCGGTTCTATCCGACAAAGCGATTAGCGAACTATCTGCGGCATTCCGTCCGTTCGAAGAGACCGTTCGCAATGAAGTGGAGTGGTTCCGCAGCCATCGTTACCTATGAAGAGAGAAGCCATACTGGAAGCCATTATCAAGATCGGCATTGTGCCGGTGGTCCGGACCGAGAGCGAAGAAGGTGCGATAAAGGCCATCGAAGCGATTTACCGCGGCGGGATTCGGGCAGCCGAGATCACCATGACAGTCCCGCGGGCGCTTCGGGCACTCGAGAAAGTGGCCGATAAATTCGGCGATCAAATTGTGCTCGGCGCAGGTACCGTGCTCGATCCGGAGACCGCGCGCGCCTGCATGCTGGCCGGAGCAGAATTCCTGGTGTCGCCTAGCCTCAACCTTGCGACCATTGAAATGGCGAAACGCTATTCCAAAGTCATCACTCCCGGCGCGCTGACTCCATCGGAAGTGCTGGCGGCCTGGCAGGCGGGCGGCGATATCATCAAGATTTTCCCGTGCAGCGCGGTCGGTGGGGCGAAATACATCAAGGCATTGCGAGCGCCGTTCCCTCAGATCGAGATGATCCCCACTGGCGGCGTGAGTCTTGAAACCGTGGGCGATTTTCTAAAGGCGGGGGCGTGCGCCGTTGCGGTGGGCGCGGAATTGATTGATTCGGCCAACATTCGGGAAGGGCAATTCGGAGTTTTCGAAGAGCGGGCCAAGCGCTTTCTGGTGGCCATAGCGAAGGCGCGGCGGGAAATCCAATCAAGCTGAAAATAGCCGGTCGAAAATTTCGCGCGTCCGATTTTGGATTTTGGACAGCTCGATTTTGAGGGGCTGATGATTCAGGTGCTCCGGCGTCCAGCGCCGCACCAGCTCAGTCAGGACCTCCAACTGCGATTCGGAATTCGGCAAGCTTCCCTCGGTGTGGCCGGAGTAGACACGCAGCCCATGATCGACGGCGCGATAAAACGTGGCGGCATCGCGAAGAAACTCGGCATCCGCGCGCTCCAGGTGACCCATGGCTTCGATGATATTGATGCGCTCCGGCGTGTTCAGAACCTTGAAGAAAATGCCGGCGCCTTTGAGCCGCAGGTAAAGCAGCAGGAAATCGATATCGTAGAAACCCCCGAGGCCGGCTTTCAGAGGATGCCCAGCGCCTTGCTCCTTTTCCAATCGCATTCGCATCTGGCGAAGATCGCGCTTGGAGCGGCCGCTCTGCCCGTATCTACGCCAGTCCACTTGCTGCAGGTCGTTCAGGAATTTGGTGGCATGCTCGGTATCGCCGGTAATCGCGCGCGATTTCATATAGGCGATGCCTTCCCACGCCTCCGCATTCTTAGCGAAGTAATCCTTGTAGGATGCCTCCGACTGAACCAGCGCGCCGGCGCTCCCATTAGGGCGAAGCCGCGTATCGACGCTGAACATCAGTCCAGTGCCGGTGTAGGCGGTGATGAGGTCAATCATCCGCCCGGCGACGCGCGTCCAAAAGACTTGTTCGTCCAGATCCTCGTCCGGAAGGACGAACACCAGGTCGGCGTCCGAAGCCAAGTCGAACTCGCGCATTCCAAGCCGTCCCAACGCAACGACGAGAAGCTGGTCGTGGAGTTGGTAGGTAGGGTTTGACGGCGGATGCGATTGAGCAACCTGCTGAAGCGCCATGCGGTAAGAGGCGGCAATGGCGGCGTCGGCCAACTCCGAAGTGTGCTGCAGGGTTTCAAAAACCGGGACGCGCGAGCAAATGCTGGCGGTCTGGATTCGAAACATCTCGCGGCGGAAGAAGCGGCGCAGTCCGGAAATGTCATCGTACTCAGCGGCTTCAGCCAGGTAGCTTCCAGCGGTTTCTGGAAGTCGGCCGAGCTCTTCCATCAGCTCCGGCAAGCGGATCAGCTCCTCGGCGAAGTAGGGGCTGTGCTCAAAAATATCGAGCGTTCGCGCCGCCACCGTACCGTTCGAATCGAGCAGCGCGATCCATTTGGGGTCTTGCGCAATCTTTTCGAGGAAATGCTCGAATGCTCCTGCCCCGCGCCGCAATCCGACGCGTGCCAGCGTGCCGGCAAGCTGTGGCGCTCGCTGATCCAGAAACCGGACCAAATTGCTGGACTCGGGTTGGTCCGGCTCCGGTTCGCCCACTTCGGCGGGCGAAGGTGGGGGCAGGGTGTAGTAACTGGGGCGCTGAGCGTGAATGACCCGGTCGTAGATTTCCTGAACCGCCTCCAGATGAGCGTTCAACTCGTGCATTAGTTTTTCACCAGAGGGAGCACTGCCGAGCTGCGTTGAAGGCATTTTTTGAGCCAGCAGATCGAGTTCGCGAGTGGCGGTGGGCAAGGTGTGGGTCTGGCGATCGTCCGCGAATTGAAGCCGATGTTCGAGGTTACGCAGAAAACGGTAGGCCGAAACGAGCCGGCCATATTCGGCGGCGGAAAGGAGGTCTTTGTCGGCAAGCCGCCCGAGCGCGAGCATGGTTCCACCGTGCCGTACCCAGGGCACGCGGCCGCCGTGCAATCTCTGTAGGCACTGCACTAGAAATTCGATGTCGCGAATACCGCCCGGCGCCAACTTTACATCGAGGGAGGATTTCCCGATCCGGCGGCGATTCAACTTCTCGCTGATGCGTTCGCGCGTGACCGAGACCACTTCGATGGCGGAGAAGTCGAGCGTGGTCGAGTAGATGAGGGGCTCGACGGATTCCAGCAACTCGCGGCCGGTTTCGATATCGCCGGCAGCGACGCGCGCCTTGATGAGCATCTGCAATTCCCAATCGCGTGCGCGGCTCTGATAGTAAGTTTTCGCGCCGTCGAGTGAAATACAGACCTCGCCCAGACTGCCATCCGGCCGCAGACGCAGGTCGACCCGATAACACATCCCCTCGGCCGTGTAGGTGGACAGCAATTCGGTGTACTGGTTCGCAACCTTCTTATAAAACTCTTTGTTCGAGATGCGGTGCTCGCCGTCAGTCTCGCCATTAGCCGTGTAGACGAACATCAGATCGATGTCGGAACTGTAGTTCAGCTCCCGGCCGCCTAGTTTTCCCAATGCTATTACCGACATTCCACACTCGCGCGTCTGGCCGTTGGCATCGACGAAACGCGGCACGCCGTGGCGGGCCACCAGATCGGCGCGGATGCGCTGGTAGCTAACGTCCAGTATCGCGTCGGCGAGATTGGATAGCTCTTCAGTGATCTCCGGAAGATTGCCAAAGCCCCGCGCGTCCCGAAGGAGAATGCGCAGGATCTGCTGGCGCCGAAACAGCGCCAACGATAATGCCATCGACCCGGCTGGCTGAGGTCCGAGAAAAGTGTTAAGGCGCCGATTGTATTCCTCAGCCGACAGCGCGCGGTCGATGTCGGAAAGGTGCTGGAGCCATTGCGGATTCTGAAAGATCTCATCAGCCAGGAAACGGCTGTGAGAAAAGACCGCGATCAGGTTCTGGAGCCCGGACTGCGACCGCGCGAGAGCGTCAAAAGCATCCGGCTTCTGCTGCTTCAAGCCGGCAAGATAATGGACGGCGGCGTCGGGGTCAGCGGAGGAAGACAGCAGTACCTCGATCGTGTTCTGGGATGCGGGAGGGAGGCCGCTTTCCAACGCGGCCATCTCGTCTTGCGCCCGCCGGAGCTGGCGGAACGGGATGGTTTCGAGCAGACTGGACATGAGCTGCTAGACGACTTGGTCTATCAGCTCAATTATATCCTGAGGACGTAACGTTCCTGCTCTGAGCACGCGGGCATAAAATCCGCCGAGGCCCCAGCGAGGCGTGGACGGATCACCAGCCTTCACTTGTGCATCGTAGACAGCTCGATTGATGGAGTGGCCGTAAACGTCGAGAGTGGTACAGGGGGCGCGCAGCTTGGTTAATTCCAGGAAGATGCCGCCTGCCCGGTAGCGCTGGCCCACGCGCATCTGACAGCGGTCGAGTCCGGCGGTGGTCAGATTTTCACCAAGGGCGCCGGGGAAGAGCGGGTAGCCTTGGGCAATCAGCTCTTCGATGCCTTCGGATGTGATCAGAAGCAAAGCTTGGTTCGGGCCGCCATGAATATCGGGATGCGCCCAACGGTCGCCCAGGATGCCTTCAGCAGTGACCTTGGCTTCCGGGATGGGGCGTTTGGGGATGCCGCCGGGCGAGATGTTGATTTGGATGATGGAGCCAGTCATGGGCCGATCAGTTTGTAGTCCACGGGTTGCTAATACAAGCGATTTGCAAACAGTCGAGGACAATTCGTATTTCGTTGAACGGATGTGACTTGTTCGTGCGAATTGTGTGGTTATGACGCCAGGATGGGAGGCTGCCGTCATGGGGCGGTTGGTGGTTGGTCATGCCGATTGGAGTGTAGCAGGGGCGGGGTGTGGAAACGAGGATTGATTATGGTAAGCGGTTGGAACAGATCAAGATTTGGGTACGGTAAGTCTGTGACAACATCGAGGATATCCGGAAGATCGTAGAAAGTTGAGACTCTCCCCCCGAGCCTGATGCCCGGCGAACGATCCAAACCCGATCCTAAGCGGGAAGCTTATCGCGGGGGAGCCGAACGAGGCTAGGTGGTGATCGCCGGACAAAAAGTTCCGATCGAGAAGCCGCGGGTCCGGAACCCTCAAAACAACCGCGAGATTCCCAGGGGCAGTTATGAGCTGTTCCAGCGCGCTTCGCTGGTGGCGGAGACGGTGTGGCGGAAGATCATATATGGTCTCACCATGCGGAGCTACAAAGAAGTAGTGCAGCAATTCGTGATGCCTACGGGCTGGAGAAAAGCACGGGGAGTGAACACTTCGTGAAGCCAGCGGCGTGAAGCTAGAACAGTTGCTTAGCCGTTCGCTGTCCGGCTGGCCGCAACAGCCAAAAGGCCAGGACACGATGCGTGCCGACGGACGTCCCCTTGCCGGCCGCATCTGCCACAGGTGAAACGCTGGCAAGGCACTGATCATCGGCGGCGTTGGGTTGGTTCGGCGTTGTTATTTGCACTTTCAAATCCGGACATCCTCTTTTGAGTCCCAAACTTTTGCAAGCGTAAACATTGTCTATTTTCAATGAGATACGTTATGCAAAAGCCAATCTTACCGGCTTCGATCACGTATTCTGAAAGTGGGAAGAGAGAAGTTCGATTATTGGCGCACTAGTTTGAACGCCGAGATATTCGTCGCCATCGCCGCCCGCCGTTAGCGACCTCACAGGTTGTGCTTCCGACCTTCTTTTCATAGGAGTTGTTGATGGAATCTTGCGAGCGCAAAATCGTCATAGTCGAAGATGAGGGCATTATAGCCGCCGATTTGCAAGGGCGACTCGAACGGGCGGGGTACCAGGTGCCCGGCGTGGCGGCATCGGGCGGGGAAGCGTTACAGATTATCCGCACACAGGCACCCGATTTGGTTCTGATGGACATCCGGCTGGCCGGCGAGCTGGATGGGATACAGGTTGCCGAAAAAGTCCGCAGTGAGTTCAATATTCCAGTGGTTTTTTTGACTGCTTATGAGGACCGTGAGACGCTGCAGCGGGCCAGCCAAACGCAGGCGTTCGGATACATCAAAAAGCCCATCGCTTCAGCCAGCCTGCAGGGCTCCATTGAGATGGCCATCTCGAAACATCGGCAAGAGCGCTACCTGCGCGAGCAAAGGAACTGGCTCACAGCGAGCTTCTCGTCGATGCCCGACGCCGTTCTGGTTACCGACACTTCGGGGCGAATCTGCTACCTGAACCGTATGGCCGAAGAACTTACCGGATGCCTAGTCGACAACGCTCTTGGCCGCTCTTCGGGGGAGCTGCTGGCGTTCACTTACCAGGATGGCAGCAGGGTGCAGGATCCAGTACCGGTCGCGATGCTAGAAGGCAAGCCGGTTTCGTTGCCCAATGATATCTGGTTGCGAGGCCCTGGTGAAGTGCGCCGGGCTATCGAAGGAACCGCCGCTCCGAGGGTGCAGGACGGTCACGTTCAAGGGGTAGTGGTCGTCTTCCAAGACGTAACGCTGCGCCGATTCGAACTGGAGCAATCGTGCCAGGAGAAGAAACACGAGGCACTCTCGCGGCTCGCCGACGGAATCTCCGGCCAACTTCAGTTGGAGCTCAGTACGGTCGCCGAGGAGAGCACTCGCATCATCAAATCCTTGCCGGCCGCCTGTACGTGGCTTCCATCGGTACAGACGATTGAGAGCGCGGCCAGGGAAGCTTTCGCTGTTACCAGCCAGCTGCGCGCATTCGCGCATGAAAGAGAAATCGAGCCGGGACTGGTCCAGGTAAACGAGATTCTCAAACGCCTGGAAGCTGTCTGGAAAGGGGCGTTACCCGGCTTAGTTCTCGACCTGGATGCGGATCAGCGGCCGGTTCAGGCCGATTCTCGAGAACTTACCAGGGCTATCGATCTCATTTTCCAACACGCACACCATTGGATGGACGCAGGCTGCGGCGCAGCCATTGCCGCTTCCAGCGCCGAGTTGGAGGGGCTGGAGAACTGGCTTCGAATCCGAATTACCTACACCAGTACCGGCGAAGACGCCACCGCGATCGAACGTGTATTCGATCCGTCCTGGGACGGCAATTGGGAAGGGCTGCCCTTTGTTTACGGCCTGATAAAACGGATGGGAGGATTGATAAGCGCGCGTACAGAGGAGGGTAAGGTAATCTTCGATATCTATTTGCCGTCCGTCAAAGTAGCTGCCGCCGGCTTGCCGTTGGAGCACTCTGACAAGCCGGCGATCCTTCTAGTTGACGCCAACGCCGAGGCCCGGCGCGTCCTGCACACTCATTTCGAGCAGCACGGGTACAACGTCCTAGAAGCTTGCGATTGCAATGACGCTCTACTGCTGGCCCAATCCTCGGAGCAGCCTATCCGCTTGGTACTCGCTAATCCCGATAAAGAAGATCAACGCCGGGCGGACCTGGTTGGAACCCTGGTGAACGATAAGCCTGGGATTCATCTCCGAATATTTGAGGGTTATCAAGAGCAGCAGCACGCGCTGGAAAGCCGGAATCTGACCAAGTGGGACCTGCTGGAGTGGGCCAACGGAGTCCTCGGAGCGGCGGCCTGGGCGCTGGCTGCCAATTAATCGGGCGGGATACGAACCGTGGAATGGTCTAGACCGTGGACGCGCTCAATGACGGACAAGAAGTGAGATCATGACGGATCCATTGGCCTCTTCTAGTGTGCCAGCCACACCCGGCGTTCGCCTTCCCATCCGCATACTGATCCTGGAAGACCATGCGGATGATGCAGAGCTGATATTGCACGAACTGCGAAGAAGCGGGTTCGAGCCTAGCGGACAACGCCTGGAAACAGAAGCTGAGTTTCTGAGGCTTCTCCAGTGGCCCCCCGACATCATATTGGCCGATTACCAAATGGCAGAATTGGATGCGCCACGCGCGCTGGAATTGCTCCAGGCTCTGCATCTCGACATCCCCCTTATCGTCGTTTCGGGCGCGATCGGCGAGGATCTGGCGGTCGCTATCATGCGACAAGGGGCCACGGACTACATCCTCAAAGAACAGTTTATGCGCCTCGGGCCGGCGGTAAGGCGCGCCTTTGAAGAGAAACAACTGCGTAACGACAAGCGCAAGACGGAACAGGATCTGCGGGCGAGCGAGACCCGTTTCTATTCCTTCATGAACAATAATCCGGCCTTGGCATTCATTAAAGATTTGGACGGCCGTATCCTTTACATCAATAACACTTGTGAACAGGCTTGGAATACGACTTTGGCGGAGTGCCAGGGGAAACTGGATCATGAGCTGTGGCCGGCCGCCCAAGCTGCCGGAATACGGGCCCTGGATCTCTCCGTCCTCGATCAAGGCGAATCGTCGCATGTAGTGGAAGAACTGCCCTCACGCCAGGAGCCGGTTCGTCACTTGCTGACTTTTCGATTTCCATTTGCCGACGCAACCGGATGCCGGTTAATCGGCGGAGTCTCAGTGGACATTACCGAGCGTATGCAGACCGAGAGAGACTTGGCGGCGGCCGTAGCCGAAAAGGAGGTGCTTTTAAAGGAAGTCCACCATCGCGTGAAGAACAACTTGCAAATCATCTCCAGTCTTTTGAACATGCAGGCTGAGCTCCTTTCCGAGCCTGCTCTTAAAGAGGTGCTGCAGGAGAGCCGGCGCCGCGTGGAATCCATGGCTATGATTCATGAGCGGCTGTACAGCGATCAAGATATCGATCACTTGGATTTCCGGCAGTACGTAGACGCGCTGGCCCGCGAGTTATACAACATCTACTTCGTCGATTCAGACCTTGTGAGTTTGCGTCTCGAGCTCGAACCGGTGTCTTTGGAATTGAATCAAGCCATCCCTTGCGGCCTCATTCTGAACGAACTTCTGGCAAATTGCCTGAAATACGCTTTCCCGGATGGCCGCCCGGGCGAAATTCTGGTAGCGCTCCGTCGCGAAAACGAGCGCATTACCTTGCGGGTGGCTGACAACGGAGTCGGGCTGCCTCCGGGGCTGGATTGGCACAACACTAAATCTCTCGGTCTTCGAATCGTTAATATTCTGGCGCGGCAGTTGAAGGGAACGGTGCATCACGATACTGGGGCTGGGGCCGACTTTTCATTGATTTTTGAGAAGGCCGCTAGCCGATCCCCAATTCGTCCACACGCTCGAGCGGCGTCCCGCAACGGCGGCAAATGATGGCTGAGCAGTCGCCACATACCAGCGGGTCCGGCACGCCGGTGTGGCATCTAGGGCAATAGTATTCTAGTTGGGTTTTACTCTCGTTATCGGCCATTCCTGTTACACCATTACCTGTTACACCATTACTTGATACACCATTACTTGATACACTACCAACAGAAGCTCCGCTCGTGACATTGCCTCGCGCTGCCATCTTTGTCCTCGCAGGCTTCCTGGTTTCCTGCTCTCCCGATCCCGCCCGCCCGCCCGCTGTGGGCGAAGCTTATGTCGGACCGGCCAGCTTGAATCTACGCCAGGAATTAGCGCCGAAATCGGCAGTCTCGGGCACTCTCAAACACGGCGAGAAACTTGACATCCTTGAATACCGGCGCCGCTTCGTAAAAGTGCGCAGCTCGCAGGGCGTCGAGGGCTGGACGGATATGCGGCAGCTTCTCACTCCTGAGCAGATGGCGGGTTTGCAGCGCATGGCCGAAGGTGTTTCGCAATATCCTTCGCACGGCGCCGCTTCGGTGTATGAGCCGTTGAACATGCACTCGGAACCGAACCGAGTTTCTCCCAGTTTCTGGCAGGTTCCAGAGAATGCGAAAGTCGACGTTATCGGCCACAAACTCACGCCCCGAGTTCAGGCCGCTCCATCCGCGCCCGCGCCGCCCAAACCCGCGCCGCAGAAGCGTAAGACAAAAGAACGTCAGTCGCAAACGAAACTGCCGCCTCCTCCGCTTCCGCCAGCTCCCAAACCGCCTGCTAACTGGGTGGCTCTTTCGGTTCCAAAAGAAGAGGCGGAAGAGCCGGAGGCGCCCAAGCAGGAACCCAAGCCCGCCGGCCCGATACCGATGGATGATTGGAGCTTGGTACGCACCAAGGACGGCAAGGTGGGCTGGGTTTTGACGCGCATGCTCAATATGGCCATACCGGACGAGGTGGCCCAGTATGCCGAAGGCCATCGCATCACGTCCTACTTCCCTCTGGGGCAAGTTCAGGATGGCGACACCGTAAAAAATAATTGGCTCTGGACGACTATTGTGAAAGGCCTGGAGCCTTACGAGTTCGACAGTTTTCGCGTTTTCGTTTGGAGCCGCAAGCATCATCGCTATGAAACGGCGTACATAGAGCGCAACGTGGTGGGCCACTTTCCGGTGGAAGTGAGCACGTCCGGCGACGCCCCAAGCTTTGCGGTAGTGCTGGAAACGAATGACGGCGGGCTCATTCGAAGGACTTACAGTTTCGATAGCTATCGCATTCGCGTGGTGAAGCGAGAGCCGTACAATCCGCGGCCGGAAGTGGAGGCTCCCAAGGCCATCGCCAATGCGCCGGCGCTGCCTGGGGGGAACGAGGCTTCCCCGTATGCGAGGTTGAAGGAGCGGGTGAAGCGGCTATTTCATTAGCGGCGAGTTTTCGGAACAATCTTGATCTCGAAAAGCTTGGGCCAAAGCTTGCCGGTTACGAACAGGCGGTCACCCAAAACGTCGTAAGCGATTCCATTGAGAACGTCCACTTGCTCTGTTCGATCGGCGGCATCCAAGAGACCAGACAAGTCCACCCAGCCCAGCACCTTTCCGTCGGCTGGAGAGATACGGACAATGCGGTCGGTCTGCCAGACGTTGGCATAAAGCTCGCCGCGGACCCACTCCAGTTCGTTCAGGTAAGTTACTGGCGCGCCACCATCGCGGACCGTGAAGCGGCGCTTTTCCTGGAGCGTGACAGGATCCCAAACTCGGATCTGTGGCGTACCGTCGCTCATATATATCTGAGCGCCATCATTGGCGAGCCCCCAGCCCTCGCCCGGATAACTGAATGACCGCAGCCGTCGAAACGAATTCTGCTCGTAGACAAAACCGGTCTGCGCCCGCCAGGTCAGTTCAATGATTTGTTGATTGATCACCGTGATGCCCTCGCCGAAATATTCTGGCGAGAGTCTGATCTGCTGGACCACCTGGCCAGTTTCGAGCTTCACCTTCCGCAGATCAGAGTGCCCATATTGGCCGGTGCCTTCGTAGAGAAAGCCGGCGCGAAACTCCAGCCCCTGCGTAAACGCGCTGCGGTCGTGGGGGTACACGTGAACCACTTGATAGCCGTCGTGCGGCGTTTGGCACGCCGCGGGTACCAGTATGCAGGCAATCCAAAGGAAGGCGATTCGAGTCTTAGGCATTTAGCAGCACCTTCATTGCTCCGGACTGGGCCGCGCGCCGGAACGCGAGCGGAGCTTTTTTCAAAGGGAGGGCTTCGGAGATCAGGTTGTCTACGCGCACGCCGCGGGTCCGCAGTAGCTTCAGCGCGGGCTCAAAACGGCCGCAACGCGACCCAACCAGCGTGATCTCGTTTACGATGAGCGGCGCGGAGTCAATGCCCACCAGCCCGTGGACCGTCGACTTCATCACGACAGTGCCCCGAGGCCTGGTCATCTTTACGGCTTGCGCCAATCCCAGGCTCGAGCCAGTAGCGTCCACCACCCAATCGTAAAGTCCTTTAGGCGTCGTCTTTCCGATTCGCGCGTCGATGCCAAGAGCCGTCGCAATCCGAAGGTTGTCTTTGTGATGTCCGTATAGGTGAACCTCCGCGCCGTGGGCTTGTAGGACCTGACCGATTAGCAGCCCGAGTTTGCCATCCCCGAGCACGGCCACGGGCGCGCCGGCGGGAATCCGGACTTGATCGAGAATCTCGCAGGCTGCGGCGAGCGGTTCGACGAACACGGCTTCCTCGGTCGAGATCTCGCGCGGCACCCGGTGCAGATTTTGTTCGGGCAGCGTCAGGAATTCGCGAAAAGCTCCGGGATGCTTTACGATACCGAGCACGCTGCGCCGGGGGCAATGACGGCCCCACCCGCGCCGGCACCACTCGCAGGCGCCGCACGCAAGATTGATCTCGCCAACAACACGCTGGCCAATCCAATTTGAATTATCGGCGGCGATTACTTCGCCGACGAATTCGTGTCCCGGGGTTCCACGGAAGCCATAGTAGCCGCGCTGCAATTCCAGATCGGTATTGCATATTCCCCCGCACAGCAGCCGGATCAAAGCAAATCCGTCGGGCCGTCGCGGACGAGGCTGCTCGCGCACGAGGACTGCGCCGTTGTAGAGACAAACCGCGACCATATCGTAGATACTTTAATCATGCTAGCCGAGTTGGCGTGCTTCAAGCAGAAGTGTGGCGCGCGTTTCCCGATTGACGAGCCGATCTACAACTGCCGGACGTGTGGCGCGCTGCTCGAGGTATCTTTTCGCAATGGTCACATCCATGCGGAGCAGTGGAAGAAGACCTGGCGGGAGCGTCGAATCTCGAACGAAGTCTACGATCAGAGCGGCGTATGGCGCTATCGCGAACTGCTGCCGTTCGATGGTTATCATCGGCAAGCGGTGTCGCTGCGAGAAGGCAATACACCTCTTCTGAATGCGCCGCGCGCGGCCGAATACGCGAACCTGCAGCATCTCACTTTCAAGCACCAGGGCTTCAATCCGACCGGGTCATTTAAGGACAACGGCATGACTTGCGGCGTCACGCAGGCGCTTCGGTTGGGCAAGAAGCGGGTGGCCTGCGTTTCGACGGGGAATACCTCGGCGTCAATGGCCGCTTATGCCAGTGCGGCCGGACTGGACTCGATTGTATTCATCCCGCACGGCAACATTTCGTATGGCAAACTGGCACAGGCGCTGGAATACGGCGCGCGAACTCTGCAGGTGGAAGCGAACTTCGATCAGATTCTGGCGCTGGTGCGCGTCCTCGCGGAGCGCCTCGGCATTTATCTGCTCAACTCGATCAATCCTTTCCGTATTGAAGGACAAAAGACGATCATTTTCGAAATGATGGATCAGCGCGACTGGAATCCGCCGGATTGGATCGTACTACCGGGCGGAAACCTCGGCAACACGTCTGCCTTCGGAAAAGCGTTGCGGGAGTTGCGCGATCTCGGATTGATCAGCGTGATCCCGCGCCTGGCCGTGATTCAGGCTGAAGGCGCATCACCCTTCTACGATTTCATGCGGAACGGGGGCGCCTTTCGAAGCCAGCCCGACCCGCATACGCTGGCGACCGCGATCAAGATCGGGGATCCGGTGTCGTGGCCCAAAGCATTCCAGGAAATCGAAGTTTCAAAAGGCGTGGTGGAGAAGGTGAGTGAGCAGGAAATAGCGGATGCAAAAGCGATCATTGGACGCTGTGGAATAGGATGCGAGCCTGCATCGGCGGCGACGCTGGCGGGTATCAAGAAGCTGACTCTAGCCGGAGTGATCAGCGAAAGCGATGATGTAATTGCAGTCCTGACCGGAAATGTTTTGAAGGATCCAGATTATATTTATCGGTACCACACGGGGCAATTGAAAGATCCCGAAGGCGGAAACATCGAGTCGCGTTTTGGGAATAAGCCGATTGTCGCGCCCAACGACGCGGACGCGATCGCCAGGATTTTAGAAAGCTAGCTAGCGGCCTCGGCGACCGCCACCACCTTCACGCCGGCCGCCGCCACCTTCGCGGCGTCCACCGCCACCACCGCCACCTTCGCGCGGCACCATGGGACGAGCTTCGTTGACGACCATCGCGCGGCCCATCAGGTCGCGCCCATTGCAAGCCTCGATGGCGCGGTTGGCCGCTCCATCGTCATTGATTTCCACGAATCCGAATCCGCGAGCCTCGCCGGTGAAGCGGTCGCGCATCACATTCACGCTGTCGACAGTGACGCCAGCCTGCGTAAAGAAATCCGTTATATCGGCCTCGGTGGCCGCATAGGGGAGGTTCCCTACAAATAGTTTCATTGAAGTCTCCTTGGCATCTTCACAACAGAGGCAGGTTTACGACCGCGGACTCGAGATCACCGAGAGGGCCTAAGCCGGGGGGAAAGACTGACTCCGAAAACATTATATTAGTTTGCCAAAACCGTCCGGCAGTGTCAAAAGACGCGTCAATAAAGGGCGGGCTGGTTTTAGATGTAGGCTAGCGGGGCGTGATGAGGCCGCCGAGTTTATCCTGCTCGGACGCCGTGCTACGCGGAAAGCGGGGCGAAAATGCCTCCAAATATTTCAAGCCGGCGCCGGTATTGTAGAGCAGGATTCGTTCCTCAGGTTTTAGAAATCCATTGGCCAGCAGTTTCTTCAAAGCTGCCACACAAGCGCCGCCTTCCGGCGCGGCGAAGATGCCCTCGGCGGCGCCGAGCTCGAGCGAAGCGTCCAAGAGCGCTGAATCGCTGACGGCTATCGCGGTCCCGCCACTTTTTCGGATGGCATCCAGCATCAGAGCATCGCCCAGCGGCTTGGGCACGCGCAGACCGGCGGCCACGGTCTGAGCATTTTCCCAGAATTGGGTTTTCGACTCGCCGCGCTCGAATGCCCGCACCACGGGCTGACAGCCTTCGGTTTGCACAGCGATCATTTTGGGTCGCTTGCGAGAGATCCAGCCCAGCGACTCCATCTCGCCGAACGCTTTCCACATACCAATGAGGCCGACGCCGCCGCCGGCGGGATAGAAGATAGCGTCCGGCAGCGTCCAATCGAACTGCTCGGCCAGCTCATAACCCATGGTCTTCTTACCTTCGATACGATACGGCTCTTTGAGGGTGCTGACATCGAACCAGCCTTCGGCGTCTTTGCGCTCGTTGACGATGCGGCCGCAATCGCTGATCAGGCCGTCCACCAGAGTGACGTTTGCTCCGAACGCTTTGCACTCGATGAAATTGGCTTGCGGAACGTCGCGAGGCATGAAGATGAAGGCTTCGATCCCGGCTGCGGCGGCGTAGGCTGCCATGGCGCTGGCGGCGTTGCCGGCCGAAGGAATCGCGACTCTACGGATACCGAATTCGACCAGCATAGAGACGGCGCAAGAAAGCCCCCTGGCCTTGAACGATCCAGTCGGATTGATGCCGTCGTCTTTGACCCACAGATCGCGGGCGCCAATCCGCGCTCCCAGCTTGCTGGTTTTAATCAGCGGCGTCATGCCCTCGCCGAGGGTAACAATGGACGAGTCGTTTCGCACCGGCAACACGGGACGATAGCGCCACATGTTGGAAGGACCCTTCGAGAGCGATTCGCGGCTCCACGTAGCGCGCGTTTTTTCGAGGTCGTAGAAAACCAGCAAAGGTCCACCGCACTCGCATAAGTTGTGAGCTTTTCCGGCTTCGCGGCGCTTTCCGCAGACGCTGCATTCCAAGTGAGTAACAGTGGTCATGTTCGAAATTCCGATGATAGCAATCCATCGCAAAAGGCGTGGCGTGCGAGATTGGTAACAAGCATGGCTAGCCAGCGCGGACGTTGGGTGCGGACGATCGCAATCGGTGTCTTTGTGGTGGTGATAGCGCTGTACACGGCGTGCGCGATGTGCGTCTTGGGGTTGCGTTGGATCGATCCGCCAACGACAACGGTGCAGATAGAACGCCGGCTAGAGGCAATGCGTCTGCGTCGCGCTTACAAAAAACGCTACGATTTCGTGCCGCTGCGCCGAATTGCGCCGGTGCTGCAGCATGCCGTGATCTCCGCTGAAGACGGGCGGTTTCGCCAGCATCACGGGTTTGACTGGGTGGAAATGCAAAAGGTTCTCGAGGACGATATCAAGCGCGGCAGGATAGGCCGTGGAGGATCAACGATCACGCAGCAGTTGGTAAAGAACCTATTTTTGACCACGGAGCGGTCGTTTCTTCGCAAGGGCGCGGAGTTTGCGTTGGTGCCGACGGTGGAGGCGCTGCTTGGCAAAGATCGAATTCTGGAACTGTATTTGAATGTGATCGAATGGGGGCCCGGAATTTACGGAGCTCAAGCAGCCTCCGAGTATTACTACCACCTGCCGGCCATCGGAGTAAATCGCGAGCAGGCGGCGCGTCTGGCTGCGATCATTCCGGCGCCGTTGAAGAGAAAGCCGGAGCGAATGAACGACTACAGTGAAGAGATCTTGAACCGGATGGCGCGAGTGGGCTGGTAATCAGCGGGGCTCGAGGCCCTTGGTTTTGAAAATCCGCGCGGCCTCTGGTCCCACCAGGAAACCAATGAGCGCCTGGGCGCCTGGCATATCCTTCGCGGCCACGCTGGCAGCGGCTCCAAAGTGGATATCGTAGCGGAATTTCCCCGGTAGTGATCCGAGGATTTCGACGCCGTGAACGGGAACGATTTCGCTGAACAAGGTGATTACCATGGCAGCCCGGCCTGACGCGACGCTTTCGGTAGCGGGTCCGGACCCTTCAGCCAGGATTATTTTGGGCATGACATCCGCGGAGATACCTAAGCGCTCGAACATCTTCTCGATATAAGGTCTGCTGGCGCCATCCTGCGGATAAGTAATTGATTTGGCCTGCTGCAAGGTCTGTTTGAGCGCGTCAGTCGTATGTATATCCGGCTTGACCGCACCCGCCCGGATTCCGATACCTAGCGTGGAATGCGCCACGTCGGCGCGCGAGGCGCTGGCGAGCTTACCCTCTTTAATCAGGTCCCCAATGGCTTCAGTGCTGATGATAGTGACATCGAAGGCTTCGCCCGCTTCGATCTTCTTCTTCACGCCCGCGGTGGAATTGAACTGCAGCGCCAGCGGATGGCCGATCGCACGCTCGCATTGCGGCTGAAGCTCCTCTAAAGCGGCCTTCATACCGTTGGAAACCAGGACGCGAACGGGTGTTCCCTGGGCGGCGGCCTCCGGAGTGCAAAGTAAAGTAAAGCCGATTGTGGCCGCGACGAAGGCCGTTGCGAATAATCGTATGGTCACTGCCGTATTATAGGCATCTAGACCACGCGTCGTGCCGCGCTCCGGCCGGCCTTGCGCCTGGGTCCGAACGACCGGACATGCCGTTGCGGCGGGCGCGAAGTGGATGGAATGACAATGACGTTGGCGTGTTGTTTCTGCTCGCGAGCGACGTCGGACGAGACCTGGCGCCGCACCAGCCGGGTATCCAGGGTGCGCTCAATATGCGCAATGTCCGCGCGCTCAGAGGGCGTGGCGAAAGTTGAAGCCGTCCCGTGGGCCCCTGCGCGGCCGGTGCGGCCTACCCGGTGAATGAAGTCCTCCGGCACTTGCGGGAGGTCATAATTCACAACGTGAGAGATCCCTTCGACGTGAATACCGCGGGCTGCGACGTCGGTGGCTACGAGAACACGATAGTCTCCCTGTTGGAACCCGCGCAGCGCCTCATTGCGTTGATTCTGGCTGCGGTCGCCGTGGATGGCCGCTGTATTTATGCCGCCGCGCGCGAGCTTTTTCGACAACCGGTCCACGCCGCGCTTGGTGCGCGCGAATACCAGGAAAGACCCCTGCTCGTGGCGCAGCATCTTTTGAAGCAGACCCAGCTTGCGGTCCTGCTCGACTTCGTAGAGATGCAGATCTACCTGCGCGATGGGCTTGGTGACGGAACCGACTGCGACGCGCACCGCGTTTCGAACGTGCGCCTCTACCAGGTGCTTTACCGAGCTTTCGATGGTCGCTGAGAAGAACATGGTCTGGCGGTCGGAAGGAGTAGCGGCCATGATCCTTTTGATGGTGGGCAGAAAGCCCATGTCGAGCATGCGGTCCGCTTCATCGAGAACCAGGATGCGCACAGCGCTGAGATCGATGAGTTTCCGTCCGAGGAAATCGAACAGCCGCCCCGGAGTGGCGATCAGCACATGTGCGCCCTTTCGAATGGATTGCAGCTGTGTTCGCTCGTTGAGACCGCCCACGACGACGGCGGCGCGGATGCCGGTGCCGGCGGCCATTTTGGCGAAGGTCTCGTTGATTTGGATGGCCAGTTCGCGCGTCGGGCTGAGGATGACGGCGCGGATGCCGGAATTGGATGGCTGTTTCGAGAGCAGATGGACGATGGGCAGGACGAACGCCAGCGTCTTGCCGGTGCCGGTTTGCGCCGTAGCGACGACGTCGCTTCCCGCCAGGGCCGGTCCGATGGCCAACGCTTGAACGGGCGTAGGTTCAGTAAAGCCGTGCTTTGCCAGATTGCTCTTTAAGGGAGCGGAGAGTGAGAATTCAGAGAAACTTTTCATTTAGGTTTTGAGGATGAGAATCGGCGAGCCGGCTACCAACGTAGGGAGAGGGGGTTGCGGATCAACTTCCAGTAGCCCCGATTATACCGCATATGTCCTTCAACGCACAATCTTGGCCTCCAGCTGAGCCCACCGAGCGTAGAATTCCTCAACACGGCGTTGGGCATCCTGTACTTTTTCATAGGCCTCAGTCACCCGCTCGGCATCCGACGCGGCCACTTCGAGTTCCCGCTGGCGGGCGGCCAGTTCCTGTTCCGCTTCCAAAATCCGGGCCTCCATGGCATCCCACTCGCGCTGCTCCAGGTAGGCCAACTTCCTTTTGGGACCTTCGGCGGGGGCGGGCAGTCGCGGATCCTTTTCCACGGCTTTCTCGGCGGACGGTCTACTTCGCGAGGCCTCCCATTGTGAGTAATCCGCGAAGGCGCCGCCCTCACCGCCATCCAGACCGATGACGATGGTGGAAACGCGATCCAGCAAATATCGATCGTGGCTGACCAGGACCACGGCGCCAGAAAAATCGAGCAGGCTGTCCTCCAGGACCTCCAGCGTGGGAATATCCAAGTCGTTGGTCGGTTCGTCGAGCAAGAGTAAGTCCGCGGACGCCAGCATCAGCCGGGCGATCATCACGCGCGCCCGCTCGCCGCCCGATAGCCTCGATACCGGCATATCAAGCTGCTCATCGCGGAAGAGGAATCGTTTGGCCCATCCGGCGACATGGATCGGACGGCCGCGGTAAATTACCGAATCTCCATCCGGGCACAACGCACGACGCAGGCTGGTTTCCAGATCGAGATGCGCGCCGCGGTCCTGCGCGAAGCTTACGATTTGCAACCGGTCGGCCCGCTGGATGGTTCCTTCGTCCGGCTCCATGGCTCCTTCGAGTATCTTGAGCAGGGTGGTCTTGCCGCTCCCGTTCGCTCCTACCAGCCCTACACGAACACCCGGCGCAAGAATCAGGTTCAGATTTTGGAAAAGCCTGCGTCCACCGAGCGTCTTCCCGATTCGGTCGGCCTCAATCAAGCGCTTGGTGCTTCGATCCGATGCGGTGAAGTCGATTTGTGCCGTGGCCGTACGGCTGCGTGTAGTGGCGGCCGCGAGTTCCTCGATGAGCCTTCCGGCCGAATCCACTCGGGCTTTTGACTTGCCGGTTCTCGCTTTCGGCCCACGCCGGAGCCACTCTACCTCGCGCCGCACCTTCGTCGCCAGCGACTCCTGCTGCTTGGCCTGGACTTCCAGAAACTCCTCGCGCCGTTCGAGAAATTCGCTGTAATTCCCTTTTACCTGAAACGTGCCTTGCGGGTAGACCCGGTTGATCTCCACCATTTGGTTGGCGACGTTCTCGAGAAAGTAGCGGTCATGAGTGACAACCAGGCAAGTGTTCACGGTTTGGATCGCAGTCTCGAGCCACAGAATGCCTTCCAGATCCAGGTGATTGGTCGGCTCATCCAGGATCAGCACATCCGGCGAGGTGACTAGCGCAGCCGCGATGGCGAGCCGTTTCTTCCATCCACCCGAGAGGGCAGCGGCCGGAGTATCCGCGGTATCGAAGCCAGCGCGGTCGAGCATAACGCCCGTGCGGACTCGCTTTTCTTCTTCCTCGAGATGTAGCTGCTCCACGGCCGCCCGAAGAATGGAGCCGACCGTGTCGTCCGGACCAAATAGCGAATCTTGTGGGACATAGGCCAGCTTGGTCTGTTTTCTTAGTGCACGGAACCCAGCGTCGGGCGCTTCATTCCCTGCCAGAATCTCCAGCAAAGTGGTCTTGCCGCTGCCATTGGGCCCAATCAGACCGGTACGGTCGCCCTCCGAAAGACTCAGCGAAAGATTGTCAAAGAGGACTCGCGCACCGAACGCCCTGCGGAGAGCCACGCCACTTAACAGAACGGCCATCTGTTTCCAGCATGGCATTGCGGATACCCGCCGGGCCACTCTCACATGCGACATAATGGGAAACGCCGAGGAGAGGAGGCCACGATGCCTAACTTGCAGTTTCGTGCCACTGGGCTGGTTGCAGCGATTATTGCCGTATTTTCTTGCGCGAGTCTCAACGCGCAACAACTGGGAAGCATTAGCTTCCCGACGTCCGGCACCGCCACCGCGCAGCCGAAATTTATCGAGGGGGTGAAGGACCTTCACAGCTTCGAGTTCGATGAAGCGGCGGTGGCTTTCCATGAGGCGCAGCAAATAGATCCGAACTTCGCTCTGGCTTACTGGGGCGAGGCGATGAGTTACAACCATCCGCTATGGGCTCAACTGGATCTGCCCGCCGCAAAGAAAGCGCTGGAGCGGCTGGCGCCGACATTGGAAGGACGTCTCGCGAAGGCGCACACGGATAAGGAAAAAGCATATCTGGAAGCGGTGAATGAGCTGTTCTACGCTCCCGGCGACAAGCTGGCGCGGGACAACGCTTACTCGGACGCGATGGCGCGGCTATACGAGCGCTGGCCGGCAGACAATGAGGTCTCGATTTTTTACGCGCTTTCGCTGCTTGGCTCTGTGAGGCCTGCCGATAAAGGATTCCGGCGGCAAGCACTAGCGGCCTCGCTGGCCTTCAAAGTATTTCAGGAGAATCCAAATCATCCCGGCGCGGCGCACTTCATTATTCACGCCTTCGACGATCCGGATCACGCGATTCTTGCCCTGCCGGCGGCGCGTGTTTACGCCAAGATCGCGCCGGCCGCGCCGCACGCGCTGCACATGCCGTCGCATATCTTTGTCCAATTGGGCATGTGGCAGGATGTGGTTGCTTCCAACATCGTGGCCCATCAGGCCGCGGTGGATTTGATCGCACGAATGCACCTTCCGGAAGGACGCGAAGATTTTCATACCTTATCGTGGCTGGAGTACGCAAACCTGATGCTCGGGAAGTTTGACGATGCGCGCAAGAACGTGGATCTCGCGAAGCAGTCTGCTGACCGAAATCCGAAGAACGCAAACATCGGACAGCAGTACCATACCATGCTGGCCCGCTACATCCTGGAGACCGGCAAGTGGGAAAAAATCCCGCTGGAGGGCGCGAAGGAAGCGGGAGCTGACCACGAGTCGATGCCCGGCATGCCTGGCATGGGCACGCGATATGCGGGAGAAGGCGCGTGGATCTTTATCGCCGGCCTGAGCGCCGCCAAGATGGGGGATGCGAACGGAGCAGATCAGGCGCGCGCCAAACTGAGCGCCATGCGGAAGAGCGTGGAATCGGGAGGCGACGCCTACGCCGCGAAGCCGTTCGCCGTCATGGAAAATGAGGTCGCTTCGGCAGCGCAACTGGCACGTGGACAAAAGGCCGAGGCGGTACGCCTGGCCAAGGAGGCAGCCGATATCGAATCGACTTTGGCCGCGCCATCCGGGCCGCCGGAACCGATCAAACCGGCGCTGGAGTTTTACGGCGAGGTCTTGTTAGATTCCGGCCGGCCGGCCGAAGCTGCCACGGCGTTCCAACAGGAGTTGCTGCGAACTCCCAAGCGAACCCCGTCAGTAGAAGGGCTCGCGCGTGCCACTGGCAAAGGCGCGGGCGCCGCGACCGCCGCGAAAAGGTAGCCAAACATGCGAAGGGTTCAACTGTTGTTCTCCTTCGCCACGCTGGCGCTCGGCTCGCTAACGTTCGCCGCCGACGGCCGTCCAAGGATTCGCGCGGTGACGGCGTTTATCGAAATCGACCGCAACAACTACGCCGCCAAAATCGAAGAGACGCAGAAGTTTTTGGCCGTCGCTAAGGAAGCCTTGAACCGAGCCGGGTTCGAGGGCGCGGGCGGAAGGATCACAACTCAGCCTTTCCCGGTTTACACCAAAGGCCTGCAGCACGAGGAAGCGATCGAGCTGATCCGCAAGCTGCGGGAATCGGCTTCGAAGGGGCGCACGGGGCTCAACATCGGGGCGGCGATGCTGAACGACAACGACGACACGGCGCCAGTCGCGTTGCTAGCCGACATCCTGGCATCGGTCAGCGTCAACGCCAACTTGATCATCGCGGACGACCGAGGCATTCATTGGCGCGCGGTCGGTGCAGCGGCCAAGCTGATAAAAGAGGTCTCGCAGCGTAGCCCGCATGGCGACGGCAACTTCAATTTTGGTGGGATCGCGATAATGAAACCGTACGGGCCGTATTATCCAGGGTCTTATCATCTCGGCAAGGGTCACGCGTTCGCGCTAGCGATGGAAGGGGCGAATGTCGTGGCCGATGTCTTCGCGCGCTATCACGATCCCCGCGAAGCTGAAGAGCATCTCTCGGAAGCCTTCACCAAATATACGAAGGAAGCCGAGACGGTGGCGATGCAGGTGGCCGCGAGCACGGGCTGGACTTACGAAGGGATCGATGCGACGCCAGCGCCCTTGAAGGATATCTCGATCGGCGGGGCCATCGAATCTTTCATCGGCGGCCCGTTTGGTTCCAGCGGAACGCTGACTGCGTCTGGTATCATTACGCGCGCCGTGCAGTCGACGCCGGTGAAACGGACAGGCTATTCGGGATTGATGATTCCTGTGATGGAAGACAATCTGTTGGCTCGGCGGTGGGCGGAGGGCACCTATAATCTGGACTCGATCCTGGCTTACTCGGCCGTTTGCGCGGGTGGCGCGGATACAGTGCCGCTGCCCGGCGACGTGAGCGAGGAACAGATCGCGCGGATCCTCGGAGATGTCGCGTGGCTAGCCTACAAATGGAACAAGCCACTCGCAGCGCGGCTGCTCCCGGCGCCAGGAAAACAGGCGGGCCAGCAGACGGAGTTCTCGGGCGGCGCTTTGACCAATACAATTGTTCAGCCGCTGGTGGGATCGAAGCGCTAACGAGCCACGGTAACTGTCCGGCCTGTCTTGGCAGATTCGAAAACGGCCTCGATTACCGCCATGTTCGCGATGGAATCTTCGAGCGGTGTCGGCACTTCGCCGCGGCCGCGAACGGCTTGGGAAAAAAGATCGCCCTGGATGGTGTATTGGTCGACGATTGGAAACTCTTCCACTCTCACACCTCGGCCCCACAAATCTGCGTCTTTGTCCACGAACAGGCGAGTCTTTTGATCCGGCGGCGCGTTGAAGGGCACTTCGATTTCGATGCGGCCCTTGGTGCCGAGAATCTGGATCTTCTGGTAGGGCACAAGCTGGGTGCTGCAGGTAAACGCACAGTGGCCGGAAGGAAACGCGAGCAGCACGGAGCTAAGCCGGTCAGTCTGCATTTGCGGATCACGGTCGATCACTGCCGACACCGTTTCTGGCTCGCGGCCGAAAAGAAAACGCGAGATCTGGATCGGGTAGCATCCGATGTCCATGATGGCGCCCCCGCCGAACTCAAGTTGATTGCGGATGTTGGCAGGATCGCGATTGAAATAGCTATAAGCGCCTACAACGGCACGCAACTCGCCGATTTCTCCTGACTGAGCGAGTTCGCGGGCGCGCAGCCATTGCGGATGGGTTCGGACCATGAAGGCTTCGCCGATCTTTACCCCAGTGCGGTCACGAGCGGCGATGAGGGTCCGGCACTCGGCGACGCTCAGGGCGATGGGCTTTTCACAGAGCACATGCTTTCCGGCCTCGGCGGCGCGGATGGACCACGAAACGTGCAGGTGGTTGGGTAGCGGGTTGTAGATGGCTTCGATCTCAGGATCTGAAAGCAGCTCTTCATAGGAGCCGAATGCTTTGCGGATTCCGAGCTTGCCGGCGGCGGTCTTGGCTTTGTCCAAATCCCTCGAGGCAATCGCGGCTACTTCGCACCAGTCGCCCTTTTGCATTGCGGGGATAACTTTGTTGGTTGCGATTTTGGCGACGCCGAGAACGCCCCAGCGGACTTTTTCCGGCACAGTTCGGTCAGGCATACTGCGAGTGTCGCAGAAGTTGGGACGGGGCTACTTCTGGGCAGTGGTCTGCCGGGGCTCTTCGTCGAGCGTGAAGGTGATGCCGGAGTACTGCATCTCCTGCCAAGTCTGCTCGCCCCAATGTACAGCTACCTTGGGATCAGGATTAGACGGATTGTTGAGCGAGTTGTCGTAATGGGCAGTGGCTTCAAGGCGCGATCCCTTGGGAACGGCCAGCGGAGTAGTGAAGACGTAGTAGGTCTGCCAGTTGAAATCGTATTTCGGCACCGATAGGACGACTGATGAGCGGCCATCGGGATAGACGAGCCGATACTCCCAGCTCTTGCCGCGCAGATGGGTATGCGGGAACAGCGCTGTAATATGTGAATCCTGGTTGAACTCGATGGCGGAATCGACCTGTTTGTTGCCTTCGCCGGGCTCCAGCACGAACGTCGCGTTGACAAAGGCGCTGTTGCGAACTTCGCGCTGAGGCGGCTCTTTGGCGAAGATGAATCCGACGCTCGAAACGTCGCTGGCCGGAGTGCCGTTGGCGGTGTAGTGTACCTGGAAGGTTAGCACCGAGCCGGCCTTGATAAGCATCGCCGCGCCGGACTGGAACGTCATCGCGTTGGTGCCGGGCGCGGTGGTGGCGATCAGGACACCGCGAGTGCGAGCCAACGCAGCATTACTGTCGAACGGCTTCTGTCCTTCTTTAGGTGCTGGCGGCTTCGGCACAACAGTAGTGAAAGCCGACGGAGGTGGTGTGCCGCCGGGTTCTTTCGAGAAAACCAGGATGTGGTGCACGACGCCGCGCACTCCGGGTTTCACCTCGATGGATTGCACCCACTTGTCTTCTGTGAAATTGGTGGGCATCTGGAAATATTGGTAGTCGATGGTGCCAGAGGCAGGCACGTCAAACGGCTTCACCATGTTGACCACAGCATCCGGCTGGCCGATTTCCCAACCTTCGACGAACTTGGGAGCTGGCGGCAAGTCTTTCGGGTTGCCTTGCGGGGAGCCACCATCGGCCCAGGCGACCAGGGTTTCCTTTTCTTGATCGGTGAGACGGCGATCGTTCGCGAAAGTGCCACGCGGCTCGACGGCATGCCAGGGCGGCATTTTGCCGAGCGCCACCGCGGATCGAATGGCCTTGGCCCAGGGCCGGGCGTCTTCGTATGTGAGCAGCGACATGGGAGCGATGTCACCCGGGCGGTGGCAGCCGGCGCAGTTCTTGTTCAAGATGGGCGCGACATCTTTCGTATAGGTCGGCGTCGCGGCTGGTTGAGCAAATTGCGCCGCAGCCAGAGCCAGGAGTAACGTGGCGGGCGCTACTGAGCCGGTTAGGCGAGTCTTCATAGAAGTTCCTCCTGTTTTTGCTGCTTTCCAATATTATTGCATAAGAAACATGTTGACAGATTGTAATCCCTCTTTCATACTAGTTCCGTTTAAACAGTCGGCTCCGTTGCCGGCCGTCGCGTGGGTAACGGGAATGGTATCGGTTTCTTCTTACTCGACGAGCGGCCTAATCTTCTGACTTTTTGGAGGCAGAGATGCGTGTTAGTCGCTGGACGTGTGCCGCTGCTGTGCTTTTGTTGGCGGTCCATTTTGTATCGAGAGGCGCCACAACGGGGAACTCCACCGCCCAGTTGCTGTCTGAACTGATTCGCATCGACACCAGCAACCCGCCCGGCAATGAAGGCAAGATTGACGAGCTGCTGGCCGCCAAGCTGAAACCACTGGGTTTCGCGATCGATATCATCCCTACTCCCCAACCGGGAAAATCGGTTCTGTTCGCGCGACTTAAAGGGGATGGCAGTGCGAGGCCAGTCCTGATCGCGTCCCATGGTGACGTGGTGGGCGTGGAGCGCGAGAAATGGACGGTCGACCCCTTCGCCGGTTTGATCAAAGACGGCTACGTGTGGGGGCGGGGCGCAATCGACTTCAAAGGCGGCATTGCCGTCTTCGCCGAAGCAGTGATGCGGCTGGCACAGAACAAGATTCCCCTCAAGCGAGATGTGATCTTCCTAGTTGAAGCGGACGAGGAGGGTGCGCAGTACAACACTTCGTGGCTGGCGGAATCGCACTGGGACAAAATGAACTGCGAGTTCGCGCTCAACGAAGGCGGCTGGATCATGAAGCGGCCGGACGGCAAGGTTCGCTACGTGAGCATTTCGACCCTGGACAAATCGGGCCTGTCGTTGGTGCTGACAGCCCATGGAACTTCCACCCATTCTTCGATGCCGCGGCCCGACCAAGCCATCTTCCGCTTATCGAAAGCGATGGCCCGGCTGGCCGACTACGACACCAAACCTGAATTGACAGCCAGCACTCGTCAATTTTTCCTGACCCTCGGCAAGACCAGCGAGCCGCCGATGTCGACCTACTTCAACAACCTGGTGAACAGCAAAGATCCGGCCTTGATTGCACAGGCGGACAAGGAAATCAGCAAAGACATCCTGCTGCACGCGATCATGCGCAACACCATCGCACCGGTGCTGATGCAGGCCGGTTTCCGCGGTAATGTAATTCCGGGCTCGGCCGAAGCAACCATCAACTTCCGGACCATTCCCGGAACCACTGCCGAGGACTTGGCGGCCGAGATCAAGAAAGTGATTAACGATCCGAACGTGGACGTCGCGCCGCCGCGCGACCCTACCGGAACCATGCGGCGATACGCAAGCATGACGTCCGGCATGAAAGACTCGTCGACAGATAACGGGCTTTATCAAGCCTTGGTGCATAGCTCCGGCAAGGTGTGGCCCGGTGTGCCCGTCACGCCCTATCTTTTCCAAGCCGGCACTGACGCGTTCGCGTGGCGCAGCCGAGGTGTGCCAGTTTACGGAATTTATCCCTATCCAATATCGAACGACGATTTGAGTCGAATGCATGGAAATGATGAACGTGTCCCGGTGGACTCGCTCGAACAGGGAACCAACCTGATCTATCAAACGCTGCTGGAGGTCGCGGCAAAATAGGGCAACAGACCGGAATCACCGGCCCGTGGCCGATCCATCGCGCGCGACCATCGCGTCCGGCCGGCGCTGTCGGCACTGCCGAAGCACACCTAAGCGCCCCGCCCCCCGGCAGCAGTTCGATTGTATTAAGCGCCGGGCGCATGGTAGCCTCACTTGCATGACACTCCGGGGGGTTCTAATGCGACTTGCCTGCCTGCTGGTATCGATTTCGTGTGCTGTGGCACAAGGCCCTGCCGCTGGCCGCCGCCAGTTTGAGAGCCGTTGTGTAGCCTGCCATGGTGGCGATGCTAACGGCGGCGAGCATGGCCCGGCGATCGCCTCGCGGATTTGGTCGTACGATGACGCAGGTCTCGCAAAGTTTATACGCGCCGGCCGGCCAGATGCAGGGATGCCCGCCTTTCACTTTACAGACCTTGAAATGCGCGATCTGGTCCGCTTTCTCCGCACCGTTGAACGGCCGCCTAGTGAACCGACGGTCCGAGGCAAAGTCGAAAAGTCGAATGGCGAGATGTTGGAAGGCTTGGTTATGAACCAGACTCCGGATGACATGCAGATGTTGACCGACGATCATCGTTTGCATCTCCTTCGCAGATCGGGCGATCGGTATCGAGAAGTGACGTCCCAGGCCGACTGGCCGGGGTACAATGGCGAACCCGGTGGCAGCCGCTACAGCAAACTGTCGCAAATTAACGGGTCGAACATCTCCCGCTTGGCCCCGCGCTGGATCTTTCCAGTCCCAAATACCGGCAATCTGCAGGTCACTCCAGTGGTGGTTGAGGGCGTGATGTATGTGACCATCGCCAACGAATGCTGGGCGCTCGACGCGGGCGACGGCCGCGCCATCTGGCATTACCAGCGCAAACGTACGCAGGGCTTGGTCGGCAATGCGGCCGGCGGCATTAACCGCGGAGTCGCCGCGGCTGGGGACCGCATCTTTATGGTCACCGACAATGCCCACATCATCGCTCTTCAGCGCAGCAGCGGGGAACTGCTCTGGGAAACCGAAATGGCCGACTGGCACCAGAACTACAACGCCACGTCGGCGCCGCTGGTGGCTGGGAATCTGGTAATCAGTGGAACGGCCGGCGGCGATGAGGGAGTCCGAGGCTTCGTGGCTGCCTTCGATCAGACAACGGGTAAGGAGGCGTGGCGATTTTGGACCGTGCCAGGAGCCGGAGAATCTGGCTCCGAGACCTGGAAGGGCAAGGGCATCGCGCATCCGGGAGGATCCACGTGGCTGACCGGCACCTACGACCCGGAACTCGGCACAGTGTACTGGCCCACTGGCAATGCCGGTCCGGATTTCGACGGCGACGAGCGGCAGGGCGACAATCTGTACACCGCTTCGGTGCTCGCTTTGGACGCCAAGAGCGGCAAGCTGAAGTGGTATTTCCAATACACGCCTCACGACGTGTGGGACTGGGACGCGGCTCAAACTCAAGCGCTGGTGGATGCTACGTGGAATGGAACGCCGCGCAAGCTGCTGGTGCATGCGAACCGTAATGGTTTCTTCTACGTGCTCGATCGCACGACCGGCAAACTGCTACTTGCGAAGCCATTCGTGAAAAAGCTGACGTGGGCGAGTGAGATCGGCGCGGACGGGCGCCCGGTGTTGAAGCCGAATCAAGTACCGACTACGGAGGGCAATACCATTTGTCCACCGATCGAGGGCGCGACCAATTGGTTTTCGACGTCTTACAGTCCCGCGACCGGGTTTTACTACATTCAGGCGCTCGAAAAATGCGGCGTGTACACGAAGATCGACATGGAGTGGAAGGCCGGAAAGGGTTATATGGGCGGCACAACTCGCAACGTGCCCGGCGACAATTCGCTCAAGGTTCTGCGCGCGATCGACATCCACACCGGCGCCATCGCCTGGGAGCTGCCGGAACCGGGCCAGGCTGAATCGTGGGGCGGAGTGCTGGGTACGGCGGGCGGGTTGGTGTTCTTCTGTGACGACAGCGGCGCGTTTGGGGCCGCCGACGCTCGCAGCGGGAAACGCCTATGGGAGTTTCAGGCCAACCGTCTGTGGAAGGCGTCACCGATGACGTACATATTTGACGGGAAGCAGTATGTGGCCGTAGCGTCCGGCCAGTCCATCATCGCATTCGGACTGGTGGATTGATCTGGTCCCCGGGCGGGACTTGAACCCGCACTCCCGGTGCCGGAAAAAGGATTTTAAGTCCTCTCACTGTTGTTTCTAAGTATATAAAGCAAAAAGCGTTACGTTTCGTAAATGTGAAACTGTGTAAGTTTCCGTGTAACTTTCGTCCTTTCCCGGATGTCTTTCGCCACGCATATCTTCTGGCATGAACCGTTGACAAAGCAGGTTTCGGGTATACAATCAAGTTAGTTATCTGACTAACTAAGGACTGAATGCTAAAGACGAAAACGGACAAACGATCGCGGCTGATTCAGACCGCCGTGAAATTGGCGTACCGGCATGGCTTCAGGACGACGAGTCTCGCCGATATCGCGGAAGCCGCCAAGGTTCCGGTGGGGAACGTTTACTACTACTTCAAGACGAAGGATGAGATCGGCGAGGCGATCGTGGAGCAACGTTTATTGGAATTGCGGACGCTGCAGGAACAGTGGGACCAGAGGGGCTCCCCGAAAGAACGCCTTCTGGCCTGTATCGAGAATACGTTTGAAAACCGGGATCTACTTGCGCGCGGAGGATGCCCCGTCGGGACTCTGTGCTCCGAACTGCACAAGGAGGGCGGGCCTCTAGCGAAGAAGGCGACGGCGCTCTTCACGGAGCTGCTGGAGTGGATAGAGGATCAATTTCGGGCGATTGGACGAGGAGACACCTCACGAAAGCTTGCTACCCAACTTCTTTCTTCCTTGCAGGGAGTATCGGTCCTGGCTCACGGGTCTGGTGATCCGGAGCTGGTGGCGATGGAAACGAAGCGGCTTAAAGATTGGGTGGGCGGTTTGTGAGTGGTGACGTGGCGAGAATGGAGTCTTTATGAAGATTATTTTGATTGGCGCAAACGGAAAGATCGGCGAACTGGTTCAAAAGGCATTAGCGGGTGCTGGCCATGAGATAGTCAAGGTCGGGCACAAATCAGGCGATTTTCAAGTCGAGATCGAGAACCGCGAAAGTGTCAGGAAGCTTTATCAAGCCGTCGGCTCGTTTGATGCCGTGGCCATTGCAGCAGGCCAAGTC
>DATMMD010000036.1:0-7582 GCA_035569875.1 Bryobacteraceae bacterium
ACCTATCCTCCTGCCGTCAAGACTTTGCCTCGCGTGGGAGGGTGGGAAAACAGCAACCTCGAGCAAATCATCCGTCTGAGGCCCGATCTGGTTGCCCTGTCGGATGCTCAAGGTCCTTTGATCCAGCCGCAACTTCAGCAACTGGGCCTGAGGACCCTGGTGGTTCCCACCCGCACGCTCGCGAATGTGTTTGAAGCGATGAACTTGCTCGGCCAGGCTACCGGTCACGAATCGCAGGCGCGCGAACTGGCGGGTCAGGTTCACTCAAAGCTCGATGCGGTGCGGCTCAAGACCAGCCCCCTTCCACGCCGTCGAGTACTGCTGGTGGTGGATCGCACACCGGGCACGCTGCGCGATCTGTATGTCGCTACTCAAGGCAGCTACCTTGCCGAGCTCATTGAAATTGCCGGCGGCGAGTGTGTCGCTGCGCCCCAGCCGGCCGGTTACAGCAAAATCAGCAAAGAGGCCGTGGTAGCGCTTGCGCCAGACCTGATTATGGATTTCGTGCATGGCTCGACGAACAGGCTGGGTGAAGACCCCGTCGCGGTTTGGGGCGATCTTTCGTTACTGCGCGCAGTTCGGGAACGGCAGGTGTACCCGGTGCGCAACGAGTTTGTGCCGCACGCGTCCCAGTTTGTCGCCGATACAGCAGAACTATTCGCGCACATCATTCATCCGGAGTTGGATGGGAAAAGTAAGCGATGATCGAACTCCAGGCACGCGATCTTCGGTTTGCATATTCGCCCGGCCAGCCAGTCATCGATAATGTCTCGCTCGCCTTGGAGCGCGGCTCGATGGGAGCGCTCATTGGTCCTAATGGCTGCGGAAAATCGACCATGATCCGCCTGCTCGCCGGCATACTGAAGCCTCTGGACGGCGAGGTGTTGCTCCAAGGGCTGCCGATCGGCCAAATGGACAGCTACGCGCGAACACGCAAGATGGCCTACGTTCCACAGAACGTATCGAGAGCGTTCCCCTTTACGGCCCTGGAGGTGGTGCTCACTGGTCGCAGTCCGCATCTTCCACGCTTCGCCTTCGAAGGCCGGCGCGATGTGGAGAAGGCTATTCAGGCGTTGGAAACTGCCGGCGTGGCGCATTTGGCGTCCCGCCGAATCACTGAGCTGTCGGCCGGAGAACGTCAGATTGTTTCTTTTGCTCGCGCGCTGGCGCAGGAGCCCGACTGTCTCTTGCTCGACGAGCCGGCCGCGTCACTCGATCTCAAGCATCGGGCTACTCTCGTCCGAACCTTGCTTCGCTTGCGCGATTCCCATGGGCTCACCGTGCTGATGGTCACGCATGACCTCTCGTTCATCGATCCGGGTTTCGACATAGTCTTTGGCATGCGCGACGGCGTCATGGTCGCCGCGGGACCGCCCGCGGATACAATGCGAGAATCTGTGCTGGCAGAAGTGTATGGAGACGACCACGTGCGCGTTCGCCGGGCGGAAGGACGCACATTCGTCTGGTCGGAGGCCTGAATGGAAACGTCCCTGCCCGCCCTCAAGCACCATGCGATCGAAGGCCGCTTGACGCGATCGCTGCTGATATTGCTGGGCATTCTGGCGCTTTCCACCTTGATCGCTCTCTGGGCTGGGTACCAGCGGCTGGATCTCGCAGCGCTCCAGCATGATGAGGTCGCGCGCGCGGTCTTCTTCCGCCTGCGACTTCCTCGCGTAGTGATGGCCGCGTTGGTCGGATCGACGCTTGCGGCGGTCGGTGCAGCTTTGCAGGCGCTCTTCAGGAATCCTCTCGCGGATCCATTCACTCTTGGCGTTTCCGGTGGTGGCGCATTGGGAGCCAGCATAGCGATCGCGCTTGGTTGGGGAATCCGTCTCGCGGGGGTGCCAGTTGTGTTTATTACCGCGTTCGCCGGCTCTGCAATGGCGATCTTTGTCGTCTATCGCATTGCCCGGAGCGGAGCGATTGTACTGCCGGGCGCATTGCTGCTGGCGGGCGTGGTTTCGAATCTCATCGCCAGTGCCGGCGTGCTTACCGTCCAATACGTCGCCGATCCGGCACGCGCGCTCCAGATTCTCCGCTGGCTGATCGGCAGCCTGGATGCCATCGGCTTTCAGATCATCGTTAGAATGCTGCTTTTTCTCGTTCCTGGTTGGATTGCATTGCTCACGTTCAGCCGCGACCTGCACCTACTGGCGGTTGACGAAGAGACGGCCGCAAGCCTGGGAGTCAACGTGCGCCGCTGCGAGTTCATGGTCTATGCCATATCGTCGTTGCTGGTGGGCGTGACTGTTGCCGTCAGTGGCAGCATCGGATTTGTCGGATTGATCGTGCCCCACATGGTGCGGCTGCTCTTCGGGCAGGATGTTCGCATCGTTCTGCCGTGCTCGCTTCTGCTCGGGGCTGCTTTTCTGATGCTTGCGGATGCTGTGGCGCGAACAGTATTAGGCCAGACCGAGCTGCCGGTGGGAGCGGTAACGGGCCTGATCGGCGGACCATTTTTTCTTTGGCTCATGCGGCGGGAACAGCGCTACTCGGCCATGTAAAGGACAGGAGCCATGCCTGCAGATTCACGCCTGAATAAGCTGCTTGAATCCATCCAGCCCGTGGATTGTGCGTTTATCGAGAAGGCTCGCGCCAGGCAACTCCAACTGACCAAACCGCCCGGGAGCCTGGGCCGCCTGGAAGAGATTGCCAACCGAGTCGCCGCGATTCAAGGCACGTTGTCTCCTTCCATCGATCGCCCGAGAATCGTGCTGTTCGCCGCCGATCACGGAGTCTGCGCCGAAGGCGTGAATCCTTACCCGCAAGCTGTCACCGCGCAAATGGTCGCCAATTTTCTGCGCGGCGGAGCGGCCATCAACGCCATCGCCCGCGTGGTCGGCGCGGAGCTGCGGATTGTGGACGTGGGCGTCGCCTATGATATTCCCGCCGAAGGTAAGCTCATCCGCAAGCCGATAGCGCGTGGGACGAAAAACTTCTGCGTGGAGCCGGCGATGTCGCGGGAGCAAGCGATCGCGGCGATTACGGTCGGCGCCGATATGGCGGAACGAGCCGTTGCCGAAGGATGCCGGCTGCTGGGAATCGGCGAAATGGGGATTGGAAATACGACCGCGGCCAGTGCATTGACGGCAGCGTTGACGGGCGTTCCCGCGGCCTCAGTCACTGGTGTGGGAACGGGAGCCGACGATACCTGCATGCTGCGAAAGCGTTCCGCGATCGACCGCGCGCTCACCCTGCACTCACCCCATATAAGTGGTCCCCTCGACCTGTTGGCCCGCCTGGGCGGTTTCGAAATCGCGGCTTTGTGCGGCTGTTGTCTGGGCGCCGCGGCAAATCGATGTGCGCTGCTAGTGGATGGGTTCATCGCGACCGTAGCCGCGGCCCTGGCTGTACAATTCGACGGACGCGTGAAGGATTACCTATTCGCGGCTCATCGCTCCACGGAACCTGGTCAGGCCCCGCTGCTCCAAATGATCGGCCAGAGTCCCTTGCTCGATTTGGAAATGCGCCTGGGTGAAGGAACCGGCGCCGCGCTCGCCATTCCAGTGATGCGCACCGCCGTAGAAGCGTTCACGAGTATGGCTACTTTTGAATCAGCCGCGGTTTCTGAACGGGAATCCCCAGCGTCATGATCCGGCAGTTCGCCGCAGCCATCGCTTTTCTTACGCGAGTGCCCATGCTTTCCCGGATGGCCTTCGGCGCCAAGGACATTGGCCGGTCGGCACGCTGGTTTCCGCTAGTCGGGTTACTGATCGGCGGCTGCTTGGTTGCGGCGCTACAACTTTTCACCATGGTCTTTCCAGCGCTGCTAACAGCTTTTCTCATCGCGGCAATGGACGCGCTGCTGACGGGCGCCCTTCACCTGGATGGGCTCGCTGACACGGCGGACGGATTCGGCGGCGGCCGCTCGCGAGAGGATGTGCTGCGCATCATGCGCGATCACGCGATCGGTTCTTACGGCGCGGTGGCGCTCGTCCTTGTAATTGCTGTGAAAGCCACTGCGCTAGCGGCGATGATCGACCGTCATCAGGCCGCTCCCTGGCTGGCTCTCATGCCGATGCTGGGACGTTGGTCACTAGTCCTGCTGAGCGCGACGCAGCCCTATGCTCGCCGCTCGGATAAGGAAGGCGCGCCGCCGGGCGGGTCTGTTACGGATTTCGTGGGGCGCGTCGAGTTGATTGTTGCCTCGGCAACTGCGCTCCCGATCACATTCGCTCTGGTCGGATGGCGCGGATTGGCAGCCGCTCTTCTGGTGATCGCTGTATCGGGAATCTGGGGATGGTACTGCCGGCGGCGCATCGGAGGAATCACGGGCGACACGTTGGGGGCGAGCGTCGAAATCTCTGAAACGCTGGTTTTGCTTTTCGGCTTGAGTGGGTTATGAGTTGCTCGCTCTGCTATTGAGGCACGGAGAACCGGTAGCCGAGACACTGGGCGTCTGGTTTGGCTGGCGCCAGAATTGTTGCCGGGCGAGCGGACTTGCCCGGTCGAGATCATTGATGGACCGGCCGAGATCCACTTTGGCGAATTCGAAGGGAGGTCCTACGATGAAATCGCCGCGGAATATCCCGATCTTTATCGACAGTTGGATGGAACACCCGACGGAAGTCCAGTTTCCTGGAGGGCGAGAGTCTCGAACAGATGTGGAAGCGGTAACGGATACCGCGAAGATCCTGCGAGAGCGCCATAACGGCGAATCCATCGCTGTCGCTCCGCAGGGGGGCTTAATCCGACTTCTTCTAGGGAGGCACTGGGCCCGCCGCCGGCCAACACGGAATCAATAAAGGAATTCTCTTAAATTGGCTGCGAGGCAGGGACTCGAACCCCGATACGCAGATCCAGTGTCCTCTTCAGGGCGCTGAAGGCAAAGAGGATCAATGACTTGAGCCTGCAGATCAAGGAGAACCCCTGCAAAACGCGCAACGCGGGCGCAACAAACGAACGAGGAATGAAGCATAGAGTCTGGAGTGTCCCCACCGGCCGCGAGGGCAGGCAATTAACGCAATCACTTCTAGAACTCCATGGGCCAACTTCTCCGAACAAACGATCAATGAGCTAACGCACCGAGTGCTTGCAACTGAGTGAAAAACCACAGGCACGAGTGGCAACTCAAGTAAGCCTGAGCAATCGCCGGTTAAAAGGGAGTCGAAAGGGGAGTTTGACTGAACCGCGATGATCCCACAAAATCCTCGGTGCTCTCGCTTGTTTTCAAGGTTGGAGTGTTCCTGCCAGTCGTTGACCTCTAAATGGATTTGACGTCGCCTCGAGTCAGCGGCAACATTGACCGAAAGTACTCGACGTTTCCTTCAACTGTAGCCTGACCACTTAGACTTACTACGTCGGCGGATGGCGACTGTGCGGCCACGTTGATCGGCGAAATCGGCGTTGACAACCAGTTAGCTAGCACCGGTGAAGTCCCTCGCTCTACCCGCCCAACAACGGCGCTTCAGAGCGGCATTGACGGGTTTCGAACCGAGGCACGCGGAAAACAGGGCGTCAGCAAAGTTCTTGCCTCGAAGGTCATCTCCTGGCCTTGGCCGCGCACGAGGGTGCCGTTTCCGCAGATACGTGAAATCGAAGACATTCCCTCTTTGCAGAGCCGGCTGACATGGTTCATCCGGTGCCCTAAAACATCCTGTTAACTAATGGGTCGTAAGTTCGAGTCGTGACCGGGGAGCCAAATCGATGAGAAACTCTCCCGGCTAACTGGTGTTCGGCGCCAGCGTGATGGCCGCGCGACTCACTTGGCCGGATCCTTGCGCGACACCGGGAAATGACCCCTCGCCCTTGATCAATTAATTCCGAAACGGCTACCGTACCGGGTAGGATCCATGCGGTTAACTCCAAGGCTGGTGCGGCGCTATTCGGAGGGTCCATTAGATCCGGCCTCCGCAGCAAGGGAATCCAGGCGACGGCCGTGACATCTGCTATTGCTCGCTAAGGGGTTACGTCGAGAGCGCCGTTCTAGCCCGCCGCACGCGGCAAGAGCCTCGCGGGCTAATTGCTTCAAACGCTTCTTTGGCAAACGGTTCAACCATAACGCCCTTCCTTCTCCAACACACCAACCCACATAAGCTCGTCCCAAGCAGCCATAAAGTTCCTGGCTCTGGGATGGAGGTGACCGTATACAAGAGGCTCACGCTTACTGGAGTGAACGGAGAGGCGGGTGGATACAGACTTGGTACGGCGAAAGTGCCGTAGACGGGTCCGTTACTTACACCGGTATCCACGGTCACGGTCGGTGAGTCAGTGTTGGTCCAGCCGGGCGTTGGATTGACTCCGGCAGCTGCAGATAACGTGATGAAGTACTGTCCCGGAGAAAGCACGAGATCCGAAAACAAAGTGATAGCAATCGGATCAGTGCCCGGAATGGTGACGTGGCTACTGGCGATTTGGTCGGCGATCGTGGTACCGGGACCAATTCTCGTGGTCAAGTAGGCATCTGCCAGCGCGGTCTCGCCGACCAGAAACGATCCCAGGACTGCGGTGATGGCAACGTCCGTGTAAGTTTGCGATTGTGACCAGGACACCGCAAGGGCTCCCTCAGTACCACCAACTCCGAAACCGATACTGGGCGGACCTTCGACCGAGACGATCGTGGTCGCAGTCGCTGAACTTGCAAAAAGCGAAAGCCCAACTGCAACCCCCGCGAGCAACGATGATTGTCTAAAATTCATGGTGTCTCCCATCTCCAACTAATTCTATTGCCGCTAAGATTCGGGGACGCGGTACTGCTTCAATTAGACGCCTTGATGGCGAATTGATGTCAGGAATCGTTGGCCCGCTATGCTGGTCCCGGAGTACCTCACACCTCTGGCACCGAAGGATTGGATGCGACGTCGGTGAGCCGATAGGAGCCGAAAAAAGGCTGGGTGTGGAACGTACCAAACGGCCAGGTTTTTCCTTCTAAGCCATTGATGCAGTAGATTGCTGCACGCCGTGAAACGTTCGCCCCTGAGCCCTCCTTCTTCGACGTGCTTCCGTCCGCACACAGGTTCGAGGCGTGCCCAATCGCGCACACGTTTAAGCTAAAATCCAGTTCTGTCGATTGAGAGTACGGGCAATGACTCACATCGATCCCCGTACCTTGGACTCTCTGGACGGGAGCCCGCGATGAGACGCGGACGTTTCCACGGCTTACGGTTTCAACGACGCATCCGCGTGCTTCCGGGCGTGCACGTCAATCTCAGCCTGAGCGGTATCGGCGTGACAGTCGGACCGCGCGGCCTGCACGCTGGTGTGACTGCACGAGGGCAGCGATACGTAAGCGCGGGGCTGCCCGGAACGGGTTTGAGCGTACGACAATACAGCCCGGTGAATAGCTCCCCAAGGCTTAGCTTTTGGCCGCTCGCAATTGGGGTGGCGATTCTAGCCGTGCTGTTGCCCGTGGCTGTGCGGTAGACGGATTCAGAGGACGACTGCACGCGAACTAGGCGCTTTCATCCCGATTTCTTTGAATGGCACCGCGATAATAAAACCGCGATCCGTGAGCCCCTCCAATCCGCATTCCTCATAGCGGTCGACGATCTTGTAGCCGGTCTTGCGAGAGATTCCGAACTCTCGACACAGCGCGGCCATGCTCTCGCCGTCTTTGAGCCGAATCACGAAGCGTATGCGTTCG
>DATMMD010000037.1:0-8456 GCA_035569875.1 Bryobacteraceae bacterium
TCTCGGATGCCGCTCCGCACGCTACACGCCGGCGACGGCTAACAACTCGTGCTCGCCCGCGAACGTTCGGACCACGGGTTTTCCGGTGAATCCAGGGGCGGCCATGCCCGTCGTGAACGGCTGCCGCAAGCAGGACTACGCAGTTCTTATCGTCGTTGGACTGCCCGCCACTCACTGAGTGGCCGCACGCAGGGCGCGACCGCTCGCCACGTGACCACGCCGACACCGGAACGCTACTTCTCCATCGAGTGGCCGGAGCGCCTCTAGAACAGATTCATAGCGGAAGGATCAGACTATTCTCCCGAGTGACGCCGAAGGATAGTTCGATCCTTTCCTACCTATCGCGGGTGATCCCCGTCTTCGAGCGTCCGCGATGCGAGAGGTGGATTGGCCACGGGGGTCAGATGACAATCAAGGTGCGCCAGCGGTGAACAGGCATGATGCAGTTTAAGGGATCCGGTATCGAGCACGGAGGTGTATGAGTCGCAGTTTCTTTGGAATATCGATCGTCTCCAATTTCTCCGGCAACAGATTGCGATCAACCAGCGTCATATCTGCATGATCTCGCCCCGGCCACTGGCATCCCCGTTTCTTGCCTGCGTCCGTAAGAAGCCACTTGGTGATCCACATTACTCAGGCGTGAAGCGCCAGTTCCCTGAGCTGAAGAATGCGGACGGCACTGCGGGCGCCGCATTTGTCGCACGGCGCGCCGTGCAATCGGTTCCGAGCCATCCGGAAAGAAAGTGAGTGCGAATTGAAGCCACTGCCACGGACTATTCTCGTTGCGATCGTACTGTCGTTTGCGTCGACCGCAGCAACGCCGGTCAGCAACGCGGGTTCGAAGTACTTCGATCAGGCCCTTCGCGGCCTGAGGGATGGAACGGCCGACGATGCAGCCACCGCAGCTGATAAGGGATGGGCCGCTCTACTCGCCGCGGGCCCGGTCAGTCCCGGCTTTCTCGATGGCGTATACGAAGCATCCGGCATCTTTGCCACTCTGGGACGTGGGCTCCGTGCCGAAGCCGTCTACACCGAGGCCGAGGCGCTTTGCGCCACCCCGCACTTACGAATTCTGAGCCGCCGGCTGGAATATATTCACATCGACTATCTCATCCGATTTTCGGAGTACGTGAAGGCGGAGCGCATTCTGCGGGCCTCCATCGCGGCTGAAGACCGCACAGCCCAAAAGAGTTCCCTCTATGTGGCGTTCGTGCAGAGCCTGGCGTTCATTCGTGAGCAGCAGAACGACTTGGATGGTGCCGAAGAGTTGTACCGTTCGGTCATCGGCTACACTGCGCCCGATCTCTCAGCTGTAGCCAGACACCCCGGTTCGCCAAACAACGCTTTCCTTTCATTGGCGACCCACGCCTGGGCCTTGCGATTTACTACGCCAGTCACGGCCGCGCTGGAGAGGCCGAAGGTCTATATCGCGAGCGGCTTGCGCAGGCATCTCCCAATGTCGAAGAGCGAATCCAGAACATCCGACAACTCGTTGGTTTCCTCATGGCGCATGGATCGAAGACCGAGGCTCTGGCGCTACAGGAACAAATTATCGGGTTCCGAAAAGCACAGCCTTTGACCACGCCGGAACTGAGGGACCGGCTCGCCCAGGAGCGCTACACACTTGCCAACATGGAAATCGACGCCGGACGCGGCGAGGATGCGAAGGCGCTCCTCGAGTCGGATCTTCGGCAAGCGCAACTGCAATACGGGAAGAACAGCCCGGACTACGGAGACGCGCTCAACTACTTTTTTGAGAACCGCAGCCTTGCCCGCGATTACGATTCGGCGGAAAAACTGGCCCGCGAAGAAGTTCAGCGCGCCGAAATGACCGGAACTGCCGAGCGCGTAGGATTGGTGTCGGCCATGTTCCGCCTGGCGGACACGCTTCGAGCGGAAGGAAAAGTAGCAGAGTCCGACGCCCTCAGGAAGCGAGGTATTGAGATAAATCGGACCGCTTTCGCGCAACCCGCGTCCGTGGCACGATTCACTGAGGCCGAAGCTCTGGTCCAGGCAGGGAAAGCCGACGAAGCCGTTCGAGTGGCGCGGGAGATTTCCGAGAGCCCTGCACCGTCCGATTACGATCAATTTGGTTTTCGACACCTCGCGCAATCCATGCATGGCGAGCACAATGCGGAAGCGGCTCAGGTGGCTTCCATTGCGTTGCTGACGGACGAGCGCCGGTATTCGTCGGACGACCGGGCTCTTGTGCGTGAACTGACCGATTGGGCCGGATTCTACCGGGGATTTCTGGGGGACCGCGTCCGCGCCCGCGACCTTCTCACCCGCGCCGAGACAATCGTGCGCAATTGCTGCGGAGATGTATCGCCAATGATGGAACCGGTGCTGCAGGAACGCGTCTGGCTGGAGGCACCGGCTCGCCAGGCCGCCAGCCTTCCGTATCTCGAGCAACTCCGGGCTCTCCGCGTCTCCATCTATGGAGAGGGCAGCCGACAGGTCGAACAAACTACTCACGAACTCGCAGAAGCCAACGCGAAAGCCGGACGCTGACCGCATTCGCATTCGACGGTACTCCTGACACTTCGGTGGTGTCTGAACCAGAGAAGGGATCGCGCATGCCCACTGAAGTGACATCGCTTCTCGTGCCACGCGAAAATAGCGTTTTCATTGACGTTCCGATCATGAGAAATGACGGGAAGTTGATTATCTGTCAAAGACATCCCTCGTTGCCGGCCTTCATTTCGCAAACAAACGCTGTATCGCAGAACGGAAGCGCCGAAGACCGCGAGCGTGTTCCGTCGCCAGTAACGGCGAAGGGTAGATTGTTCTGCCTTGCCGACTAGTAAAGATCTCTTTGCGACATGACTCTTTTGATCGCCGACTGGACGGATAAGTCAAATCTGCTCGGGGGATCCGCGAGAGCGTCTATCGACTTGCCACGATTGGCTCGATCTCGCCAATGGATATTTTGCTAGAGTCCGGGTAGGCGCTGCATAATCTGCGAGGAGCGCCTGGAGGATTGGTATGGAGAAGGCCCCGCTGATTTTTACGTATTACATTGCCGCTCCCGTGGAAAAGGTCTGGGAGGGGTTCGTTTCGAAGGAGGCGAATCAGAAAATCTTCCTGGGCGCGGAATTTGAGGTAGACCTCAAGCCTGGCGGGGCGATGACCTGGTCGGGTCCGGGTAAGGATGGGAAGCCTATGCGGTATGTGACGGGTGAGGTACTTCGGGCGGAGCCGCCGAAGCTGTTCGAGTACAAGTTCGGCATGGGCGACGGGGCTGTGATGTCGAAGGTGAAGGTGGAGTTAACGCCGGAGACGGAGGCAGTGAAGGTTGTGGTAACCAATGATGACTGGGCGGAGAACGATCCATCATATGCTCAGAATTCGGAAGGGTGGCCGCGGATTCTTTCGCGATTGAAGACTCTGTTGGAGACGGGCAAGACGTTTCGGCCGCATTAGTAGCGATGGGAAAGGCCGGGTGTCCTGGTGTCCTAGCCGAGCGCATGTTGGAATCACTCGCTCTTTGCCGACAAGGTGGGTTCTATCACTGCCATGCCCTGTAAAACCCGGTCTTCGCGTAACATGGCAACAGTGCCTCGGCGCGTCGATTTCAACTCCAATTCGAAGATTTACGACGACCGGCATGGCGCTGTAATATCGGACCAACTGGCCCAGGCTGTGGTGGATCGCCTGCGCCTGGGTTCAACGATTATTGACATCGGCGCCGGCACGGGGCGTGTTGCGATAGCCCTTGCCGGCAACGGCTTCAAAGTAGTTGCGGTCGACCCCGCCTTCGCCATGCTCCAAACGATGCGGCGAAAGTCTGCCGATGCGCCGCTGCTGGCCGTGGCCGCCGAGGGCACACGCCTGCCTTTGCGAAGGAGATGTGCGGATGCCGTAGTACTGGCTCGCCTTCTATATCTTGTTTCGGACTGGCAGGGGTTACTGCGTGAAGCGAAAGCAGTCCTAAGACCAGGCGGTGCCCTTTTTCACGAGTGGGGCAACGGCGACGCCAGCGAGGCGTGGGTGCAGGTTCGGGAAAAGGCTCGATCACTCTTCCAAGAGGCGGGCGTTGAAGCTCCTTTTCATCCCGGAGCGAGATCCGAAGCTGAGGTTGACTGCTGCGTGCGAGATCTCGGCTTTCGTCGAACGGATCAGATTGAAGCGGGGGCTGGTCCCGCGATTACGCTGGCTGGCTTCCTGAACAAGATCGAGAGTGGGGAGTTCTCGTATGTGTGGAATGTGCCCAGAGACGTTCAGGCCTCTTGCTTGGCACGACTCAGACAATGGTGTGGGGGCAAATTCGATCTTCATCAGCCCGCTGCGATGCCGGCAGAACTCCTCTGGGTCGTGTACGAAAACTCCGCCTAGCTCCTTGAATCCTCACTGACGGCTTAGTGTTTGTCTGCGGCTCCTCTGGGTGCGGATTACCCGCCACATGCCACTCAGCAGGCTTGATTCCGCTAAGCCTCCCTGCGGAAAAAACGGAGCAAGTCAGCAACTACCGACGTTTTGTCCAAGTGGAAAGCGTCCCAAGTGGCGGACCAACAGGAGCCTACTCATACCGCAGTGCGTGGATGGGGTCGACCAGGCTCGCGCGGATCGCCGGTAACCATACCGAAACCAGCGCCACGCCGATCAGCACCGCTGGGACCACGCAAAACACGATCGGATCCCAGGCCTTCACGCCGAATAACAGGCTCGCGATCAGCCTTGTCAGCCCGAATGCCGCGGCGAGTCCAATCACCACTCCGACAATCGCTAAGCGCAGCGCTTGGAAGACCACCATGTTTCGAACGCTGCCCGATCCCGCGCCCAGCGCTAGCCGGATGCCGATCTCTTGCGTCCGCTGCGCCACTGAATACGCCATCAGCCCGTAAATGCCGATTGCCGCGAGCAGCAGTGCCGCGCCTCCGAAAATCGTCAACACCAACATGTTGAAGTTCTGGGAGGCGGTGGATCGCGATACGGTCTCTTCCATTGTGCGGATGGTCGCTACCGGCAATCCGCCGCTGGCCTCGCGCAGCTCCCTCTGGATTGCGGAACTCAACGACAGGGGCGCCACCCGCGTCCGGATCACCCAAGCCCACGGGATAACCTGCGAAACCAGTGCATTTTCTCCATCGGTGATCTGCGCCGGGAGCACGTACATGTTGGGGCGTGGATCGCGGTTGAGTCCGCCGTCGCGCGCATCGCCCACCACGCCGATAATCTGGCGCGGCTGTTCACCTTGAAACGCCGGTCCGACGCCCCGCCCGATGATCATCCGGTCGTCCAGTGGATCGCCCTTCGGCCAGAACTGCTTTGCCAGCGCCTGGTTGATGATGACCACAGGCGGCCCGTTGTCATCCTGTTCCCGATACGTGCGGCCCCTCAGGACAGGAATCTTGAAGGTCTCGAAATAGCCGGCGGAAACCATCGTCCATCCCGCACCTCCCTTGGAGGCTGGCCCTGCAGGACGTCCGGGGATTTCGAATGGCAAGCCGAAGCCACCCTCCAAAGGCACGCAACAGGTAAATCCCGCGACCTCGACACCGGGCAACGCGCTGATACGACGTACACCCTCGTGAACCAACTGTGTCACGCCCGCCGTCTTTTCGAACTGCGGACCCGTGAGCGACATGCGCATCGTTAAAACGCCGCGCGCATCGAAGCCGGGATTCACTTGCCGGATCGCGACGAACGTGCGGATCAGCAGCGCGGCACCGATCAGCAGCACCAGGGCCAGCGCCATCTCCGTGATCACCAGCAGCGCGCGCGTTTTGTTGTGGCGCAATCCGGTGCCGCTGCGATTGCTGCTTTCCTTCAAGGTGCTGTTCAAATCGGCACGCGAGGATTGCAGCGCGGGAACGAGCCCAAACAGGATGCCGGTGACAATTGACAAGCCCAGCGTAAACGCCAAAACGCGCCAATCGAGGCTGACACTGGCTCCTTCGAGACCGATACGCGGGATGTTGCCGGGGCTGACGCTCAAAATGGCGCGAATCCCAGCGTATCCGGCGGCCAGTCCCACGATGCCGCCGGCCAGCGACAGCAGCACGCTTTCCGTAAGGAGTTGCCGGACGATTCGTCCTCGGCCCGCGCCGACCGCCGCCCGAATCGCGATTTCACGCTTCCGTGCCGTGGCGCGCGCCAGCAGTAAATTGGCGACATTCGCGCAGGCGATCAGCAACACAAAGCTCACCGCCCCGACCAAAATCAGCAGCAAGCTCCGCACGCCGCCCACGATCGCTTCCTGCAGCGGCTGCACGCCGAAACCAATCTGCGGGAAATCGAAAGGGAGCGCGTGCGTCCGGTGGTACTCCTGGTAACCGGCTTGCAATTGCGCGCTCGCAACAGCCAGAGTGACACCCGGCTTGAGCCGGCCGATCACGGTGAAGTAGTGGCCGTTATCGTCGGCGGTAGGATCGAGCTGGAAGGGAACGTAAACATCCGGCGGCTGATCGATTTCGATTTTGAGATTGGGCCCCACCACGCCGATAATTTCGTACAGCTCGCCGCTCAGCGTGATCGGTTTCCCGATCACCTGGGGATCGCTGCCGAATCTTCGCCGCCAGAACCCATAGGCCAGTACGGCGGTCTTCGGCGCTTTTGGCAGGTCTTCATCGGCCGTATAGGTGCGGCCTCGGATCACATCCGCGCCGCACAAGCGAAAGAAATTCGCGCTGGCACGCGTTGTTTGAATCTGTTCCGGCGCCGAATCGCCCGTGAGATTCGCCACGTTGAACGCGTAAGCCGAAACGTCCTGGAAGGCCTGGGTCTGTTGGCGCCAGAAGTTATATTCGTTGGGCGAGGCAGTGCCGCCGCGTCCGCCCTGCTTAAACAGATTCTGAAACAGCACGATCCGCTCAGGATCGGGAAAGGCCAACGGTTTCAAGAGGACGGTGTTCACCACGGAGAAGATCGCCGTGTTGGTGCCGATGCCTAGCGCCAGCGCTGCAATCACCACTATGCTGAAACCCGGCGCCTTGAGAAACATGCGGCAAGAATGCTTCAGATCCTTCAGAAAGGCATCCATGACGTAGTTAGACGGAAGATATCATAAACAGTTGCGAGAAGCGCCGGTGAGGGTCGGTGGCGACATATCCGGGAAAGCAGCCTGGACTGTCGCAGATGTGGGCAAACGAGCCGATAGTGAACTGCTGTTACGCCGGAGGAACTTGGTGACCAGGCTCGTCTCAGAAAGAGACCATCCGACCGGATTACTCGCCACTTGCCGACAAGGGAGGAGTGATCTCACAGAACGCCGTATCTTGACCGTCAACGGCACAAGTCCGGGATGGGCGACTACGGCTACGGGAATGAAGCAAGCAGCACAAATCCTCAATAAGAGGAACCGGCTCGCGGAGACTGGTGTCAAAGCATATATAGCAGTCGCGCGAAGATTTGAGCAATTCGAATCGATATAAGACCTGACGTCGAGGAGATCGTTCTGCGGCCCAGAGACCCACTCGTGCAACGCACGTTAAGTTGGCTTGTCGCAACATTGGGCATCATTGCCGGGCTTTTCGGGCTAACGATGTTCGGTGAGGCCTGGGTGGAAACGGATCCCAGCACTCCAACTTGGCTGACAAGCCGCTTTGAAGCTGCCGGCCTCGGGTTGCTTGGACTGGTTTTCCTGGTGGGGTCACTTGCGGCGCTTCGCAATCGAAGGCGTGCGGCAATCATCTTTGTGGCCACCTCGCCGATTGTGGCGTTTATTCTCGCTTATCCGTCAGCAGGTTTCTGGTTTACGGAACCTGACGGCACCGCTTACTATCGCTTACCTGACCTCTCGCCGGCCATTCTTTTGTCATGCATCTTTTTCGCGCCTTTTTTAGCGCCACTTGCGTCTATCCGAAACCGGAAGCGTGCCGTTTTTCTTGGCTTGTTTTTCGCTTCCGTTCTCGGTCTGGCGGTTGGAATATGGCAGAAGACTTATGTCCTGCTCTTGCCGCTCGTCGCGTGGTGGGCCTTATTCTTAGCGTTTGCAGCGTTCTGGTGGGGAACCCACCAGTTGGCCTGGCAGGAGTTGCTTCCGGTGATGCCTCGCTCGCTGGCGAGGCGTCTGGCGCGCTGGCTTGTAGAGTGCCTGGTGATCACGGTTCTTTGCCTCACGGCTACTCTCGGACTCGCCATAGTGCGCTCGTCACTGTGGACGCCTGACTGTTCAGGCCCGTCGCTGTATATGCGGCCGTTGCGCGCGAACCATACTGTCTTCACAGCGCGACTGTTGCGCGTTGGTCACACAGCTAAGGTTTCGGGCAAGTGGGCTGGCGACTGGGGCATCGGGCTGGTGCAAGAGTCGTTTTGGGGATTGCCGAAATGGACACCGCATCTCGTCCTGGTGACGAACAGAATTTTCTGGGAAGGCGAGACCTTCTTCATCAGCGGGATGCGATCTAGGGGACTTCTGACCCGCTTCCTTCCGATCATTGACAGTACAGGTTGCTCGGAGCTCGGCGCCGTGCCTCTGGCCTATGCTGAGATTCAACTGCGATTGCTTCGCAAGC
>DATMMD010000038.1:0-39248 GCA_035569875.1 Bryobacteraceae bacterium
GGCGACCAGATGAGTTGGATAAATGAACCGCGTCTTGTCATCTACTCGGGCGATTCCGGCGTTGTTCCACCAATAGTATCGATGCCGGATTGCGCTGCGATTATCGAAGAACACATTCTGCTCCAAAACCGAGGAACCCGGCCGCAACACAAACGCCACTCGCCACTGCATTTCATCCACGCGATCGATATTTCCGACCCAAATCGACGCACTGCCATCGGGATTCTTGACGGTCGCAAAGTCGACCGGCGAGACTGCGGTCCGGGTGTGTCCCACCGGGAAATTCATCTCGATGCCCATGGCGACCCAGGCGCCCCGGAGTCCAACCGCGGCTTTCTTCACCGACGGATTAGCGTGAAACATCTTCTGTCCATTCAGCTTGTCTTGACAGGAGTATAGATGGCCGCCCAAATCTGGCAGCACGATGCAGCTCAGATACTCATTTTCCAGCCGCAGCGCCCGCCATTCATGGTCGAGGCGTTTTTTCGTGAATCCGTTCCGCATAGTGTACGGATACACTTGCGGTTCACCCGGCGAGAATACTGGGAACGGGGGAATCGGGTCGGGAGAAGTTTCCTCGTAGGTTGGGAGCGAAAGGGTGTCCTCTCGGACGCTTACCTGGCTAAACACCTGGCTAAAACCAGGCAACGTGACCGTAACGAAGAGCGAACACAGCGCCGCGCGGCATTGATTTGCGTCCATTCGCGTGCAATCCCGCCGTCGGGAAAATGAGCACTTTTATGGTAGCATCGGTGAAATGAGGCAGCCGGTTTGTTCGACTTCCTGAAGGCGCCGCTCGAGGCGTTGGGAGACTTCTATATTCTGGCTGGGCGAGCTATTGGAAACATCTTCCGCTCACCTCACTATGGCGACGACATCGCTCTCCAGATGGATAATATCGGCGTCGGTAGCCTGCCCATTGTCATCCTGACGGGGTTTTTCAGCGGCCTGGTAATCACGATGCAAATGGCGCGGGCGCTCGCGCAATACGGCGCTTCCGACCAAGTGGGACAGATCGTCTCCCTCACCCTGGTTCGGGAGCTGGGGCCGGTTCTGACAGCGCTGCTAGTGGCAGGGCGTAATGCTTCTGGAATTGCCAGTGAACTCGGCTCGATGAGGGTTACTGAACAGATCGACGCCATGCGCGCTCTAGGGACCGACCCGATTCAGAAACTGGTAACGCCTCGCATGATCGCTACCTGTGTCATGCTGCCCTTGCTCACAGTCATCGCGGACTTTGTGGGGTTGATCGGAGGGTACGTTATCGCATATCTTTCGATCGGCCTGCCCTCGTCCCAATATTGGAACAGCGCCTATCAAATCCTCGAATATAACGACATTGTCCAGGGCCTCCTTAAACCTTTCGTCTTCGCTTTCGTTATTTCCGTGGTGGGCTGCTTTTACGGCCTCAACACCACGGGTGGCACGCAAGGCGTTGGCCTATCCACCACCAAGGCAGTGGTCGTCGCTTCGGTGTGGGTGTTCGTGATTACCGCGCTGTTGACTCGAATCTTCGTGAACTTGCAGTGATGTCCACGGCTCCCAACACACCCGCCGCCGACCACTTGCTGCGCGTTGAAAACGTTAGCTTGCGTTTCGATGAGGTGGTCGCCCTGGAGGGGGTCTCATTCCAGATGGGCGCCGGGGAGACGCGCGTAGTGCTGGGCGCGGCGGGTAGCGGCAAGACTACGCTGCTGAAGGCGTGCCTGGGCCTCATCCAGCCCGATTCGGGGCACATTTATTTATTTGGCCGCGATATCACTGAGTTGGAAGAGCGTGACCTGTTCGATATCCGCAGCAAGGTCGGAGTGCTATTTCAAGAGGGCGGCCTCTTCGACTCGATAACAGTCGCTGAAAATGTAGCCTATCCGTTGATCAACCGGCGCGTGCACGACGTTCCATTGAGCCAGATCGATGCCAAGGTGGAAGACGCCCTTCGATTTGTTGAATTGCAGCAAACCCTCGACAAGTTTCCGAGCGAACTATCGGGAGGCATGCGCCGGCGCGTCGGAATTGCCCGCGCAGTTGTCAGCGAGCCGCCGCTCGTTTTCTATGATTCTCCCACCGCCGGCCTGGATCCCATCACCGCCAACACCATTATGGCGTTGATCGCCAAGGAACGAGATACCATGAACACCGCAAGCCTGATAGTCACGCAACGTTATCAAGATGGGCAGCTAATGGCCAATTTTCGCTACAATCGCACGCATGGACAGTTGGAGCCGGTTTCCGGAAATGGGGCTGGAAACCACAAAGGCTCGAATCCGACACGCACCACCTTTATGGTCATGAAAGAGGGCCGTCTCATCTTTGAGGGCGTCCAAGCTGAGCTCGAGGCCTCCACGGATCCGTATATCTCCAAGTTCGTGCCCAAACATTCGGTAACTTATGGCGATTCAGACTAAAGCAAATTGGGCGCGACTGAAGGTGGGCCTGATGGCCCTCGCTGCGATGAGCATTCTGGCGATTGTGATCTTTCTGGTCACCGGCCAGACTAATATTTTCGAATCGAAGGCGGTACTTTACACATACCTGTCGGACGCGGCAGCCCTGACTATCGGCGCTCCCGTCAACCTGGATGGCATCCCAGTCGGCAAGGTCAAGCACATCAACCTCTCGGGGTCCAAGGATCCTCGAAGGCTGGTCCGCATCGAAATGGAAATCCCGGAGCACTCCCTGAAATCGATTCCTGTCGATTCGGTCTCATCCATCAGCGCCGCCAACATCCTGGGCACGAAATACATCAACATCAAGTCCGGTATGAGCGACATGACGGTCCGCACGGGCCAGGAGATACCCAGCCTCAATACCGCCGAATTCGAGAACGTGGTGCAGCAAGGCTACGCCGTGTTGACAGCTCTGCAAGGCACGGTCGAGAAGGTGAATGTCATTGTTGAGCGACTGGATCGCATCACCGGCCTCGTTGAATCCGGCAAAGGCAGCATCGGCAAATTGCTGGTGGATGAAACGCTCTACAACCATTTCCTACAAATCGTTGACGAGGTCAAGCAGCTTGCGGACGCGCTGAATAGCGACCAAGGCACGCTAGGAAAGCTGCTCTACAGTCCGGAAGCGTATAACGATTTCCGCAAGGCGATCGCCCGGGTCGATAGCCTGCTACAGGATTTGCAGGACGGCAAAGGCGCAGCCGGAAAGTTCTTGAAAGATCCCGCGGTCTACGACGAGTTGCACAAGACCATCGCCGACGCCGACAAGATCATCCAGGATCTGAATGCGGGACAAGGCAGCGCTGGAAAACTGCTGAAGAGCGACGAGCTGCACAAACAACTGGTCGATACTATTGCCAAGTTGGACCTCATCATCGACAAAGTCAACTCCGGACAGGGCACCATCGGGCAACTGCTCGTCAACCCGCAGTTATACGACAATCTGAGCGGAGCTACGCGTGAGATGCATGGGCTCATGCAAGATTTCCGGGCCAATCCAAAGAAGTTCCTGCGCATCAAGCTCGGCCTCTTTTGAAATACCTCATCACGAACGCCGATGACTTCGGCTTTACGCGCGACGTCAACGAGGGCATTGTGCACGCACATCGGCAGGGAATTCTCACCGCGACCACACTGATGGCGACCGGCCCAGCGTTCGACCACGCCGTCGCGCTGGCGCGCGAAAATCCGGAGTTGGACATCGGCGTCCATCTGGTCCTGGTGGGGAGCGAGGGCTATCCGGCAACGGTAGCGCGTTTGGTGGCATCGCTGGGGCGAATCCAAATCTACGATGAGCTCGCGCGCCAGATCGGGAAGGTTATGGATACAGGCATCCGGCCCACTCATCTGGATACCCACAAACACACTCATCTATTGCCGCCGGTCCTGGACGCCGTCGCCCAGTTGTCTCAGGAGTTCAAGATACCGTGGGTTCGGCGGCCTCTGGCGAGTCTCTTGCAGGGAGTGTTGGCGCGGCATGGCTGCCGCACGACCGACCATTTCGCGGGCTTTGCAATCACCGGTCGCTACGATGCAGCTCGACTCGCGAAGCTGATCCGCCGGCTTCCGGAAGGTATCACGGAATTCATGTGTCATCCCGGATTCTGCACCGCGGAGCTCGAACACGCTCACACTCGTCTAAAGGCCAGCCGCCGGCAGGAACTGGATGCCCTCACCAGCGCGGAGGTCCGCGCCGCGCTCGAAGAATCGAACGTGGTGCTAACCCGCTACGCCGCGCTCTAGCACTTGCTCAGTCGGCAGCTCGTTCAGGACCAGCTCGTTCAAGACCAGCTCGGCCAAAATACGTTGCGCGACCTCCTTGCCCCGCTCGCCCACCTCGCCCACTGGTCCCACGCACGCCGGGCACCCGGCCTCGCAGCTGCACGACCTCAGTACGTCCATCGCGCCCGTCAGCAATTTCGGCGTCAGCTTGAACAGCGGCTGGCTTTGCCCGATTCCGCCCGGATAACTGTCGAACAGAAATAAATCGGGCTCAAAGCTCCGCGCACCCTTTGAAATATCTTCGGCGATCGCGATCCCCAGATCGTGCGGATCGCACATCAACAGCAAAGCCGCTATGGTCCGCAACACATTCGCTAAGCCCGTGAGTCCGTTTTGCTTCTCCGTCGGCGTCAAATCTGGAAATCGCGCCAGAAAGCTCTCGGGAAAGCGCAGCCAGAACGCCGTGGTCTGCATCTCGCGCTCTGGCATCGATAAATTACCCGCCCCGACGTTCTCCAGCGTATAAAACCGGACCTTCTTGAATCCCACCACTTGCGTATTTACCCGCACATCGCCGTGGGCCGCGCGCGCTCCGTTGACCTCGCGTGATTCGAACTCCTCCAGTTCCTTCACCTGCGTGTAATCGATCGCATCCGTGAAATAATCGCTATCCACGCGCCGCACGTACGCCTTCCGCCCGTCGTAATCGAACTTCTCCACCTGATATTGCCGCGCTTCGTGCAGATAGATTGCCTTCTCGTGCAAGGTTTCGAGCGCGAGGGGAAAAGATACTTCCGCAATCACCTGGTGCTCGCCGGTAATATCCACCACGACGAAGTTGTCGCTCGACACCGCGCGCAGGCTCACGGTGTCGGCCGGGTAAGTGTCCGAAGTCCAATGCCAGCAGCCCGATGAGTGATGGAGCAACGCGGCTTCCTCCGCCAGAAAGCGGCACAATTCCGCGGGATCATGCGGGCCAAACTTCTCGCCGTCTCGAATAGGCAGCTCGAACGCCGCGCATTTCAAATGGTTGATCAGGATCTCCAGATTGTCGGCATTGATCTGCGCGTGCTCGGGCGACCGCTCGAAGAAATACTCGGGGTGCTCGATGATGTATTGATCCAGCGGTGCGCTGGAGGCCACCAGCACCGCCAGAGACGCCGTTTGCCGCCGCCCCGCTCGGCCGGCGCGCTGCCACGACGACGCGATCGAACCCGGATATCCGGCCATGATCACTGCGTCCAGCGATCCGATATCGATGCCCAACTCCAATGCGTTGGTCGCCACCACAGCGCGGATCTCCCCATTCCGCAGCTTACGCTCGATCTCGCGACGCTCACGTGGCAGGTAGCCTCCACGATAGCCGCGCACCGTATCACCTGGCACTGGACCCCGCTCGCAGGCGTCGCGCAAGTACTTTAGCAAGATCTCGGTAGCCAACCGGCTGTTCGCAAAAACCAGCGTCTGCTGGTGGCGCTCGATGAATTCTGTCGCAAGCCTGCGCGTCTCGTGCAGATAGCTGCGGCGGATCCCCAACGCCCGGTTCACCACTGGCGGATTGTAGAAGACAAAGTATTTTTCGCCGCTGGGCGCGCCGTTGCGATCCACCAGATCAAACGGCGATTCCACCAGCGCCTCGGCCAGCTCTTTGGGATTAGCTATGGTCGCCGAACAGCAGATAAACTGCGGCGTCGACCCATAGAACTCGCAGATTCGTCTCAGCCGGCGCAGCAGGTTCGCCAGATGGCTGCCGTACACGCCGCGGTAATAATGCAATTCGTCGATCACCACATAGCGCAGGTTCTCGAAACATTTCGCCCACTTGGTGTGATGGGGCAAAATACCGCTGTGCAGCATGTCTGGATTCGTCAGAACTACATTGGCTCGCTCGCGAATGGCGCGCCGGGCATCCTGGGGAGTATCGCCGTCGTAGGTGAACGCACGAATCTCCGATCCCAGGACGTCCACCGCCGCCTGAAACTCGTGCAGTTGATCCTCCGCCAGTGCCTTGGTCGGGAAAAGGTACATCGCCCGCGCGCCCGGATCCTCAATTAGTTTCTGCAAAACCGGCAGGTTGTAGCACAGGGTCTTACCGCTGGCGGTGGGCGTAACCACCACAACGTTCTTGCCAGCGGCGCACAACTGGAACGCTTCCGCTTGATGCGTATAGAGCCGCGGGATACCGCGTGAACCAAGCGTCTGGCGCAACGCGGGCGCTATTTCCGGTGGTATGTCGGCGAATTCACCTTCGCGAGCTGCCTGATGGCGGATCGCCCGTATCGGCGAATCCATATCCGCCATCCATTTTTCGAAATGCGCCACCGAAGTCTCGATCCCACCTCGTGGCGCAATTGCGCTCCGGTCCGAAAGCCCCAACGTCAGGTTCATGGTTTCGCCTTTTCTTTGCCAGCTTACACGAAAAGGCGACGTAAATCCAGGAAAATGTCTTAGCGCCCGGGGATTCGAAGACCGTCGAGCACCGACGCAGCATATGTTTTCCCGCGCTCCAACGCGTCCACATAAGCCTGCCGGCGTTCCTCGCGGGTATACGCGGCGCCGACGCGATAAAACCGCTCGAGCGACAGACCCACCACACGTGTCCCCGCATAAGCGATCGCGGCTTTGGGGATCAAACCGCCGCCCATGGGAATTTTCCCTACCAATTCCCGTGCCAGCGCCCGCCAGCCAAAGGCGCCTAAAACGATGGAAGCGATCTCCCTGCTCTGCTCCCGATAACCGACGTCGCGATCGCTGGCCGCAGCCAATAGGAACGCCATCCGGATCTGATTGGCCGTCAAAAAAGCCGTATCGGTCGCGAATTCCCCGATGGCCCAAGGAAGCGAAATGAAGGGTACAATATCCGGGATTGCTGTGGCCAGCGCGAATAGAGCATTTTCTTTTGCCACCTTCTTCACCATCCGCCGCGACACTTCCTCCCGAAAAGGGTGGACGTGCAGCGCCAGGGGAACAGCTAGATCCGGCCTGCGATCCAGCACATCATGGACAGTTTGCTGGGGAGCGTCATCGCGAAAAGCAAACACGCGGCTGGTCCGGCCCAATTCACCAACTGGTGAATCCTCGAAATAAATCTCGAGATCGTAATTCTGCGAAGGATAGGCGTGTTCCGAGGCCCGATAAATCACCCGTTGAACTTCCGCGCGCCTGGCCGCGGACAGTTCCCGCGGTGCAAGAAAGTCTTCCATCCGGCGGTACGCGGTCTCGCTATGAGCATAGAGGAAAAGCCGTAGAGGGCGTTCGGTGTGGCGCCGTATTTCCTCCGGATTCAAATTGCCGATGGCTTCTTTAATGTTTTGGAGTACTTTTACAGACATGCAGGGGCGGAGCGAAACACTACCTTCAACTCCTTTCTCCATTCTAAACCGACTCCGATCCTTTCTACTTCGATGTGGGGCGCGAGGTATCGTAGAACACTCTCGTTGGACGGATGAAAATCAAGCGCGGGAGAAACTAGCAGCAGGCGAGGCGGCTCAGTGAGCAACTCTGTCCCGGGGAAATAGCCGTTTAAGATGAACTCACGCCGATCCAGGTGCCATTTCACCCGCATCCAGTAGTCCAGGGCCTGTAACGGTAAGTGGATGTCTTCGGTCGCCTTCAATTCGATAACCGCCAGCCTGCCTCCTCGCTCCATCGCTAGCAAATCCAGGACCCCGCGATCGGCGGCGGCGAAGGCCGGCACCTGGTCGTAAATAGGAGCCGCCAGCAGTCGAGCATCGATCTCTTCGATGGCGCTGCGTACCTGTGATTCGAGCCAGGCTTCGCGATTTCTCAGATACAGCGGATTCAGACGGTCGGCTGCTTCGGCGCAACGAAACCGGCTTAATTCTGCGGCGAGTTGCCGGATCTCGCCCCCGTTCGAGGAACGCGCTTTCCGCTTTCTCTCCAGACCGAAACGCAGTTCCCCATCCACGGTTCTTGCGAACTCAAGCCCGCGGACGCGCAGGCTCAGCTCTCCATCGGCGCGATCCACGATTTCCACACCGGACGTTTCGCGGATGGGCTGAAGAAGACCGTCCAACTCTGACGGAAGCCGCCGCCGGCAAGGCTCCAGGCGCGTGTCGAGATTGCCGTAGTCCCGCAAGTCGATTGGCTGCTCGACACCATCGGCAGTGTACACATACGCGACATATTGCGCGGCAGCCGGATTGAGGAACAGCAGCCGCAAGCAAGTGGGTTTCTCGCGTCCGGCGGGCAGGTAAAGGATCAACCCGTAAATCACAAGACCTGGCTCGCGTTGACGAAGATAGTCGAGCCAGATCAGTCCAAAGGTCAGCGCACCGTCGGCGTGGAAAGGATCCGGCGAGGCTCCCACCGCTGCCCAGGCCGACCCGCCCTGCCGCAACATCGCTCTTGGATAGGCCGGCGAAAGGCTATGCTCCAGATCTGCTTCCGTGGTTAGCTCGGCGATCTTGTAGGCCGGGAACTGGCGGCGGAGGAACCGGCGGAACAGCTCGCGGAACTCGAGACGCGTGCTCTTGAGTTCCAAGTTTTGGCCGGCTGCGCGGCGTAAATCGATCAGCGAGAGAGTGCCGGAGCGCTTTGCGAATCGCTCGATGCGGAGCACCAGTTTTCCGCGTGACTCATTTTCAATCCCGGTGACCCGGCGAACCAAGTTCCGCCGATCATCCCAGGCCTGCAGGCTTAGAACGCCATTGCGCGATTCCAGCACGAAATTATCGGCGGTGATTGCGAGCGACTCTTCGCCGGGTTCGCACAACACTGGCTCAGTGCAGGCGTCGAGAAAGCGCCGGATGGTCTGCTGGATTTCGATCAAAGGATTCGGGACTCGAAGGAAGGCGGCTTCGAAGAAGGTGGCAGGCTATCCGCTGCGCTACCCTAATTATCGTCCCTTGCCGAACGAAAAGCCAGCTTTGCTCAAAGAAAAACCAGCTTTGCTTAAAGAAAGATTAGATCAGGTAGAGGCCAGAATCGCCGGCGCGGCGGCGCGCACTGGCCGCAAGCGCTCCGACATCACGATGCTCGCGGTGACTAAGAAATTTCCCGCGGCGGTGGTCGAGGAAGCTTACCAACTGGGTCTTCGCGAATTCGGCGAGAATTACGTCCAGGAATTCGAAGCCAAGCGCGCCGCGCTGCCGGGTTGCGAAGGCGCGCGATTCCATCTGATCGGGCACTTGCAATCCAATAAATCGAAGAAAGCCGCGGAGATTTTCCAGGTGATCCAGACTGTCGACACTGCCAAACTAGCTCGACGTCTGGATGAGGAAGGGCGGCCCTTGGATGTGATGATCGAAGTTAAGCTTTCGACGGAAGAAGCCAAAGCCGGCGCCGCTCCCGAAGACGTTCCCGCGCTGGTGGAGGCGATCGGCAAGTGCGTTAATCTCCGTCTACTTGGCCTAATGACTATGCCTCCCTGGTCGGACGATGCCGAACAGTCGCGTCCCTATTTCGCGCGGCTGCGCCAACTGGCCGAACAAAATCATCTGCCGCATCTTTCGATGGGCATGTCACACGATCTGGAAGTCGCCATCGAGGAGGGCTCGACCATCATCCGCATTGGCACGGCCCTGTTCGGTCCGCGGAAAAAAGATTGAAGGTCGGCTTTTTCTCCCCGCTGCCCTCCGCCCGGACCGGTGTAGCCGACTATTCCGCGTCGCTTCTGCGCGCGCTTCAACAGTTGGGCCAAGTGGCTGTTAACAAACCCGATGCCGATATCGCGCTCTATCATCTGGGCAACAACCAACTGCATCGTGAAATCTATCAAAGGGCTCTCGACCAGCCTGGCGTAATTGTGCTGCACGATGCAGTCTTACAACATTTCTTCCTCGGGACCCTCAGCGAAGCCGATTACGTTGCCGAGTTCGCATATAACTACGGCAGCTGGAGTACGGATCTGGCGCGCGACCTGTGGCTGCATCGCGCACGGTCGGCCGCCGATCCGCAATATTTCCGCTATCCGATGTTGCGGCGCATTTCGGAGCGATCATTGGCGGTCATTGTTCACAATCCACGGGCGGCTGAAATGGTCCGCGAACACGCCCCGGGCGCGGTTATCCACGAGATTCCACACTTGTGGGAGCCGGCCCCTCTTCCGTCGGATTTCGATGTCATCCGCTTGCGCGCAAAGCTCAGTCCCCCGCACACCTTTCTTTTCGGTGTATTCGGACATCTGCGGGAGTCCAAGCGATTGCCGGCCGTGCTGCGATCCTTCGAAAGAGCGCGCGGCACGGCGGATGTAGCGCTGCTGATTGCCGGCGATTTCGTCTCTTCCGATCTGGCACGCTCGCTGGAACCGATGCTAGGCTCAGCCGGAATCCTGCGCGTCGGGTATACGGAGGACCGCGATTTCTGGCGATATGCCGCCGCTGTGGATGCCTGTATCAACCTGCGCTATCCCGCAGCCGGCGAGGCCTCCGGCATCGCCATCCGGCTGATGGGCATCGATAAGCCAGTGATCGTGACCTCGGCCTCCGAGACGTCCCGCTTTCCCAAATCGGCCTGTCTGCGCGTCGACTCAGGCGCGGCCGAAGAGGAAATGCTGGCCCACTACATGATCTGGCTGGCCCGATTTCCAGAAGACGCCAGAGCCATCGGCCAGCGTGCCGGTCACCACATACGCCAGTTTCATGCCGTCGAGCATATCGCCCGTCTGTATTGGCAGGCGCTTCAAGACTGTTATCATAAACGTAACGGGAATTAGTAGTCCACCGTGGTGAAAATCACCTCATCGCTGCTTCTATGCGGGGCGTTGCTGCAGGCGACGACGTCCATCGCGTACCAGAAGTTATTGCATGCGCGCGTGCCAATGCGCGACGGGACACACCTCGATACTAATATCTTCCATCCCGCCGGAGGCGGCCGTTACCCTACCGTTCTGCTGCGAACTCCCTATGGAAAAGGACCCGACCTGCCGGCTGGCTATTCCGCTTTCCTCGATCACGGATACGCCGTCGTCTTGCAAGATGTCCGTGGCCGCTATGCTTCCGAAGGCAAGTTCGACGCTCTCCTCCAGGAAGGTCCGGATGGCTACGATACGCTGAACTGGATCGCCGAGCAGCCCTGGTCGAACGGAAGAGTCGGCATGATTGGCGGCTCCTACCTTGGCATCGCGCAGTGGCGCGTCGCTCTGCTGAATAACCCGCATCTCAAGGCGATCTTCCCAGTGGTTTCGGGCTCTGACGATTACTTCGATCGATTCTATTCTCCCGGTGGCGCCACCAAGCTAGGGCATCGGCTGCTCTGGTTTTCTCTGAATCTGACGCCTCCCGGAGTTCCCCGGCCGAAATTCAACGATTACATCCTCCATCTCCCGTTGCGCACTGCCGATCAAGCCGCCACGCACCAGACGCTCAGCCTGTATCAGACGGTCCTGAAGCATCCCACTTACGATGCCTTCTGGAAGGGCGTCAGTGTTCTGGACAATATTGACCGCGTTCATGTGCCGGTCTTTTCGGTAGGCGGCTGGTATGACAACTACGTGGAGAGCGACCTGAACGCTTTCGCTGCATTGCATAAATCCGCGGGCAAGGCGGATGACAAGCACCGCATCATGATCGGTCCGTGGGCCCACAATATGTCGATCCCGTTCTCCGGCATCGATCTGGGCTTGGATTCTTCGGCGCCCATCCGTGCCTACCAGATCGAATGGTTCGATCATTGGCTCAAAGGCATGCCGGAAAGCGCTGCCCACTCTTCTCCAGAGGCGTGGCACAATGTCCGTTCCGAAGTGGATGAAGCTCCCGTGCATATCTTTGTGATGGGCGCGAATCGCTGGCGCGACGAACAGGAATGGCCCCTGGCACGAGCGCGCTACACCCCGCTTTATCTGGCGAGCAAAGGGCACGCCAATTCGCTAACGGGCGACGGAGTGCTCCAGTGGACGCCAGTAAGTAAGAAAATTAAGCCCGACCAATTTGCTTACGATCCGCATTACCCGGTGCCCACCCGCGGCGGCGCGGTGTGCTGCGATCCCAAAATCTTCCCCTGGGGTCCCCTCGATCAGCGCCCCGTGGAACAGCGCAACGATGTGTTGGTCTATACCAGCGCCACTTTGAAACAGGATCTGGAGGTAACCGGGCCGGTCCAAATGGTTCTGTACGCTTCCACCACGGCCCCCGATACCGACTTCACCGCCAAGCTGGTGGACGTGTTTCCGAATGGCGAGGCGCGCAATCTGACCGACGGCATCCTGCGCGTTCGCTATCGAAATGGATTGGAAAAATCCGAGCTGGCGCAGCCGGGCGAGATCTATCCGCTCACCATCGACACCGGTGTCACGAGCAACGTGTTCTTGAAGGGCCACCGCATTCGCGTCGAGATTTCAAGCAGCAATTTTCCGCGTTTCGATCGGAATCCGAACACCGGCCGCGGGCTGGCGGACGAGACGGTTTTGAAGAGGGCGCAACAGACCATCTATCATGCGCCGCCGTTCCCCTCGCATCTATTACTGCCGGTGATCCCGGAGAGTGGCGGCAAGGATTTGACTTCGCCGGCCGTTGCGCGGTATGGTGCGAGAGGAATCCAGTCGAGCCCGGCCAAGAGCCTCACATTTCAGGCGCGGTAGCCAAGTGGTAAGGCAGAGGTCTGCAAAACCTTTATTCGTGAGTTCGATTCTCACCCGCGCCTCCAAGAAAACAAACCGCATCCGACAGAAGTTATTGGGGTTAACAGTCCAAATTCGTTCACTGCTGATCATTCTCGATCTGGGCTGAAGGCGAATCGAAGGCTCGAAGCGGAACGCCTATCGAACAAGATGAGGCCACGCAACTCCACAAACGGCCTGGGGTTTGCCGCTGCTGATTGCAATCGTATCGGGGGTTATTTCTGCAGTTCACTAACCACAGCGGGGCACGGAACTAACGGACGCCGTTGATCCCAGGGGCAGCCCAGTTCTCGATCATCTTTCTGACCACTGTCTCAAACTCCTCGAAATCAATGGGCTTATGCACAAACTCCTGAACGCCCAGTTCTTTCGCCCGCTGGATCTCAACCGGATTTGACGAGGAACTAAATACTACTATCGGCGCCGAGGGTTTGCACTGCGCCAGTATTGCGATCCCAGGAACCTTGGGGATATTCAAATCTAGAATGATGAGGTCCGGTTTCAGGTCGGTATCGCATAGCATCCGCAGCGCCTGCTCACCGTCCATCGCTACTCGAATGTTAATGGACGACAATACGGCCAAGAGGATCTGCTGGATCAGGAGCACATCACCCGGGTTATCTTCAATCAACAGAATTGTCAAAGTCCGGCACACCCCTCTGCCCGTATGACTCCCTATCGGGGCCTCTGTTCCTCAACCGAAAACGGGGTACTAGGATCGCAAGCTAGATTGCGCGCCAAGAAATAATAAGCCTTTCGTCTTGACCGGCCGGGAAACTATAGTTGAAAAAGCCCGGCCTACCCGGTGAATGTTAGGAGACCCGCCGGGAAAGACCAGGCCCAGAAAGCATCTTCTGGTTTTCTGATGCACCGGCACACCTGGAAGGTTCTTATTTACGGATGCCATCCGAAATATGCTCCGCGTTGACACTCTCCAGCGTGTGTAGCGTCTACGGCACTGGAGGTAGTCTATGGAGAATCACAAGTCGATCGTTTGCTTCGGTTTTGCGGCCTTGGTTTTGTTCACATCCTTGGCCGTCGCGCAAAGTAGCCAGTCCAAGCACGAACCCGATGTTCCATACGTGCCAACAACGGACGAAGCGGTGAACGCGATGCTGAAACTGGCCGATGTCAAACCCTCCGACATTGTCTACGACCTTGGTTGTGGAGATGGTCGGATCGTGATCGCCGCCGCCAAAGAATACGGTGCTCACAGCGTTGGTATCGACATCAACCCTCAGCGTATCCAGGAAGCGAAAGAAAACGCTAAGAAAGCTGGCGTGGAAAGCCTAGTCCGCTTCGAGGAGAACGATCTATTCGACGCCGACATTCACGAGGCGAGCGTGGTTACACTTTTTCTGTTGAGCAGCGTGAATCTCAAACTCCGTCCCAAACTCCTCAAAGATTTAAAGCCAGGCACGCGGATCGTGTCGAATACCTTCGATATGGGCGACTGGAAGCCGGACAAGGAACTGACGGTGGGTGACCCGGTGGAGGGGTTTTCGCTGAGCCACAAATTGTTCCTGTGGACCATCCCGCAACGGGACCAGAAGTAGCGCTGTCCCCGGAGGATTCGGCCCGAAGCGTTCCCTTGGTTCTCCCCCGTCCTTCGACTGGATCAGCTGCAGCGCTCGGCTCCACAACATTTCCTGCTTCTCGCGGTTGGATTTCCTCCCCGCCGCCGTGCACCAAACCTGTGGCTCCCCGCCTTCGAAATCGCTTCCAGATCCGCTCCGCCGCATTCTTCAGATTAGGGGACATTTCTAACGAGGCTAAATGCAGACGCCATGATGGGCCACAACAGCAATATCGATTAACAGCAAGGAAATCGATCTAGAAAATCAGACCACTGATCTTGTCGTCAAGCTTTAGGCGCCCCGGGCATAGTCAACTTGCCTTCGCTCAGGTCTGCCCTACATCCTCCGCGATTCCATTGCGACAGCTCCCCACTCGCGAATGGAGTAAGTTCCGCTATTGTGTCTTATAGTGCCATTCGCTTGAGTTATCAATTATGACTAACAAAATTCGACTAGGGGTCATTTTGATTCTGCTGCGATTTTATCCGTCCAGCGAAGCAGCCACCCTCAAACCAGAAACGAAAGAAGCCTGGGACGCCTATCTTCAGGAGGCGAATGCCGCCATGCAGGCGCGTCTCCAGCCGGGCGCACATTTCCTTTGGCTCGACGATGAACCGTCTCGAGCGGAGGACATTCGGACGAAGGGCCCCTACATCGCGCCGGTTGGCCCGCATATTCCAAAGAAAGTTCCATCCGGACTAATCCACGATTGGTTGGGTGTGGGCTTCGTCCCTAATGCGAAAATCGAGGATATCTTGCGGGTTGTACGGGACTATGACCGGTACAAGCAAATCTACCAACCGGGAGTAATCGACTCACTCTCTCACAGTACTGACGGAGTGAAAGATCTCTTTTTCATGCGCCTCGCGAACAGATCGGTGGTAGCCAAGACGGCTCTCGATACAGAATGCGAAGCTTCCTATTTTCGTGTAGATGATCGGCGTTGGTACAGTGTTTCCAATACGATCCACATCCAGGAAGTTGATAAATTTGGAACCCCGGGGCAACGAATCTTGTCCGAGGACCATGGTACCGGCCTTATTTGGCGGCTATCCAGCATCACACGCCTGGAGGAGCGCGATGGAGGGGTGTATGCTGAGCTGGAAGCCATCGCACTAAGCCGCGATATTCCCGCGGCGTTTCGCTTGCTCGTGACACCCATCGTGCGCCGCGTTTCGAGAGATTCACTCGCCACGTCACTTCACCAAACGAAGGTAGCCATCGATGACAGCATGGCGCACCGCAAGGAAGTATCTGATCATTGAGCTGCCCGCGTATTAGCCCGATGGCTGAGAAGGAGGCGAGCTTCGCGAATCAGGCGATGGCGCTCCTGGTCCGGGGTGCTACAGCGTCGGATATCTGACCTTGTCGCGAACGCTTTTGAGAACGCTGCGTTGGATTGCGTGGAGTTTTTCGAGGGGAGGCTCTATGTATGCAATGCCGCGGCCCGCGCACGCGATGCCAGTCCACAAGAGCAAAGAAACGATTGCCGCCAATTTCGCTCAGCCGGGAACCCGATCAATGGCCAGGTCGACCTCCGCGGTCTTGTCGTAGACACTGCCGCGAAACATCCATCCATGGATAAAGATCAACGCCAGGAGCAACATCTTGACGCGAAAAAAACTGTTGTAAAAATATTCCTCGGCCTTGGCAGCATTATCCTTTGCGCCATGACGCTGGCGGTTGAATCCGGTTCGCTAAAATACATCGTGTATGGGAAGAGTTCTGATAAGCACTCCCCGTATCGATCCGCGCTATGCGGTTTTCAAGCTTTCGATCCGGAAGTCCGCAATTCATCGCTACGGGGTCTACGCTCGGGAACTGATTCCGGTCAACCGCAAAGTGATCGAATATGCCGGCAAACGGCTCAACCGCCGGGAGGCTAAGTATGCGGACCACACGTACCTGTTTGTGCTCGACAATTACTGGACTGTCGATGGCGCTATCGGCGGGAGCGGCGCTGAAATCATAAATCACAGTTGCGAACCAAACCTGATCAGCCGCGTAATGAAGGGTCACATACTGTACGTAAGCCTTCGCGTGATCAAGCCGGGCGAAGAACTCACTGTCGACTACAATTTCGGAAAGCAAACCGAGCGAGTCCGCTGCTTCTGCGGCGCCCAGAATTGTCGCGGTTCGATCCAAAAATAGCCCTGTGAGGTCGTACTCCGCGTACCGCCGCAGCTCGGCAAGCGGAAAGAAGAATTCGATGGACTCGGATGCCGCGGTAACGGTAGAGCTAAAGACGATGCGGTCGAAATCAGAATCCTTGGAGACGATCCCGATCAGCGGCCGGATCAGGTGAGAGACATGCCGGTCGAAAGCCAAAGCAGCGATACGGTACTGAGAGACTAGGCCGTTAGGAGCGACGTCGGTTGTGATCGACAACTGCAGATAGGATTTTCCGTGAAAGCCGACCAGAACAGGCGGCGCGTAGGAAGTGAAATGGGCCTCGGCATCCAAGTCGTGAACGATGCGGTCGATCATCCCTTGGAAAACGGCCTGTTGCTTGCTCAGCGCGCTGGGGGACAAATCCCGGATCGCGGATGGGGGCGGCGAGGCAACTGCGCCAGCCACCGGAGGCGCGGGTGGCGTTTCCTCAGCGGGACCGGGCCACAATGAAGCCGGCTTTCCGTCGATGAAGACCCGCGATTCGAGCAGTGCAGGCATCTGATCATCTACCGTGGTGCTGGCCGCAATTCTCTCGGCCGTAGCGAACGGAACAATCAACGCCAGGTTCTCCGGATGCTCCACTGCGACCCCACCACCTTTTTGCGAACGTGGTGGGCAACCTCGATGGCGAACGCATTCAGTTCGGTCTCGCCGGCAAGTCGAGAAGCCGTGGCGCGAAGGATCGGAAGCATCACGTCAAGATAGGTCTGCTTCACGCGCTCGTTCTGGTTCATGGACTCCTCCGAGTACGCGGCGAAATAGTTGCCCGTTACCTGAAGGACCGTATGGCCTTGGAAATTGGAGAAACGAATCGAGCGTTGATCGTTTTGTTGCTTTTTTCGTTCTGTCAGATCCAACTTGCGGCTTAGGTAGAACCGATATGGATACTGGTGCGAGGCGATGTCGACAGCCGCCGCCTTCAGCTCTGGCAAATGCTTCTGCTGGAGAGCGCATGGCCGGATCGAGAATCTCCGGCGGCGAGAGCACCTGAGGAAGGCAACTTTGAACGAGAACGGTCATAGCTACGACCAAAATAAAATTATTTTTGTATAAAGCCTCCTGCTACTTGGTGAGTGTGAAATCTATCGTTGTATTGCCTGGGACCACGACGGGTTTGGATTGCGATTTCATTCCTTCGCGCCAAACGGTCACGGTGTAGCTGCCATCGGGGATGTTGTCGATTTTGTACTCCCCGGAAGAGTTAGCTTCGGCAAAGTACGGCGTCGGCGCCACGACAATGTATCCGGACATTTCGGGATGCACGTTGCACAACAGAGAAACAATACCCGGCGTATCGAATTTGAACGAGCGAATTTCGCCCTTAGGCCAAGTGCCCATGTTGTGGCTGAGCTTCTTGTTGCCCGAAACCGAGGGCCAGAAGATGTTGTGCTGTACGTTATCGCCGTTGAGGAAGTCCACGGTTGAGCCAACCAGGACCACTGTGGCGTGGGGCTGGAACAGCAGTGACTTTTGGTCAATCGAGATGTGCTTATATGGCGCGGGGAAAGTCCTCCCTGGGATGGCATCGATGTAAACCACAGCCGCTCCCTTTCCGCCGCTGATCTTTCCGCTCACACTGCCTCCGTAGGCGGCTAGACTGCCGGCCAGGAGAGCAAGAGCTATTTTCGCGAAATGACCATAAAATTTTGACATGACATTCTCCACGAATTAGTACATGAGGAATCAGTACACGAACTCCAATCCAAAGAGCGCCGTGTTGATCCGAAAAGGATTCTGAGCCTGTTGAAGGTTGGTAGCGGATGTTACGCTTTCCACGCTCTGTTGAGGACGGAATTGATTTTCAAAGGATGCCTTGATGTTGGGATGAATCAAGAACTGCACGCCAGGCGTGTAGCGATTGCGTGTGGAGCGCAGTGGAGCGAAGAAGGGTGTGCCGCCGGCCAGAGCGAACCCGTTGAGCCGGTCTGCGCTGGAGTGGACGCCATCCCAGCGCATGATCAGCATGACCCAGGGAAGAGCGAGGAAGTCCGACTGAACAAATCCGCCGCTAAAGGTGGCGGACACGCCGGAAACAAACCTTAGCGGAAATGGTCCCATGGTGGGAGAAAGTGGAAGAAGAATCACGCTGCCGAACGAATCCACCGGCAGCAGGTTGTCGTCTTTGCCACGCAGGTAAAGCCCGTAGATGTTGAGCTTCCGGTAATTGAAGCTGAAGTCGCCGCCCGCGCGATAGAAGGGCTCGCGCGCAGTCACCAGGGTTGTGTTTGTACCGTTCTCCTGTAGTCCGATGAATCCCTGGCGTGAATTCCCTCGCAAATAAAAGCCGCCGAAGTTCAGATACGTGTGATCGCGCGGCCCGGTTGGACCGGCGGCCTGCACATCCTTGCGGCTGGCTTCATCGCGCTCCAAATTGAAGCGATATGAGAGGCGGGTGTATGGAGCCTTGGCACTGGTGTTGGAAGCGAACCCGACGCCGCCATTCGCTCCGCCGGTTGCCGACGGTACGAATTGGCTGGTATTGTCCGCTTGGTCGATGCCGCTGGTGTTTTGATCGATCACCGCGACTGAATAATGGTACCCGCCGTAAAGATGGCTTCCACTTAGCTCGATGCCCTTGGCTGCGTTCGCGAACATGAACTGGTTCGCAACGTTCTGCTGGTTGGTCAGCGAATTGATCACACCGATGTTGCTCTCTAAATAAATGTCATAGGGGCTGAGATTCATGCTCCTGGCCTGGGGTGAAAGGGATATCCAACTCGAACTGGCCTGAGCGGATAGCCATGGCATCGGTGGAGAGATGGAGGTAGCGTCCGATGTTTACGAATTTCAGGTAACCATCGCCCTGGCCACCCGCGGCGTTGCTTCCGCCGACGGCGATATCGTCATCCACCCAGAAAGCTATATCACTTCCCAGATTACCAGCCGAAAATATGCAGAACAGTCCCGTCTCGAAGTCGGTGGCCGGAATGAAGGGAGGAACCGTGTTCGGTCCCATCACGCTATTAAACTTGCTGCGGGGTCCGGTGGTCACCTGGAAAAACGTGTTCATCCGGAAACCGAGCGGAGGCAAACCAGGGATGGGCCGGGCCAAATGGCATTCGGGAACACGTCTCTTTGAGCAGGCGCGCCGGGCATTGTGGCAGGAACGTTCAGATAGGTCTCGTTGTCCTTAGGGAACTTGAAGCCGGCGTCCTTGAAGGCTTTCCCGAAGTCGTTGAGCTTTGGGAAGTCGACATGGCAGGTACTGCATGAGGTCTGATACTGACGGGAAGACGCCGGAATCGAAAGTGCCTGGGGAGCGACCAGGGTAAACGCTATGGGGAATAGGACCATTTCCGGCAAAAAGAATCGCAGAATACATCGACGCATGAGTTTCTCCTTTGACGCCACGATAAAGGCGCCTGAAATCAGAATTACAAAACTACCCAATCAGTCAGGGGTCTGGTGTGGCCGTGACGCGCCTGATCAAGATAGCCGTTACCACAGCAGCCGCCAAGGTTAACGCTCCAATGGCCACGTGAGCGGTGGTTGCGATGATTACGACCAAGGGGTCAACGTCGTCGAAGGACTGCATTGTCAAGAGCGCGAAACCCAGCAGCAATTGAACGGCCGTCAGCATTATCAAGGCAATTGCAGCGGAACGCACGTCGGGCGTTTCAGTACGCAGAATCGCGACCATTGCCGGACCGAGAAAAACCGCGACCACGAGCGCGCCGAGTATGTGCAGCAGGCCGCCGGTAACTCCGTGACGGAATGCGGCCCCGAGGGTGACTTGCAACAGCACAAGAGCGGCGGTAGTCGTTGCGAGAGACCGCGCGCGCGAACCATCCAGTACCGCCTTCGGCGCTTGGTTCCAGCTTTTCGACGTAACGACCGCGATCGCAACCGTAGCCAAGAAGAAAAGCTGGCCTAGCAAGCTGTGCGCGATTCTCACAGGCGCGGGAAGCGGATCTGACTGGAGCGCCACCAGATCTTGAACAATGTTGGCGCCCAGAGCAGCCCAAGCCAGCCGTTGCAACCAGACCGGTTCTTTCAACCGCGACAGCCAGATTAACAGGCCGGCCATTAGGATCGTCACCGCGGCGCCCAGCCACGCATGGCCCTGACCCAACGAGTACAAAGGGCGCTCCTCGCTGGTCGACACCACCGGACCGGTAATGAAGAGCAGAGCCGTGCAGGCCGCGGCCAGAACTGCATAACGGTGCAACCACGGATTTTCCATGCGCAGCAGATTATCGGGTCAGCAGTACTCGGCTTAGCCGCTGCGTAGTAGCTGGAGCACTGCCGACTTGGCCAGGTCGTTCGTAGTAAGCGATCCAGCGGCCGAAGGACAAGATTCCGATCCACAGCACGAGCGAAAGGCACGCCGCGGTTTTAGCAATAGGTGGAATGGCCGGCGCGCGATCGAGTTCCGCGGCGTTTCCATAGACGCTGCGATGAAACACGAGAGCGTGAACTCCAACCAACATCAGAAACAAAAGCTTCAGTTGAAAGTACGGGTTGTCGTAGTATTTGTCGAGCTTCGCTCCAGCCAGCAACACGCCGCACATCACCATCACGACGAACCCGATCCGCTTCCAAATGCGCGTCTGCGCGATCATATCCGACACCGGCGTATTCGGCATGGCCAAGCCGAGCAGTCGCAGGTCGGTCATCAGGATCAGCCCGCCAAAAACGGCAATGGAGCTGAGGTGCAAAGACATGATAATGGGATACGCCAGGGCGGATTCACGTAGGGATGTGAAGAAGTCCAACCCTTGTACCCATTGGCTGAATTCAGCAAGTGACATTTAAACCCCAATAGCCCTTTCTACGTGAATGCATAAAAAAGCCCCGCGAAAACGATGGTTACCCACAGCAACAGAGAGACCGCAGCCACCAGCATGGAGACGAGCGGTGGGGATTTGGACAACGCGACCTGGCGATGGATCGTGTAGTTATAGATGATCGCGATCAGCAGGCAGATGATTTTGAGCCGGAAAGCGGGGCTGTAGTAATACCGGAGCGGATCTGAAGTGAAGATCACCAGGCCCGAGGTTATGACGATGATGAGACCGGCCAGTGTCCACAGCATCGTATCCTTGACGAGTTGGGCGGCAGTCTGATGGCGCATGCCCAAGCCCAGAAGCCGCAGATCCACGATCGCAATTGTGCCGACTGACATCGCGAACGCCGCAATGTGTATGCATTCGAAGAGTGGAAAGGCCCACTCATTGTTGTTTAGGGGATTGGTCGCCGGATCGTAGGCCAAAAGCATGGAGAATTAGTAAGTGACATCGTATCAGATAGGGATCAATCCAGGTCCATCGCGGCCTTCGATACCTCTTCGATTACACGCAGCGGTCAGCCGGGAGGTCCTCGCCAACGGGGCATTTCTACGTTGCTTTATGATCTGAATAGGTATTCGCATTTGCCCGCCGCGCTCAGTCTCTGCATGATTGTGAAGAACGAAGAGCGCAACCTGGCGCGATGTCTCGATTCGGTGCGAGGGCTAACCAGCGAGTTCATTATCGTCGACACCGGTTCGACCGATGCCACACCCAATATCGCGGCCCACTACGGAGCGGAGTTGATCCCGTTCGATTTCACTACGGTCGATTTCGCGGCCGCTCGTAATCGCGCCATCGAGCGCGCGCGTGCCCAGTGGATCTTGGTGCTGGACGCGGACGAGGTCCTGGAGCTTGATGGCGTGCCCAAGATCGAAAAGCTCATCGCTGGCAGCGAAAACGCGGGATATTTTCTGGAGCGGCACAATCACGCGTCGGATTCGCAAAGCCCGTTCACGGACTACGTTGTACGACTTTTCCCGAACCGGCCCGACTATCGATACCGCGGCCGTGTCCACGAAGTCATCGATGCTGCGATTCTGTCCGGAGGCGGGCGCTTAACTAAGACCGACATCCGTATCGATCATAGTTTCTCTTCAGACCGGGAAGCGCGTCGCCGCAAGAATCACTGGTACATCCAGATCCTCAAAGAAGAGATCGCCGCCGACCCGAGCGACGACTCCCGGCTGGATTTTCTCGCCGCGGAATATCACCAGCTCGAAATGTACGACGAAGCCACTAAAATCGCCGAGCGTATTGTGCAGGCGCGGCCACTGGACCCGCGGGCTCATTTGTTCGTTGGCGTTTATCATCTGTTATACAAGCCCGACCTGCCGCGAGCGCGAGCCGATTTTAATCAAGCGCTGAAGCTCCGCCCCGGTTACCCTGAAGCCGCGTCGTTCCTTCAGCTCCTTGACCAGCGGGAACGCGCTCAGCCGCCGACTGCATAGTTTCCATCCGACTGGCTGGAGACTTTTCCCAGAGCGAGGCCATTGTTGAGGTCTATCAATGCGTGCAGCGCTTGAACGGGGAGCAGGCTGCCGGAGGCGATGAATAGAGTGCCGAATACGACGCCAAGCACGGTCGCTCCGAACATTCCGTTGGGACCCTGGTAAAAATGCGCCAGGCCAAACACAATCGACGACACGATCAGCGCGACCCAGAGCGAACCGGTTGCGGCGGCGATCACGTTGAGCAGCCAGCCACGATACAGGAATTCCTCGCACAAGCCTGCGGTCAGCGCTACTGCAACAAAGACGGTCCGCTCATAGCCAGTCGCCGGAAGAAGCTTCCTGACGTTGGCGGTTGCTTTCCTTAACTGTTCCGGGCTCACCTTGCGCGTCTGCGTTCGGCTGGCAATCGTCAGCACCGCGATGGTGACTAGCGCCAGGCCAGCAACGACAAGCGTGCGTAAAGGGTTTCCGAGCCGCTCTCCAAAATCTGCCAGGGTCAGTCCATTCTTGTGGATCACCCACGCGCAGGCCGCCACCAACGACCATTCCGCCAGGATATTCCAGACATAGATCCGCAGTGTGGACCGAAGGCGAAAGTAGAGCAGGTTATCGACGAATGGAAAGATAAGGACCAGCGCGAACGTGAAGAACCAGAGCTCGACACCGCTAGCCCGAAGCCAGGCGCCGCCGTGCGCCATGGTAGCCATAGCTAAGGAAGCGATCCGAGCCGGAGCGTCCATGGAGCAATTCGGCTTATCCGTAGTAGATCCAGGCTGGTCCATGGATCATCGCCAAAACGATCATTAATCTCATCCGGACTATTTGCGCGTACGATCAGAAGAACGTCGCGTGTACCTTCTAAGGGGCCACCGAGGATGATGAACCCATTTCTTTTGAGGGCATTCATGAAAGAGGCGTGGTCATCCCAATTTGGTTGATTCTCCAGCGTGGCTGAATCTTGCCAAGAGTCGCCGCGCGTTCGAATCACTGCAAATAGCTTTACGTTCGTCAAGAGCCAGACCTCGGTCGATTTTACCTCGCGCGTTACGCGGGCAGAAGGGCCACTTGCTACGCCCGGCCGCTTGCGTTACAACAAATCCATGCGAGTCTCGCCACGGCGCCTGTCCTACCTGATCGCGTTTTTGCCGGCCATCGCGGGTGCGCGCGTCGTTCAGATCCGCATCGACCATCGCGAGCCGGTCCTCAGTGCAAAATCTTTCGGTGCAGTGGGTGCCTACGAAAAGCTGACGGGCACGATCGAGTTCGCACTCAATCCGTCGCTTCCGCAAAACGCAGGGATCGTCGACCTTGGGCTGGCGCCTCGAAACTCGCACAGCGAAGTTGAGTTCTCGGCGGATTTTTATCTTCTCAAACCGACGGAGGTGAGTCGCGGCAATGGCCGGCTCCTCTACGAAGTTGGGAACCGCGGCTCCAAGGGAATGCTGCGAACGTTCCAAAAAGGCGGGCCCACCCAGGACCCCACGACCCAAGCTGACTTTGGCGACGCCTTTCTGATGCGGCAAGGATATTCGCTGTTGTGGATGGGCTGGCAATGGGACGTGCCCGACGGCCGCATGCGTATGAACATGCCGATTGCAACCGATCACGGCGCTCCAATCACCGGCCTGGTACGCGGTAATTTCATCTTGGACGCCCGCTCGGATACCGCTCCGCTTGCGGATCGCGGACATAAGTCCTATCCGGTCGCCGACGGGAAGGGCCCGGACGCGTTCATGACAGTGCGCGACGCCACCGTCGGTCCGCCACAACGCATCCCTCGCCAGAAATGGCATTTCGTCGACGATTCAATGGTCGCGCTCGGAGGCGGCTTTGAACCGGGCCGGATTTATGACGTTGTCTACCGGGCTCGCGATCCGCGCGTGGTGGGGACAGGCCTGGCCGGCACGCGCGATCTCATCAGTTTCTTGAAATTCTCCGAGTCCGGTAATCCTTTGCGTGGCATCCGATTCGCATACGGTTGGGGTGTTTCGCAAAGCGGAAGATTTCTGCGCCACTTTCTGTATGAGGGGTTCAACGAAGATGAGCGGGGCCGCCGGGTTTTCGACGGCGTCATTGATGAGGTAGGCGGCGCTGGTCGAGGCTCCTTCAATCATCGGTTCGCGCAAGCATCGCGCGACGCCGAGGAGTTCTTCAATTTTCTTTATCCCGCGGACATGTTCCCGTTTACGGACGGTCCGGAAACCGATCCGGAGACCGGGCAAACAGATTCCCTACTCGCCAAAGCGGAAGCCCGGCACGTTACGCCCAAGATCTTTCATATTTTGAGCAATTCCGAGTATTTCAATCGAAGCGGGTCTCTAGTTCACACTGATCCGGCTGGGCAGCACGACTTGGAGCCGCCACCCGGGACGCGCATCTACGTCATTGCATCCGGGCCGCACTTCTTCGGACCATTCCCTGCGGAACAGGCCGCCAATCTGGCTGCGCCACTGAATCCGATTAATCGGAACCTGGTGGTGCGCGCGCTGCTGCAGGCGCTGGATGCATGGGTGACGGAAGGCGTCGCGCCTCCGCCCAGCCAGCTTCCACACATCTCCGATGGAACTCTGACCACTCGCGAAAAAGCGGGCTGGCCCAAAATCCCCGGAGTCCTTTTCCCGCCACCAGCCTTGATCACTTACCGGCTGGACTTCGGTCCGAAATGGCGAGAAGGCATAGTCGATTTCGAGCCGCCGCATATAGGCAAGCCGTTTGTCTCACTCGTCCCGGCCGTTGACGAAAATGGCAACGCGCGCGCAGGCATCCGGCTACCTTCCGTGGACGTGCCGATCGCCACTTACAGCGGTTGGAATTACCGCGCGGCCGGAACCGGCGCTACTGATCAATTCGCGGGAGAAGCTGGATCATTTTTTCCGTTCGCCCGCACCCGCGCCGAACGGGAAGCCCAGGGGGATTCACGGTTGTCCATCGAAGAGCGATACGCGAGTCGCGATCAATATGTCGGAAAAGTAGCTTTAGCCGCGCGAAAGTTGGTCGAGAACCGCTACCTGCTGCGGGAAGATGTTCCCGACCTGATCGATTTTGCAGTGGCCCAATATGACTGGGCCGTGCGGCATGCCAAGTAGCGCCGTCGCTTGTTCCGAAAACACACTCCCATCCTGGTTGTGTTATTTATAAAAGATCCTCAAAGACAACCGTATCGACCATGCTTATTCAGAATCTTCCGGTTGAACAGCTTCTTCAAAAATATAAGCAAATACGGCGCGAATTACTGCCGCAGGCTCTGGTTCCTCTCAGGATTGCAGTGCTGGGAGGGGTCACGACTAACGAGGTGGTGAATCTGCTCGAACTGCTTCTGATGGCAGATGGTTTCCAACCGCTTTTTTACCAGTCGGAATACAACAGATACTACGAAGATGCCGTTCTGGAGCCGGAGAAGATCCGGGACTTTCGACCCAACATCGTTTACATACATACGCACTGGATAAATATCGAACAATATCCATCGCTCGGCTGCAGCGAAAAGGAATTCCAACTCAGACTTCAGAGCGAGATGACGCGTTTCAGCAGCATCTGGGAGTCCGTTCAGGAAAGGGTAGGCTGCCAGATCATTCAGAACAATTTCGAGCATCCGCCGTTGCCTATCCTCGGTTGTCTTGACTCGGTTTCGTGGGGCGGCAAAACCCGATTCGTCTATGACCTGAACCTGGAATTCTCGAAAGCCGCGCAGGCGCACCCGAAGTTGCTGATTCAGGACTTAAACGGTTTGGCAGCCTCTATCGGCCATGCGCAATGGCACGATTGGAGCCGTTGGTACAGTTACAAAATACTAACGACGCCCGAAGCCAGCCTGCTGATTGCGAAATCGCTGGCCGCTATGATTGGTGCGATGCTCGGAAGGGCCAAGAAGTGCCTCGTGCTTGATCTGGATAATACCCTTTGGGGCGGATTGATCGGGGACGACGGCATCGAGAAGATCCAGATCGGTCGAGAGACCGGCGTTGCCGAAGCATATAGCGCGTTCCAAGAATACTGTCTGTCTTTGCGGGAGCGCGGCATCATTCTGGCGGCCTGCTCGAAGAATGACCTGGAAACAGCCAAATCCGGTTTTCAACACCCCGATTCTGTTCTGAAACTCGAACATTTCGCGTCTTTCAAGGCCAATTGGGAACCTAAACACGAGAACATCAAGGCGATCGCCGAAGAGTTGGGTCTCGGGCTCGACAGTTTTGTTTTTGTAGATGACAATCCGGCCGAACGGGCGATCGTCGCAGCGCAGTTGCCTATGGTCACGGTACCGGATATGGGCAGCGAGGTTGCGTTTTTTCCCAGCATTCTGCAGGCCAGTCGTTGCTTTGAGACGGTTGCTCTGTCCAAGGAAGATTTCGAGCGTGCTGAAAGCTACAGCGCCAATGCGATTCGCTCTGCGATAGCATCAAAATTCGCCAATTATGGCGAATACCTCCAATCGTTGCACATGTCAGCGGAGATCGATTCCTTCCCACCCATCTATATCGATCGCATCACGCAACTCATCAACAAGACGAACCAGTTCAATCTTACGACGCGCCGTTATACTCTTGCGGAAATCGAGGATATCGCGAAGAGCCGTGATTACATCACGCTCTACGGCCGGCTGGCGGATAGCTTTGGCGATAATGGACTAATTTCAGTCATTATCGGGCGCCGGGAACATGCCACGCTGTCTATCGATCTCTGGATCATGAGCTGCCGCGTCTTGAAGCGCGACATGGAGCTGGCCATGTTGGACGCCCTCGTGGAGCGAGCCAAGGGCGCGGATATCGAACGAATCGTTGGTTATTACCGGCGCACCGCAAAGAATGCCATGGTGGAAACCCACTACGGCAAGCTGGGATTCACCCTGGAAGCCGAGGCGGATGCTGGCGTAAGCTCGGTATGGAGCTTGTCAGTCCCACTGTATTCGGCCCAAAACAAATACATACAAACAAGGACTTTAGTGCATGGATAGCAAAGGTATCATTCAAGAGTTGACTCCTATCTTTGCGGATATTCTGGACCAGCCGAACCTTCAGCTTCATCCCGACAGTAATGCCTCCAACGTCGATGGATGGGATTCCCTGGCCCATGTCAACCTCGTGGTCGCGATCGAAAAGCGCTATGGAATTAAGTTTGCCTTGGGCGAATTGCAGGATCTCAAGAATCTCGGGGAAATGGCTGCTTTAATTCGAAAAAAAACTTCTGGTCGTCAATGATTAATCATGGACGAGCGGTTTTTGCACAGCCCCCGATCGATCGGCCATTTCGGAATGACGACACTCTATTGGCATTCGGGGCGGGGGGATCGTAGTTTCCCGGGGAGTGGATTCAGTTATATCGAGCCGACGAGTTATACTCCGCTTTATGGCGAAACTTCGCCATGTCAGAAGTTGTCATGTTCCAGAACGTGCCAGCAGCGCCGCCTCGTGAATTCCAAAATCGTAAACCAGAATGGAGCCTCATTTCCGAGGCAAGGGCCCAGGTGGGAAGGCATAAATTGTGATCTGGTTCTAATCGCCGGAGCCCGCTCGAATGTGGGCTGGATGCGTCGCCTGCCTTCTTCGCGAGAACGGCACGGACCCCTGAGCTCTCCCACCTCTATCCCAGCGGCTGTGCAACTTCCGGTTGTCGGCGGGAGCGTCTCCTAATGTTGTTTAACTCCTTCGCGTACCTTCTATTTTTTCTGCCAGTAGTAGCCACCGGTTATGGCATCGCCATCCGATTTCGCGGTGCGTATTTTGCCCAAGCCTGGCTGCTCGCTGCCTCGTTATTTTTCTATGCGTACGGCAACCCAACGGATCTTCTTTTATTGGGAGCTTCGATTCTCTTCAACTGGGCGATCGGCCGCGGATTGACTGACACGGCCGAACCGAAGAGAAAACTATTGCTACAGGTTGGTCTGACGGCGAATATTCTCTTCCTCTGTAGCTTCAAATATATTAACTTCTTCCTGAGTTCTTTCGGCGGCCTTCTTGACACGCAACTTCCGGACTGGAGAATGCCCTTAGGCCTTAGCTTTTTCACGCTCACGCAGATCATGTATCTGGTCGACACCTACCAAGGGCTTAACCAACCGAATTCGTTATTTGACCACGCCACCTTCGTCGCGCTGTTCCCCTACATCAGTTCCGGGCCTCTTGTGCGTGCCCGCTTATTGCTGCCGCAGTACCGAAAACCCAACATTAGCGGGACACGGATGGAACTTGCCTGCCGCGGCCTCCATCTGTGCAGCCTCGGGCTGGCCAAAAAGGTAATTCTGGCCGATTCGTTTGCAAGAATTGCGGACGCTGGGTTCGGCACGCAGAACAAGCTTTCTACGCTGGAAGCATGGACTTGCACCCTGGCTTATGCTTTCCAGATCTACTTCGACTTCAGTGGCTACTCGGACATCGCCGTTGGCTCAGCCTGGTTGCTCGGTATTGATATTCCGCAGAACTTTAGCGCCCCCTACCGGTCGAAATCGATCAGTGAGTTCTGGCAGCGTTGGCACATTTCACTTTCGAATTTCATCACCAACTATCTGTACACTCCCATCCTCCGCTCGATGGGCCTCGGCACACTCCTCACGAGCGCCGTGGCTACGTTGCTCGCGATGGGGATAGCCGGCCTGTGGCATGGACCGGCGTGGACCTTTCTGATGTGGGGACTTCTCCATGGCGTCGGTCTATCCGTCAATCAGATCTGGAAAAAGAAAAAAATGAAAATGCCGGACTGGCTGGGTTGGTTGGTTACCTTTATATTTGTCAACATCGGCCTCGTCTTGTTCCGCTCTCCCAACATGGACTCGGCCCGGAATACGCTCATGGCGATGCTTCCCCATTCGCCTCTAACCGGTCTCGGTACACTAAGAGATTTCTTCCCTCCGCTAACAGCCACCCTCGTTCTACGCCCCGTCGTTATCGGGGTGGTGGCGGCGTTTTGGTTTAAGAGTTCCGGGGAACTGTCCAAGAGCTTCCGGCCCACCGCGGTCACGGCTTTTGTAACAGCAGCGCTGCTCTTGCTTTCCTTTGTCTTTATCAATTCGACGCCTGCCAAGCCTTTCGTTTATTTTGCATTCTAGCGATATGAAGCCTGTCACTTGGTTCTTGAGCACCTTGGCAATGATTCTCGCAGTGGCGGGAGGAATAATCGCAATAAATGTCTATCTGGACATCTACGGTGTCTTCCGCGACCCGCGGGGAAGGCATCTGCGGGTCGATAATGATGAACGCCTCACGAAGTACCTTCTAAACGGGCGCTACGTACCAGCGAACTTCAACACGTTGATGATCGGTTCTTCAGTATCGGAGAATTGGCGGCTCGATAAAATCGGTCAACTACATACCTTTAACGACTCGGTGAATGGCGGCAATATCGTGGAAGAGAAAAGCATGGTCGACGCGGCGCTATCACGGCCGGGCATTCAGGTTGCACTGCTTATTGTACATCCCTTTTTTACACACTCGCACAATTTCGAGACCGTTCCGCTTACGCCGCGTCTAAGAACAGAAGCCCTCGGTTCGTTGAGCCTCTGGGACGCTTACAAAAATAAAGCACGGATACAACTGCATCTTGACCAGCACATCTTCGACGAGTACGGTTCAGAAGATTTTGCAACTGCCAGAGCAGAATTGCCATTGCAACTGAAACGCTTAATGGAGATGAGCGGCGATTTCGAAGTGGACCCCATCGCCTTCAGAGCTTACCGCGAAGTAGTATTTGAGTTACATGCGCACGGAGTGCAGATCGTTTTCATAGTGCCTCCACCGGAGCAACGGCTGTTCGTACCGAAAAGAGCTGCCTTCCAAAAATATTTCAATACGATTCGAACAGTCATGGATCCGACGGATAAGGTGATCGATTTCACCACCGATGAGTTCGCGGATTTCCGCGCTGATCCAGCAAATTTTCAAGACGGCGTTCATCTGCTGCCTGCTGGAGCGGCGCGACTGGTGTCCGTCATCAACGCACGGGTTCAGGATTGGATTGCTCGCGGAGAGCTGCGGCCTCCGACGTGAGTTGCTCGTTTTGTCGAGAATCGCTACCTGCTGGGAGGAAGATATCCCCGGCGTGATCGATTTTGACGCGACCCCATATCCTGGCTGGTGGAATTACGCGGTACGTCCACGCTTTGGCCAGAACCTTCGAGTCGTCCATGATGGCTTTGCATGAGATCGTAACGGTAGCATCGCACTCGAATCATTCAGTCACGTGCAATTGGTCGCGATGAACATCCCTGCGCAGCGAGGTTTTGTCATTGAAGCAGTTATCTCCACGACAAAGGCATCGCCTTTCGCAACAGTCTGCCGAATCGCAATGTCCGTTGGATCCAAATCCTAGCAAATGGCCCTTGCCCTTGGTGGGATGATGCGACCGGCACGATTGGACTCATACAGCATAACCGTCCTCTTAGCTGTCTGGACGATCTCGGACGCTACTGTAAAGATGTTCCCGACGCGATCGATTTTGCAGTGGCCCAATATGACTGGGCCGTGCGGCGCGATAGATAGCGCCGTCACTTGTCTTTTACGATATGCTCCAGATCCTGATTGTTCTCCGAACAATCCGCTTCCATGATGCGTTCGTCCCGCGGCGGGTGACGGAGAATCAGGCGATAAATCCACGGCTTGGCCAGCACCTTCGGGTCGTCCATGGTGGCTTCATAGGAGATCGTATCGTCGGGGTTGCGCTTGAACTTTTCGGTCACGTGCAATTGGTCGCTATGAAAATGTCCCGCGCCCGGTAGCCAGGTTTTGTCGTTGAAGCCGGTCACGTCGACGACCAACGTATCGCCTTCCCAGCGGGCCACTGAGTCGCCCATGTAAGTAGGATCCAAATCCGGTGGATGTCCTTTGCCATCGGTCGGGATGATGCGGAAGGCATGATTGGACTCGTATAGGATGACCGTCTTCTTAGGCGTCTGCACGATCTCGAATGGCACCGGGATGCCGGTTATCCGGGGCACGCCCGCCAATTTGCAGTGGACGTTCGGATCGGTACGGTTATCGGCGGCCAGCTCGTTGACCTTGTTCACAGCCCAGGCCTGATACGGCGCTGACTCACGCGGGCCATAGGTACTGGCACGCCCTTCACCCGGACGAACCTCGCCCGTTTCTCCGAACAGGCTCACCCCAATAGCCTGCCAAATGCCCGACAAGTCCGGCTTGCCATCGGCCGCACGGGGGATTTGGCCGGACCGGGACACCTGAGCCGCGATTGGCAACATGCCCAGAGCAAGTATCGCGATCGGACGAACAAAACGCCACCGCATCGTCAAGCTCCTACTCCGAGGGCGGACCGAGATAAAGTTTTTTCCCATCCGGAAGCGTCACTTCCCGGCCGGCGATCCGGACCGAATCATCTTTGGATCGCCAGCCGCTGACAGAAATTGTGTCGCCCACTTTCAGGGCACCCTTGTTCCATCCCGTTCGGCGCAGCGTGTTGGGGGGATGCCCTTCCAAAGCCCAATTCACTACCTTGCCGGCATCGTCCTTGACGTCCAGGTAGACGTAGACATGCGGGTTTTCCCAATCGATCTTGGTGACTACGCCCTGGAGCTGAATCGGCTTCTTGCCGTCATATTCAGCGGCAAATGAATGGTGCGCTGAAAGCCGCGGTGTAGCAAACGTTAGACCGAAAGCGACCAAGAGAACAAGAGACGTGGTTCTCATTGTTGTAGGAACAGACACCGGCTATTCTAACAAATGCGTCGCTCAAGCAGCCAACTCGCCGTTAATCATCCACGGTATACCGAATCGATCGACCACCGTGCCGAAGCGGGCCGCCCAAAAGGTCTGCTGCAGCGGCATGCCTACTTTCCCGTTCTCCGCCAGCGCATGAAATACCCGTTCTGCCTCTTTGATGTCCTTGAACTGAAGCGAAACGGAGAAGCCTTTTGGTTCTTTATAGTGATCCGGTGGAGCGTCGGAGCCCATCAAGACCTCGTCGTTCACAGCCAGACGAGCATGCATAATCTTTTCGCGCCATTCCGGTGGCACATGTTGCTCAGCCGGCGTACCGGTGTGGGCGATCATCGCTTCAATTTTTCCGCCCAGGCACTTCTCATAAAACTTGAACGCGGCCTCACATTGGCCATTGAAAGTAAGATAGGGATTCAGTTGCATAGTATTCTCCTGGAGATTATTTTGGATCGTTACTGATTGAGAACCGTGGGTCGGCTAACCGCCGGCAATAGCGCCCAGAATAATAAAAGGCTCCGCTCCCGACACCACCGCATCGGGCAACGGGGCGTCCGGCGATTCGTGCGACAGGTCCTCCGCGCAGGCGAAGAATCGCAAAAACGGCCGGCGCTCGTCGGTCGTATAATCCCGGATGGTTCCGCCTAGCATCGGATATACAGTCACGAGGGCATCGATCACGGAGCGCTGCGTCACCTGGCCGCGGACGTCGATCTGCACCTCACTCCCGACGCGCGCCAGCGTCCTTAGATGCTGCGGAAGTACAACCCGGATCATGCCAGCGTCTGGACCTCCACCGACAGCACGCCTGGAAGATCCCGGACAATAGGATTCCAACTGTCTCCCGCATCCGCCGAAGCGTACACTTGCCCGCCAGTGGTGCCAAAATAGACGCCGCACTTATCGAGAGAATCCACCGCCATCGCGTCCCGCAGGACGTTTACGTAACAGTCGCTCTGCGGCAGACCCTTCGTCAGTGCCTCCCACTCGTTGCCGCCCGTCCGGCTGCGGTACACACGCAGCTTACCTTCGGGCGGAAAGTGCTCCGAGTCGCTCTTGATAGGCACCACATAAATTGTCTCCGGTTCGTTCGCGTGCACGTCGATCACGAATCCGAAGTCGGTGGGCAGGTTCCCGCTCACCTCCTGCCATGAATCGCCCGCGTTGTCGCTGCGCATGACATCCCAGTGCTTCTGCATGAACAGCGTATTCGGACGCGACCGGTGCATCGCGATCCGGTGCACGCAGTGGCCGACTTCGGCCGTCGGTTCCGGCATGATCTCGGAGTGCAGCCCTTTGTTGATCGGCCGCCACGTTGTGCCTGCGTCATCTGTCCGAAACACGCCCGCTGCTGAGATGGCAATGAACATGCGGCCGGGATTGCTTGGATCCTGAACAATCGTATGCAGGCACATACCGCCGGCGCCTGGCTGCCACCGCGGCCCTGAGCCATGCTCGCGCAGTCCCGGGAGTTCCTTCCAGGTCTGTGCGCCGTCGGTCGAGCGAAATATCGCCGCGTCCTCCACCCCGGCGTATACAGTATCCGGATCTTTGAGCGATGGCTCCAGATGCCACACTCTCTTGAACTCCCATGGGTGCGGCTTCCCGTCATACCACTGATGGGTGCCGGGAACCCCGTCGTACACGAATTTGTTGCCCATTGGCTCCCAGGACTTACCGCCGTCATTGGAGCGCTGGATCAACTGCCCGAACCAGCCGCTCGTCTGCGATGCATACAGTCGATCCGGATCGACGGGTGATCCCTTGAGGTGATAAATCTCCCAGCCCGCAAAATGCGGACCGCTAACGTCCCATTTTTCGCGTTTGCCATCCGATGTCAGAACAAACGCACCTTTGCGTGTTCCCGCCAGTACCCGTACTTTACTCATCTTCTCTCTCTTTCTGTACGACTTATCGGTATCCAAACTTCGATATCTCCCGTACCCGTGCGCGGATTAAACTCCTCACCGTAGCGTTCGAAAAAAACAGATTCCCCTGCCGGCTGGGCGGCTTCATAGCCGGACTCTGGCAACCACTCGTCCCGAATGGCCTCAAGAGTATGATGGAGCTTCGACACATGTTCCTGGTGACTGAAAACCGCATACCTTTGCGCCGGTATACTCACCCAGCAGAATTCCTTCGGGAGGCCGGCGGCGCTAGACACCTCAACTCCGGATAGATAGTCGATACCGTCGGACTTGTTAAAACAGACGCCGTAGTGCGCGGAACCTATCTTTCCGCACACCTTGCCGAAAGATCCCAAACGCTGCCATTGTGTGGGAATCTCCTCCCAGTTCGCGGCGGTGAAGTGGCCCCACAGGCCCGCTATGAGTAGCGCCTTGCTCTCTTCAAAGCGGGGAGCCTGAAGCTGAACGGCTACGTCTATCCTGTTTTCGCTTTTCGCCATCGTGATTTCTCCTTTCATCTGGATCGATCTCCGTTTGCCCGAGTTAACTCCTCAGAGGCACCAGCGCGCGCAGGCGGTCCTCGCGCAAGTACAGCCCCGCCCAAACCAGCACGCCCAAATAGCCGGTCAGCAGGATAATTCCGAGTGGCACAGGCAGTCGGTCCGGCCATCCTCTCTGAGCGAATGCCTGAATCACTGGAGCCGATTTCACGAATTTCATGACAGCGCCGAAGGCCAGAAAAAGAACTACCAAGCCACTGAGGATGCGTCCGGTGCAGAGCCTCGTCTTCGAGCCCGGCGCGGTTTCAAGGAGCGTTGACATGACTTTTTCCTGCTGCCTTTTAATGGAGATCACTACTTCTGTTTCGCCAATTCTTTTTCCAAGTTCTCGCGCCAGCGATCCAAGGCCGCGCTCGGACCGAAATCGTCCATTTCGAAGATCTCGCGGACTTCGATCTCTCCCTCGGCATGTTCGCCGTGCGGCGCCGGAGCGCGCTTGGCCCATTCGATCGCCTCGGCCTTCGACTTGACTTGGATGATCCAGTAACCGCCTATCAGATCCTTCGTTTCGGCGAAGGGACCATCGATCACGGTCCGCTTGCCACCGGAAAATTTGATGCGCGCGCCCTTCGAACTCGGATGAAGTCCTGAGAGGTCGACCAAGGCGCCGGCCTTCATCAGCTCTTCGTTATATTTCCCCATCGCAGTCAGCAGTTCCTCACTGGGCATCTTGCCCGCCTCTGAGTCCTTGCTAGCCTTGACGATCATCATGAATCGCATGTTCTGTCCCCTGCCTTTCTGCCATTAGGTCGAACGAGTACTAGCGAAATCGACAGGTCGAGCAATATTATTTGCCGGCAGCCCCGCAATCTCCATGACCGGCCGGATTTCCACAGTCCCCCACTTGCCCGCTGGAATCTTCCCGCCGATATCAATCGCTTGATCCAGGTCCTGGACATCGATCAGGAAGAAACCGCCGAGTTGTTCGCGCGTCTCAGCGAACGGACCGTCGGTAACCACCCGTTTACCGTCCCTAACGCGAAGGCTGGTGGCCGTCGATGTCGGGTGCAGCGGTGAGGATACCAGATACTGTCCGCTAGCGTTGAGTTGTTGAGCGAACCGCGCCGATTCAGCGTAACACTGCTCCCGCTCGGTGTCGTTCAATGCTTTCTCGTCCAGGTAAATCAGCAGCATGTATTGCATGCGCATGCCTCCATCAGTGAATCGAACGGCGGTCGTCAAAATCGACAACCACCTGATAATTTTCTACCATCAATGCATGCCAGGGGATGCCGATGCGGCTGTCGAGGCGGTCTATCGGTCCGATTGGGGCCGGATCGTTGCGGCCCTGATTCACCTGGTGGGCGACTTCGAACTGGCCGAAGAGGCTGCGCAGGAAGCATTTGCAGCCGCCGTTGACCAATGGCGCACCGCCGGAATCCCCGAGTTCCCGCGCGCTTGGATCACCCAGACCGCCCGTCACAAGGCCATCGATCGCATCCGCCGCCTGGCCCTGCATAGGGAAAAGGTGGAATCCTACGCGGCGTCGGCATTGAGCCGGACAGTGTTGGACGAGCCGGATTACGACTCCACTGAAATTCCGGATGATCGACTTCGCCTGATCTTCACGTGTTGCCATCCGGCATTGGCGCTAGAGGCGCAGATCGCGCTGACCTTGCGTACGCTGGGTGGCCTGGACACGGAAGAAATCGCGCGCGCGTTTCTCGTACCGATCCCGACTATGGCACAGCGACTGGTGCGGGCCCAGCGTAAGATTCGCGACGCTCGTATTCCCTATGCAGTTCCCGCCACCGACGATATGCCGGAGCGGCTGGGCGCGGTATTGACGGTCATCTATCTGGTCTTCAACGAAGGCTATGCCAGCACTCGTGGCGGGCCGCACGTCAGGACTGATCTTTGCCAGGAGGCCATTCGGCTCGGGCGCCTGGTAAGGGCGCTAACGTCGCCCCAGCCGCCGCAGGAAGTAACTGGCTTGGTGGCTCTCATGCTGCTCCACGATGCACGGCGCGATGCCCGTCTTGATGAAGCCGGTGATCTGGTGATTTTGGAAGAGCAGGATCGCGGCCGTTGGAATCAGCGGCAGATCGCCGAAGCATTGCCGCTGGTCGAGGAGGCATTTCAGCAAGAACCGGGGCCGTTTGCCGTACAGGCCGCCATCGCGGCGCTACATTGCCGGGCGGGGCGGGCCGAAGATACGGACTGGCCTCAAATTCTCCGGCTATACGATTTGCTGGAGCGCCTGCAGCCATCGCCCATCGTGTCGCTGAACCGCGCAGTGGCAGTAGCGATGGCGGTCGGTCCACAGCCAGGGCTCGCATTAATCGACGAGCTGGCCGCAGCCGGGGACCTTGACGACTACCACCTGCTGCATTCCGCGCGGGCCGATCTGCTGCGACGCATGGGATCCACCGGAGAAGCGGCCCAGGCCTACACGAGAGCTCTTACCCTGGTCGCCAATGACAGCGAGCGCCGGTTTCTCGAACGCCGGCTGCGGGAAATGCAGGCACTGAAAGCATGATTGCCAGTCCGCCCTCGTTTTTCGGGTTACAGTTGTGATAAAGTCAGTGGTCGAATCGATGAGGAGGTGAGTTAATGTCTGAACAGATAACCCGCCGGGAAACCTTTAGAAGAGGATTGGCGGCAACGAGCGTGCTTGCGCTGGTGCCCGATTGGGCGATGCCGGCGCTGGCCCAGGACGAAGTGGACGTACCGTTCACCGATATTCCCAAAGCTTTTAATCCGGGCGCCAACCCGAACGCGCCCACCCGCGTGCTCGATATCCGCAAGATCGACGGGCCCTTTACGTCCAAGGACCAATTCTACGCTCTGCAGCACATGAATCGGCCGGAAATCGATCCGGCGACTTACAAGCTGAAGTTGTCGGGCTTGGTCAATAAGCCGATCGAGTTGTCACTGGACGATCTGAAAGGAATGCATGCCACCGAGGTGGCCGCCGGCTATGAATGCTCCGGCAATAGCCCCCGGTCTGTAGAGGGGCTGTGTTCCTGCGGAATGTTCAAGGGAGTGAAGTTGAGCGACGTGTTGAAGCACGTTGGCGTAAACAACAAGGTGCGCGAGGTGGTCTTCTTCGGCGCGGACCGTGGGCCGCAGGACGTGGTGTTCCGGCAACAGACGTTCAAAGTAGATCAGCAATTCGGCCGCAGCATCACGCTCGAAAACGCAATGAAGCCGCAGCCCCTGCTGGCCTATTCATTGAATGGCGATCCATTGACCCTCGCGCAAGGAAAGCCGCTGCGCCTGATCATGCCAGGCTGGTATGGCGTCTCTAACGTGAAGTGGCTCGCTGAAATACATCTGCAGGAAGATCGCTATCTGGGGAATTACCAAGCCCGCTGGTACCGTTCCGTGGTTGGAGAAGGCGGTAATGGCGAGGACACCGATCCAGGCACGCAGTGGGTGGAGACGGAAATTACGCGTCAGCACTTGAAGTCGGTAATAGCGCGGGTGCGCAAAAAGGGCGGCTCGTATGACGTTTTCGGCTTTGTCTTGAACGACGGGACGCCGCTGAAGTCGGTGGAAGTGAAAGTCGATGACGGGCCCTGGCAGAAGGCCACGCTCGCCTCCACCAACACGCAGTATTCCTGGAAGCTGTTCAATTATCGCTGGGACGGCGCCACCCCGGGTGAGCATACGCTGGTCTCGCGCGTCACCGATGCGGAGGGCAGGGTGCAGCCGACCCTGGACGAATTGAAAAGGAAGAAGACGTTCCTCGAAGACAACTCGCAGTTCCCGCGAAAGGTCATGATCGGGTAGCGCTTGCAACCCATCTGGAGAATTTCGATGTTCCGGAGAAATTATTCGTGTACGTGGTGCCTGCTCGGCGCGATGCTCGCCGGAGGCATGACCCAGGTCCGGGCGCAGCTGGCGCCGCGCAAAGCCGAAGAGTGGGAGAAAACGTTAGAGTCACCGCGACGGGCAGAAACCCAGAAGCTCGACGAGGTACTGTCCAACCTCTCTTTGAAGCCTGGAATGTTTGTGGCGGACATTGGAGCCGGCTCGGGATTTTTCTCGCGACCCTTGGCGAAGGCCGTGGCTCCGGGCGGCACGGTGTACGCGGTAGACATCCAGCAGGGCCTGCTGGACTATATCAACAAGCGCGACGCCGAAGAGAACATTCATAACATCCAGACGGTTCTGGGCGAGTTCGACGATCCCAAGCTTCCGGCCCGAAACGTGGACCTCGCGTTCATCAATGATGTGCTGCACCATATCGAGCATCGCGCCGTGTACCTGAAGGCGCTGGGCACGTACATCAAGCCGAGCGGACGGATTGCGATTATCGAGATGAACAAGGACGATCCCAACACCGGGCACAAGAATCAGCCGGAATTGCTGGTGAGTCGCGAGGAGATCGTGGGATGGATGTCGGATGCCGGTTTCAAGCTGGTTGAAGAACATGCCGACTT
>DATMMD010000039.1:0-30792 GCA_035569875.1 Bryobacteraceae bacterium
TTTTCGATGGGATGACTCGACCGGTCGCTGATCACAACCGATGTATTCACCGCCGATGCGCCGCGCACTGTCGCCAGTTCACCTTCAGGATGAAATCTCTGCTGCTCGGAGGCTGGCCCAACCAAGATCGGAGTGTACATGGTGTCCCCAAACAAAGTGGTCGTCAAATCAACCTCCTCCGCGTTGACGAAGCGCCTTGGACGAAATATGAGATGATCGAACGCATTCCTGTCGCCGCCGGCGATCGCAGCAAAGGCCGTGCTCGATAGTCTGCGCTCGGCCATAGCTTCGATCTCAAAGGTGTTCAACACTTCGTCTAGAGGCGCGATCCGGCCTGCCGGCTCGCCCGCTGATCTGGGCCAGCGCATTTCCTGACCTTGCAGCAGAGGTGAAGCCGCTTGCCAGGCGCCCAGGGCCGCCAAGGCTGTCCTTCGTGCGTATTTGACGCCCATTAGAAATCCGTCCTCACCAACGTCCGGTCGATCGAAGCCAACGTAGGACGCCCGGTCGCCGCCATGGCCATTACTAACTCTCCTTGCACTATTTCAAGGATGCGCTGTGATCCCTGCGGCCCGTAGGCTGCCAAGCCCCAGCGAGGAACGCGGCCCAGGCACACGGCTCTCGCGCCCAATGCCAACGCTTTCAGCACGTCGGTACCGCGCCGAAAGCCGCCATCAACTAACACCGGGATGCGTCCCTTGGTCCCATCTACAACTTCGGCCAGAACCTCCAGGGTGGCAGGCCCGTAGTCCATTGCGCGGCCACCGTGATTCGATACCACGATTCCGTTGACGCCGTGCTCCACGCATGCTGCAGCGTCCTCGCCGGTAAGTATCCCTTTGGTCAGAAAAGGCACCTTTGTAACCGCGCGCACCGAATCGACCCACTTCCAGTCCAGCCCGGCGCCACTCCCGGTCAATCCATACTTCCGCGGCCTCCGCGTGCGCCGCGTTTCTACTGCGATGCGTGATTTGTCTCCGCCATTACTTGCGTCCTGCTCCAGCCGGTTCGACTCCAGGTGCCGATCATGCAGCGCCCGCTCACGAGGCCCGGTCGCGGAACTGCCGGCCGCTCCATCGTAGGTCAATACGATCGCCTTGCAGCCATTGTCCTGAGCTACGTCGATCAGTTGCTGGTTGTCCGCTAACGTTTCCTTGGGATAGAGCTGAAACCATATCGGACCGGTGGCGGCCTTAGCGATCTTGTCCACCGGGAGGCTAGCGTTGTTGCTAATGATAAACGGCGTGTTTGACGCCGCAGTGGCTCCCTTGTGCGTGCCCAGCTCCCCTTCCGGGTGCAAGCTGAGATGGCTGGCCGTCGGCGCGATCATGATCGGGTAGGCCATCGGCGTCCCCAGTACCTCCGTGGCGGTCACGACCGAGTTGGCGTCAACGATCCCCTTCGGAATCAGCTCAACCCATTCGAATGCCTGCCGGTTACGTCGGAGCGTGAACTCGTCTTCCACTCCAAGAGCTGTGTAGTCATACGCATCCCGCGGTAACTTCGCGAACGCGACCGCCTCGAAATCGAATGCGTTGACCAGTTCCTTCATGGCAGGGACTCGGCTATGGTCTCGGAACGGATCCTGCTGACCTCGCAACAACGGCGTGCCGGCCACAAAGCTTGTCACCAGAGATCGCAGCGCCGTGCGGCGCGTCGGGCTGGAAAGCCATTGGTTCTCTAGTTTCCCCAAGAGACCTCCTCATTCTTTCTCTAACGAATCGCTCGAAAACCATTGAGTGGGTTCAGGACGCGCGTCTCCGTGCGAGGACACGCTTTCCTCTACGCCCAAAGTGGCGCTAATTGCTGCGTTCCGGCCGCACAATGTATAATGATACCCAATCGAAACTACGAGTGACCAGGGCTTAAGGACTTTAGAATTGCCAAGACTCTTTTGAAATATCGCATTGACCCCTGCGGGCGCAGCCTATGCTTCGCCCCTTGCCCTGATTTTTGGCCGATCCAATCCTTCACTGTCTCTATGATGGCCCTAGCGAATTGCTCGGTTTCGAGCGGCTTGCGCGACATAACATCGCCCGCATTTGTCTTCCATCAAAGTATATGCACCTAACACCCGGAAGACTTATTTGCGAGAACGCGGCGGCAGTTCGGCGCGCCTGAACCAAACCGGTCAAGATCCCCAATCAGGCCCGCGAAAACGTGCCGGTCTGGTCAAGTACGAGTTGGCGCCCAGCTCATAACCTCGCGACACATCGGCATCATGGGTCGACGAAGCCAAGATGATCACCGGAATGGCTCGAAATACTGCGTTCGCGCGAATAGCAGTATGCCGTTCAAATCGGTCCTGGTTGAGCGCACTTATACCGATCAAAATGTTGAGCGCACTTATACCGATCAGAATATGGTTTAGCCAAATGAGGTCTCGAACCTTTGCCAGTTAATCGCCGGATTGCTTGTGTGTTGTCGCGGCGACTCTCAACTCATGGCAATTTTAAAGAGCGAGGAACGTTCCCTGGAAAGGACGCGCGTCGAGCACATCTGAATGCCTCAAAAGAAACGATTGCGCGAGAGCGCGCGGAAAAAAAAAGAGCGCCCGAAAAAGCTGCGACCCGGCCTGTTTCGCGCGATAGGAAAAGCGGAACGGTGATGGTGTCGCTTGAAAGAAATCGAGGGAGCCCTTCGCGAGCGACCTTACAAAATGCCGCGGCATCTGTGGTTACTCGAAGCAATTCACGAGAAACTCATGCGCTTACGCCAGGGCGAAGCGAAATCTTCGTGACACGGCGGACCGGCTAAGTAAGCCGACTTATGGCGCAGCCGCCATCAACTAAGTCGTGCAATCAATTCGCTGTGGCTAATTAAGGAACGCGGCATCCTGGTAGACCACTTGCCCCGCCAAGATGGTCATTTCGCACTTTAGATTCTTGATATCCGCGGCTGGGATGGTGTAAAGGTCTTGTTCCCAGATCGCAATGTCGGCGTCCTTGCCGACCTCTATGCTTCCGATTTTGTCTTCGAGAAACAACTGCCTTGCAGCCCATGCGGTGTAAGAACGCAAGGCCGTGTGGACATCGATTGCTTCCCCCGTTCCAAAAGGATGAGCGCCGTACACGCCTTTTAGAGTCTCGCGTTCTAGCGACGCCCAGATTCCATAACGCGCGGCATAAGGCGTCACGAAATAGTCGGACCCTCCGGCCCACTGGACGCCTTTCGCGAGCCACGTCTTAAACGGTTCGAGGCGCTGGGAACGTTGGGGACCGAAATTACCCGCATATGTATCTCCGATCCACCACATAAACGGCGCCTGCGCTTCCGGATAACCGGCGTCGTACTGTTTCTGCAAAGACGCCATCATATCGATGGCATGGTCAGTGGGGATATTGCAGTGAATGATGCTGTGCCGCAGCCCGCGCGTCGGTTTCTCTTTCAAAACTTCAGCGTAAGTGTCCACCACCCAGTCGATCGCGCGGTCCCCGATGGCGTGAGTGCCGACATGCACGCCGGCTTGGTGGAAGAGGCGGACTTGCTGGCGATAGATCTCGGGATCGGTGGCTGGATAGCCCACGTTCCCGGTGTCAATCCCGGTCGAGTTCTTATTCCAAGACTGGTGCATCCACGCTGTACGTGCGCCCCCACTGCCGTCCATAAAGATTTTCGCGCCGCCTGAAAGCAGCATGCCATCGCCCAACGACCTGGGAGGCTTCGGAAGCGCGGAAATTCTTGCTAGAGTCTGCCGTGCGGATTCGAGCGTATGGCCAGCATCCCAAAGCACGAAGATGCGTTCGTTCAGTTTATTCTGACCAAGGAGGTCGCGGTAGGCGTCCCACATGGGTTGGGAGAGCGCCGCGTCCTTCACAGCAGTCATGCCTTCGCGATGCAATCCCTCGATGCTGTGCAAGATGCCACGCTGCCATTGCTCTTGCGTAGTGGGAGGAATCAAATTCACCACCAGATCCTTGGCCGCTTCCTTCAACACGCCAGTGGGGCGGCCCTCGGCGTCGCGGTCAATAGTGCCGGCCGGCGGATCCGGAGTGGAGTTAGTGATGTGTGCAAGCTTCAGAGCATAGCTATTGGCGACGCCGTAGTGGCCGGTGGTATGCATCAGCCACACCGGATTGTTGGGTGTGATCTGGTCCAGATCGGAAGCCAAAAGGTAGCGCCGCTCAGCCAACTTACCCTCGTCCCATCCTGCCCCCACCAGCCATTCGCCAGGTTTTAGCGTGGCGGCCTTTTCGCGGATCTTCTGAACTGCGCCGCTCACTCGCTGGATGTCGCTCAGCACGACGTGAAACACTTCGTCGACGCCGCCCTCGGCGAAGTGGCCGTGAGTGTCGATCAGGCCGGGAGTAGCCGTAAGACCGTGGAGATCGATTACACGAGCGGCCGTTCCGGCCCGGCGGCGTATGTCAGCCGTGGTCCCGGTGGCGACAATCCTGCCTTTGGCAATGGCGACAGCTTCAACGATGGAGTCCTTTGCATCGACGGTCAAGATCTTGCCGTTGATCAGGATCAGGTCGGTAGTCTGCGCCGCGGCAGTGCCCGCCGACGCGAATAGCTTCCAGCCGATTGCGGTGTAAAGGACTAAATGCGATCTGACGGTCATGACCAACCATCATAAAGCAACCGGTCAAGCGTATCGAACGAAAGTCAGGGAGGACTCGTTGATGCAATATCGCAGATAGCTTGGCTCGGGGCCGTCGTTGAACACATGCCCGAGATGCGCGTCGCAGCGCTTACAAGCTATTTCCACGCGCTCGATGAACATGCTCATATCCCGGTTAGTCTGAATGTTTTCTTCAGCCACGACTGCCGTAAAGCTCGGCCATCCGGTACCCGAATCGAATTTTGCATCCGAGGAGAAGAGCGCGTTGCCGCAACCGATGCAGCGGAACAGGCCGCGGTCATGAAGCAGGTAGTAAGTGCCCGTGAAAGCAGTGTCGGTACCTTGGCGGCGGGTCACGTAATATTGTTCGGCGTTGAGCAATTTTCGCCACTGGGAGTCCGAGCGAATGAGCTTCGGCACGGTAACCGGCGCTAATCTCTCGCCACTGTCTTGAAACGGAACGATCACCACTTCTGAATTAGGTCCGTTGGCCGAAACGCTATCTTCGGAATGGCTTCCTCTGCGAGAGGAGATCGCAACCAAACCGGCAAACGCAAAGGGCGTGATCAATAGAGCGCGCCGCCGTGTGATCTCTTCTTTGAGCGCTTCGAACACCAATCTCATTATCCCACTGCTGCTTTGTCAGGCGATCAAGGTAGTCGCTTCTGGCTTAGGGCCGACCAGCTCCTGTACATGCCCCAGCGCTTCGGCGAGGCTAGTGGACAGGCGATGGGGCTGGGTTCGCTCGAAACGGGCTTTGGCTTTGTGCGTATCGCCACTGAATCCCCACACGCAAACCACTACCTTGAGTTTCGGAAACCGTTCCCGAATCTGCTTGCACATCACTCGCGCCGGCGCGAACGCGTAAGGTGGTAGCGCCGAGATGCATACTACATCGCCCGGTTTGGCATCAATCGCTTTCAACCAATCATTGGGAGACTCCCCAGTGCTTGAAAAGGACAGCACCGCAAATCCCTTTTGCTGGAGGAGCTGAGCCAGCATTGCGGCCGTGATCTCATCGGCCTGGTCGTGAGCGGAAAGACAAACTACCCTGCCGGAAAATTGCTGCGCGTCCTCCAGTGTTGGCGCGTCTTCCTCCGATGAGATGTCCGCTGCCGGTTGATATTCCGAAAATTCGGCGATCATTTCGTTGATGCTGAGAAAAAGAAAATCTTCCCGGGCGGCATCAATCGCTCCTTTGTGCCGGTCCTGTTCGGCCATGCTCAAAGCGGGGATGAGCACCGAATCGTACAACTCAATCAAGGGCCGTCCCTTCATAAACTGGTCGACAATGGTATGCGCCTCCTGTTGGTCCATTGCGAGCAACCGCTGGTAGATCTGGGCTTCGGGCCCCAGAACAGGTTCGTCTCCCAGCAGGATATGCAGAAACGACAGGTGCGGAACGTAGCGCCCGAGAACCACGACGCAGACCGTCAGAGGCGTGGACAGGATCAGGCCCGCGGGTCCCCACAAAACAGTCCAAAATACAGCGGTTACAAGCAGCGCCAATGAAGAGATTCCAACGTGGGCGCCATACAGCCAGGGTTCGACAACGTTCCCGATTATCAGTTCAAGGCCTGCCACCAGCAGGAAGACGAGTAGGGGCTTGAGCCACCCATCAAAAACGGCCAATGAGAGTCCGATCGGGAGCGTCGCCGCAGCGAGCGTTCCTACATAGGGCACAATCCGCAGGATGCCGGCGAGGGCTCCCCATAACAGAGGATTGGGTACGCCTATTAAGTAAAGACTAAAGCCGAACAGAGCTCCGAAGCCCGCGTTAACCAGGAACTGCAAAAGCATGTATCGGCTGACGCGTGTGGCCGCATCGTCCAGCGCTTGCGTCATTACCTTCAGTTGACCCAACCCAACCAGCCGGAGAAGTCGGTTCCTGAGATCTTCTCTCTTGAGCAGCATGAAGACCGTAAAAATAACGACAACACCTGCCAGTCCTAGAGGCACCAGAACCGGCATGCCCAGATCGCGCAGCTGCGCCCATCCGCTGGTTGGAGCCTCGACCATTCGAACCGCCACAGGCGACGCTGGCGCAGGCGACCCACCCAGCTGCTTTAGATTCCGGCGCGGCGGCGGAGCTGCTGGAGATGTCGCCTCCGGACCGGTTACTTCCCTCACGATCTCCTTCACACTTTCGGCAGCTTGACCTAGCTGCCCCTTGACCGGGGTATGAAGGGCCTCAATCTTGGCTCGAATATTCTCGCGGTAGAGAGGCAGATCAGTGACGACATCCACCAACTGGTTCATGATAACCCAGCCGATGCCGCCAGCCACCGCGAAAGTAACCAGGACCGTCAGCAGAACCGACACCACCCGACCGATGCGCAGTCTCTGGAGAAAAGCTACTACTGGCGTCAATAGAAACGTCAGAATGAGAGCAAATGCGAAGGGAACGAAGATCTCGCGCGCAAAGTAAAGCACTGCGATCGTTCCCAACAGGACAATGGCGCCCACTTCGCTCCGGAGCTTGGGCCGCGTAGCTGGCCCAGTTTCAGCGATCATGGGTCGCTGGCCCAAGATCTAAGCTGCGCCTCGCCGGCCGCTAAGCAAGTTGATAACGACAACCACCAACGCCACGACCAGGAGTAAGTGGATCAGGTTTCCGCCAACACTAAGGCTGAATCCAAGAAGCCACAAAATCAAGAACAGCACGACAATCGTCCAAAGCATAATAGTTCCTTCTGTGCCCGCTATTGAGCACGCTTTAACTTGAAATTTGATGGCCCGCAGAGGCAGGTCAGACGGGAGCGCTGTTAGTTTGACGTGGCCTTTTGCCCTTTAACTTGCAGCTCGTTCACCACTTGATGCACGTTTATAACCGCGGACGCGACCTCTTCCGCGCGTGCGCGCTTCGATTGAGAATCCACCTCGCCGGTCAGTGTGACGACGTGATTCTTGACGGTATATTTCACGCTCTCGTGAAGCCTGTCCTGTATGAGTGCCGCATCCAGGTTGTTCTTGATACCTTTGTCCAGGTCCGAGTTCACCTTTTCAGCTTCGCTCTCGGCTCCTGGCGGAATCACTGCGATTTGATTCGACACTACCTGTGCTGCGGCGATGGACCTGGCCAGGGATTCGGCTTGTGATTTATCGCGCTCTGTGGCGACGTGTCCGGCCAGGGTAACGACGCCCAGGTCACGATCCTGACTTACGGAGACTTTGCTAAAGCCGGCCTGATCGAGTGACGTACGGATCTGGCTCGAAACATCGGCTGATTTCGTGGATGCCGTGGAGCATCCAGCCAGAGCCCCAATGAGTACTATAGCCAGCAATGACAAGATCGGTTTGAGCGTTTTCATATTTTTCCTCTCTGATGCGGCTAAGCGCATGAGAAGGGCCCAACTTACATGGGTCTAATATTGAACGCAAGTATCCGCCAAATGGGCGAACAGATAGGCACCGCGTGTTTAGAGGGCTTATCCTGGTAACGACATATGGTCAGGTGGCCGGGGATGGTCACTGATCCTTCTCTAAGTATTGGTCGGGCACATCGTCTTCTGGGACCTCTTTGGTGTGTAGCTCGGCCATATCCGGTTCAGGTGCATCTTCCACGCCGCTAATGACTTCGGCCTCGAAGGATTGTCCTTCCTCGACTAATTCTTCGACGCTTTCTGAGCCTGCCTCGGCGACATCGGATAAGCCCTGGGTGTCCCCGGACTGGCCTCCTGAACCCGGGCCTGTTCCCTTCGGTCGGGGCGAAACGACGCTGTACGTTCGGATTCCTTCATCGTCTTGTTTCATACGCTTTTTGAGGCACGTAACTTGCCAATTCGACGGTTTCCGGCGGTCGCCGTCTGCGCGCCTGTCAGCTTTTTTTCCGCTGGAGGACGAGGGTGATCGGCTTCTCTCTGGCCTTTCGACGCTAATCGTCATGATCCCACTTGGTTTTGCTCTTGAGGTCTTTGCCGGTGTGAATCGTGGCATTGTGCCCGCTGTCGGTGATGTCGCTGTAGAAAAAGGTCTGGGTGGCGCCTTCATACACGAAACTGCGAGAGACAATGATGATGCCCTCCCGATCGGCGATCGTCACGGCGCCGGTTTGGACAACGGCTTGGCCGGCGAAATCGCCTCTTGGCGGGTAGTAGCGTCCAGGTGCCGTTCAATGCGCTGTGGTCGCGCGCGAACGCGGAAAACGACAGGAGGGTCGTCAAGACGGCTCCGATAATTGTTGTAGCTGAATAGATTCTCGTGATTTGCGGATGTTAGAGCACACACGGTGCCGTTCACGTGACAACATCGGGTTTGGTCGCTATCGTGCACGTGCAAAGGGTGGACCGCGCTTCCACGGGAGGGAGCACTATGAACGACGCACACCGGAAAGCGGCTGAGCATCACGAACTTGCAGCGCACGCGCACCGTACCGCGGCTGAACATAACGAAAAAGGCGATTACTCAACAGCGATCTGGCATTCGGAACGAGCGCTGGAATACTCCGATCAGGCTTACAAACTTGCTAAGGAAGCCCACACCAAATCCGGGCAGATGGTGACATAAACATGTCTACTCGCTATAACGACGGATCACATTACGAGAATCATCAACGCGCCGCCGAATTGAAAGACGGCGCCGCGCATGCTCATCGTGTTGCCGAGCAGCACGGAAAACAGGAACATCTTACGGGACCGGAGCTTTCACGGCAGGCGCAGGAGCATCCCCAAACTGCTCGTCAAAATACTCAGGCGCCCACAATCGGACATGGCATCGTTGCTTTTGGACATTGTGACATTGCGGCTCTGGCTTACGAACTCTGGCAAGCGCGAGGCTGTCCAGACGGTTCTGCGGAAGAAGATTGGTTCCGTGCCGCCGAAACCTTGCGCTCCCGCGCCCACGCCGGCTGAGCAGAACAACGGGTGATCTTGACCATAAGCGGTCGCGTGACCACATACGGTTAGCGGGTGGCTCCTTCACTTTGGGTCAGAAAACCGGTCCCCTCTAGCGGATGCACATCACGCCCGCCAGCTGTTCAACGGCCATGAGCGTGCCTATTCGACATTGGCTCAAGACGAAAGAGGAAGGATCAATCTTAATGAGAATCAATTTAAGGCAATCTGTTTGGGTTCTTGCCGTGGCCGTGGGCATGGGAGTCTGCGGAGTCGCGGTTCCGGCCGTGGCGGCTCCGTTTCAGGACCACGAGCAGGACTATTCGAAAAACAAAACATATAAGCAAGGCATGCGCGAAGGGCAGTCCGACCATGCGCGTAACAAGGATCACAGTAGGAAAAGGGAGTTCAAGAAAGAGGACGACAAGAGAGCCTATGAAGCCGGTTACCAGAAGGGCCACGGAGACCAGAGGTAACCACAACCAACGAAGGGTCGCCATTCCTGTTGGGGAGGCGCCCTTCGAATCGCATGTCTCGCGCCTTCACGGCGTTGTGAAACACCGTCTGTAGATTTGGCGTCCAAGTTGCTAGTGTAATCCAGGCCTCAGGCCTTGACTTTGCGGGCCAATTCGCTAAGGAGAAAATGAAACAGTTCCCCGAAGCATATGCCCGATAGCCCAAGGTCGCCTACCGAGTCCCCCGAAACTGATGAGCAGCTATCAGTTTCAACCCCATCCCCGCCTGTCAAGCCCAAGTCCCCCGAGCGTGCCCGGCCGAGGACGACGAAGCTTTCCCGCAGGCGACGGCTCGTATGGCTTGCCGTTCTTCTGGTAGTAGGCCTGGGCATCTATTTTGTTTGGTCGAGAACCAAAACCACCCAATCCCCTAGCTCGACCACGAAAAAAGGTAAAGGCGGAGCAGGGGGCGCTCCTGTACCGGTAGTCGCAGCAAAATCCCACACGGGTGATATCGGTGTATATTTTACCGGGCTTGGCTCGGTGACCCCAATTTATACCGTGACCGTCAAGAGCCGCGTTGACGGCGAGCTGATGAGCGTTAACTACAAGGAAGGCGACCTGGTACGTCAGGGCGATCTGCTCGCGCAAATCGACCCCCGCCCCTTTGAGGTCCAGCTGACACAAGCCCAGGGCCAACTAATCAAGGATCAAGCCACGCTCGACAATGCGCGCATTGATCTCAAGCGCTATCAGACTCTGGTCTCTCAACAGGCAATTCCCGAACAACAGTTTGCGACCCAGCAAGCGACGGTCACACAAGACGAGGGTATTGTAAAAACCGACCAGGGTACAATCGACAGTGCCAACCTCAATATCACTTACAGCCACATCACGGCGCCCATCACGGGTCGCATTGGTTTGCGCCTGGTGGATCCTGGAAACATTGTTCATGCCACCGATACAAACGGGCTGTTGGTGATCACACAAATCCAGCCGATCAGCGTGATCTTTACGATTGCCGAAGATCAGCTTCCGATCGTGGTCCAGAAGATGAACGCCGGGCAGCGTTTGACCGTGGACGCCTACAGCCGCGACATGACTACCAAGATTGCCAGCGGAACGCTAACCACGCTGGACAATGAGATCGATCCAACCACCGGCACGCTCCGCCTGAGAGCGACCTTCGATAACCAGGACAACGCGCTGTTTCCGAATCAGTTCGTCAACGCCCGCTTACTGGTTCAGGAGAAGCACGGAGTAACTCTGGTTCCAACGGCCGCGATACAACGCAATTCGCAAGCGACCTATGTTTACGTTGTAAAGCCGGACTCGACGGTGACGGTGCGACAAATCACCGTCGGCACCACCGAAGGCGACAACTCCGAGGTCACTTCGGGGCTGACACCGGGAGAGGTGGTGGTCATGACCGGCGTCGACAAACTGCAGGAAGGGACCAAGGTCAACGCTCAGATCCCCTCTGCAAATGCGCCGGCTAACCGGTCCGCTAATCCGTCGCCCGCCGCGCCCAAGAAAGGCGCCAAAGCCCCCAAGAAAGCTAGATGAACCCGTCCCGGATCTTCATTCTCCGGCCCGTGGCGACCACGATGTTAATGGTCGGCATACTGCTGGCGGGCGTCGCAGCGTACAAGCAGCTCCCTGTGTCGGCGTTGCCAGAGGTGGACTATCCCATTATTCAAGTCATAACGTTCTATCCCGGCGCCAGCCCGGACGTGATGGCGTCTTCGGTGACCGCTCCGCTAGAACGCCAATTCGGCCAGGTGCCCGGACTTCAGCAGATGACCTCCGTCAGTTCCGATGGCAGTTCGGTGATCACCCTGCAATTCACCCTCAGCCTGAGTATTGATGTGGCAGAACAGGAAGTGCAGCAATCGATCAACGCGTCTGGCACGTACCTGCCGGCGGACCTGCCAACTCCGCCGATCTACAGCAAGACCAATCCGGCCGACACTCCGATCCTGACGCTGGCTCTTTCTTCGACGGAACTTCCGCTCTCAAAGGTTGAGGATCTGGCTGACACCCGCCTCGCGCCTAAGATTTCGCAATTGCCCGGTGTTGGTCTGGTCAGCATCAGCGGCGGACAAAAGCCGGCGGTGCGGATTCAAGCCAATCCCACGGTGATGGGATCTTATGGCCTGAATCTGGAAGATCTGCGCACGGCCATCGTCGCCGCCAATGTCAATCAAGCCAAGGGGAACTTCGACGGATCGCATCAGGCCTACCAGATCGGCGCGAACGACCAGTTGCTCTCCAGCGCCGATTATGCTCCGCTCATCATCGCATACAGGAACGGCGCTCCCGTCAAACTGACTGACGTTGCCAGCGTGGTCGACGATACCGAGAACGTCCGCCAGGCGGCCTGGATGAACGAGATTCCCGCGGTCATTTTGAACATTCAGCGGCAGCCCGGCGCGAACATCATCTCGGTGGTCGATCGTATCAAACAACTGTTGCCTCAACTGACGTCGACGCTTCCCGCCTCCATCAAAGTCAGCGTCCTCACCGATCGGACCACTACCATCCGGGCCTCCGTGAGCGACGTGCAGTTCGAGTTGATGCTTACAGTGGCGCTGGTGGTGATGGTGATGTTCCTGTTTCTGCGCAATCTGGCGGCGACCATCATTCCCAGCATCGCCGTTCCACTGTCGCTGGTAGCTACCTTTGGCGTGATGTACCTGCTTGGCTACAGCTTGAACAACCTGACTTTGATGGCCTTGACGATTTCAACCGGCTTCGTGGTGGACGACGCGATCGTCATGATCGAGAACATCACCCGCTACATTGAAGCCGGCGAGCCTGCGCTCCGGGCGGCGCTCAAAGGCTCGGCGCAAATTGGTTTTACTATCGTCTCCCTGACCGTCTCGCTCATTGCCGTTCTCATCCCTTTGTTATTCATGGGCGATATCGTGGGGCGCCTGTTTCGTGAATTTGCCGTGACGTTAAGCGTGACCATACTAGCCTCGGCCGTGGTTTCGCTTACGCTGACTCCAATGATGTGCTCGAAACTGTTGAAGCATACCCCCGAGGAGAATCAAGGACGCCTTTATCGCGCGTCAGAGAACGCGTTCAACGCCATTATCGCTTTCTATGGCAAGACGTTGAAGTGGGTGCTGCGGTGGCAGGTGGCGACGCTGCTGGTCGCGGCCGCGACTCTGGTTTTGACCATCTTCCTGTACATCGTAATACCCAAGGGATTTTTCCCCATTCAAGATACGGGCGTCATCCAGGGCGTCTCGGAAGCGGCCCAGTCGGTGTCCTTTCCGCAAATGGCCAGCGAGCAGCAGCAATTGACCAAGATCATTTTGCAGGATCCGGCGGTCGATAATTTGTCGTCGTTCATCGGCATCGACGGGACCAACACGACCTTGAACAGCGGCCGCATTCTTATCAATTTGAAACCGATCGATGTGCGAAAGATCAGCGCCAGCGATGTCATTCGCCGCTTGCAGCCGGAGCTGGCCAAGGTGGCTGGCATCACGCTGTATATGCAGCCGGTACAGGATCTGTCGGTCGAGGATCGCGTGAGCCGGACTCAATTCCAGTACACGTTGGAAGATCCCAACGTCGACGAACTGAATACCTTCGCGCCCCAGATGCTGGCCAAGCTCCAGCAGCTGCCGGAGCTGAGCGATGTGGCCAGCGATCAACAAGACCTTGGTCTGCGCGCCAAGCTGGTTTACGACCGCAACACAGCGGCGCGCTTCGGCATCACCACTTCGGCCATCGACCAGACGTTATACGATGCTTATGGCCAACGGGAAGTGTCCACCATGTTTACCCAGTTGAATCAATACCACGTAGTGCTGGAATTGAAGCCTGGGTTTCAGAAGAACCCGTCGGACCTGAATAACTTGTTTATCCGGACGGCCGCGGGAGGCTCCAGCTCCTCGGCCACTCCCTCCGGTGGTTCCTCTAGCACGGCCTCCCGCACCAGCACTCCTTCCTCCACACTGCCCACTCCTACCAGCGCTTCATCCGGCACGTTATCGTCCGCTACCTCTATTCAATCCTCGACGGTGTTTCCGAATGGTGGCCAGATTCCGCTGAACGCGTTCTCTCATGTGGAGACCACCAGCGCTCCCATCACTGTGAACCACCAAGGCCAGTTTCCCGTAGTTACGCTCTCGTTCAATCTGGCGCCGAACGCATCCCTAGGTGATGCCATCCAGGCCGTGAATAAAGTGCACGACGAAATGGGCATTCCGCCGAGTATTCAGGCCGCGTACCAGGGAACGGCAGAGGCATTCCAAGCCTCCTTGGCAAACGAGCCGATCCTGATTGCGGCGGCGCTGATTACGGTTTATATCGTTTTGGGCATTCTATATGAAAGCTACATCCATCCCCTGACGATCCTATCCGCGCTGCCTTCCGCGGGTGTCGGCGCTTTGTTGGCTCTCATCGTCTTAGGGCAGGATTTCAGCGTGATCGCGTTAATCGGTATCGTCCTGCTCATCGGCATTGTGAAAAAGAACGCCATCATGATGATCGACTTCGCGCTTGCCGCGGAGCGGAACGAGGGCATGCAACCGGAGGAGGCCATCTATCAGGCCTGTCTGCTGCGCTTCCGTCCTATCATGATGACGACCATGGCGGCGCTGCTCGGAGCTGTGCCGCTTGCCCTGGGCTCGGGCAGCGGCTCGGAGCTGCGGCGGCCTTTGGGGATTACCATCATCGGCGGCCTGCTGATCAGTCAATTATTGACGCTGTACACGACGCCGGTTATCTACATTTGGTTCGACCGGCTCGGGACGCGTTTCTCACGCAAGAAACAAGCGGAGAACGTCCCTCCGGAACAGGAACCGCTCCCGGCCAGGTAAGCGATGAATATTTCCGAGCCCTTTATCCGCAAACCCGTCGCCACGACGCTCCTGGTGGTCGCGATTTTACTGGCGGGAGCCACGGCCTACCGGTTGCTCCCGGTTTCACCACTACCGCAAGTTGAGTTTCCGACCATTTCCGTGAGCGCCGGTTTGCCGGGTGCGAGTCCGGAGACCATGGCCTCATCGGTGGCAACGCCGCTCGAGCGCCAGTTCGGACACATTGCGTCCGTAACCGAGATGACCTCGTCCAGCTCCTTGGGATCTACCAGCATCACCCTGCAATTCGATCTGAACCGGGACATCGACGCAGCCGCGCGCGACGTAGAAGCCGCTATTAACGCTGCTCGCGGCTATCTACCCATAAATCTGCCCAACAATCCCACCTATCGGAAAGTGAATCCGGCCGACTCCCCCATCTTCATGCTGGCGCTCACTTCGACCGTCCTCACCCGGGGCCAAATGTACGACGCTGCGTCGACCATCATGGCGCAGAAGCTGTCCCAGATAAGCGGCGTGGGGCAAGTGATTGTAGGAGGAAGCTCGCTTCCAAGCGTTCGTGTTGAATTGATGCCGACGGCCCTGAATAAGTATGGCATCGGCCTGGAACAGGTCCGGAACGTTTTGAGCGGCTCGAATGCCAATACGCCCAAGGGACATTTTTCGGACGGCCTGCGCATGTGGGAAGTGGGCGCCAACGATCAAATCTTCAAAGCCAGCGATTATGAGCCGTTAGTGGTGGCCTACCGCAACGGGTCGGCAGTGCGAATCTCCGATATCGGCGTGGCGCAGGATTCGGTGGAAGACCTTCGTAATTCCGGTTATGCCAACGGCAAGCCCTCCGTGTTGGTCATCATCTTCCGCCAACCCGGCGCGAACATCATCGATACGGTAGATCGCATTCAAGCCGTCCTCCCCCAGATCCAGTCCTCCATTCCGCATTCGATCGATGTGAAAGTGGCCATGGACCAAACGGTCACTATCCGCGCCTCCGTTAGCGACACCCAGAGGACACTGATCATCTCCGTGATCCTGGTCATTCTGGTTGTTTTCGTTTTCCTGAGAAATGGGCGCGCGACCTTCATTCCCAGCGTCGCTGTCCCCGTGTCGCTGGTGGGGACATTCGGCGTAATGTATCTACTGGGCTACAGCCTGGATAATCTTTCGCTGATGGCGCTCACTATCTCGACTGGTTTTGTGGTCGACGACGCAATTGTCGTGATTGAGAACATCACGCGTTATATGGAACATGGCCTCCGTCCTTTCGAAGCCGCGCTCAAAGGCGCCAAGGAAGTGGGCTCGACCGTATTTACCATCAGTGTTTCTCTGATTGCCGTGTTTATTCCTCTGCTTTTGATGGGCGGGATAGTGGGGCGCCTGTTTCGCGAATTCGCTGTCACGCTCTCGGTTGCCATCTTGGTTTCCATGGCGGTTTCGCTTACCGCAACTCCCATGATGTGCGCTCATCTTCTGAAAGACCAGCCAGCTCATGGCTGGATGTATCGCACCACAGAGCGAGCTTTCGATTGGGTGGTGAACCAGTACGGAAGAACGCTATTGATCGCCCTCCGTTTTCGGGCGATTACCCTTTTGGTCTTGCTGGCCACGGTCGGGCTTAACGTCTACCTGTTTATTCGTGTTCCCAAGGGATTTTTCCCGCAACAGGATACTGGACGGATTCAGGGATCGATTCTAGCTGACCAGGACACCTCGTTCCAAGCCATGGATAAGATTATGCTGCCCATGATCAATATTGTGGCCGCGGATCCGGCCGTCAACACTGTGATCGGGTTCACTGGCGGCAGTACTTACAACACGGCGCGTTTGTTCGTATCCCTAAAGCCTCTCCAGGAGCGGAATATTGCAGCCGACCTGATAATCGGCCGGCTGAGGCCTAAGTTGGCCAGGATTCCCGGCGCTACTCTGTTCCTGCAAGCCTCGCAGGATCTGCGCATTGGGGGCCGGCAGAGTAACGCTCAATATCAATTCACTTTGCAGGGCGACAACCTGGACGATCTTAATAAGTTCGCCCCCAAGATGGTGACAGAGTTGGGGACCGTTCCCCTCATTGTCGACGTGAGCAGTGACCAACAAAACCGGGGCTTGCAAGCCATGATTCAGTACGACCGCGACACTGCCATGCGTTTCGGTATTACTCCTCAACTGATCGACGACACCCTTTACGACGCATTCGGCCAGCGCCAGGTATCCACCATGTTCACCTCGCTGAATCAGTACCATGTAGTGATGGAGGCGGCGCCGGAGTCCTGGCAGAATCCCCTGTTTTTGAGCCAAATCTATGTGTATTCGCCCAGCGGGCAAGAGGTTCCTTTAAGCGCTTTCGCCAAATTCGCCCCCACCACTGCTCCGCTGACCGTGACTCACCAGGGTCTCTTTCCGGCGGTCACCATTTCCTTCAATCTGAAACCAGGCGTCGCGCTGGGCGATGCCGTGAATGCCATAGACGCGGCGTCCGCGAAGGTCGGGCTTCCGGCCACCATTCACACCGAATTCGCCGGTACGGCACAAGCCTATCAAGCCTCGCTAGCTACCGAACCAATTCTGGTTACCGCGGCGCTGGTGACTGTGTACATCATCCTGGCGATGCTGTATGAGAGCTATGTCCATCCCATCACCATCATTTCCAGCCTCCCGGCGGCCAGCGTCGGCGCATTGCTGGCTCTGCTCCTCACCCACAACGACCTCAGCATTATCGCCATCATCGGCATTATCCTGTTAATCGGCATCGTCAAAAAGAACGCGATTATGATGATCGATTTCGCCCTGGCGGCGGAGCGCATTGAAGGCAAGAATTCATACGATTCTATCGTCGAAGCGTGCATGTTGCGCTTCCGCCCGATCCTGATGACTACCATGGCCGCGCTGCTCGGCGCGCTCCCGCTTGCGCTTGGAACCGGAACAGGATCGGAACTTCGCCGTCCTTTAGGAATTACGATCATTGGAGGGCTGATTATGAGCCAACTGCTGACGTTGTACACCACACCGGTGGTCTACCTGTATTTTGATAGCCTGCGTGAGTGGTCGGATCGGAGACGCGCCCGGAAACAGGCCGAGTCCGAACCGATGGGATCGCCAGCATGACAACCAACAAGCGCCCCGCGACCAACGCCATGATCTTGCTGCTTTGCTCCGAGCCGATTATTCGCGCTGTTATGAAAGAAGCGCTGGAAGACGCCGGTTACGTTGTCCGCGCCACCGGCGACCTCGGCACCGCGGTTGAGTTGATCGGCGCCAGCAAGATCGACCTGTTGATTACCTATCCCTACGTCGAAAGCATCTCCGGGCACGAAGCCGCCAAATATCTGCGTGGAAGAAACCAGCACATGGGCGTCCTCTTAGTAGCTGGTCTGTTGCAGGACGACCGGCTTCAACATCGCGCGATTCTTGAAAAGTTCGACCTATTCCCTGCGCCATTTACAACGGATCAGTTGATCGAAAAAGTTGAAGAGGTTCTGCAGACCTGCGTTTCTCGCGGTGTCCACAAAGCTGCGGGCGCTCCCTACAAGGACTAAGTGGGTCCCGGCTTATTCGGTATATAGGCCGGCAGAGGTCGGTCCAATATGAAGCATTGGTGGCGAAACGCGCTTTCGGCGATGCCGCCGCAGGATTCGAGTGCTTCCCACCCATACGCCGATCAAAAAGGTCAGGGCCATCCCCAGGAATATCACTACAACAACTGCGATGGGCAGAAACGGAATGTAGAGAAAGAAGGCTCCGATACTCCCCAACAACAGCACAGCGCCGAAGGCGAGCAAGCAGATTTCGATCATGTGCCTCCATAAAGCAGCTTCATAGCCACGGCTCGATAGTTGCAAATGGCGAACACTTTTGTCGGGACTCTTTGGGTAAATGACCTTCGTTGGTCAGATGACCATATACGGTTACTTGGCGCGTCCTCGGCTGTTCCGAAGATTCGCGCAGAATGGATCGCGGGTCGATCAGACTCAACATCTTCAGGCTTTCGGTTCCATTCGTGCATCCAGAAGACGGATCGAGGTTTTAAGAGATGAAACTTGCAAGCGTATTCCTGACCGTGTGCGGACTAGCGTTGGCGCAGGCGCCACAGGCTCCCAACCCCACCCTACAACCAATTGACAACGGTGTGTCGGCGCCCATCTATCGCATTACCGTGGTCGCAAGAACAACCAAGGCGATCAATTACAACCACCGCAGCGGAGCTACCAAGATCGGCTTTCGGGGGACCGCGTTAATGCCCGAAGCTCGCGGCGAGGCCAAGATGGAGAGCAAGCAAGGCGTCATCAAGATGGACGTGGACATGGAACGGCTCGGGCCCGCTACTCAGTTTGGCCAGGAGTATTTGACCTATGTCATGTGGGCCATCACGCCCGAAGGCCGGGCGACCAATGTTGGCGAGGTGCTGGTCAATCATGGCGGCAAGACGAAGCTGGACGCTACCACCGAGTTGCAGTCCTTCGGTCTGATCGTGACCGCCGAGCCGTACTTCGCCGTGACGCAGCCGAGTGACGTAGTCGTCATGGAAAACTTTGTCAGGAATGACACCACCGGAACCATCGAAGAAGTGGACGCGAAATACGAGCTTTTGCAGCGGGGTCAGTACGTTTTGAACGTCAAACCAGCGGAAATTACAGCTCGACGGCTCGATCCGAAGGTTCCCTTGGAGCTCTACGAAGCACGGAATGCCGTCCAAATTGCGCGCTGGACCGGAGCGGAGCACTATGCCGGCGACACGTTCCTGAAAGCCACCCAGGGCCTCGAGAATGCCGAGGGCTATCTGAAAGGCAAGGCTGGCAAGAAGCCGATCGGGACCGTGGCGCGCGAATCCGTTCAAATGGCGGAAGATGCGCGGATTATTACCGTCAAGAAGATCGAGGAAGAACAGCTTGCCACCGAAAGGCGGGCAGGAGCGGAGCGTGAATCGCGCGCCGAGGGCGACCGGGCCGCCGCTCAGTCGGAAACCGACCGCGTCACGCGGGAGGCAGACCGGGCGCGAATCACCGCGCTCGCGGATGCCGAGCGTGCCAAGTCGGAACATGAAGCGCAGACAGCGGCCGCTAAGACCGAAGCCGATCGTTTGAGACACGAGAACGAAATGCGGACGGCGGCTGCCCAGACCGAAGCGGATCGCCTGAAGGCCGAAAACGATACGCGGCTGGCTGCTGCCGGAGCTGAAGCTGCCCGTCTGAAGGAAGAGAACGATGCACAAAGGGCGAACGCCCAAGCTGACCGCGACCGCGCAGCGAAAGAGAAGGCCCAAGCCGAGGCCGAGAAGACCGAACTACGCTCCCAACTATTGGCGCAATTCAACGCGATTCTCCAGACCCGGGATACAGCCCGCGGCCTGATCGTGAATGTTCCGGATGTTTTGTTCGACACCGCCAAGTTTTCTTTGCGGCCGGCGGCCCGCGAGAAGCTCGCCAGAGTGGGCGGCATCATATCCGGTCACCCTGGTCTAAGACTCGAAGTAGAAGGCCATACCGACAGCGTGGGTGGCGACGAATATAACCAGCGGCTCTCGGAACACCGCGGCGAGGCAGTGCGCGACTACCTGACTCAACAGGGCATGCAGGGAAGTTCCGTTACGACCAAAGGCTTTGGAAAAACTCAACCCGTAGCCTCGAATGAAACGGCTTCAGGCCGCCAACAGAATCGACGGGTGGAGTTGGTTATATCCGGTGAAATCATCGGTACGTCGATTGGCTTACCCGTGGCGTCGGTTCGCTAACTCTCGCCGGGGTCTCCGGGAGGCCCCGTTTCTCTAACTGCAGGGAGCGTTGGATATGAGGATGAAAACAAGATGCCTTGCCAGCGGAGTCGCGTGGGCGCTATGTATTCCCTTTAGCGCGGCCGCCCAGGACGTCATGAATGGTCCTGGCCGGTACCAGTTCAGAAACTTTGCATCTGGCTCCACAAAGGGTCGCCTTCCCGATCTATCGGAATTGTGGAAGACGAATTGGAAAAAAGGCTTCGACCTGTACCGTGTCGACCAGACAAATGTGATCCCGTTTTTCTGGCGGCCGACTAGCCATTCAGTCTGGGATATCCGGCCCGCCACCGGTAAGGCAGCCGCTGGACCACTGGAAATCCAACATAATTTACTCCCGACGCTTTCGGCTACGCCCTGAAGACCGTAAGAGCGTCGGTCCCGGCTCACATTCGGTCCCGGCTCACCTTGACAAGGAGCACCAGCCTTGGTGGGATGGGTAGGAATGCGGGGCTTCGTGTCGCGCAGTGGTCTGCCTAGGCCTTGCAGCGCGGGAAATCCATCCCGGAAGTGATCTTGAAACGATTCCAGCACCCGGATGACCTTCGTACCTTTGAGAAAGGCAAATTCGAAGTGGTGCGGCTGGGTGGGATGACCATCAGCCGTGCGACCTATGAGCCGGGATGAAAATGCTGATTAGCTCCCCCGCAAGGCTCTTCAAGTCCAAACACGACTGGGCTGCCTGGTTGGAGAAGAACCATCGCAAGAGCACTGGACTGTGGCTTCGGCTGGCGAAGAAGGGCTCGCGTTTGCGGTCGGTCACATACCAGGAGGCGCTCCAAGTCGCGCTGTGCTACGGATGGATTGACGGTCAGAAGAGGCCTGAAAGCAACGAAACCTGGCTGCAGAGATTTGTTTCGCGTTCGAGCAAGAGCATCTGGTCGAAGATCAACCGCGAGAAGGCGCTTGCGCTGATCGTGAGCGGCGAGATGAAAGCCGCGGGGCTGGAGGCGATTGAAAATGCCAAAAAGAATGCGCGCTGGGATGCAGCCTATGATTCGCCCAGCAAAGCAACCGTCCCGAGCGACTTTCAGGCAGCGCTGGACGCGAATCCGCGCGCCGCGGCATTTTTCAAAACTCTTGACGGGGCCAACCGATATGCGGTACTGTGGCGAATCCAGACGGTGAAAAAAGCGGAGACGCGCGCCCGGAAGATTGTGCAACTTATTGAAATGCTTGAGAGAAAAGAGAAGATCCATTCCTGATCTAAACTAGACCGGATGCACAGGGTTCCATCAAAAGAGATGCTTACACGCCGCTCGGCGCTCTTGTTAGCGGCAGCAGCGCCTCAACTGCTTGGTCAAAGGAGGGAGAAGTCCATGGGACGGCCAGTTGTTCATTTTGAAATCGGATGCCGCGACCGCGCCAGGACCGGCGATTTCTATTCGAAGCTGTTCGGCTGGCAGATTACGGCCGCAGGTCCTGCGTCCAACATTCAAACCGCCAGTGCGCAGGGCATCTCGGGTCATATTACATCACTCGGCCACGAACCGGAGCATTACACGATCTTCTACGTGGATGTCGAAGACGTGCAGGCTGCGCTCGACAAGGCCAGCGAATTGGGAGGTAAGACCTTAGTCGGGCCGATCACTATTCCGGCCGGCACGTTTGCATGGTTCGCGGATCCCGACGGGAACACAATCGGGCTATTGAAGCCCGCGCGGCCTTAACAACGCCCAAAATGCTTCGGTCTGTACCGTAACATCCTTAAGCGCACTCTGATAAGTTGTGATCATGGAAATAGGCTTTGGCCGGGTCGCGGCGCTCATCGGAGAACCCGCTCGCGCAACCATGCTTTTGGCGCTGCTCGATGGGCGTGCGCTCCCCGCGGGCGAGTTGGCTTTTGGCGCCAACGTGGCTCCCCAAACTGCCAGCGGCCACCTGGCAAAGCTGGTCGAAGGCGGCCTGATCAGCGTTGAGAACCAGGGCCGGCACCGCTACTATCGTTTAGCCGGACCCGATGTGGGAACCGCACTGGAGGCACTCGGCGAATTAGCCCCAGCTCCCCGAGTGCGGGATCGCGAATCACAAGAGGTCAAGATCCTTCGCTATGCGAGAACATGCTACAACCATCTGGCCGGTCGATTGGCGGTGGATATCCACGCCGCGATGCAACGCCATGGGTTATTGACGCCAGTGAATCAAAAACAATGTGAGTTGACCGAGCTCGGCCACAAATGGTTCGCGGAGATCGCTCGAGAAGATTCACCAAAGTTCGGCGGACGGCAAACCGTAGCGCGTCTGTGTCTGGATTGGACGGAGCGGCAGCACCATTTGGGCGGCCCGTTGGGATGTACGCTATTGACCCGCCTATGCGAGCGAAAGTGGATTGTGCGCATGCGCGGCCGGGCTGTCCGGCTCACCCTGAACGGACGCGTGGAACTCGGTAAACAGTTGGGACTCGTGCTCTAACCAGCAGCCTGCGTTCGGACTTGAGCTCGAGTAATTTGCGCGGAAACGACCTTCCAATCGTTTCCTGCTCGCACATAGATGTCGGTGTAGCGGCACACTCCCGGCGCTCCGTCTTTTCGAGTAAACAATCCGGTAGCCTGCACTAGCGCAGTCTCGCCGTAGATTCGCACTATCACATTTTTAATCTTGTAATCAGTGAGATACGGACCGAATGCAATGTGTTGCAAGAACCCATCTTTGTCGAAGACGGTGGCCTCGGAATCGATGCACATAAAATCGTCCGCGAGATGCTCCCGATACCAGTTCACGTCTGCGCGCAAGACAGCGTCGATATATTGCTCGTTCAGTTGGTGAAGCCTGGCCCGATCATGATCGGTTCCCATTGACATAGGTTTAACTCCTAGTCTAATCTACATGCTTCGATGCCGCGTCGTTTCCGTCCATACCGTAGTGTTTTGAGGGTATTGCGGATACTGGCGATATCGAATACAATCAGAGAGTGCAGAACCCGTTGCGCTCCTACCCGGCCAACGCTTCTCAGGTTCTCACGCACCCCTCCCGGATCGTTATAATCGAAAGCGTTGCGAGACCGTGAACCCTCCGCAGGTGCCGACTCAAAAACGGCTGTCTATCGAATCGAGACAGTACAGATGCTCCAACAGATTGAAGCCGAAGAGCGAGGCCCCAGCCAGCATGGTTGTGTCCCGCAAGGAGAAATAATTGCCCGGATATCAGACGTTCCCAGATGTCGCGGCCGGTCTTCAGACCGAGCACGAGACGCTTCTAGAATTTCACCGCAAAGGTTGGATCGCGGCCGTGAAGCGGAATGACGTGATGTTTCTCGCGAGCGATCAGCGCTATCGAGCCAAATACATCCTGCACTTATACAATGCCAAGCATCTGAGCGAAGAACAGATTGAGTTGGTTCTGTCCGTTCAGCAGCCGCCCTACTCAGCCGCCCAAGTCGACGAGATTCTGAAGAACCACGCGACAGCGCTGGCTTCACCAGGCGCCAGCTCCAAAGGATGAGTCACTCCGTTCTTAAGGAGTTTTCTTCTTCCGTGCCAGCCGGTTAGCTGCTGCCGACGCGCGGCCCGACTGAAACTGCGTCGAAAATTGTATTGAGCGCGCCACCAAACGCAGCCCGCTAATACGATGAACAGACCGGTGAAAATTTTGGCTGTCGACGGCGGCGGAATCCGCGGTATTATCCCCGCCACGGTGCTGGCTCACATCGAAAGCATCACCGGCCGGCCGATCGCCGAGCTCTTTGACTTAATTGCCGGTACTTCCACAGGCGGCATCCTGGCTCTTGGCCTGACGATCCCCAAGACCGCCGGGGCGCCATTGCGTACTGCCCAAAATTTCGTCGAGATGTATGAGCGCGAAGGTCGCAAAATCTTTTCGCGGTCTATTTGGCGTCGTATCGTTGCCTGCAACAACCTGACCGAAGAAAAATACTGCACCGCTGGGATTGACGCCGTCCTGGCCGATTATTTTGGCGAGTCGCGTCTCGCGGACGCCGCCACCGACGTTTTGGTCGCCAGCTATGAGATCGAGCATAGCTTTCCATTCTTCTTCAAGAGCTCCAACGCCCGCGAGCGGCTGGATTATGATTTCCCCGCGCGCTTGGTGGCCCGCGCCACTTCGGCGGCGCCCACTTATTTTGAGCCTATGAAACTGCCGGCTGGAACCAGTACCGATTACTACACGCTCATCGATGGCGGCGTGTTCGCCAACAATCCCGCTGCCTGCGCGCTGGTGGAAGCCAGAACCACCCACCCCGACGCCGATGATTTTCTGGTGGTTTCGCTGGGCACCGGCACCATGAATCTGAGTTTGTCTTATAGCGAAACAAGAACTTGGGGCGTGGCCAGATGGGCGGCGCCGTTGCTGAACATCGTGTTCGATGGAGTTAGCAGCACAGTGGATTATCAGCTTCGGCAGCTTCTTCCAGACGCTGCCGGCGAATCCCAGCGCTACTACCGATTCCAAACCACGCTGGATGGCCACAATCACGCGCTCGACAACACCAGCACAACTAATATCACGGCTCTCAAAGGACTGGCGACCGATCTTATCGAAAAGGAATCTGGAAATATCGAGAAGCTCTGCAAGAAATTGGCCGAGTGATTACATCTCGGTCGCGAAAGGCGTGAAGCGCGTTTTATAGTCGAACGTGTCGATGCCCTCGGTTCGTTTAAGGAAGCCGACGATCCAATAAGTCGCCGGCGTCATGACCACTTCATAAACCACTTTGAATAAATAGGCCGAGAGAATCAGGCGCACCAGCCCGGACCCCGTGACTTCGCCCGAGAACGCAATGAGCACAAGGATGACCGTATCGACCGCCTGACCGACGACCGTCGAGCCCACCGTTCGAGTCCACAAATAGCGCCCTTTGGTGACCAGCTTCATCTTCGCGAGCGTGAAGGAATTTGCGAATTCGCCGCACCAATAAGCGATCAAGCTGGCAACCACCAGCCTCGGCACCTGATGGAATACGATCGCGAAGGCTTCCTGATTCTTCCATTCGGGAGCGGCCGGCAAAGCCACAATGATGTTGCCCAGGATTGCCAGTAACGCGTTGGCCAGGAATCCGATCCAGATCACACGCCTGGAACCGCCATACCCGTAAACTTCGGTAAACACGTCGCCGAAGATGTATGTGATAGGGAAAAGAAGTTGGGCTCCGCTGACGCGGAACGGACCGAAGGCGCAAATCTTCTGACCGAGGAGATTGGAAATCACCAGAACGACGATGAAGATGCTGGCCAGAAGATCGTAGTACTTGTAAATCTTGGTGGGTTCAGCCAATCCCCAATTATAGAGGACTAGAAACTGATCACCGCCATCTTCCCGTCCGTCTCCAGCGCATCACCAGTGGCGTTGAAGAGCTTGGTGGGCACATCTGGCCGCTCCACCAGCGCGAGCCCCTGCACCAAACCGGTGAACAGGAGATCGCTCACCACTTTGGCGCGCTCGCGGTCGACCTGGGTGTCCACTTTATGCGTGAAGTTATGATTCTCTTGAGAATAATCAATGCCGATATCATGGGTGGCAGCGCAAATCCAGATCTCTTTGCCTTGGAACCGGCCCGGACGCCGCCAGATGCGCAGGTGGTGCCGGGCAGCGAATGTGTTGTTCTGTTTCTGGAACACCAGATCGGGGGGACGTCCGTCCAGAAGCAGTGTCGATACGGGCGCTTCCTGATAGCCGCGCTGTTCCGCCATGGCGCGGAATGTCTCCAGCTTCGACTTCGAATTCAATTGCGCCGCGGTCGACCATCCCGCCGTTTGAAACGCATTCTCGAGCTCCTGCTCGCTGCCGAGAAACATCAGGTTAGTGATGTCGGACGGCCGGGGTGGTTTTTCGGCGATGGTTCGAAACGGCTGTGAGTTGACCACGCGCGACAAATCCTCCGCCGGTTCGATGGCCTTCACGTTGAGCGCGCTTGTGCTCGCGGTCCAGGTCAGCGGTTTGGTAAGCTCGATGGTCAGCTCGACTCCCGGCTCGTAATCGATGTTCGGATCAGCCGGCTTCACCACCGTTTCCTTGATCGCTCCCAATAGATCCGCTAAGCCGGGATATTGCTGCGCCACTTTGTTGATCCCCTGGTCCATGCGGCCAGAGCCGGTTTGCGACGCGATAATCCCGGTGATTTTTCCGTCGTCACCCACCGACTCGCGCGCATTGTCCACCCCTGCCAATTTGGCCGCGAGGCTGGCCTTATGCCCGGCGGAATCGCTGATCTGATCGAAAGCCAGCGCCAGCACCGCCTGGTCGTCCGGCTTAACGGCGGCAGTGACGTCTTGGATGTGTCCGGATACCTTTACGCCGGCTCCCAACGCTACCGTTCCGCCGATCACGACCGGCGCGATTAGCACGGCCTCGAACGCCTGTTTTGGCTTGGCCGTCGACGTATTGATCGCGGTTGTCAGCCGAATCTGGAACGGTGTTCCTTTGGGAATTTCGGTAGCCGCAAGCAGGCCAGCCGCGGCGATTAGAGTGACGACAGCCCTCACTCCCACATCGTACACTGCTACTGCTGCTTGTAGGGGATCTCGCGAGTACCTTCGTCCAGGCCTTCAATCCGGATTACTAGCTTCGCCGGTTTAGGGGGTGGCGGCAAAGGGATCGTCAGCGGACGAACATCGGCGACTGGGGCAACGGTCTGCTTGTGGGATAGAGCGAAAAGCTGTGCGTTCTTGTCAAGCTCTGGCTGCGTCATATGCATCGCGATCTTGACCAGGGAGCCTTCCGACGCAATCTTCAGCTTCTTCTCCATATCGACCATGGCCGGCTCGCCCATTTTGTCTTTGACCGCCAGCTTGAGCAGCCTCGCGAGTTCGGAGGCCATCCTCTTGGCAGCCACCTCTGATGGGAACTTCACAGTCGTATCCACCGTAAAACCACTGCGGAGCGAGAAACCTATCTCAACCCCCTGGGCTTCCGTGCCTAGTTCGCCCCCAGCGAACATAGCCATCAAACGATCGCTCGCCAGCACGCCCGGCGTGGTTATTAACGCCCAAGCATCATAGCTGGTATCGAGCTGCGCCGCGCGAGCCAGCAGGGAATTAGCGTCCGGCACGGGCATCGGAAAAGTGGTCCGTTCGAGACTCCCGAATACCGAGTGCGGATCCCCGATTAGAATGGTCTGTGCGTCGAGCAGCACGAAGGCCATTTCCTTGCCGGAATTGCCCTGCGGGCGATAAACCTGCACGTTATTGAACATCTGCGGCTTAGCGCCTTGAGCGGTGAGAATGCCCCGAACTTCCGTCAGATCGAAGTGGCCCCCCACCACGATCAACATTGGCGCTTCGTCGCCCGACCCGTCCGCGGGATTCCGGGCCGGCGACGAGATAACCACGCGGTCGACGTCGTTCAGCAGTTCGATGCCGGGAATGGCGCTCCCGTCCACCCATTTCGCGCGAATCATGGTCCCCACCTGCGATTGCCGGACCCGTTTCCAATCGATGCTGATCAGGGCCTTGGCATCGGCGGGAACGAAGCGCAGTAAAGCAGGGTCGGTTTGAGCCAGCGCGACGACGGGCGCAAGCAAGATCGACAACGTCGAAGCGATGGGGCGAAAACGAATTCGAATCCTCACGTGCTTCTATCGTCAGAAAACGAGCGAATCTGCACGGCTGCCGCGGGTCAGAATCGCCGGGTGGAAAGTTGAGAAAAATGAGGAAGATGCTAAAATACCCTGTGCGTACTACGCGCGGGCCCGTAGCTCAGTTGGTTAGAGCGCTACCTTGACACGGTAGAGGTCACAGATTCGAGTTCTGTCGGGCCCACCACATTTGAACCTGGCGTTTTAGTGTGACCTCGCGACCCAGGCTGTCGCGACCCAGGCTTGACTCCCCCCCGGATTTGTAGTAAAAGTTAACGCTAACGATGGGCGAAAGTACCACGTTTGTACCGTCCCATTGACCGCTAAACGTAAAGGGGTGCTAAATGAGGCGTTGCTTCGTCGCTGCAATCCTGCTTAGCCTTTGCAGGCTGGCGTTCTCTCAAGGTTTCGGCACAATGGTGGGGACGGTTACCGATCCGTCCGGTGCACTGGTCGAATCCGCAAAAGTCACCGCCACCGAAGCGGAAACCGGAACTTCTCGCGAGGCCATAACAAACGCCTCGGGCCAATTTGTCATGCCCGGCCTCCGTCCGACCACTTACACACTTACAGTCGAGGCGCCCGGCTTCAACAAATATTCTCAGTCGGGTATTGCGCTGACGGCCGATCAAAGTCAGACGGTCAACATCGCGCTCACGGTAGGACAGGCCACCCAAACGGTTACGGTGGAAGCCACGGCCCAACAGGCCGACACCTACACCTCGACACTTAAAGAGGTAGTGGATTCACAGCGAATGGTTGACTTGCCTCTGAATGGCCGCAACGCCGCGAACTTGACGACGCTGGTGCCGGGCGCCGTGCTTGCGCCCAACGGCGGCGCGGATCAAGGCCAGACCAAGACATTTCCGGGCGCGGTCGAAATTACGACCAACGGCGCGCGGCAGAACATGGTTGCCTACAATCTGGACGGCGCCGACAATGTGGACCGCTACACCAACGTGAACAATCCGTTCCCTTTTCCCGACGCGCTTCAGGAATTTAGCGTCCAGACGGCAAATTACAGCGCCGAATACGGCGGCAACGCGGGCGCAGTGGTCAACGTGATCACCAAGAGCGGCACCAATGCCATTCACGGTGATTTCTTCGGCTTTATCCGCAACGGCGATCTCAACGCGCGAAATTATTTCGCGAAAGTGCCCGATCCGCTGAAGCGCGGTCAGGAGGGCGGAACCATCGGCGGTCCGGTCAAAAAGAACAAGACGTTCTTCTTCGCCGGCTACCAATTCACCAGTCTCCGGGACGTAACCAACGGTTTGAACCAAACTGTCCCAACGCCAGCCGAAGAGGCAGGCAATTTTGCGGGTCAGGCCACGATTTACGACCCGACGACGGGCCAGCCATTTCCCGAGAACCAAATCCCTCTCAACCGCATCGATCCGGCGTCGCTCGCCGTTTTGAAATATTTGCCGACCTCGACGGCTGCGAGTGGAATCGTGTTTTACTCTTCGCCACTACACCAGAATTTCAACGACGTGATGGGCCGCCTCGATCACGTTTTCTCCGATAAAGATCACGCCAGTCTACGCTACGACTGGCAATTGTTCACTAATAAGCCAGTCTACACTCCGACCAATATCTTGTCCTACGCCGACGGTTCGGACATCATTGCCCAGAACGTCCTGGCGCAGGAAACGCACGTTTTCAGCCCCAGCTTATTGAATGAATTTCGCGTTGGCTTTCTACGTGACGCGTCGATTCGCGGGCCCGCTCCCGATGTTCCGAGCGTGCGTACATTCGGCGTGAATATTCCCTATCAGCCTCCGGCCAATGACGTCCAGTCTGTTAATGTCACCGGCTTCTTCAAGTTCGGCGACAACCCGTTCGCCCGCTTCACGCGGAATAATTTCATTGGAAACGATGAAATCCGCTGGGTGGTTGGGCACCACAACCTCACCATCGGCTTCGATCTGGAGCGGCGCCAGGTGGAACTCGATAACGGTTTCAACTCACCCGGCCTGTTCACGTTTACGGGGCAGTCCAACCGTTCGCTTTCCACTGGTAACGGCATGTCGGATTTTATAATCGGTGATCTGTACCAATTCCAGCAGGCGCAGGGCCAGTTCGAGAATGCGAACGCCTGGATGTCGGGATATTTCATTCAAGACGACTGGAAGGTCGCGCGCCGATTGACGATCAATCTGGGCTTGCGATGGGAGCCTTATTTCCCATACCACGAAGTGGACGGACGCGTGGAGGGTTTCTCGATTCCAAACTACCAAGCGGGAATCCATTCCATCGTCTATCCGAACGCGCCTCCAGGATTATTATTCCGGGGCGACCCGGGGTTCCCGACCAATGGAACCGGCAACAATTTCAAGGACTGGGGTCCGCGCGTCGGTTTCGCTTACGATGTTTTCGGCGACGGCAAGACCAGCCTGCGCGGCGGCGCGGGTATGTTTTACGATTCTGCCACCAATGGCATTTTCAACAACAACATGGTGGATGAAGCGCCCTTTGCCCAGCAGATCCTGATTACGAATCCTCCCGGCCCGTTCAGTAATCCACTCGCCGGCCAGCCTCAGTACGCGTCCGTTTTCCCGGCCCCGTTCCCTGTACCCAAGAATGTGGTGCTCCCCGCGCCGGTAGCTGTCACCACGTTCAATCTGCATGGCGATTTGGCCTTTAAGGTTCCGGTGGTCTATAGCTGGAATCTGACCATGGAGCACCAGTTCGGCGATCAGTGGCTCGGCCGACTGGCATATGTGGGATCGCATTCGACCCATCTCTCGCTCCAGCAATATCTGAACCCCTCGGTTTATATTCCCGGCAGCACTTTATCGGAGCAGCAGC
>DATMMD010000040.1:0-25812 GCA_035569875.1 Bryobacteraceae bacterium
TTTGGTGCGTGGCTCTCTCCAGAAATTAAGAGTCCGGCATGAACCGACTCCTTTTTTTAGGCCCAAATGGACCACGTCGGTGCGGACCAAGGAGAAGAGCTCGGGTTTTGGTGCGCCATTCCTTCATTTTTGCAAGAATCAAGGTAACCGCCCCTCCGACTTTTTCGCCCCGGGGCCCGTCTTTGTGAATGGAGCCGAAGTTTGATATTTCGGGAGGTTGAGGACCGCGACCTGATCGCTAAAGCGCGACGGGGTCACGTGGACGCCTACAACGTACTCGTGTCTCGCTGGGAGAAGCGTGTGTTCAACTACCTCCTGCGGTTGGTTTCGAATCGCGAGGACGCGATGGATCTCAGTCAGGACGTATTTTTGAAAGCCTATCAAAACTTGAAAAAGCTGGAAGATCCGGCTAAGTTTCCGGGCTGGCTGTTCCGCATTGCGCACAACGAGGCTTATTCGCTGCTGCGCAAGAATCGTCCGGAAGGTGAGTTGGCCGTGGAGCCAAAGACCGGCGGCGAATCGAGCGGGCGAATGTTCCCCATGGAGCTGACCCTGGCGGTGCAGGGGGCTCTCACCCGGTTATCGGACGACCAGCGTGAAGCCGTGCTGCTGAAGGTCTATCAAGGATTCAAGTTCGAAGAGATGGCGGAGATCCTTTCGTGCCCGGTTTCGACCGTGAAATCCCGCCTCTATAGCGCGCTCGATCTCCTGAAACAAACCTTGGCTCCCGTAAAGATGGGAGGTGCTGAATGAATTGCTCATTGGAAGATTTGAAAGCTTATTTCCTGGGCGAACTGGCTTCGCGCGACAAAACGGCGCTCGAAGATCATGTCCGCGCGTGCGGGAGTTGCAGCGAGGAGCTGGAGCGCTTGAAGCTCACGCAGACCGCGCTGCTGGCGCTCGAAGAGGAAGAGGTTCCGCGCCGGATTTCCTTCGTATCGGATAAGGTTTTCGAGCCGCGCTGGTACCAGACCATCTGGCGCTCGGGCCCGGCGATGGGCTTCGCATCGGCCGTGATTCTGGCGGCGGCGATCCTGGTGCATGGTTTTACCGTGCAGGGTTTCGCGAGGCCCGCTGGCGCGTCGCCGGCAGCGGCGTCGGTTGACACCGCGCAGATCGAGCAGCGCATCGAACGCGAAGTGAACGCGCGCCTGGACGCAGTTGTCGCAAAGTCCGTTAGCGATGCCCAAGCCAAGCAGGCGACTGAGTTCGCCAAAGTATTGGACGCCACCGAGAAGCGCTTCGAATCCCGGCGCCAAGCCGATCTGGCGACTGTCCAACAGGCCGCCAAATATTATGAGCAAAAGATGAGCCGTTGGGAGATCGCCCTCAACGACGCGAGGGCCGGACAATGAACACCGCGATGATAGTAAGCCTGTTGCTGTGCGCCCTCCCGGCCGGATCAATGGCGGACAAGCCCAAGGTGACTCGCACCATGATCGAGGCCATGGAGAAGAGCGTCGATGGCAAGCTCCAGAAGCTCTTTTCCCCCGATCCGGTGGAGGTCCTGGGCGTGCAGGGCGGTTATATCAATGGATACGGCGCGGTATTCATGAGCGAGATCAATCTGGCTCCCGCCGCCGGAATCACGCCGTTCCATCCCACTGTAAGCCCCGATGAAATCAAGCGCACTCACGACAAGAAGGTGCAGCGCATCGCGGCTCTCAGGAATTCGATGAGGGATATGTTGGTTGATTCCGCGGCATCACTCGACTCGGTTCCCGCCGATGAGCAGGTTGCCTTAGGCGTCTCTCTGTTCTATTGGACGTGGGAGAATCGCGAGGGGCTGCCCGCGCAAATCGTGATGCACGCACCCAAGAAGCTGTTGCTCCAGGCCAAGGCTGGAACGGCCGACAAAGGCACCATCGCATTTGACGAGTTCTGAGCATGCGGCTCGGCGAGATCCTCATTGAGCGCAAGCTGATCACCGAAGAAGACCTCACCCGCGCGCTCGAGCTGCAGAAGGAGCGGGGCGACAAAATCGGAAAGACGCTGGTGGACCTCGGGTTCGTCGCCATGCGCGATGTTCTGGCGGCGCTCTCCGATCAACTGGGTGTGCCGCTGGTGTCCATTGAAAGTCCGCCCGCTGTATCGACGGAAACCGACGCGCTCTCGCCGCGGTTCCTGCGGCAGTTCCGCTGCCTGCCGGTTGGCCGCGAGGATCACACCGTCGTGCTGGCGATGGCCGATCCGCTGGACGTCGAGACAGTGGCCGCGGTTCGCAGCTGCACCGGGTTGAAGGTCAGCACCGTGCTCGCCGCCGAGCAGGAGATCCTGGACGCGATCGACAAGTATTACGGTGATTCGGCGCGTGGGGAAACCGGAATCGATCCCGATAACGCGGACGCTGCCGAAGACCTGGAACACTTGCGCGACATGGCCAGCGAGGCGCCGGTCATTCGGCTGGTAAACGCCATCATCGCTCAAGCGGTCGAGAAGCGCTCCAGTGATATTCACCTGGAGCCGTTCGAGAAAGAATTTCGCATCCGCTACCGTATCGACGGCGTTCTTTATAACCAGGAGCCGCCGCCCCGCGAAATGAAGGCCGCGATGATCTCGCGTGTGAAGCTGATGGCCAAGCTCAATATCGCGGAGCGCCGTCTGCCGCAGGATGGCCGCATTAAGATCAAGACGCTGGGGCGCGAAGTGGATTTGCGCGTCTCGACCCTGCCGACGCTATACGGCGAGAGCGTCGTGATGCGTTTACTGGACCGCTCGGCGGGCGATTTCTACGACCTCGGACGGCTGGGTTTCGACCAGCACATGCTCAGCCGCATGGAGCACTATACGTCCCTGCCGCACGGTATCTTTCTGGTCACGGGGCCCACCGGCAGCGGGAAATCGACCACGCTTTATTCGGCGCTCAAGAGGATCAATCAGGCCGACAAGAAGATTATCACCATCGAAGATCCCGTGGAATACCAGATGGACGGGATCAACCAGATCCATGTGAATACGCAGATCGGGTTGACATTTGCTTCCGGCCTTCGCCACATCGTGCGGCAGGACCCGGATGTCATCATGGTGGGCGAGATTCGCGACCGCGAGACCGCCGACGTCGCGATCCGTTCGTCGCTGACCGGTCATTTCGTTTACTCTACTTTGCATACCAACGACGCGCCCAGCGCCATTACCCGCTTGACCGACATGGGCGTCGAGAATTACCTGATTACTTCGTCTTTGGTCGCCGTGCTGGCGCAGCGGCTGGTACGCGTGATTTGCCCCAGCTGCAAGGCGGCGGATGGCACGCGTATTGCGCCCGACGGCGAGACGGTCAAGACCTACCGCGGCCGTGGCTGCGATCATTGCTTCGGATCGGGATATACGGGCCGCATGGGCATCTTCGAGATGATGGAGCTGAACGACGAGATCCGCAAGCTGATTATGCATAACGACGACGCGGTGGCCATCACCAATGAAGCGCGCCGCAACGGGATGCGTAATTTGCGCGAAGACGGCTGGCTGAAGGTGTCGCAGGGTGTGACGACCGCGGATGAGGTGATGCGTGTCACGCAAGAATTCTAGCCTGGTGGGGCAGCTCTCCGGCCTGCCAACATGTGATGACTAACTTTCACTTCAGAGCCGTGGCTTCCGATGGCCAGCTCCGGTCCGGCACCATCCATTCCGAAACCGAACGCTGGGTCGCGCAGGAATTGCGCCGCCAGGGCCTGACGCCGGTCTTCGTCGGCACTGAACCGAAAAAATCGTTCGAGTTGAAGCTGCCGGGCTTTTCCGGAGCCAAGCGCCGCGACGTTCTGTTTTTCACTCAGGAACTTTCCACGCTATTAAACGCTGGCGTACCGCTCGATCGAGCGCTATCCATTACCAGCGAACTGACCGAGCGATCCAGTTTCCGGCTGCTGGTCCAAGACGTCTTGCGAGTGTTGAAAGGCGGCCGTTCGCTGGCCGACAGCCTGGCAACCCACCCCGACTATTTTTCGGATCTCTACATCAACATGTGCCGCGCGGGTGAAGCCAGTGGATCGCTGGCGGCCGTGTTTGAGCGCCTGTCTGAGTTCGAGCGCACCCGCGACGATCTGCGCGGCTATATAGTTTCGTCGATGGCTTATCCCTGTCTGCTGATGCTGGTGGGCGCCGGATCGATCCTGGTTCTCATGAATTTCGTTGTCCCTCGATTTGCCTCCGTGTTCGAACAATCGCGCATCGAAATGCCGCTGCCGACTAAAATGCTACTGGAAGGCAGCAAATTCCTGCAGTCCTATGGCCTGATCCTGCTTATAACGCTGATCGCCTTGGCAGTGGGGCTGTATGCCTATGTGCGAACCAGGCCCGGAAGATTGTGGTGGGACTCTTTGCGGCTGCGCATTCCGGTGCTCGGTGACGCTCTCAGGAAGGCCGAGACGGCCCGTTTCGCGCGAGCGATGGGCACGCTCGTCGCCAATAGTGTTCCGCTGGTGCAATCCATTGCGATAGCGGGCGCAACATTGAGCAACCGCAGAATTTCGGGTTCGCTGGAGGCGGTGGCGCTGGGAGTAAAGCGCGGTGAAGGTATTGCGGCACCTATGCGCCGCGCGGGTCAGTTTCCTCCGCTCGCCGCGCATCTGTTGAGCGTCGGCGAAGAAACGGGCCGGCTGGACACCATGTTCGTCCGGATGGCCGACATTTACGACGCTGATACGCGCACGGCCATCCGGCGCTTTACATCTTTGTTCGAGCCGCTGATCATCCTCGCAATGGGGCTGATAGTGGGCGTTCTGATTTTGAGTATTATGCTGGCCATTGTCAGCATGAATGACGTGGCGGTGTAGTAGCAAGGAAGGGCGGTGATGCCATGAAGAAGACAAACCGGCGACAGGCCGGTGTGACGCTGATCGAAATGATGGTCGTGGTAGTCATCATCGCGCTGTTCGCGGCGCTGGTGCTGCCGAGAATGATGGGTCAAGCCGACAAGGCGCGCAAGACGGCCGCCCGCGCGCAGATCAATGCTTTTATGACGGCCTTGGGCTCGTACAAGCTCGACACGAGTAGCTACCCGACCACCGAGCAAGGCCTGCAGGCGCTGCGCGTGAAGCCGGAGAACGTCAACAACTGGCAGGGCCCATACACCGACAAGGAGATCGATAACGATCCGTGGGGCCATCCTTACGTCTATCGTTTTCCTGGAGAACACGGTGACGAGCCCGATATCACTTGTTACGGCGCCGACGGCCAGCCCGGCGGAGATGGGATGAATGCCGACATCGTCAGCTGGAAGAACTGAGTTAGCTGGAAAAAACGAATCGGGCGTAACGCTGGTCGAGCTGGTAGTGGTCGTGGCGCTGATTGCCTTACTAGTCGGCATCAGTTTTCCCGCCATGAGTTCGGGCGTCGACTCGCTGCGGTTGAACGCCGCGACCAATAGCGTTGTGAGTTTCTTCAACACCGGCCTGAGCCGCGCGGAACGCCGCCAGCAGGTGGTGGAGATCACCATTTCTAAACCGGAGAACACGCTGTCAATGCGCTCCACTGATGCGGGATTCGCGCGCCGGCTCGAAATGCCGGCCGGCGTGTCGATCACCCACGTTCTTCCCGAGTTGCCTCAGAATCCGGACGCGCCCCGCAGTTTTTTCCTGTACCCAGGCGGCACCGTACCGCGTTTTGGCGTGGTGCTGATTAATCGTAGGAATGTCGAAAAGATCGTGCGAGTGGACCCCATGACCGGAGTTCCGCAAGTGGAGCGGGTGGAGCCGGCCGAGCAATGAGTCGAGCACGCCGAACAATGACCCGGCGCGGATTCACCCTGCTCGAGGTCCTGGTGGCCACCCTCATCATGGCCCTGGCCGTCACCGGGCTCCTATCGGCGCTCTCCACTTCGCTGCGCAGTGCTTCGCGCCTTACCGATTACGATAGAGCCACCCTGCTGGCGCACCAGAAAATGGACGAGCTGACGATCGCGACCAAAGCGCCGAAGCTTGCATTCTTCGGAGGAACCTGGGGCCCAGAGGTCACTGCCGGCCTGCAAATGGGCTGGCGCGCGCGCATCACGCCCTTCGAGATGACGCCAGGAGCGGGCGTCGGAGCGCCATTTCTCGAACGCATCGAATTGGAGATCTGGTGGATGTACGGAGAGCAGCGGCGCAGTTTCCAGATCGAAGGCTTCCGGCGATCGGTCATGACGCCAGCCGATGTAGCGGCCGGGATGGGCAGATGACGCAGAACGCACCAGGCTGCAGGCGGAAAGCAGAGCGCGGCGTGACGCTAATGGAATTGCTCATTGCGATGACGCTGATGGGCTTACTTTCCACCGGCATCGTCATGTCGCTGCGAGTCGGGTTAAGCGCGATGAATAAGGCCGACTCCAAGCTCATGTCCAACCGCCGGGTGGCCAGCATCGAGCGCATCTTGGAAGAGGAAATCACCTCTGTGATACCCGTCACAGCCGACTGCCAGGCGCGAGCAGAAGGCCCGCCGAACCGGATCGCTTTCTTTCAAGGCGAGGCGCAGTCGATGCGACTGGCTTCCGCCTATTCCCTGCAGCAAGGCGCGCGTGGAATGCCGATGATTCTCGAATACCAAGTCATCCCCGGCGAAAATGGCTTAGGCGTACGGCTGGTGGTCAACGAACGTTGGTACACCGGTCCACGCGCAACGGGCTCGCTTTGCGCGGGCATGGTCCCCGATCCGCTGACCGGAACGCCCGCGCCGCTATTCCTGCCGATCCAAGTGGGCGCAGGTTCTTTTGTGCTGGCCGATAAGCTGGCCTACTGCCGCTTCAGCTATCGGGATCTTCTCCCTCCGCCCGAACTCGAGCGTTGGCTGCTGCACTGGGTCAAGCCGGTGCTCCCGAGCGCTGTGCGCGTGGAAATGGCTCCTTTGGTTCCGGATTCATCGCGCCTCGTACCGGTGTCTCTCACCATTCCAATACGGGTGACGCGGCTGCCGTTGGAGCCGTATGACAACTAACAAAGGCAGCGCGCTGCTGGCGGTCCTCTGGCTCTCTGCCGCCCTTTCCGCCATCGCCTTCTCAGTCGCCAACACCGTGCGAGCCGAAACCGAGCGAACTTCCACTGAAGTCGACTCTTTGCGCGCCTACTACCTGGCCTCCGGCGCCATCGATCGGGCTATTCTTTACATCCAGTGGGGGGCTGGCTATCGAAACCCGGATGGCACGCCCAAGTACTTCCAAAGCCCCATGCCGGTGCTGCAATTCAACTTTCCAACTGGTGCGGCCAGCACGGAAATAATCCCCGAGGCGTCTAAACTGAACGTCAACAACGCCCGGCCGAACGAGTTGATGGGTTTACTACTGGCCTTGGGCGTCCCGGCCGACCAAGCCGGAACCGTCGTCCAAGGCATCGTGGACTGGAGAACACCCACCCCGGGTGGCTCCTTTACAGAGCTCGATCAATACTACTTATCACTGGCTCCGTCTTTTCGGGCTCGCCACGCGTCTTTTCAAGAGATTGAAGAGTTGCTTTTGATTCGAGGAGTTACACCGGACTTGTTTTACGGAAGCTACACTCCAGGCGAGCAGGGACGCTTGATGCCGCATGCCGGCCTGCGGGACTGCGTGTCGGTCTACGGATCTCCAGGTTCGCTGGATGTGAATACAGTCCAGCCGGCCGTAATGCAGGCCGTCGGAATCGATCCAGCCATTGCGGCGGCCATCGTAAGTCTACGGCGTACGCCGATCACCAACATGGGACAGCTCGCGCCATTCTCGAGCGGCGGCCCCGGCATGGGACGCTTATCGCTAGTGCCCAGCCCGGTCGTGACCTTGCGTGCCACCGCGCGATTGCGCATGGCCAACGGGCAGTTTTCCGATTTCCGGCGGACCGTCTTGGCCGTGGTGAAGTTCCTCGGACCGGAATGGAATCCTCCGTTTCATATCCTGCGCTGGTACGACAACGCCGCTACCCTCCAATGACCGCTACTGATTTTAAGAAATGGCTGGCGATCGGCGCCGGTATCGGGATCGAGATCGGCCGCGAGGATCTCATGATCACAGCGGTTCGCGTCCGCCCGTCCGGCGTCAAGGTTCTGGGCGAGCTCACCATTCACCGCTTCCGCGAGCAACCGGCGACCGAATGGGGCGCCGATTACGCCAGCTTCCTGAAAAAGGTGGGGCTCACGCACTTGGCGGCCACGGTGTTATTGCCGCGCGATGAGGTGATGGTCCGTCAGTTGGCGCTGCCGGGGGTCGTCGATCGGGATCTGGCCGCCGCCATTCGCTTCGAGCTCGATTCGCTGAATCCCTATTCGGAAGAGGAAGCCGTTTTCGACTGGGCGCGCGTTGGAAAGAGCACGTCCATCCTGATCGGGATCACGCGCCGCTCAGTGCTCGGCCGCTACACCACGCTATTCGCCGGGGCAGGCGTGAAGGTTGCCTCCTTCACATTTTCCGCGCCCGCCATTTATTCCGCGCTCCGCGTTCTCTCTACGCCGGCCGCCGACGGGTTTCTAGCGGTGGAGCAGACCGAAGGCGAGCTGGAGGTTTACGGCGAAAGCCCGGCCCGGCCGCTCTTCTCGGCGCGCGTCGATGGAACCGCGCAGAAAGCCCGGATACTGGCAGTCGCGGAGTTGCGATTGCCGCCCGAGACCGAGCCCACCGCCCTGCATGATGCGCTCCCGAAGCCGCTCGCAGCGCCCGAGGATTACGATGGTTCGCGCGCCTCTTTGTCGTACGCGACAGCATTGGCCGGAGCTTGTCCCTTGCGCGCGCTGGCCGTGAATCTGCTGCCGGCCGAAGAGCGCCGGTCCAGCTCCCGCATGCGCTACGTGCCGACCCTTACGCTAGCAACCCTCGCGCTGCTGATGCTGGGAGCCGTGGTCGCGTATCCCAAGTACGCGGACCGGCAATATCTGGGCTTGCTGCACCAGGAGATCCGGAAGCTGGATCCCCAGGCCAGGAAGGCGGCCGATTTCGATCGCGAGATCGCCCTCACCCGCAATCGCGCTCAAACGCTCGACAACTTCCGCCACCACACGAAGGAAGACATGGACGCGCTGAATGAGCTGACCCAGGTGCTGGCCCCGCCCACTTGGCTCAACTCGCTGCAGCTTACGCGAGACTCAGTCACGATCGCGGGCGAGACCGAGCAGGCGGCCGCGTTAATTAAACTGCTGGATAGCTCGCATCAATTCCGGGGATCATCCTTCGCGCTACCTCTACAGCGCAGCGCGAGTGGAGAATTGTTCAGCATTCGATCCCTGCGCCAGGGAGTCACTCCGTGACCGTCCAGCAGCGCGACAAACGAGCCTTGATCGTGCTGGGCTCGGTATTAGTGCTCGCATTCATTTATTGGATGGCCGGCTCGTCGTCCAGCAGCGTGAAGGTCTCTGCGCCGGTCGAGAGCGTCGATCGCGTCGAAAAAGGGCTGGCGAATCTGCGAACCCGGGCCGCTGCTTTGCCGGCCAAGGAGGTTGTTCTGAAGCAGGCCCAAGCCGAACTGGCCCAGCGCGAGAAGGGACTGATTTCGGGCGATACCGCCGATCAGGCGCAGGCGCAGCTATTACAAGTACTGCGGCGCGTAGCCAAAGCGCAGACTCCACCGCTCGAAATCCGCCAGGTAGAGCTGGGACAGCCACGATCGTACGGAAATGCATATGGGCAAGTTACGGTGTCAGTCACCGTCGATTGCCGCATTGATGAGCTGATCAATTTATTGGCAACGCTGAGCGCGCAACCGGAAACCATCGCCACCGACGAGATCCGTTTCGGAATGGCGCATCCCAAGCAGAAGACTATGCCGGTACGGCTGACCGTTTCTGGAATCGTGGCCCAGCGTTTGGCCCCGAAGAAAGGAACGTCCCAGTTTTGAATCGGAAACTAAGATTGCTCGACTTGGGCTTGGTGGCGGTGCTGGCGCTGCTGGGCGTCGAGTTGCGTCAAGAGCGGATTCGGGCTCACGCGCGAGAGCAGGCCTTGCTGCACTCGGGGGCCAAGCCGATCCCCACCGGAGCTCTGGCGCCCATGCCGACAGTCCAGCCCTTGACCGCGACCTCTTACGCCGCCGTCGCGGCCCAGAACCTGTTCTCCAAAGACCGCAATCCCAACGTCATCCTCGATCCTGTAATACCCCCGCCAGAGAAGCCCGCGCCGCCTTTTCCGGTGGCACGCGGGGTGATGTTGTGGGGTGGCGTGCCGCCGACTATTGTGCTTTCCGACAAAGCCGGCGGACAGCAGAGAGGCTATCATCCCGGCGAAAAAATCGGGGAATGGAAAATCGCTTCCATCGACAACAGTTTTGTCGTTTTCGAGTGGAATGGCAAGCAGTTCAAGAAGCGCATTGACGAACTTCTGGATCGGACGCCGCTGACAATGGCTGAACCTCCGGCTCCCGCTGCGGCGGCCGGAGCGCCCAAGCCAGCCCAGCCGTTGTCGGCGAACGGCACTGCCGGACCAGGGATCGACACGGGAGCCGGCCTAAAGGGATGCGTGCCCGGAGACAAGTCGCCTTCGGGAACTGTAGTGGATGGATATAAGAAAGTCGTGAGCCAAACGCCGTTCGGAGCGGGATGCCAATGGGAGCAAGTCAAATAACGATTGGAAAAAGCATGAAAATTATCATACTCACCTGGACAGCCGCGGCATTGTTGCTCGCGCAGGACAAAGATACTAAGCCCTCCAAGGACGCGGATAAGAAGCAGAGTCAGGACGCGGGCAAGAGTGACGCGTCCAAAGCCGCCACTGCCGCGGATCCTGTGTCATCAGTGATCCCAAAGGGAGCTACCGAGGTGGAACCCAATCTCTTCCGGTATACAGATCCACAAGGGAAGACCTGGTTTTACCGCCGGTTCCCGTTTGGAGTTTCCAAATGGGAAGACAAACCCACTGAGCAGGTTGCGAAAGAGGAACCGCTGGCCGGCGTGGTCCGGGATCTGGGCGATCGAGTCGAGTTTCAGCGCCGGACCCCGTTCGGAATATCGAAGTGGGTCTCCAAGAAAACCGATTTGAACGCCGACGAGAAAGATCTGCTGGCCACCTACCAGGCCAAGCAGGGCGCCAGCCCGAGGGATTCTGGTAAGACGTCGCCGGAGAACAAGAACGACGACAAGAGCAGGGACAAGCAGGAGAAAGAATAGTGCCCCAGGCCCGCTGGTTTAAGAAAGCTTTCGTCGCCCTCCTGGTCACTGGCTTGGCGCTGGCGCAGCAACCGCCGCCGGGGGCGCCGCCCACTCTTCCGCCCGGATTCAACCAGCGGGCTCCCGACCCCACGCCTGCACAACAGCCGGCCCAACCCGCCATTCCTGCCCAGGCCCCGCCCGGTCAACCCGCCACGGCACAAACGCCCGCGCCAGTCCCAACCGGTTCGCCTACCGTTTATGGCGGCTTGTCGCTCAACAATGCGTCATTAACTGAAGTTATTGATCTGCTGGCGCGCCAGCTCAAACTGAATTACATTCTCGATCCCAGAGTGAAAGGCGGCGTGATCCTTAACACTTATGGGGACACCAAGGACATCGATACCCGGTCGCTGCTCGAGACCATCCTGCGCATCAACGGTTACGGAATGGTCAAGCAAGGCGAGCTCTACCGTATCGTGCCTTTGGGCGACATCTCGCACCTGCCCATTCCCCCCGAGCATAAGGGCGATTCGAGCAGCATTCCCGAAGACGACCAGACCATGCTGAATTTGGTCTTCCTCAAGTACGTTACCTCCAGCGAGCTGGTGAAGGTGCTGCAGCCTTTCATCGGCGAAAACGCATCCATGTACGAATATGCTCCGGCCAACCTGCTGCTGATCCTCGACAGCCGCCGGAACATGCGCCGCACCATGGATTTGGTGGGCATGTTCGACAGCGATGTCCTGGCCAACCAACGGGTGCACGTCTACGAAGTGAAGAACGGCCGTCCATCCGACATCACCAAGGAACTCGAGAACATCGTTAAGTCCATCGCTCTTTCCGATAAAACACCGATTAAGTTCCTACCCATAGACCGGATTAATTCGATTATCGCGGTCGCCCCCAACCCGGGCGTATTTAATGAAGTCGGAAAGTGGCTCGATAAACTCGACGTTCCCATCCAGCTCGCCGTGGGGGCCATCAACAATTATGTGTACCGCGTACGCTACGGTGACGCCCAGGCAATTAGCTGCTCGATCCAAGCCCTTTATGGACAACTGACCAATCCACTTGGATATCAGACCTCAAACATCGCCATGTGCGCCGGCAACAATGGTTTCGGCCGCGGAGGTGCGGGAATTGGCGGCGGGGGCGGATTTGGGGGCGGAGGATTTGGCGGCGGAGGGTTTGGCGGCGGAGGATTTGGTGGCGGAGGATATGGCGGCGGTGGCTACGGTAATGGATATGGCGGGGGGCTTAGCGGGGCTTATGGGAATGGCTATCCCGGCGGCGGCTATCCTGCTCCTGGCGGTTACACGGGGCCTCCGGCTGGTACCAACGGGCCGATGACCGCTGCCTCGGCGGGCTCGATCGGGGCCGCTCCTGCCACGACCGACCTCACCGGAAAATATTTGGGCAACGCCCCGGCGGCCGATTTCACAGCCGGCGGCCACATACCTCGCGTCATTGCGAATCCATTGAACAACACGCTGCTGATTCAGGCCTCGGCCCAGGAATACGAAAGCATATTGAGGCTCCTCAAAGATCTGGATGTGCCTCCGCGACAAGTATTGATTGAAGCCAAGATCTATTCCGTGGATCTGACGCATGCTTTCTCGAGCAGTGTGTCGGCGACGCTACAGCAAATAACCGGCACAACGCCGCACACCTTCCTGGGCAGTTTAGCCGGTGCGACCACCAGCCTTCAGGCTGCCACTCTGGTGGGAAAGAGCCGCGAACTGCTGGCCGCGGTGGTGTTACAAGAGTCGGAAAGTCGAGCTAAGGAGCTCTCGGCGCCGGCGGTGATCGCTACCGATAGCATCCCCGCCTCGATCACCGTCGGTACGTCCGTACCCACTTTGACTGCCCAAGCGGTCACCGGCGCCCAGTCAAATGGTAGTTCTCTGTTTGCGAACTCGATTTCCCAACAAAGCACCGGTGTAACATTGAACATCGTTGCCAGGGTCACTCCCAGCGGTATCGTTACATTGATCATTGACCAGCAAGTCAGTGCACCGGCGGCTACTACGAGTAGCAGCATTCAATCTCCCTCTTTCGATCAGAAGGAAGTTCAAACGCAGCTCACGATCCAGGATGGAGATACCATTGCCATCGGCGGCACCATCTCTGAAACAAACAATTTCGGGACCAGCGGAATCCCTGGCCTGAATCGGCTGCCGATTATCGGCGCGATGTTCGGTTCGCGGTCGTACAGCACGACACGATCGGAACTCATCATCTTCATCACTCCGCATGTAATCTACGACACAAATCAGATGGTCGAGGCGACTGATGAGCTAAAGGGCCGGATTAAGAGCTTGCGCAAAGATATTAAAGAGTGATCATTGAACGCCGCCCCAAGGATCATTCGTCTCAGTGCGCGATTTACCCTAAGCGAACGCGGGTCTTAACCCTAGGGCTGCTGCGCTCGCCGATAAAACCCTTGAGATCCCCATTCGAGGACGGTCTATAACCGTTGGCTGTAAACTGTTGACCAGTCAAGCCGCTCTTATGATTTAATGGTTCGCTGGGCCGTGTTGTAACTTGGACTAAGTGGGCTTGTGATGTCAATACTTTACGCTTGACTTGATTCGCGTAGAGTGTTATGAATGATTTGACTGCGTCCGAACGGTTCGGCGGCATTCATCTTTGACGCATGAATCCCGCGAGCACAAAACATACGAGAAGTCTAAAGAACAAGTTGAGCTAGATGGAGACGATGAAGAGAGTTCGACCAGGCAAGGCAGGCAGGCTCATAAGGAGCAGGTTCGAGCTAGGTTTGATCGGGTGAGATTCAGAATCTTCATGACGAGCGTTAACTCGAGGCTCAGGTTGATAAAGAGAACTTCCATCAATTCAATTTCAATTTTTCACAAGGAGAAGGAAATGGCAGATTTTCGCAAATGGCTTTTGGCGTTTGCTGTAGTGGCCCTTCTGCTCGGCATGGGAACTTCAGCATCCGCGCAAACACAGAATGCCGCGTTCGCATGTACCGCGAATGCCGGCGTTCCGCCGATCGTCCGCGCAGAAGGTATTACGGAACTGGTCGGCGACTTGATTTTGAACTGCACCGGAGGTACGTTTACTCCCGCCGGGCAGAATATTCCCCAGTCCAACGTTCAGATCTTTTTGAACACGAACGTAACCAGCAGAACTTATGCTGGCAATCTCTCGGAAGCGATTCTGACGATCGACGAGCCGTTCCCGGGCACCGAGACCCCCAACCCGCCGACCGCAGGAGCCGCTACCGGTTCTGCGACAACCCAATTGGGTTGCCAGGCGATCAACAGCGCCAACTGCCAAATCACCAGCATTGGTGCTGGCGTGGGCGCCGCCGGTTCGTATAACGGAAGCGCCGGGCACTACAACGTCTTCCAGGGCATGCAGAATGGTCCCAGCCAGGTGGTTTGGTTGGGCGTACCGATCGATGCTCCCGGATCGGCGGGCACGCGCGTGATTCGTATTACCAACGTTCGCGCCAATGCTTGCCAGCTCGGTGTATCCTCCACGCTGATTCCGACCCAGATCCAGATGTTCATCGCGGTCAACGGGTCGCAGCAGGTGACCATTAACGCGCCGCAACAGGTGGTGGCTTTCATTCAGCCAGGCCTGATCGCGACTAACAAGTCGGGCGGATTCGTTCAGTGCGTCAACATCAACGGCAATGTCTTGAGTAGCTCCGCTGCAATAGGCCAAGGTGGAACACTCGCCGTAACCGCGACGGAAGGCTTCGCCTCTTCCTTCAAGGTTCGCAACTTCGCTCAATTATTCGTTGGCGGCACGTCATCGACGGCCCCGTATGGAACAGCTCCCAGTTCGCCTGGTCTCCAAAACGTGCTGGGTTACCCGTACAATACTGAATCGGGCTTTGTGTCCACGACGCCGGGCATCTCGCCGAACGGCACTGCTACTGGTGCTATCGGCTTGGCTGACACCGGGACGCAAATAGCGTTCACTGTATCCAACATCGGTGCTGGCGTTAGTATCTTCGCGCCACCCTACGTCCAGTTGTTCCCGGCCACAGGCGGAGCGGCAACTGGTCTCGCCGTGCTCGTCGGTTCCAGCTTCTCACCTCCGGCCGTTGCTAACCCAGCCCCGGTCGCTGTGACTGTCACCGGTAATACGGCTGCGGTTACTTACGAAGTCTGGTATTCCAACCCGAACGTGATCGAATCCATGAGTCTAGCCATTACAGTGGCTGCGATCTCGAACACTGGCCAGAATCTACCGGCCACCGGCACCAGCCAGGTAGCCATCAGCTTCGCACCAGTCAGCACGGTGCAAACCACGTCGACCACCGCTCCGATTCCGCGCTTCTGCAGCACGGCCGCGCCGAAGACATTCTTCAGCATCGCCGCTTGCACTTGCGACCTGCTATTCCCGTTCGTTACGAACCAGGCAGGTTTCGATACCGGTATAGCGTTGGCTAATACTTCACTTGACCCATTCGGCACCAGCCCGCAAACGGGACCCGTTACCTTGAATTACTACGGGAGCACCACGGGTGGTGGCGCAGCTCCGCCGGCTGCTAAATCCCAAGCTGTACCCGCCGGCCAGGAGTTGATATTCACCCTTTCAGGTGGTGGCAACTTTGGAATCGCGGCTACGCCGGGCTTCGAAGGCTACATCATCGCGGTCGCCCAATTCCAGTACTGTCACGGATTCGCTTTCATCAGCGACGTCGGTGCGCAGAAACTGGCCGAAGGCTACCTTGCTATCCAACTCGACGAGCCGTTCAATCTCGGCTTACTGCCTCTCACCAGAACCGGTCAACTGGGCGAATCACAAGCTCACTAAACCAGAGACTGGTGTCAGCAACCTAAAGGGGGGAGCTTCGGCTCCCCCCTTTTATTTTTGAGTCGACAGCGCCTTCCCCGGCTGCTTCCGGTCTTCAATTTTCTGGGTTCTCTGGTACTGAGGTTGTGGTACTCTGTACCTTAGGTTTTTTTCCCGCGTCCAGAAATCCGAGAGAGGTTTTCCTATAATGCTTAAGAATGCAATCGCCAGTTGTGTAATCTGCCTGTTTCTTTTCTCAGCTGGTCTTCGGGCGCAGTCACAAGATGACCTGTTCGCAGTCCCCGGAGCAAGCTCCACCGGCAACACGGCTTTGGTTTTCGTCGCTAATCCGCTTTCGTACGTTACTGGAGCCTCGGTTGGAGCCGGTACGTTCTTGGTTCTTGCCAAGCCCGATAACAGCAAGTTTTATGCGATTGCCAATTCTGGAAGCTCCACGGTTACCGTCATTTCCAATAGCTTCGCCACTCCACGGTCCACCAACCTGGGCACCCAAGCCACCGCGGCCGTAATGTCGGAGGATGGCAAGCGGTTCGCAGTTGCGGCCGGCCTTTTGCATATCTTCGAGACCACCACGGATACCGACATTCTTCCCAACGGTATCGGAATCGGACCGGGCGTCACTGTAAATGATGTGGCGGCCAGTCTGGATGGAAAGACATTTTACGTCCTCGGCTCCAATAGCGCTAATCCAAGGGGCAGCGTTCTGGCGGTGGTAGACGCCAGCTCTGGCACGCTCAGCCCAACTACTCTAGCCATTACTGGCCCGACCAACGCCGTCGCCGTCGGACCCAATGGCTTGATTTATATCAGCGCGCCGAATCAAATTTTGGAAATCAACCCCGGCACACTAACAGTCACCCCAGCCGGTCCGATCACGATGAATGCCAATCCAGGAAAATTGGTTTTCACGCCAGATGGCCTGTCTGCATTTGCCGTCAATCAAACTCCTGTCACCGGTGAAGTGATACAGCTCGGTCTGTCGAGCCATGCGGTTGTTAATACCGTTCCCAATAGTGGTGTATTGCTGAGTCAGCTTCAGGTCCTGAATTCGACTTCACTTCTGGCTTACTCCAGCCAAAATCAAACTCTTTATCAGATTACTGTTCCGTCCTCTGGGAATCTAGGCATAAGTCTTTTCGCGCTACCTGGCCTCGGTTCGGCAGCGGTGCAAGCCTTCACGCTCTCAACCGAAGTGCCGATAGGCGGACGGTCGACCCCGCAATCTTTGTATGTCGCAGCAGGTGGAACTCTGTACCGCGAGAACCTGTCCAGCGGCAGCTTCGCCGAAAACGCTCCTCTGACGATCACCGCCGGCGGATTGTCGATCGCCCACCAGGCCACCACTGGGACACCGGCCAGTCTCCTTCAATACGGAAATAATCAAACTATCGCGCCCAACGGCGTCTCAATGCCCGTGGTTGTGAGGGTGCTCGATAACAATGGAAATGCGTTAAGCGGCGTGACCGTCACTTGGGCGACCAACAACGCGGCCACGGCGTCTCCGAACAGCTCCAACACCGGAACAGACGGCTACGCGGTCACCTATATCACCGGACCGCCCACCAACGGACCTTTCACTATAACGGCGACCGCTGGCAACACTAACAAGACCGCCGCTTTCACCATGACGGTTAGCGCGGGCGGAGGCGGCGGCCCTACCACGGCGGGCATGTCCATCGTTGCCGGGCAAGGCCAAATTGTTTTTGAGAACAATAATACCGGAATACCAGGCTTCGGCTCTCCTCTTATCGTTCAAGTGAACGACGCAAACGGTAAGCCCATTTCGGGCGCAGCGGTAACTTTCACCGTCACCCAGGGCCCCGGCAGCGTCATCGCGCTGGGCAGCCAACCCGGGACCATCCCCAATTCTGTTGTCGTGACTACCGACAGCACCGGTGAAGCCACAGCTGATTTCCTAAGCAGCACTATCGGTCAAAATGGACTGGGCTACGCCTCTACCACCATTACCGCCAGTTCCCCCGGCGCCGGGAACGTGACTTTCTATATGACGACCACGCCGCAGGGCGCTGCGGCACAGATCAGGTTGCTCACGCCTGGCCCGGGCGGCATTCTAACGGGTCCTACCGGAAGCACCGTGACCGGCGGAGTAGTTGTTCAGGTCGTTTCAATCACCGGAGTTCCGATACCCAACGTGGGAGTCACGATTGGGGGCGGCACGGGAAACGGTGCCCCCAACGCGACCTGCAACAATCCAACGGGAAATGGTCTTTTGACCGACGCTAACGGCAATGCAAGTTGCGACGTAGTCCTGAACGGCGTGGTCGGGACCGGCACCTTCTACGCTAACGTCGGATATTTCCAGAACACGCCCAACTTCATCATTCACATTACTACTGGACCTCCGGGAGTTGTGAAAATCCTTCAAGGGAATAACCAATCTGGCACGCCTGGACAGAAATTGCCGGCGGCGCTGGTGGTTCAGGTTACCGATGCTTTCGGAAATATCCTGAGCGGAGTTCCGGTCACTTGGTCGGTAGTCACTCCTGGGACTGTCACATTAAGTAGTGTCATCAGTAGTACCGATTCCAGTGGGGCGGCTTCCGCTCTCGCGACACTCGGAAGTGTAGCCGGAAGTGCGCAGGTTAAGGTGACGGCTGGAACTGTCTCGGCCACGTTTACCTTGACCGTCAACATCCCGGCTGCCGGTCTTCAGAAGGTTTCAGGCGATGTGCAGACGACGCTCATCAACACTGCCTTCCCCCTCCCCCTGGTAGTGGCTGTGTTTGATGGGAGTGCGCCGCCCAATCCGGTGCAGGGCGCGACCGTCACGTTCCAGGTAACCAGCGGCAACGCTACATTGGGCTCAGCGTCAGCTATGACTGGGGCAAATGGGCAGGCCTCCACGACCGTTACCGCCGGCGCGAATTCCGGCCCCATTGTCGTTACCGCGACCACGGCCGGTTTCAGCGCCACGTTCAACTTAACCGCGCGACTTCCGGGTGCCGCCAACGTGACGTTCGCGAATGGCGCCAGTTTCGTCACGGGCCCCGTTGCCCCCGGTGAGATCGTTATCATTGGCGGAACGGGCATCGCTCCCGGAGTGCAGGGACTGGTAAGCGCATATAACATCATTGGCGAGCCTCAACCAACGCTCGCGGGCGTCAGCATCACGTTCAATGGGGTGACCGCTCCCATCTACTACGTTTCGACCACTACGGGCCAACCCGACCAGGTCGCGGTCCAAGTTCCGTTCGAGACGCAGACCGGCACGGCCAGCGTGGTCATCAACTCGGCTGGTGGTGGATCGGCAACAGTCAGCGCTCAGGTCCAGCTCTTCGCGCCCGGGATTTTCCAGACCACTATCGGCGGCCAGCAATTGCCTGTGGCCGTGCGTCCGGATGGAACCTACGTCAGTCCCTCGAATCCAGCGCACGCCGGCGAAACAATTCAGATATTTGTGACCGGCCTTGGTCAAACAGCGCCCGCATCGGTTACTGGCAGTGCGGGAGCGCCTGGCCAATCGGTAGCCGGAACGGTGATTGTCGGTTTGAACAATGGCGGTGTGCCGTTGATCTCGGCCGTCCCCGCGCCCGGAATGGTGGGAGTGTATGTCCTCACCTTCCAAGTGCCCATTGACACCCAAACCGGATCGGCTCAACCGTTGGCGGTAATAGCCTTCGATGCGGCGAATACCGCCTACTTCGCGCAAGGCTTAGGTATCCCGATTCAGTAATCCTCGCAGCATTTATACCGAAATCGATCCCGGCGGCGGGTGATTCGGATCGTATGGTGTGATACCCGCGCCGGTGATGCCCGGCGCGGCGGTTATTGGTGCCTGCATAGCAGATGGAACCCAGGTGTAGCCGAAACTTTGCCGCAGCTGAGTGGTCAAGTGCGGGTCCCAACCCCAAATCATCACCGGCGTGTCGATTGAGTAACCTTGGGATGCAAGCTCGGAGCCCAGCGCGGCCCGCTGATAGGGGTCGTCTAAGTTACGTAGCTGCTGAACCGCAGCCGGTTGGGCACCCCAGTAAACATCGTCCTCCGATAGCATCGTGTCGGTGACGACCGGCGGGGGCGGCGTAACCGCATCGGCGGCCTTTGGCACGAGCACGCTAACCGCGACAGGATTTTGCCGCGCGACATTAGTATGGCTGGCGACGCCGTCGGTTTGGCTGGCCGTGCCAACGCCAAACTTTGAGCGCGCTCCAGCAAATGTCTTCGATAGTTCCTCCGCAAACGACTGAGTTTTAACGGCTCCGCTTTTCTTGCTGAGGGATGCAGCGGCGAGGGGATCAATCGCTCCCGCTGGCCTGACCGATAGATGGGTCATTCGGTGATAAGCCTCCGTTCAGACTTATGCACCTTGACCACCAATCCTGATGAGGTTGTTTGCGGTGCCGAGTTATTGCTTGGGTATTTGTTTTTCCAACTCTGGCGGTATTCCGAACGTTATCGTAATTGGGAAAAGCTGGCCCGTCGGCTGGATGTGTACTTGAGCAGTCAGTGTCGACTTGACCCGCTTGGCACAGTCTCCACATTCGATGGATGCGTCGTCCAAGCGGTACTCAAAGACGATAGTGGTCTGCTCGTGGGCTTGTAGCTCGGTTTTTCCGGGGGTGATCTTTAGCCCCGGGAAAGGGATGGGATCGATGCTCAGCGAGATCTGCCCCGGCATTTCGTTGATCACGTGCAACTCGTCTTTAGACGTTTCATAACCACGCAACTTAATGGCGGTCTTGTCGATCCGTACTTTGGAAAGAATACCGCGCGCAGCCTCCATTGGGTTAGCCGGGATCGCAGGCCGGCTTTTCGCTGCCGGATCCACCGCGGCCTGGGGTTCGGGTGGGACTGCTATGAAACCAGTCGGCGAAAAGGGGCTTGGAACCATGGTCGGTTTGACGTAATACCAAAACCACTGCCCATCGATGATTTTCCAGTGGCTGGTCAGCGGAAACGATGTTGCTGTCTTGACCCCGTGATAAACCCACTCGCCCTTGCATCCTTCCACGACATCGGCGCTCGTGAAATTATCCGAGTATTTGATGCGGAGGATGTCGCAACTCTTCATCGTATCTTTGGACGCAGCGAGAAAGGCATCCTGGGAGTCTTCTGCCACCAAAACATAAGCTTCACGAAATTTGCCCGAGGTGTAGGCGCTATAAAACTGAGTTACTCTAGCGCGCAGAGCTTCGTCGATCGGAGCGGGAGCTTTTTCAAAAAGATCGGAATTGTCCTGGCCCGGCGCCAAGACACATGCGATCAGAAAAGGACACAGCCGCAGGAGCTTCATACTTCTATTCTAAATAGTTCTATTTCAACTCGCACGCCGAGAGCCAGGTGTGGTAATAATAGAAGCTGCTCCGAGGTTCTCGCCCCAGCGGGCGGGTGAAAAGGGAAGCGGGTGGGAATCCCGCACGGTCGCGCCACTGTAAGCAGCGAGCGAACAGGCTCTGTATAACGCCACTGTTCCTCTTTTGGAATGGGAAGGCAGCCGGTTTCGCGTTGACCTGTAAGTCAGGAGACCTGCCTTGGGGACGTCAGAAAGAGGCGCGTCACCTCGCTCATGCTTACACTCGTCCTCGGCGGCGCCCGAAGCGGCAAGAGCCGCTTCGCCCAAACCTTATGTGGAGCTGGATGCCGCGTTGTCTTCGTTGCCACCGCACGTGCCGATGACGACGAAATGCGGTTACGCATTGCGCGCCATCAACAGGCGCGCCCAAAGCACTGGCACACCGTTGAGGAACCCTTAGATCTCGGGCGCGTGGTCCAGACCCACCACGCCGATTTTGACGTCGTCCTGATCGATTGCCTGACGCTTTGGCTTAGCAACCTGTGCTGGGAGCACCGGGATGATTCCGACGAAGTACTGCGAACAGCGGCTTCCAAGGAAGTTGAGCAGCTGATTGCGGCGGCGTCTGCTTCCATTCTGATCGTTGTCTCGAACGAAGTCGGGTACGGGTTGGTTCCAGAATCGCCCGTCGGACGCCGGTTTCGAGATCTGCAAGGCTGGTTGAATCAAGACTTGGCCGCCGCCGCGGATTCTGTCTATCAAGTGGTAGCCGGCATTCCCATTCCGATCAAGCATCCGGAGGCGAAATTGTGAGGGCGCCTCCACGGTTGACGATTGCGGGAACACACAGTGGCGTGGGCAAGACCTCGATCGCCATCGCACTCATGGCAGCCTTGACCCGCCGAGGGTTGCGTGTCCAGCCGTTCAAGATCGGACCGGATTTCATCGATCCGGGTTTTCATCGCCTGGCTTCGGGACATGCCAGCCGCAACCTGGATGGCTGGATGCTTTCGCGGGAGGCGAACCTCGAAATTTTCGCGCAAGCATCCGAGGATGCCGGCATCGCCATCATCGAGGGCGTGATGGGTTTGTTCGACGGCAGCGATGCGGTTTCACAAACGGGTTCGACGGCCGAGATCGCCAAATGGCTGGGGAGCCCGGTTCTATTGGTGATCGACGCTTCTGCGATGGCCGGCAGCGCCGCCGCCCTGGTGCATGGTTTCGAGGATTTCGATCCGGATGTCCGCCTCGCCGGCGTGCTTTGCAATCGGGTCGGTGGAAGCGGTCACGCGGATATCCTGCGCCAGGCAATGGCGGCTCGTTGTCGCACAAAACCTCTCGGGTTCTTGCCGCTAAATGAAAAGATTGCCCTCCCGGAAAGACACCTCGGTCTGGTGATGGCAAGCGAGAGCCTGTCCCGGGAACATCTGTCCGGCATGGCGAAGTGGATCGAGGCCCATGTCGATATCGACGGGCTATTGAGCGTCTCGCGCGAGCAGTCTCTTCCTCTGGAAAACCGCCGGCCGTCGCCGGCTCCAAGGAGCCTGGAACGTCGCGCGCGCATCGGCCTGGCCCGCGACGCCGCTTTTTGCTTCTACTACGAAGACAACCTCGACCTGCTGAAGAAGTGCGGCGCAGATTTAGTCGAATTTAGCGCAATCTCCGATGGCGCTCTCCCGGCTAATTTGGACGCCCTATATTTGGGCGGCGGCTATCCCGAGCTGCATGCCGCGGAATTGTCGGAGAACGCGTCCATGCGTGACGCGATCGTTCAGTTCGCCCAAACCAGTCGGCCGATTTACGCCGAATGCGGCGGCTTCATGTATTTGTGCGAAGCCATCGTGGATACGGACGGTCGCGAATACCAGATGGCCGGCCTTTTTCCCACCCGTGTGCGAATGCAGAAGCAACTGGCCGCCATCGCGTATGTAGAAGCGGAAGTTCCCGAAGATGCTCTTTGGCTTCACGCCGGGCAGCGTCTGCGCGGCCACGAGTTTCATTATTCAACCATCGACGAAATGCCGGCATCAGTTTCACGCTGTTTTCGCTTGTGGGCAGGCGACAAGACGCGGGCGGACGGATTTGCAATCGGCTCAGTGCTGGCCGGGTATTCGCACTTGCATTTCCGCTCCTCGCCTGATTTCGTTTCAAGTTTCGTAGATGCGTGTTTGCTTCATAAGGAGGCGAAGGTATGAGAACTGTGTGTTTGTTTCTCCTGCTCGCGCTCAGCACGGAACATTCGGTTCTGCGCGCCGCGCAGGGGGCATCACTTTCGGGAGTGGTCAGGGATCCGCAAGGGCGCGCCGTGGCGGGAGCAAGTCTCTCGTTGTTTTCGCGAACCGCGAGCGTCAGCGTAAACACCGTCAGCGATTATTCCGGCAGCTATCATTTTGATGGATTAGCGCCTGGCGATTACATCCTGCGCGCTGAAGCGGCGGGCTTCGCTACGTTCTTTGAGGAGAACCTGCAATTAACGGCGGACACTCCCAAGTCAATGGACGTTGCCCTTCAACTCTCTGGTATTCATGAAGAAGTAGTCGTCACCGCGTCCAGCACCCCACAGGTGCCGGAAGAAGTCTCGAAGTCCATGACTGTGATCGATCACACGGAAATTGATGATCGCGACAAATTGACGTTGGCAGACGCGGTGAACCTGGCGCCCAGCTTACGCGTGCAGCAATTGGGAGGGCCGGGCGCGTTTACGACCATTCAAATCCGGGGCCTTCGAACTGAAGACACCGCCGTGCTCGTGGACGGAATTAGACTGCGGGACAGCTCTTCAACTCAGGGTGATGCTGCGGGATTGATCGAGGATCTGTTTGTCACCGACACGAATCGAGTGGAAATCCTGCGGGGATCCGGCTCGTCGCTCTATGGCACCAACGCGATCGGTGGCGTCATTAACGTGATCACTGATGAAGGCGGCGGCAGAACGCGAGGCAGCGTGTTGACCGAGGGCGGCTCCCTTGGTATGTTTCGCGGACGCGCTCAACTCTCGGGTAGTTTGAATGGTGACCAGATTCCTTACAGTTTCGGGGCTAGCCAAACCTACGTCGGCAACGGTGTGAACGGCGATGACCCGTACCGCTCGACCAGCATCCAGGGGCGGGCGATGTTCCACCTGTCACCGTCAACGCGTCTGGTAGTCCGCGTATTCGGAGGCGATGCCTTTGGAAAACTAAATTCCGAGCCGGGCGCCATTGGCGAACCTCCGGCGAGCGGTATCGTAAATGCGATTCCACTGGCGCCCTCACTGCTTCGCCTCTACGATCAAGGCACGCCTATCTCGCAATTAAATACCGGGAACGCAACTTTTATTCCCGCACCTGACAATCCCGACTATACCCGCGCGGGACGCTTCTTCTCGGGCGCTTTAATTCTGACGGGGCAGCTTTCCCCTCGGCTCGATTACTCGATCAGCTATCAAGTTCTAGCCAATAGCCGCCGCTATGGCGACGGGCCCGCGGGCGTTGGATTTCAGCCCGATGGAAGCACCCGGTCGCTCTACGATGGGCGTATCCAAACAGTGAACGCTCACGTAGATTATCGCCTCGGGCGCCACAACCTGGTCAGCGCTGGATATGAGTTTGAGAGCGAGACTTACGCTAACGACAATGCAATGGCGAACGACCCTACAGCGTCATCCGCCGTGAATGTCACCGAGCTAAGCCACACGGTATTCGTGCAGGATCAGGCGAATTTCCTGGGAGATCGATTGCAAATATCGGGAGCAGTCCGCGCGCAGTATTTCACATTGGACCGTCCTAGCTTCGCCCCGGCGGCGTCGGCCCCCTATCAGGGCGTCTCGTTTGGCGCGCCTCCGCCCGCTTACACGGCCGACGGTTCGATCGCATATTCATTTCGCAAGAGCGGCACGAAATTACGCGCGCATGTGGGACGCGGCTATCGGGAACCTTCTCTGTTCGAGCGCTTTGGCGCCGGATTCGATCCCACGTTCGGATATTCCGTGTATGGAGATCCGCATCTGACGCCCGAACACTCGATCGGTCTTGACGCCGGGGTGGATCAAAGATTCCTTGGTAACCGGCTCAAGTTATCGGCCTCGTATTTTTATACATGGCTTCGAAATGTCATCGTCTTTGACACTTCGGGTCTGATTAACCCATCCACCGATCCGTTCGGCCGTTTCGTCGGGTACGTCAATGAACAAGGCGGCATCGCGCGCGGCGTAGAGTTAAGCGCCACGGCCTCGCCCACCCGCTCTTTGAATATTTCTGCGGCCTATACTTATGTCAACGCTCTCGAGCGCAGCCCGCTGGTCGGCGATGTAATACGCACGTTCGCAATTCCCAGGAATCAGTTCTCGTTTCTGGCCACTCAACGCGTCAAATCACGGTTGGTTCTAACTTTCGATCTGCTCGCGTCCAGTGACTATTTGGAGCCGATTTTCGGCGACGTATCGACGGCAGTGTATCGCTTTGGCGGCATTCATAAGGCGGGCGTAGGCGGAAGCTACCGGCTTCCTCTCAGCGAGCACCAGGCGATTCGCTTCTTTGTGCGGGCGGATAATATTTTCAACCAGAATTATTTCGAGGATGGCTTTCCAACGCCCGGACGAACGGGCATGGGCGGGATGCAGTTCGAGTTTTAGTCTAATGAGAATTACGCGTTTCACTCTTATTGTTGGATTGGCGGCGGCTCTTCACGCGGCGGACACGTCGCCGCAGCGCATCATCTCCACTTCTCCGAACATCACCGAGATCCTCTACGGGATAGGCGCTTTCGATAAAGTT
>DATMMD010000041.1:0-129916 GCA_035569875.1 Bryobacteraceae bacterium
GACACACACCAATGGAGGGGCGAGAGCGCCACAGGGGCTCGCCCCGGCGAAAAAGGGGACTTCGAACGTGAGGTTGTGAGTGGCAATGTTGGCGGTATTCTGCAGTTTTCCGGAAAGACTGCGCGCCATGTCGAATACCGGATTGCCAGTGTCTTGTGTGTAGAAAACGCCCGCGCCCACGCGGACCGTCCACTTGTCTGTGGGACTCCAGGCAATTCCCAAGCGCGGAGCGAAATTCTTGTGATCCGAGTTGACTAAATTTGCCCCCAACCGGCCATCGCGGGCGGTACAAACGCCCCCCTGAGCGACCGTCGGGAAGACCACATTGCCACTATTAAAATTGCCGGTTCCGTTTTCGATAATGCAGGGTTGGGTGTTCGCTGGCTGTGGATTGAGACCCTTGGGGTCGCCCTGGAGGTTGTAACCGCTGGGAAACCAGGTATTGACCAAAGGCACCCTGTCACTCCAAGCCGGTACGTATTCGTAGCGCAAGCCGTAGCTGATGGTGACGTTAGGCCGGATCTTCCAGCTATCCTGGATGTAATAGAACTGGCTCGTCTGACGAAACCGTGCGACCGCCAGGGCGACGGCGTCTGTCGTACTGGCGACATAACCGAGCATGAAGTCGGCAGGAGTGTATCCGGTGGCCTGATTCGTGATGCTATACGCCCCGCGGGCGTATTGGTTCCCGGTTTCGTTGAAATCTGTGCGGTCAACCTCGGCGCCGAACTTGAATGAGTGGCTGCCGTGGGTCCAGGAAATGTTGTCCACCAGCTGTAAGATGTGATCCGAGGTCGTGTAGGGACCGTCCGTGTTGTTGCCAAAACCGCTAAAGCCATCTCCCAAGCCGACGTTGGGAACGCCCCAGGCAGGGGACGCCGGGTCGCTCAAAAGGCCCGGAAGATTCAACTGTTTGACGACGTCCGTTTTGCCTGCCAGCTCGGGCGCAAAGTTGTTGTAGAAGTTCAGAAAGCCGAAACGGAATTCGTTTAGAAGGCTCGGCGACAGAATGAACGTGTTATTGATCGCCGTCTGCTTGGCATCGGTGACCAGGCTCATGCCATTCGCATCTAAAGCCGGCATCACCCCGCTTTCATTCTGCATGCTATAACGGACAAACCAACTTGATTTCGCGCTCTGCACAAAGTCCACGCGCTGAGTAGTCTGATATTTGTTCCCAGTGATGTTGTCCAGCGCGAGGTAGTTATTGGACAGGCCGTTGTTCGGTGCGTTCGGGATGTTGGGCGCGGGATAGTACTGCAGGAGCCCTTTGGCGATCGTGTCCAGACGGCCCCCGGGAATGATATTACCGGGAAACGGCGTGCCGGTCGTCGGATCGGTGATGACGTGCGTCGCCAGCACTGAGGAGAAGTCACCGGTTCGGAATGCGGCGGGGAATGTCGTGTAAACCGTCTGGGCCTGCTGACGCAGCTTGAAGCCTTCATAGTTGGACATGAAGAACAGCCGGTTTTTGCCATTGTAGAGTTTGGGTATCCACACCGGTCCGCCCACCGTGTAGCCATACTGGTTCCACTTAAAGGGCGAGGAAGGCGGCGCGACGCTGGTAAAGGCATAAGGGAGTGCGTCAAAATCGTTATTGCGGAGGAAATCGAACAGGGCGCCGTGGAATTGATTGGTTCCGCTGAGAGTGGACACGTTTACCTGTACCTGCAGATGCCCGAATTCGGCCGGGTAAACGCCAGTCTGCACCTTGAATTCCTGCAAGGCGTCAATTGAGGGAAGCACGGCGTAGGTGTTGAAGCCGGGATCGGTATTTTGGACGCCGTCCAGCGTAAAATTCAAGTACTCGCGGCGTGCGCCGGCGACAAAGATTTCCTGTGTAGTTCGATCACCGCCTTGGCGAGCGCTGGCTTGGCCTCCATTGGCCACGCTATTGTAGGCGACGTTGGGGCTAAGAGCGATAAGCTGGGTGAAGCTGCGCCCGTTCAGAGGCAGATTGACGATGCGGTCATTGTCGATGACCGTCCCCACGGTGGCGCTCTCCGTGGTAAGCAGTGGAGCGCCACCCGTCACTTCCACCGTGTCCGTGACGGCCCCGACTTGCAGGTGAAAGTCAATGCGCGCAATCTGCTCGACCTCCAGCTGCATGCCTTCGCGGACCTCGCCCTTGAAACCCGGCATCTCCGCTTTCACGTTGTAAACGCCTGGCGGGATCGCGGGGAAAGTGTAATCCCCCGCGCTGTTCGTCGTGGTCGTGCGCGCGACATTCGTCTGGGAGTTAGTTACCGTCACGATGGCGCCCACGACGATGGCGTCGCTGGCATCCGTGACTTGGCCGGTAATCTGACCGGCCGTTTGAGCGAAACCGGCGACGCTTAGAACGAACATCGCCCCGACAAAGAAGGCTATGCGCATTTTTCACCTCGTTGAAGCCCTGAGCTGAACGCTTCCCAGCGAAATTGCAGTACGTGACCCCGCATGTTGCTAGCCATGTATTGGGTGAAATTGGTGAGCAGCTTGGAATCCTACCTGGCTCGCCAGCAGACAACACCCCAGAACGAATACACAAACTCGCATGCACACCCCGTTTTACGAACAAAGAGAACGAGACAGGGCTAGTCTAGTCACAGCTGGCGATAACTTCAAGCCGGCTTCAAAATATTTGAAAATGTATCGTGGATTTCTCGTTGTCGCGGATTTCTCGTTGACTTCGCCACTCAAACCCGCGTAAACTCCGGGGAGTTAGTGTGGAGGCGCACATGTCCTTCTCAATTTCCCGTCGATCCCTGTTGCGCGGCGCGGCTACGGTTTCCGGAGCTGGGTTGCTCCGCCTGGCGGCATCGGGTCAAAACAGCAGCGCACGCCGGGCGCTGGCCCTCATCGGCGACCGTTATCACAATGCCGACTACATCCAAGTCGCATTGACCAAGATGTTCGAAGGACAAGGCATCTCCGTCGACTACACCATCGACTACAGGCGCCTCTCCCGAAGCCTGCTCGGCAACTATCAACTATTTCTGTGTCTGCGCGACGGCATGATCTGGCCCAACGGCTATCTCGGTCCCGATGCGTACACGTCCTATGAGCAGGGGCTCGAGAACCGGGAAGATTTTCCCGAAGCAAAGTCGCAAAACTGGCTTAGCGAAGAACAGGCCGGCGCCGTCCAAGAGTTCGTTTCCGCGGGAAACGGCTTCTACTCACTCCACAACAACAGCCATGTATCGCTTTCCTCACCAACCTATCGCGACGTGATGGGCGGCGCCTATATCGGCCATCCGCCATTGCGGCCCTTCAAGGTGCGCGTGGTGAACTCGAACCATCCCATCACTCAGGGCATCTCTGACTTCGTCGTTAATGACGAGCAGCATTATGTCCACTACGACAAAGACCGGAAATACATCCTGCTCGAGGCTGAGAATGTCGATGGATTGAAGTACGAGAATCTGGGAGCAAAATCGGTCGCCGGTTGGGCTTACGACTACGGCCGCGGACGGGTTGTGTTTACGTCGCCAGGACATACCATCCATGCGTTGTGGACACCGGAATATCTCAAACTGCAGAGGAGAGCGGTTCAATGGCTGCTGAAGGAGATCTAGGTTCATGATGAAAAAAGCGGCATTCCCGTTCGCAGTCGCGATTCTGACCGTTAGCTGCTCTCCTTCAACCAATCCGGCGTCCACTCCCATAAAAGAAACGACGGGCGTAGGGAGCATCGTGCGGCTCGATCCCGCGTTCGACGCGCTGGTGCCGCCGGATGCCCATATTGAGAAGCTCGCCGGTGGCTTTCAGTTCACGGAAGGGCCGGTTTGGCGCCCCCAGGAACAGCACCTTTGGTTCAGCGACGTGATGGGCAACGTGGTGCGCCAATGGTCTCCGGATGGAAAAGCCACCATCGCTATCGAGCATGCCGGCCAGGATAAAGAGGGAGCGCCGGGTGCGCTCATTGGTCCGAATGGCGAGATCGCGGATAAAGACGGAGCGGTGCTGTTCTGTCAGCATGGAAACCGCCGGATCGTCCGAGTAAGTAAAGATCTGCAAATCACTCCTCTGGTGGAGCGGTTCCAGGGCAAACGCTTCAACAGTCCCAATGATCTGGTCTATAAATACGATGGATCGCTTTATTTCACCGATCCTCCCTATGGATTAGCCAAGGAAGATGACGACCCGGCCAAGGAATTGCGTTTCAACGGAGTGTTCCGACTGGCCAATGGCAAACTGCAGGTCGTGATTCGGGATCTGACGCGGCCCAACGGAATTGCCTTCTCACCCGATCAGAAGATCTTGTACATCGCGAATTCGGATGACAAGCACAAAGTTTGGATGCGATATGACGTCGCCGATAATGGCGCTGTTACTAACGGGCGAGTTTTCTTCGATGTGACGGCAGAGAAGGAAGACGGTTTGCCGGATGGGATGAAACTGGATTCCCAGGGGAACCTGTACTGCTCGGGTCCTGGCGGAGTTTGGGTATTTTCCCCGGACGGCAAGCATCTCGGCACGATCAAGCCGCCGGAAACACCAGCCAACTGCAACTGGGGCGACGACGGCAAGTCTCTTTACATTACCGCCCGGACCTGCTTGTACCGCATCAAGCTTGCGTCCACCGGCGAGCGAACGCTCTATCAATAACAACTGAGGACCTATATGAAACGCAGGACGTGTTTGAAAACGATACTCGTCGGAGCCGGCTCTGTCACGGCGATGAGCGCTGTACCGGCGGCGACTCCGGAGCATCCCATTCAACTGCACTTGGATCTTTCCGTCGACCCGGCGAAAGAACAGGAGATGCTGCATAACTTCAAGACCATCTTCCGGCCGGCCGCGAGCAAGCAGCCTGGATACATCGACGTCCAGATGCTGAAGTTGCGTTCAGCGATTCAAGGCAAAGCTCCCGAGGCCGGAAATTACCGGTTTGTGCTGACATTCGTCAGCGAAGAGCTACGTCAGAAATGGATAGCCTCAGCGACGCACCAGAAAGTCTGGCCCACCATCGAGAACACGCTCAAGTCCAAGGACTATAACGTCCTGCTATACGATACTCCCTAGCTGGCAGCCCGCTTAGAAAACGATGTGAGCGGACACCTGAACGACTCGGGAGTTGCTGGTATAGAACTGACCGAATCGCCCGAATAATGGATCGTTGGGAACCAGATCGTTGCGCGCGTTGATGAAACTTTTAATTCGGACATCGTTGGTATAGCCACCAGTGAACTGCGGGTGATTCAAGATGTTGTAAAATTGCGCGCCGATATCGAACGAGTACCGCTCGCGGAAAGTGAACCTCTTCTTCACAGTGATGTCGATGTTATCGATCGGGTGGAGCGGGAAGGTATTCCGTCCGCCGTTGGCCAGCGCCCCGGAGCCGGCGACGATGTAACGGGCGTTCGAATTATTCGCCACGTAGGCAACAATTGTCCCGCTCGATGTCGCCACTTGGCGCTGCGCATTGTAGCCGGTTACGCCACTGCCCACGTTTGCCGCGCCGGCCGGATTGACGATAGCCCGGTCGCCCGCGCTATCGCCGTTCAGGTTGGAATCGAGGCCGCTCTGCAGTGTAGCGTATTCGGGCGATTCATAAGTGTAGGTGCTTCTGCCAAAACAAGCCACTTGCTTGGACAGAAATGACGACCCAAAGGGGAGTCTCGCATCACAGCGTCCTGCACTGTTGTGCTTCGAGGCGGGTGAAAGCGTGGTCGGCGATACAATAAAAAGCACCAAGCTGTCGAGGGTACTGGAGCCCGCGATGAAGAAAAAGAACACTAGAGTGCCGCAATGGTTAACATGTGGATTTGTTCTGACCGGTCTCGCGGCAGGCGGTCTTTTGCTGCGGGCTATGCAGGCAAGTCCTAATGGGACTTCGCGCCGCACCGAGCCGCAGCGGCGGATCACGTTGGGAGCAGCAGAGCCCGCGTCGCTCTATGCGGTCACGATCGCCATAAAGAATCCGGAGCAAATTCAGGGCAATCGCCAGGTCCGCGTAGCAATCGCGGACGCGCGCGGAAAAATAGCAGAGAAGGTGCTGCACACCGCCGATCTGGACTTTTATCTAACACTCAGGCCCCGCGTCCCCGGCCAAGTGAGCGTGACCCTTAGCGCGCCCGCCGCCGAACCTCTTCCTGAGCTCGAAACAACGATGCGCCGGATACCTACCGAACCTGGAGATCCGTCGGTGATCGCGGCCGCTCCTAACGACACCTGGCAGGCCGCTCAACCAGTCGAGTTCGGACAAACGGTTTTTGGTGGTGGCGACGAACGTCCTTACGCACCGGCACCCAGTGAGGATCAGTATTCGGAAATGCTTAAGGGCTTCCAATGGTTCCGCTTCACGTTTCACGGAACAGAGCCCAAGCTCGCATATTTCGTGCTTGATATCACGGATCGCGAAGTGCCTCTGGATGTCGACATTTTCCAATCAGGCAAGAACGCTAAAGGCCAGCCGGACGTCGTGCCTTACACGGACGGCGCGGCGATTTATCAGATTGAAGCCACCCAGAATTATCCGGGGCTTTATAAGTTTCGCACCCGGATTCTCAAGCCGGGTGAGACCTATTATGTCCGCGTAGACGCCAATCATCCCGCCTACCAGTTACATATGTATGATTACGCGGTGCCGCCGTACCGTGATCCGCGCCAGGCGGTGCGGACGGGGATGGACTTTCTAATCAATATGGGCGATACGTGGCTGTCCAATACGCCGCGCCGCGGGGCAGTGGGCTTGCGGACCACGATGGTGCACTCCGACACACAGCTTTGCATCGCGTGCCACCCGACCCAGTTCACTACGCGCGGCTACATGACGGCAGTGGCGAACGGCTATCCGCCGACGCAGCGGCCGGCACTCGAATTCTTGACCGATCGTATTTACAACAACCAGCGGCCTTTGTATGGCGAGCCCGGCACGGACTGGGTTCGCGTTATCTATTCGGCGCGAACCGTTGCGAGCCGGCTGCCAGTGATCGAGCACCTGTTCGAACAGAACGTTACGCACGATCCTCCAAGGCTGAGTTTCAACGTGCCTTATGGGAACTTCCTAAAGATTCACTATCAGGACCGCACCGCAATGCCGGGCGACGAGTCAGACGGCTGTGAGCCTTCGATAAGCCCGTTTGAAATAGCCGCACAGAGCTGGGAGACGTTCCAGATACTTTACCAGCAGACTCGCGAAGAACAATGGGCCGCCGAACGGGACTTGGTGGAGCGCCTGGCAATTCCGCGTGAGCCCAAGAACATGATCGATTTGAACTGGAAGATTCATTTCCTTGCCACCATCGGCCGGGAGAAGTATCGCACGCAGCTGGATCAGTTGCTCGATCAGCTTTACAGCTTTCAACAGCCGGGCGGCATGTGGCCCTACACTTTCGACAAAAACGCGAAGCCGGCTGACTTTATTTCCTATCATGCCGTTCTGGCAGCGGCGTTGGCAGGGCGGCGGCCGGAGACCGACACTCACCTGGCGCGTGCTGTGGATGCTCTCTTGAAGGCACAACGGCCGGAAGGAAGCTGGGAAGGGGATCCGGTTTACCAGGGGTTCAATACACCGTTCCGCGCAACGCAGTTCGCGGTGATGGCGCTGTCCACTCTGTATCCGGGGCCCAATCGGAAGCCCGCGAAAGAGAAGGGCTGGGATGACGCGTTTCCGCCAGTTCCCGAGCGCTTGGCCGGCCATGATCTGCCTCGGCTACTTTCGCAGCTCGATCAGTTGTGGGACCTCGCTCCTGAGCCTGTGTTACGGCAGGTGCGGGCCATTCTGGAGTCCAGCGATCAACCTCTGGCGCGCGAAGCTGCTGCTCGAGCGATGGGGCACATGGCGGATTCCGGCGCCACAAAAGCGCTGATTGCCGCGCTTGGCGACTCCAATAAGATGGTGCAACGCACGGCTGGATGGGCATTGCGCATGATCTTGGAGCGCCGGCCCGATGCCACCACGGAAGGACGCGCGGAGTTGGCCGCTGCCCTGGTTTCCTCCAACGCGCGCACGCGGTGGGGCGCAACGCAGGTCTTCAATCAGCACTTCAAGTATCTGGCCGGCGATACACGACTGGGCCTGGCGCTAAGGCGTGACCTTGACGATCCAGTTCCGGCCGTCCGCTTAAACGCCGCGCGCGGGCTTTGGCAATGGTATTACTGGACAGTCGACGATCACGATGCGCGCATAGGAATCATCGAAGCGCTGGCAACACGGCTAAACACCGAGACTGATCCTATGGTGCGTCGCGCGGTACAAGAAAGTTTGTATGACGCGTTGGATGAAAATACGGGATACCTTGCCGCGTGGATCGAGGCCGCCTCCGCGAAAGACGATCAGGACAAAATCAACGACGGATATGAAGCGGTGGTACGCGATCAAGCTCAAGCGCTTTCAAAAGTGCTGGGCTCCGCGACCCCTTTGGGACGTGAGGGCATCCTTGGCGCGCTCTGGGATTTCCACGTCAGGCACTATTCCCTGCCGCAGCTCAAAACGAACACCGTGTCGATCTCGTTGCCGGCGGTTTTCACGAAGTATGTTTCAGGCGTGCCTGACCTGCATCGGCAGGGATACGAGTACCCTCCCTACCGCGAGACCGTGGATTTTCGCTACGACGTCCATAACGGTTTCTACCAGACGAGGATCGGCAACGACAGCGACTTGATCCATTTCTTCCCCAGCTCAGGGCGGGAACTCGAGGCCGCGTTGATCGCATGCCTGAGCGGCGCCGACAGCAACACCAAGATCAATGTATTAAAGGCGGGCAGCACACTCAGCGGCGCCGGAGGCCAGCGCTTTGCCGAAGCCGCCCTACAACTGGCACTCGACCCGGACCAGCAAGTTCGCGACACCGTGCGGTACGTCTATGAGAACGGGCAGCGCGGAGTGCTCAACATCGACGCACCTGCCGTACCAAGTCCGGCACTGGTCAAGACCATCGCCGAGATTCTGGCTCGTGGCGACCTCGACGCCCAGGCCGTAGCGCTGCCGTTACTTTCGGGCCTACCGGCTGACTCGGCGTGGACCCGGCAACTGGCCATCCTCTCCGCGGTGCGTTCTCTGCTCGATGCGCAGCCACGCGTCAAGAACTACGCGCAGGTGCTGGCTGCGGCTGGGTCCTTTCCGGAACTCATGCAAGATTCGCGGCGGCGCAGCCAAACCATCGAGGCGTTCCAGGACCAGGATCCGGACGTGCAGCGGGCGGCCATCCAGATCACACTGGAGCGCTTTCTGGACGACGTGGACATGCAAACGCTGTTAGGGACGACATTTGATCGCCTGGGAAGCTCGCAGAGGAACATCCTGATCGAGGAAGTGAGCGATCCAAAGTTCATGCGGCGCCATCTGGGTGTCTCCGGCGGCGCAGTATCCCAGGACCGGTCATACGTTTTGGGCAACGGCAAGTATCTTTATAAGGCGCCGGATTTTCTCAATCATCCGGTCGTATTTCGAGCCGTCATGGCAAGCCTGGGCGACAGGGATGCGAACGTGCGCGCGGCTGCGCTGGATCTGTTGCGCAAAGTCCAAGGTATTGAGCTGCGTCCGGACTTTCGCGCGGCTTTGGACCGGCTGCGAAACGATCCGAACCAGAGATTGCAGCTTATCGCAAACCGCGTCCTTAGCGGCAAGAACCTGAAGGAGGCTCTCGCCGACGTAGAACCGGGGTCGGTCCTGGATTTTCGATTCTTCGTATCCAAGATTGAGCCCATTCTGGCCGCGCCGGGCGCGGACGGTAAAGCCTGCGTGGTGTGCCACGCGACGCACGTCATTTTTAAGCTTCGTCCGCCAAATACTGACGGCCAGTTCTCGCCACAGGACAGTGAAGAAAACTACAAGTACGCCATGCGCGTGCTCGACATCAGCGACCCGAATCACAGCTTGATCCTGATTAAACCCACCCGTCCGACCGACGCCGCCGGCGACGTCGACGATTATTTGGCGACCCACAACGGCGGCCAGCGGTGGCCGGGCAACGAATCCAGCCAGCAGTACAAGACGATTCTGGCGTGGATTCGCGGCGCGCGGATCGAAGCATCTAGCCCGGGCGCGCACATACTCCAAAAGCGATGAAAATGCCGTGGATGATTTCCGCTGCTCTGTTGCCGCTGCTGGCGATGCCATCGCTGGCCCAAACCCTGGCCGGAGCTATTGATATGCACGCGCATTCCGACCCCGACGGCGTGCCCCGCTCGATTGACGCGATCGATCTCGCGCGTCTGGCAAAGAACCGTGGAATGCGCGCCATCGTCCTCAAGAACCACTACGAGCCCACCGCTTCGCTGGCGTACTTAGTCCGCAAGGAGGTGCCTGGAATCGAGATCTTCGGTGGTATCTCGCTCGATCTGACCGTCGGTGGCGTGAATCCGGCTGCGGTAGAGTGGATGACTAAGGTCAAGGGCGGCTACGGCCGCGTGGTGTGGATGCCAACTTATGATTCCGAGCATCAGGTGACTTCATCTGGTCAGCAGCGCCCGTTCGCGCGCGTCGCCAAAGACGGAAAGCTGGTGCCCGAAGCCGTGCAAGTGATATCGATCATCGCCAAGCACAATCTAGTTCTCGAAACCGGACATTCGTCGCCCGCGGAAGCTCTGCTGCTGATCCGCGAGGCTAAGCGCCAAGGTGTGCAGAACATTTTGGTCACCCACGCCATGAGTCCCCTAGTTGGTATGTCGATCCCCGAAATGCAGGAGGCTGCGAAAATGGGCGCGTATCTCGAATTCGTGTGGGTCCGGCCAGGATCAGACGCCGCCAAGAAATATGTGCCGGCGATTCGGCAGGTCGGCCCGGAGTTCTGCATTCTATCGAGCGACCTTGGACAGGCGGCCAATCCTTTGCACCCCGACGGCTTGCTTATGCTCTACCAATACCTCAAGAGCCAAGGCTTCTCCGAGAACGAAATCGATCAGATGGCGAAAGTAAATCCGGCGAAGTTGCTCGGACTTTAAGAGGGAATATACTACCGGGATGAATGTTCCCAAGGTCTGCTTGATCTCGCGCCGGACTTTGTTGGCAGGTACGAGCGCGTCAGTTGCCCGGCTGCTCGCAGCCCCGAATTTAAGCACTTCACCGGAATTCTGGACATTGACCCAAGCTGCGGCCGCTCTTCAACGCCGTTCTATCTCTTCGGAAGAGCTGACGAAACTGTGCCTGACGCGCATTCAGAAACTTGACTCCAAGCTGAACAGCTTTATCACGGTTACCGAAGACGCCGCTTTGGTCCAGGCTCGGGCATGCGACGAAAAACGTACCCGAACGTCGAAGGGGTTGAGCCCTCTACACGGCATTCCCATTGCACTGAAAGACAACATCGACACCGCCGGACTTCGAACCACGGCCGCCAGTCAGGTTTTTCTGGATCGGATTCCCACTCAGGATGCTGAAATCGTCACACGCCTGAAAGCGGCTGGAACAATTTGCCTTGGCAAACTCAACCTGGACGAATTCGCGTTCGAGGGGACGGGCACCACAAGTTATTTCGGCCCCGTACATAATCCTTGGCATCTTGAGCACATCACCGGTGGCTCCTCCGCTGGTTCGGCGGCGGCGCTGGCCGCGGGGTTATGCTACGCCTCGGTAGGCAGTGACGACGGCGGATCGGTTCGCATTCCCGCGTCGTTCTGCGGCATCACTGGTTTCAAAACCTCGTATGGCCGCGTCAGTACTCGAGGCGTGGTTCCCTCGGCTTATTCGCTGGACACCATTGGACCAATGACTCGGTCCGTGGAAGATGCGGCACTAATGTTGCAGGCGCTGGCCGGCTTCGACCCGGCCGACGCCATCACCGCCGACGCGCCGGTGCCGGACTATGCGGCGGCGCTTCACGCTCCCCTAACCAAAATTCGCCTCGGAATCGCGCGCAATTACTTCTTTGACGATCTTCAACCTGAAGTTGCGACAGCGATGGAGAATGCGATCCAGGTCCTGCGTCCGAAGGTCCGCGAGGTTCATGACGTTGTGCTCCCCAGGCTCCAGATCGTCAAAAACGGCAGCTATGATGTGGAACTACTGCACTATCAGGCGCCATTCTTTCAAAAGACGCCGGAACTATACCATCCCTGGTCCCGCCGTCAGCTCACGGAGCTCGGAAACGTGACTGCCGTCAACTATGTCGAAACACTCAAACGGCTGCGTGAGTGCCGCCGGGATATCCGCCGCGTCTTCGAAGAGGTCGACGTCTTGATTCTTCCCACGAAACGCGCAACCGCCCCGGCGATCGCGGCCACGATAGATGAAAGCTATAAGCGTCCGCCGAGCAATACCGCGGCCTTCAATCAGTTCGGTACACCCGCCATTTCAATTCCTTGTGGATTTTCGCGAGACATGCTGCCGATCGGACTTCAAATCGTCGGACCCGTTTTCGGCGAGCCGCAAGTCCTGGCCGTCGCTTACGCCTATCAGCAAGCTACTGACTGGCACACGCGGCATCCGAAATTTTGAACGCCGCTATACGTCGGTGAGGTGCTCCAGCTTGCCGTTGCTGTCACCGATCCGCTCTTCCGGCACGCCCACTCGATCCAGCGCCGTCAGAAGCAGATTTGTCATGGGAGTTTCCTTGGGATAGCGGATGTGGCGGCCACCCTTGATCCGGCCTGAAGCGCCGCCGGCCAACAAAATCGGCAGATCCTCATGGGTGTGCATGTTGCCGTCGCTCAAGCTGCTGCCGTAAACCAAAACGGACCGGTCCAGCAAATTCGAATCGCCCTCCGGTGTCGAACGCAGCTTGTCCAGGAAATACGCGAACATCTCGACGTGATGCGCATTGATTTTGGCAAGCTTGTCGATTTTCACGCGATCGCCCTGATGATGCGAGATACCGTGGTGAGGATCGGGCACGCCGATGGCCCGGTAGGTTCGATTGCTCCCTTCGCGGCCCAACATGATGGATGTGACGCGGGTCAAATCGGCTTGGAACGCGATGACCTGCAGGTCGAACATCAACTTGGCGTGATCCTCAAACGAATCCGGAATTCCCATGGGGCGTCCCAGCACCGGGAGCTTCATCGTAGCGCTTTGTTGCTCGGCGAGTTGGATGCGGCGCTCGATATCACGCACCGCTTCAAGGTAGTCGTTGAGCTTGCCGCGGTCGCGCGCGCCAAGTCCCGGCTGCATGCTCGCGATTTCGGTGGTGACGGAGTCCAGAATGCTGCGATCTTCGCGAATGCGGGCCCGGCGCACGGCCGGATCGGTGCTGTCGCCATCGCCGAACAGACGCTCGAAAACAGCGCGCGGATTCGCTTCCATGGGCATCGGAATGGTTGGCGTGCGCCATGAGATCGTGTTCGTATATGCGCAGCTATAGCCGGAATCGCAATTGCCGATCAAGCCCGGCGCTTCTAGAGTTAATTCAAGCGAAGCGAACTGCGTCTTCCTACCGAATTCCCGCGCGGCAATCTGATCCGCCGAAACTCCGGAGCGAATATCCACACCCTCGGTTTTCTTGGGATGAACGCCTGTAAGAAACGTGGCGCCCGCGCGCGCATGATCGCCTGGACCATCGCCGAGCGGCCGCCCGTTGACTTGAGCTAACCCGGATAAAACCAGAACGCGATCGCGGACCGGCTCCAGCGCCTGCAGGGTCGGCGTTAGGTCAAAACCTGTCCCTTCGGCGGCGGGTGTCCAGCGATCCATAATTACGCCGTTCGGCACGTACACGAAACTCAGGCGATTGGCGCCGTTGGCGGGAGTGTTGCGTGTGGCGGCGAATGCCGGAACCATCGCGTCCAACAATGGCAGCGCTAGAGTCGTGCCAATGCCGCGCAGGAACGTCCGTCGGGGTAATGATCTCTTGCTAACAATCATGGTCTTACTAGTCACGATTCTGGGCCCTCCGCATCTGAAACGGTGTGCTTCTGGTGATTGCAACAATAACGCTCGATAAACGGTAATCGTCTTTGGCCGTTGCCCGCGTTATGGCACGAACGGCCGGCTGGTCGTAATACTCCAGGCCACGGCCCAGTGCATAGGTGAGCAGCTTCTCGGTGAATGTTTCGACGAATTGATCGCGGCGGCTCAACAGCAGGTCGCGCAAACCGCCGGGACCCTGAAATTTGGTTCCATCGGGTAGAGAGCCGGACGTATCGATGGCGCCGTCGGCATCCTTGGTTCGGCGCTTGCCCACGCCGTCATAATTCTCGAGCGCAAAACCAAGTGGATCCATGCGCGCATGGCACGACGCGCAAGTAGAATCGGCACGATGTTTTTCCATCTGCTCCCGCAGCGAGAGCGCCCTTCCGTCTTCGGCGTGATCTTTCAAATCCGGGACATTGGCGGGCGGCGGTGGAGGTGGCGTGCCCAGGAGATTCTCCAGAATCCACTTGCCGCGCAGCACCGGCGATGTACGCGTCGGATACGAAGTAACGGTGAGGATGCTGCCTTGGCCCAGTAGTCCAAAACGGTCGCTGTCAGTTAGACTAACGCGGCGGAAGTTCGAGCCATGTACATCGGCGATTTGATAATGGCGCGCCAGCCGCTCGTTCAAATACGTAAAATTGGCGCTTAGAAGATCGACTATGCTGCGGTCCTCTCGGAGAATGTCTTCGAGTAACAACTCTGTTTCGCGCTGGAAGGCTTGCCGCAGGTTCTCGTCAAATTCGGGGAAAACATCTGGATCGGGTTGCACGCGCGACAAATTGCGTAGATACAGCCATTGGCCGGCGAAATTTGACACCAATGTCCGGGAGCGGCGATCGGCCAACATGCGCCGCACTTGCTGTTCGACAACTACCGGCTCTTGCAGCTTTCCGCGATCCGCCAGGTCCAACAGTTGATCGTCGGGAATGCTGCTCCACAAAAAGAATGAGAGCCGCGATGCCAGCTCAAAATCATTCAATCGGTAGTTGCTACCGGGCGCGGCATTGGCCGGATCGCGCTCAACTCGAAACAGAAAATCGGGCGCCACCAGCATCCGCCTGAGTCCACTCTCTATTCCGGAGTCGAAGGTGCCTCCGTGCCGGCCGGTTTCAAAAAAGCCGACCAAAGGCTTCAAGTCTGCATCGGTGACTGGCCTGCGGTAAGCACGCCGGGCCAGGGTCGAAAATATCTTATGTGCACAGGGAAGTTCATCTTTATTATTTACTGGCCTGCAAACGAATATGCGCTCGCGGGATGGCGTATCGCCCGACCCAGTTGCCTGGAAGGGTCCGCCGATGAGCACGCTGTCCACTCCGATACGCCCCGGCAGGTTGCGCGGGAACGGCATTGCTTTTGCCGGCGGCCGTGGAAGTACGCCTTCTTGGACGGCATACTCGCTCAGGAAATTTACGCCCACCCTGCGCACGCCTGCTTTCACCGGCACCCGTACCTCGAACGTAGGCGATTCTTCGTCGGCTACGCCGGTCTTGCCGGCGATCTCAAATTCCTTGAGCCTGACGCCATCCAGCCGCAGGTCAAGATGCTGCACCAGGTCGCGAGCGCGATTGTTAAAGCCGCGAACTCTGATCCTGATCGTGTATTCGGCATCCAGTGGAAAGGCATGCTGTATCGCGATACCGCCGCGGGATCCGAGCGGCAGATCTTCGCTCACGCTATCTGTCTGCGACAGGCCCACCGGCACCGAATATTCTTCGACGGCCGGCAGTATTCCAGGGTCACCCACGGCGAGGCGGCTGATCTTGCGCGCCAGCGCAATATATCGTTCCAGCAAAATGGGCGATACGGACAAAACGTCGCCGATATTATCGAAGCCGTAGCCTGAATCGTCGGGCGGCAGGCTGGAACCGGGATTGATATCGATCGCGAGCAGGTCGCGAATAGCGTTGCTGTACTCAATACGATTCAAACGATGGATGGCTGGGAGTCCGGGATTCGGGCTCTTCGCGGCAGCTTGGTCGAGAGCAGCTTCGAGCGATGCGGTGAACGCCATTGCAACCGCCGGCGTTGGACGCGGCAGACCGCGGGGAGGCATTTCGCCGGTACGAACTTTGCGCAAGACCTTTTCCAAAACCTGAGCGTTCTCACCCGTTTTGTCGGGATTCACATTATCGAGAACGATGCCGCCCGTTTTCGCTTGGACACTGTGACAGCCGGCACAATACTGGGCTAAAAGCGCTTTCTCGGATGAGGCTGGTTGCTGAGCGAACCCCTGCGAAACACACCAAGCCCCGGCGAGTCCAGCAACCACTACGCGCCGCCGGCCGAACAGGGAAAACCTCCACATGTAGCACGAATTGTATCATGGGAAGTGCTAGTGTTTACTCGGTTTAAAACATTTTCGGTTACTGCTGTTCTCTGTACGTCAACCATCCTCTGGGGCGCCGATCTCCGCCTGCTCGATGCCGTTCGCGATGGCGACGTCAAAGCGGTTCCTTCGTTATTGGCCCAACATGTGGACATCAACGCAGCGGAACCCGATGGAGCGACCGCGCTTGCCCTGGCGGCGCATGCCGACGACACCGGAACAGCGGAGTTGCTGATAGGCGCCGGTGCCGATGTTAACAGGGCGAATGAGTATGGGGAGACGCCGCTGTCATTAGCTTGCGCCAACGGCAATGCGCGCCTCGTCGGCATGCTGCTCAAAGCCGGAGCCAATGTCAATGCCGCACGCTGGTCGGGCGAGACGCCCGTCATGGTTGCCACGCGCGTTGGAAGCACGGAGTCGGTCCGGCTCTTGCTCGAAGCCGGCGCCAGCCCGAGCACCACGGAATCGGAGCGCGGGCAAACGGCGTTGATGTGGGCGGCGGCAGGTAAGCATGCGGATATAGCGCAGCTTTTGATCGACCACGGCGCGGATCCGACTGCCGCGTCCAAAGCTGGATTTACCCCGTTGCTGTTCGCGGCGCAGCAGGGCGATGTTGGGTCCGCGCGGGCACTGCTCCGGGCGGGTGTCGACGTTAACTCGAAGCTGGCGAACGGCTCCAATGCGTTGATCGTCACGGCGGCCAGTGGCCACGAGGAGCTTGGAAAATTTCTGCTGGCGAACGGTGCTTTGCCCAACGTGAAGGACAGATTCGGAATGACTCCGTTGCACATGGCGGCGCAGGCTGGCAAGCTCGCGCTAGTAGAGGCGTTGCTGGCGCGTGGGGCCGATCCAAACGCGCGCCTGGAAAAGACCCCCCCGGCTCCCGGCGGAGGCGACGGACCGTCCCGCGTGAACAACATTGGTGCAACTCCATTTCTGTTGGCGGCGCGCGCAGGACATGCAGACGTCATGCGCGCCCTCATCGACGCTCACGCGGACACATCGTTAAGAACCGGCGACAACACGAACGCGCTGATCGCGGCGGCAGGCAGCGCCGATCTGGACGCCGTGAAAGTCGCATTCGAGCTGGGTGGAGAGGTCAATGCCACAACTCAGTCGGGACAAACTGCTGTGCATGCCGCCGTGAGTCATCCCGGTCCCACGACGACTGGAATTGACGAAGTGGTCCAGTTCCTGGCCGACCACGGCGCAAAGCTCGATATGAAGGATGCCCGCGGGATGACACCGCTCGCGATTTGCGATCGACGCACCATCGACGTCACCGGAAATCTGATTAAGAAGTTGCTGGCTAGGAAGACGGAATAGCGATGCCGATCCTTAGACTCTTATCAATCCTCGCGCTGTTCGCGATCGCGGCCGTCGCACAGACTGCCAAGCCCACGCCGACGCCGTCCCCGTCGGCCGATACGCCGAACACGGACATCTACTATCGGCTCGCGCCCGACGCACTCCCGCAGGATGGAGTTCCTAAAGGCGAAATTCGCGGACCCTTTACGCTGCCGAGCCAAGCATATCCAGGTACTCAGCATACCTACTGGATTTACGTGCCGGCGCAGTATGATCCGGCGATTCCCACCAGTCTGATGATCTACAACGACGGCCAAGCCTTCATGGCTCCGGAGGGAGATATTCGAGCGCAGATCGTAATGGATAATTTGATCTACCGCCGCGAGATTCCCGTCATGATCGCGGTTTTCATTAACCCTGGCCGCCGCCCCGATCAACCGGAGCCCATCCCCAGCAATTGGGGTGACCGTGACACTAACCGGCCAACCGAGTACAACACGCTGGATGATAAATACGCCCGCGTCATCGTGGATGAATTGCTGCCGCTGCTCTACAAGGACTACAACATTTCTAAGGATCCCGAACGGCATGGCATAGGCGGGTCGAGTTCGGGCGCCATTGCGGCATTCACAGTAGCCTGGGAACGCCCGGATCAGTTTCGCAAGGTGCTCAGCAATATCGGAAGTTTTACCAATATTCGCGGCGGGAACGCTTATCCCGACATTATTCGCAAGAGCGAGAAGAAGCCCTTGCGCGTCTTCCTGGTAGATGGCCGCAATGACAATCGGGGGCTGAGAGCTGACGGAACCTATGACCAGTCTCGCGATTGGTTCTATCAGAACGTAAGGATGGAGCAGGCTCTCACCGAAAAAGGCTACGAGATTAACTACGCATGGGGCATCCAACGGCACGGTCAGAAGATGCTGGGAACAGTTTTCCCGGAGATGATGCGCTGGCTCTGGCGCGACCATGGCGTTTCAACCGACGTCCACGATACGGTGGAGCGGTCGTTCAACGCGCCGAAGAAGTAGGAATGGTCTCGTTTTGGCCCGATCTGTTATTCTGGAGACGACTTTGAAGTTGTTTATGCGTCTCCGCCCCGGACTCGCTGTTGGTGTCCTTGGACTTGTCTTCGCGTGGGGTGTCCTCCGCGCTCAGAGACCGTTCAAAGAATATCCGGCGCTCGAGTACGAAAACTTCGCGATTCCGCCGGATGCAAGCCAAAAAACCGAGTGGGTGCGTGCGCGTCTACGCTATCCTGACGTCTACGGCTACCCGGACCACAATCGCTTTCGGATGCGCGACGGCAGCCCGTTTCCCGGTTACTGGACCATGGATTACCCGCGCTCGGACAGGCACCTGCTGGCAGGGGTTCGGCGGCTGACGAGAATCAACACTCGCTCGGTAGAGCAGGTGGTCGATCTCGATGGCTCAGACGACATCTATAACTGGCCGGTTGTGTACGGCGTCGAAGTTGGGCATTGGCTGTTACCCGACGAGCAGGCCGCCCAGTTGCGCGAGTTCTTATTGCGCGGCGGATTCTTCATGTGCGACGATTTCCACGGCGACCAGGAATGGGCCGTATTCATGCAGAGCATGCGAAAGGTTTTCCCGGACCGGCCCATTGAGGAAATCGACAGCAAAGATCCGATTTTCCATACGCTGTTCGATCTCGATGAAAGATTTCAGGTGCCCGGTGCGCAGTATTTTGAAAGCGGAATTACGTACGAGAAGGGCGACAGCGGCAAGGTACCTCATTGGCGGGGCATCCGTGACGACAAGGGCCGCATCATGGTTGCGATTTGCCACAACATGGATTTGGGCGACGCTTGGGAGTGGTCCGACGATCAAAGATATCTGGAAAAGTGGGCGTCGCTGGCTTATCGGATCGCCACGAACTATTTCGTGTACGATTTAACTCACTAAAGAGGTTATGGCCCGGGGCTGGGAAAGTAAGTCGGTCGAGTCCCAGATCGAATCTGCAGAATCCAGGCGCGCCGCGTCTCGGAGCGAGGAAATCAGCGCGTTCGAAGCCGAACGAATCCACCAACGCCAAAGCCTGCTGTTGTCCCGCACCCGCGTGCTGCGCGATCTGGAGCATGCCAACAATCCGCGCTACCGGAAAATACTCGAGGCCGCGCTCCAGCACCTCGACGAAAAACTGGCCGAGCTGAACTAGTCCGTGAGTTCTCCAGCGCGACGTCCTCTTAGACTCCGTATCGCCACCGAAGCCGACATCGAAGCGCTGGTACGCCTTATCAACGCCGCCTTCCTGGTCGAGCAGTTTTTCATTGAGGGCGATCGCATCCATGCCGAAGCAGTTCAACAACTGATGGCGACCGGCGAGTTTCTCATCTCACACGACGACGACGGCATCAGCGCTTGTGTCTATATTGCACCGCGCGGCGACCGAGCCTACCTCGGTCTCCTGTCCGTCGATCCAGCACGGCAACGAAACGGCCTGGGCTCGCGCTTGGTCGCTGCCGCCGAAGAACGTGCCTGCGCGTTAGGCATAAGCTGTATGGAGCTGCGCATCGTCAATCTGCGTCAGGAACTTCCCGAATTTTATCGCCATCTCGGATACGTCATCACTGGTGCGTCGCCGATTTCCCCGGACGTTAAGACCAAACAGCCGTGTCACTTTATAAACATGTCAAAGGCTTTAGGTCCCGCCTGACAATCGCCGGAACCGGAACAAACCTTCCCATTTGCGAACAGTGCCCAGGTGCTGGCACGTGCCAACGTGCGCGCTTTCAAATGCTTAGTCTGGCAACCGGCTTGCCCTACACTCATCGAACCGGCCATCATGACTGCTGTGATACAGGAACCACTTCTTCATCCACAAGATCAGGGCCGCGGCCTGCGGATCCTGGTGGGCGACGATCAACCGGATATCTTGGAAGCTCTCCGGCTACTGCTAAAAGGCGCAGGCTACCAGAATGTGCTCGTCGATTCGCCGCAAGCGCTGCTGCGTGCAGCGCGCTCCGAGCCGTTCGATCTCATCTTGATGGATTTGAATTACGCGCGCGATACCACGTCTGGCGAAGAAGGTCTGGATCTGTTGTCCAGTCTCGAAGCGCAGTCCAACGCGGCGCCCATCATCGTGATGACGGCCTGGAGTAATGTGGATCTCGCGGTTGAGGCCATGCGGCGAGGCGCTTGCGATTTTGTTCAGAAGCCGTGGGACAACGCGCGGTTGCTAGGCGCCATCCGCAAGCAGGCGGCCGAGGCCTCGGCCCGGATCAAGGCCGAGCGCCGCGTAAAGACCGAGCTCGAAATCGCTCACAATGTGCAGCAGAAGCTGTTTCCCGGTCAGACCCGTCAGCTTGCCAGTATCGATTATTACGGCCGCTGCGTGCCTGCGCGCGAAGTGAGCGGCGATTATTATGATTTTCTGGATGTCGGCGAGGGCGGCCTCGGCTTCGTTGTGGCCGACGTGTCGGGCAAAGGTATCGGCGCGGCGTTGCTGATGGCCAACCTTCAGGCCTGTTTCCGTAGCCAGGCGCAGGAAGCCCTACAGCATCCAGCCACGATGTTGCGTTCCGTCAACAAGCTCTTTTATGAATCGACTCCGCCGGAGCACTTCGCCACGCTGTTCTTCGCGCATTACGATGATCGCGAGCGGCGTTTGCGCTACGCCAACTGTGGGCATCTGCCGCCCATTCTGGTGCGTGCCGATGGAAGTGTGGAACGGCTTTCCTCCACCGCCACAGTCCTGGGAGTCTTCAGCATCTGGGCCTCGGAGGAAAAAACCGTCGATCTGAAAACCGGTGACACGCTCGTCATCTTCTCTGACGGGGTCACCGAAGCGGGTATCGAAAGCGATGCGGAATTCGGAGAAGATGGTCTGCTCTCGGTGATCCAAGCCAACCCCGCCGCCGGCGCGGAAGCTCTGGTCAATCACATCGTCGACGCAGTGGCCGGTGAGAAAGCCGACGACGTAACCGTCGTGGCGATCCGAGTCAACTAAAATGGGCCCATGCCCAATTCCCTGCTGTTCACGCTCGCCTGTCTTCCCTTGATGGCGGTGGAGCTCAAAGTCGACCATGCCACGGTTGCCGGCAAAGATGTTCGGGCTATGCAGCGTGCGCTTCAAGCAGCGGGCCTGGCCTGTGAGTATGGCGGGCCGCATTCGAACCATGCTACGGAAATGGCACTCACCAGTTTCCCGGATGGCTCGTATCTGGAGCAGATCGCCATCCAGCCCAATGCCGATCCTGCCGCCCTCGCCGCGCACGAATGGCATAAGCAGCTCCAGGGCGATGGCGGCCCCTGCGCCTGGGCGGTCCGGCCCGCCGATCTTGGCGCGGAGATCACACGCCTTCGCGCTGCTTCCATCCAGGTTAGCGATGCTCGCAAGAACGGACGCAAGCGGCCCGACGGCGTACAAATCGAATGGGAAGCTGCGCAGGTCGGCGCGGGCAATGGCAACTTTTTTCCGTTCCTGATACACGACTTCACCCCTCGCGATCGCCGCGCGTTCCCTAGCGGCAAGCCGACCACCACCGGCTTCACCGGCGTTACCAAAGTCGTTATAGCCGTGAAGGATCTGGATGCTTCCGTCGCTCAGTTCAAGCGCGCTTACGGATTCCCGGCGCCGGAACTTCAAGACGATCCGGAATTCGGCGCGAAGCTCGCCTGGTTCCGCGGAACGCCGGTTGTTCTCGCCGCGCCTCTTTCGTCCCAGTCATGGCTGGACGCGCGTATTCGTCAGTTCGGAGAAACGCCCTGCGCCTTCATCCTCGGAGCGGCACACGCCATCGACGCGTCCAATAAAGCCGCTTGGTTCGGCAAACACATCACTTGGGCGGATTCATCCAAGTTGGGCTGGCACCTTGGCTTCGAGACAAAATGACGCTGGTTCGTTCCTTAGTTGTTCTGGCTGCGGCCGGGACGCTCGCACTTGCTCAGCTTCCGATTGATTCCCAACTCGCCGCGGAAATCGCCAAGATTCGAGCCATCGACAATCATGCGCATCCCGTGCGGCCGACTTTCGGCAGCGACAAGGACGTCGACTATGACGCTTTACCTGTCGAAACGATGGAGCCGTCCACCGAGCCGGTGCGAACGCGGCAGGGTTCGCCGCTGGCTCTGGAGGCGTCGCACGCGCTCTTCGGCAATGCGCAGGACTATCGCCAGCGCAAGCGGCAAGTTCTCACAGAAAAAGGCGCCGGCTACGCGAACTGGGTGCTCGATCAGTTAGGAATCGAAACCATGCTCGCCAATCGCGTCGCCATGGGACCGGGCTTGGCGCCGCCGCGCTTCCTCTGGGTGCCGTTTGAAGATGCCTTGATGTATCCGCTCAACAATAGCAGTCTCGCCGCGAAGAATTCCGACCGCAAAGCATTTTTCGCCGATGAAGACCGGCTGCTTCAGCGCTATCTCAAGGAATCGGGTTACTCCGAGCTGCCCGCGTCTTTCGAGGACTATCTCAAGAAATTGGTGACGGCAACGCTCGAGCGTCACAAACGCGGGGGCGCAATCGCCGTGAAGTTCGAGGCCGCCTATCTGCGCTCGCTCCAATTCGACGATCCAACACAAGCCGAAGCAGCCCGAGTCTATTCCAATTCGCGGCGGGCGGCGCCTCCGGATGCATCCTACAAGATACTTCAGGACTACATTTTCCGCTACATCGCGTCTGAGTGTGGGCGCCTGGGCCTGGCCGTCCACTTACATTCGGCGGCAGGCGCGGGTGGTTACTTCCACGTCGCGGAAGGGAATCCGCTGGGGCTCGAATCGGTTCTCAATGATCCCAAGTTGCGCAAGACCAATTTCGTGATGCTTCACGGCGGTTGGCCGTTTACGCGCGAGGTGGCGGCGCTCCTCTCAAAACCGAACGCCTACACCGACTTCTCTTCGCAGACCTTCACGAACTATCCGCGCGCCGTCGCCGGAGCGATTCGCGAATGGCTGGAATACGCGCCCGAGAGAGTCATGTTCGCCACCGACGCCTATCCGTTCTCAGAAGAAATGTACTGGGAAGAAGCCGGCTGGGTAGCCGCGACCACTGGCCGCCAGGCCCTCGGCCTCGCCCTCACGGAAATGATGCGCGACGGCGAGATTACACGCGCCCGCGCGATCGAAATCGCCCACATGGTGCTCCGCGACAACGCCCGCAAGCTTTACAACCTGCCATAGTGCTTCCGCGGCGTAGATTCACGAGTTTCGTCCCGCCCCATCTCCTTTCACCTCACCAACTTGCTTTTTTCCCGATGCCTCGGTACCGACACACCCTGCTACACTCCAATCGCGATGACCACCCTCCAACCTCGGAATGACGCCAGCCTCCCTTTCTGGCGTCATGATCACGCTCCCCGTCCGAATAACTCAAACTCACTCAATGACATAAAAATTGTCTCCCACCTCCGCGCCCGCGCTGCTCGACCTACGATTTCAGACCGCGCCCGCCCCACTCTGCTATTCTGGGGTTTCGCACCTCTCCCCGGATCAACCACATTGAAAGTCGGTTTTGTAAGTCTCGGCTGCCCAAAAAACCTCGTCGATACGGAGGTCATGATGGGCCACCTCGTGGCTCGAGGCCATGAGCTCACCCAGCAACCCGCTGATGCCGACGTTCTGGTCGTCAACACCTGCAGTTTTATCGATCCGGCGAAACAGGAGTCGGTCGACACGATTCTCGAGATGGCCGAATTTAGAAAGTCCGGCCGCGCGCAAAAGCTCATCGTCGCCGGCTGCATGGTCGAGCGCTATCGCGATGACATCCGCCGCAACATTCCCGAAGTCGACGCCGTGCTCGGCACCAACGAGCTGGACTCCATCGTGGATCTATGCGAAGGTGTCGATTTATGCGAAGGAGCCGCCCCCAACGCAAACCCCTTCGAGCCCTATCTCTATCACGACCTCACGCCGCGCGTGCTTTCCACCGCGCGCTACTATGCTTACATCAAAATCGCCGAGGGCTGTGATCATCCCTGTTCGTTCTGCGTGATCCCGCAGTTTCGCGGCAACTTTCGGAGCCGCCGTTTCGAATCGGTGATCGTCGAAGCCACACGCATGTTCGCCCAGGGCGTCCGCGAGATCAACCTGATCGGCCAGGACACCACCTCTTACGGCGAAGATCTCGGAATTAAAGACGGCCTGCCGAATCTTCTCGCGCGGCTCGCTCAAATCGAGACGCCGCATCCCAAGTGGATTCGATTCCTTTACTGCTATCCCAACCGCATCACCCAGAAACTCCTCGACACCATCGCCGAGCATCCGGCGCTCGTGAAATACATCGACATGCCGCTGCAACACGCCAGCGCCGCAGTCCTGAAGCGCATGAAGCGCGGCTCACACGGCGACTACTTCTTGAAACTGATCGAGCGGATTCGCGCCACCATCCCCGGCATCGCCATCCGCACCAGCATGATCGTCGGATTCCCCGGCGAAACAGAAGCTGATTTCGAGACTCTGCGCCAGTTCGTCCAGACCGCCCAGTTCGACCGGCTCGGCGTCTTCTCGTATTCCGATGAAGAAACCAGCGGTAGCTATCACCTCGATGCCAAAGTGGACGCCCGCGCCATTTACAATCGCCGACGCAATCTTATGGCTCTCCAGCGGCGGATTTCGAAACAACGGAATCGCAAAATGATCGGCCAGGAAATCGATGTTCTCGTAGAAGGCCCGTCCCAGGAAACCGATCTGCTGTGGCAGGCGCGCATGTCGACCCAAGCACCAGAGATAGACGGCGTCTGCTACCTCAACGATTTCGGCGATGTCCCGCCTCGGCCCGGCGAAATCCGGCGCATGCGAATCACCGAGACGCACGACTACGATCTGATCGGCGCGCTGATCGATTCTCCCGCTGAATCAACGTCGCTTCCCCTTGCGCAACCGTTTCCCATCCTCGCCTCTGTCCGATGAAGTGCCCGATCTGCAAAAAACCAGTCGCTCCCGGCGACGAGTTCTTTCCATTCTGCAGCGAGCGCTGTAAGATAATCGACCTCGGCAATTGGGCCAGCGAGAAGTACATCATCTCGACGCCGGTCCAGCCGCAGGAATCAGAAACCGACGGCGAAGACCATGAGCCTTAGTCCACTGCCCCGGCAGAGGATTGACGCGACTCTTCTGATCGCCACTTGGTTCGGTTGCGGATATGCTCCGGTTGGGCCCGGCACTGCGGGATCGCTGGCCGCGCTGGGTATAGCGATCGTACTCCATCTCGCTTATGGTTCCGGCCGCGGCACATTCCTGCTGCTCACCGCGATTCTCGTGCTCCCCGGTATTTGGGCGGCCGATGTGTTCGCCAAACGGATCGGTCAAAAGGATCCGCGCGTCGTGGTCGTGGACGAAGTGCTGGGCCAGTGGCTGACGCTCGCCGGCGCCGCCACCCTCAACTGGAAAAGCTGGCTCGCGGCATTCGCCCTCTTCCGCCTCTTTGATATCTGGAAGCCTCCTCCCGTGCGGCAACTCGAAGCTCTCCCCGGCGGGATCGGCATCGTGGCCGACGACTTGATGGCAGGCCTCTACGGTGCGCTTGCTATATTCTTATTAGATCGATTTCAGTTGTTCTAACATGGCTTCATCAAAGAAAGACGCGAACGGCCGCCCCACTATCTCGAACGTCACTCCCGAGGCTGCGATTCCAGGCGGAGAGTTTCAGATTCATGGAGCGGGATTGGCTCGCTCCGAACGGCCGCGCGTCACCATCGGCGATGTGGCCGCTCCGATCGTGATCGGGTCCGACTCGTACCTCATCGTTCGCGTGCCGGAAGGCGCCTCGGCGGGCGAACTCGTCATCGAAGCCGGCAATCAGAGTAGCCGCGCCTGGACCTGCGACGTCGGAGTCCAAATTGCCGACAACCTTTACGCGGTGGCCAACCCAGCCGTCGATTCGTTTGGCAACATCTTCGTTACTTTTAGCGGATCGCGCGGGCAGAAAACGCCCGTTTCGGTTTATAAGATCGATCTCAACTACAATCCCAAGCCCTTCGTAAGCGACATCATGAACGCCACCGGACTGGCCTTCGACAAAGAGGGCGTCCTGTACGTTTCCAGCCGTTACGACGGGATCGTCTATCAGGTCACGCCCAACGCCAGCGTATCGCCCTATGTCGAAGGCATGGGAGTCGCGACGGGAATCGCTTTTGATCCTGATGAGAATCTGTATGTCGGCGATCGCGGCGGGACAATCTTCAAAATCAGCCGTACTCGCCAGATTTACGTGTTCGCGACACTCGAGCCTTCCATCGCCGCCTATCACTTTGCTTTCGGCCCCGACGGCTATCTATACGTCACCGGCCCTACTACGTCGAGTTTTGATTCGGTCTACCGCATTGGGCCTTCAGGCGAAGTAGAAACCTATTATCGCGGGCTCGGTCGCCCCCAAGGACTGGGTTTTGATGCGGAAGGCCGCCTGTACGTCGCGGCTTCTCTCGGTGGCAGGCGCGGCGTCGTTCGTTTCGCCAACCAACAATCGCCCGAGTTGTTTCTCTCCGGACCAGGGATTGTGGGTCTGGCCTTCACTCCGTCACGGGCGTTGCTAGTCACCACCAACAACTCGCTCTATCGCGCCGATGTCGGGATCCCCGGCCGGCCTCTTCCGTAATGCCGGATGCTGAAATTATCGCGATTGGGTCAGAGCTGCTGACCCCTCAAAAAGTAGACACCAATTCTCTTTACCTCACCGACCAGTTGAATGCGCTGGGCGTGGAGGTCGTTCGCAAAACCATCGTCGGCGATGAGCGAGCGCGTCTTACCGAGACCATTCTTGCGGCGATCGCGCGCTCCCAGGTCATCGTTTTGACCGGCGGCCTCGGTCCGACTGAAGATGATCTCACTCGCGACGCGGTAGCTGCAGCGCTCGGTCGCTCCATGGACTTTCATCAAGAGATCTCCGATCAAATCGAAGAGCGATTGCGGCGTTACGGCCGCAAAATGGCCGAGATCAACCGCCGTCAGGCATACATCATCGAAGGCGCCGAGATCCTGCCAAACGACCGCGGCACCGCGCCGGGCCAGTGGATCGCGCGCAACGGCGTGGTATTGATGCTGCTTCCCGGACCGCCCAACGAATTGAAGGCCATGTTCGAGAAGCAATGTCTTCCGCGTCTCGAGAAATTCCTGCCGCCGCAGGTGATTCGCACGCGGTTTTTCCGTACCGTCGGCATGACCGAATCGGAGCTGGATCAGATGATTTCGCCGGTCTATACGCGCTATGCAAATCTGGCTACCACGATCCTGGCAGTGTCCGGAGAGATTCATATTCACCTGCGCGCGCGTTGCGCGTCGGCGAATGAAGCGGAGACTGTGCTGGAAAAAGCGTGCGCCGACATTGAGCCCCTGCTCGGTGATCGGATCTATTCGCGTAATGGCGATTCCCTCGAGCAAGTGATCGGTGATCTGTTGCGCGCCAGGCGTGCCTCTTTGAGTGTGGCCGAGAGCTTGACCGGAGGACTGCTGGGTGGTCGTATTACGGCTGTCCCCTCCAGTAGCGATTATTTTCGGGGGGGCTTCGTCGTTTACTCCAACGAGATGAAAACGAAGTTGCTGGGCGTCCCGGCCGAAATGCTCGCCGAGCACACCGCCGTGAGCGAACCCGTCGCCAAGGCCATGGCAGAGGGCGCTAAAACGCGCACCTCCTCCGACTACGCAGTTTCGATGACGGGCTATGCCGGCCCGGATGGCGAAAAGGTCGGTCTGGTTTTCATCGGCCTCGCTACTCCCGCTGGGACCGAGGTGCGGCGCATCATGTTCCCGGCTGACCGCGAGCGTGTCCGGACGTTCTCCACCAACACCGCATTGGATCTCCTGCGGCGGAAGTTGCTCGCTACCGCTGTTACCCCAGGGTAACCGGTCGCTAATATTCACAATACGCGCAAAATCATAAAATTAACACAGGCAACCCAACTTTCCGGGGGGCCATCTAACAGGCAGAGAGTTGGAAGGAGGCAATTATGCTGAAGAAATTCAAATTGCCGTTACTGGCTCTGGGAACAGCTCTGGCAATCATGAGCCCTGGCGCGGCTCTCGCAAGAGATGACCGCGATCACGAGCGCCATGAGCGTCACGAACGCCGAGAGCATGTGTGGCGCGAACGGGGACCGGGCTTTAGAGCGTACTATGGCTACGGCCCGAGCTACGCGGGCGGTTATTATGATCGGTGGGGCCGTTGGCATCCCTACGGCTTCTACGACCGTTGGGGCCGCTGGCATCCCTACTAACGATTAGTGAATGGCGATTAGCCAGTGAAGGAAAGGCATCGGTGCGAAAATAGAAGCATCGATGCCTTTTCACGTCTTTGAAGCAGAAGCCAACAGTATTCTGAGCTCGACTTCAGGCTTCATTGCGGAAGCTGGATTTACTCATTCGTTAACACCGGCTCGAAATTGCACTTTCGGATGTACCTATTGTTATGTCCCGACGATGCGCGTATACGCTGGCCTGAAGCCTCAAGACTGGTCGCACTGGGGGCAGTTTACGACATTTAAATCCAATGCCCCCGCCCTGCTCCGCCGCCAGCTTCGCTCTGGCCAAGTAATCTATTGTTCTCCCTTGGTCGACCCTTATCAACCCGCCGAAGAGACCGAACGGCTGATGCCGCAAATTTTCGATGAGCTGTGCGCGTGTCCACCAAAGATCTTCGTCATCCAAACGCGCGGCTCATTAATTCTTCGCGACCTCGATAAGCTGATCGAGCTTGCCCGGTGCACCTCGCTGCGCGTTAGTTTTTCAGTCACAACGAATCGCGAGGAAATTAGAAGACTTTATGAGCCCCATTGCGCGACGATTCACGAGCGCATCGAGACAGTGCGTCGGCTTCGCGAAGCTGGAATCCAAACTTTCGCAACCCTGGCGCCGCTCCTGCCCTGCGATCCGGAGGAATTGGCTGCACTGGCGTTGGATGCCACCTGTTCGGACATCATCGCGGATCCCCTGCATATCCGCGCTTCTAAGCCGCGCGGCGCAACCACCCGTGAAGCCGCTTTCGCGATCAGCCGGCGATACGAGTTTTCTGCCTGGCTTGAACCGGAGTTTCAGGCGGAAGTGATCTCCCGAATTGACCGCGCCGTTACCAAGGCCGGTCGGCGCTTTGCGACTGGAGTAGAGGGTTTTGGATGGCTGGCACAATAACTGCAAATCCTGTTTTGGAGCGGCTCGGCATTGAGCAGGTCAATTCCGGCGCCTGCGGCCGCGAGTGGATCGCATCATCGGGAACCGCCTCGATCGCGTCCATAAATCCCGCGGACGGCCAGGAGATTGCCTGCGTCCGTTTGGTTTCTGCAAAGGATTACGACCAGGTAGTTGCCGAAGCCGCCGAGGTTTTCGCGCGCTGGCGTATGCTGCCCGCTCCCAAACGTGGCCAGATCGTGCGTGAGATCGGCGACGAATTGCGGCGTTTCAAAGACGATCTCGGGACGCTGGTCACGCTCGAAATGGGCAAGATCCTGGCGGAAGGCAAAGGCGAAGTCCAGGAGATGATCGACGTCGCGGATTTCGCGGTGGGCCTGTCGCGGCAACTTTACGGTCTCACCATGCCAAGCGAGCGCCCGCGGCATCGCATGTACGAACAATGGCATCCACTCGGCGTGGTCGGCGTCATTTCCGCTTTCAATTTTCCGGTGGCGGTTTGGGCCTGGAACGCGCTGTTGGCCGCGGTCTGCGGCGATTGCGTTCTCTGGAAGCCATCTTTGAAGACACCGCTGACTGCGATCGCCGTGCAGAAGATCTGCGACCGCGTGCTGGACCGCCATGGCTGGCGCGGCGTCTTTAGTCTCGTCATCGGCGAGGATTCCGTCGTCGGCCAGCGCATGCTCGAAGACTCACGCATTCCGCTCGTCAGCGCCACCGGCTCATGTCGCATGGGACGAATTGTGGCCGAGACCGTCGGACGCAGGCTTGGACGTACGCTGCTGGAACTCGGCGGAAACAACGGTATGATCGTGATGAACGATGCTAATCTCGACCTCGTCCTGCGAGCCGTTCTGTTTGGCGCGGTCGGCACCGCGGGCCAGCGCTGCACCAGCCTCCGGCGTTTATTTCTCCACCGCGACATCGCCGGCCCGATGATGGAAAAGCTAAAGGTGGCTTACGCCCAGATTCCCATCGGGAGCCCACTTGACGAATCAACACTCATGGGGCCGCTCATCGATCGCTCAGCCGTGGATGCTATGCGCGCTGCGCTCGAACGAATCCGCACCGAAGGCGGCGAGATCATTTTCGGCGGCCAGGAGCTGGGCGGATGTTTCGTCCAGCCGGCGCTCGTCAAGGCGCGCCCCGAGATGCCGATCCTCAAGCAAGAAGTCTTCGCGCCTATCCTCTACCTGATCGACTTCGAATCGCTGGATCAGGCCATAGCATGGCACAACGACGTCCCGCAGGGTTTGTCCTCTGCCATGTTCACCACGAATTTGATTTCGTCCGAAACATTCCTAAGCGCGCAAGGCAGCGATTGCGGAATCGCGAATATTAATATCGGGACCAGCGGCGCAGAGATCGGCGGAGCTTTCGGCGGCGAAAAAGATACGGGCGGCGGACGCGAGTCCGGCAGCGATGCCTGGAAGGCCTACATGCGGCGCCAAACCGTGACCATCAACTGGTCGAACGAGCTTCCGCTCGCCCAAGGCATTAAGTTTTCACCCGGATCTGGTCCAGCCGAATCTGATCCAAATGGTGCTCCAGATGCGTGAGGTAGTCCGCCGCCAATTCTTCCAGTGTCATTACCGGATTGTTTCCGATCCAGCACTGCGTATGTCTCTTCTCTTCCGGCACGCTCGCCAATACGTGGGCGAGGAAGCGATTGTACGTCGCCCAGAACACCAACAAATCGCTCCAGCGCGCATCCTGATATCGTTGCACGCGCACGCAGCCGGACTGATCGTATCCCGGCCAGCGCAGTTCATCTTGAAGCTGCGCGCGAACAAAGCGCTGATGATTGTTCGACGCCGAATCGATCAAGTGTCCCAGAATCTGTTTGCGCGACCAGCCGCCTTCAATGGCGGGAACAGCGGCCTCAGTCTCGCTAATTCCACTAAAGTCGCGTTCGCTGCGTACAATCAGCTCTTTCAAACGGGTGCTTAGTTGAATCATGATTGTTTGGTGATGCTCGCGCAGTCAATCCGGTAACATAAATCTGTGTTTTATTCTACAGCCCTGTTGCTGCTTTTCGCGATCGTGGCCCGGCCGCAGGGCCCGCTTGAAAACACGGGGAAGCCGATTCGTATCGCGTTCGATTGCACAGAAACCGATATGCAGGCTTCCGGGTTGGCCTGCCCGGAGGATGAGCCCTGTCCGGTATATCTCGAACTCGCCAATATAGAATCTGTGGGCAACAAGCTTTTTCTGCCGGGAAATTTGCATACGCCAACCACCACTATTTACTCCGTTTTGCTCGCTACCGAAGACTCCGGCAAGACCTGGAGCGAGCCGCATCCACGCATTCGGTCCGCGGGCCTGGACCAGATTCAATTCATCGATTTTCAAAATGGTTGGATTTCCGGCGCCAATTTGCAGGGCGCGCCGCGCGATCCGTTTCTGCTGCTCACCACCGATGGAGGCAAAACCTGGCGCCAGCGGCCCATTTATGGAGAGAGCCGCTTGGGCGTCATCGAACGCTTCTGGTTCGAGTCACCACAAGAGGGAACCATGTTGGTGGATGCACGCCTGGAGACCAATGTCCACGAGCTTTACGAGACGCGGACCGGCGGCGAGTCCTGGTCGCTCCGGCAGGCCAGCGCCAATCCTATTCGTTTCCCCAAAGCCAAAGAACCTGGTTCAGCCGGCTGGCGGATCAGAGCCGATTCCTCAACCAAGAGCTACGCCATCGAGAAATCGGAAGGGCAGCGCTGGCAAAAGGTAGCCAGCTTCCTGGTGCACGTCGGATCTTGCAAACAATGAAACCCGATCCTATCGAGCTCGAACTATTCCGCCATCTGCTGGTCTCCATCGCGGAGGAGATGGGCGCGGTCCTGAGAAAAACGTCCTATTCGGCCAACATTAAAGAGCGCCGCGACTATTCATGCGCGGTTTACGATGCCCAAGGCGAAACCGTTGCAATGGGCGATCACATGCCGGTGCATCTGGGAGCCATGCCGCTATCAGTGCGTCATGCGACCCAGGCTTTCGATTTGCAACCGGGCGACGTTGCGATTTTGAACGATCCGTTCCGCGGTGGAACGCACTTGCCTGATATCACCGCGGTTTCTGCGATTTTCGTCCCAGGCAGCCGCAAGCCGGCCTTCTACGCGGCGAACCGTGCCCATCATGCTGACGTCGGCGGAATGAGCCCGGGTTCGATGCCGCTGGCGCGCGAAATTTACCAGGAAGGTATTCGCATTCCGCCGATTTTGCTCGCTCGGCGCGGCCAATTCGATCGCCCGCTCTTGGATCTGATCCTGGCCAACGTGCGAACGCCTGTCGAGCGCGAGGGCGATTTGCTAGCGCAATGCATGGCCATCCGGCGTGGCGAACAGCGCCTCCACGACTTAGTGCGCAAGTACGGAATGGCTACAGTTCGACGTAACATGACGGCGCTCAAGGATTACAGCGAGCGTATGATGCGTTCGGCCATCCGGCGCTTGCCGCGCGGAAAATATCATTTCGAAGATGCGCTCGATAGTGACGGCATCACCGACCGTCCGGTAAAGGTTGCAGTCACGGTAACTATTCACGGCGACCGGGCGACCATCGATTTCACGGGCTCCGATCCTCAGACCGAAGGCTCGGTGAATGCCAATTATGCCGTTGCTGTTTCGGCAACCACCTATGTGTTTCGCTGCCTGGTACGCGAGGAGATTCCATACACCGCGGGCGTGATGCGGCCGCTCGAAGTGATTGCGCCCAGCGGATCAGTCGTCAGCGCGAATCCGCCCTCCGCAATGGCCGCAGGTAATGTTGAGACCTCGCAGCGCATCACCGACGTCGTACTAGGCGCACTTTTCAAAGCCGCACCCGTGCTCATCCCGGCCGCCAGTTCGGGAACCATGAACAACCTAACGTTTGGTGGGAATGATCCTGTTCGCCACCAGCCTTTCGCCTATTATGAGACCATCGCGGGTGGCATGGGTGCTTCTGCCGTGTCCGATGGTCCAAGCGCTACCCACACGCACATGACCAACAGTTGGAACACGCCGGTCGAGGCTTTCGAGCATCAGTATCCATTGCGCATTCGTGGCTACCGCATTCGCTCCGGCTCAGGTGGTCGCGGGAAACACCGCGGTGGTGATGGCGTCATTCGCGAATACGAATTCCTCACTCCGGCGCAGGTGACTATCCTTTCTGATCGCCGATTGCGGGGTCCATATGGTCTGCATGGCGGAAACCCTGGCACGCCAGGCAGGAATCTTCTATTTCACGGGAATCGCGTCACCACGATCCCAGGCAAGGCTAGATTTGAGGTAGAACGTGGTGATGTTCTCCGGGTCGAATCTCCAGGCGGAGGCGGCTACGGCAAGCCAGACTGAAGCACGCCCCGTAACGCCAGGCGCGCCCCAGCCGGTCACGCTAGTGGCGATGTTGCAAACCTGGCGGCGCCTCACGTTTCTGCATTGGCCTTACGAGCCCGCGCTTGTTCAGCCGCTCCTGCCGCCCGGCCTGGTGCTCGATACGTTCGACGGTGCCGCATGGATCGGCTTGGTCCCATTCGAGATTTATAACCTCCGGGCGATCCCTCATTTCCCCGAAACAAACGTGCGCACTTATGTCATTGGCCCGGATGGCAGCCGCGCGGTTTGGTTCTTCTCGCTCGATGCCGCCCGTTTGGCTGCAGTCGTGGGAGCGCGAGTCGCTTACCATTTGCCCTACTTTTGGGCCAAGATGCGCGTGACTTCGCAAAACGGAACGATTCACTATTCGAGCCGCCGCAAGCGACCGCATTCAACCGCTGTGATATCCGATATCGCAGTGAAACCAGGCGATCGCTTCGCAGCCGAAGAACTCGGCGATCGCGATCACTTTCTGACCGCGCGCTACCGGCTCTATACACTGATTCGCGGCCGGCTAGGTTACGCGCAGATTGAGCATGAGCCCTGGCCGCTTGCTCGCGCGACAGTAGTCACACTGAATCAAAACATAATTGAAGCGGCCGGACTTCCGGCGCCAGAGGGTCAACCGTTAGTTCACTATGCGACTGAAATCGATGTGAAGATCGGTTACGTAGGCATCGCCTGATGCCGATGAATTCCGCTTCACTCGCCGCCGTCAGTTTACACTGGAGTTTCATGGCCAAGTTCAAGCCCGCCGGCAGCAAGAAGGCACCGGCGAAATCAGCGCGCAGTGCGATCCCCTGCCTGGTGATCGTGATTCTGGGAATCGCCATCATGTGTTTGCTTTTTTATTTTTCACTGCAATCCAGCGCTTCGTGAGACCTGCATTTCATGAGAATAGATAACCGCCGTCCCGATCAAATGCGTCCGGTCCGGATGACTACGAAATACCTGATGACCGCGGAAGGCTCCGCGCTGATCGAAGTCGGCAACACGCGTGTGCTGTGCGCCGCCTCAATTGAGGAGACGGTTCCGCCCTTCCTACGAGGCAGCGGGCGTGGTTGGGTCACCGCTGAGTACGCGATGCTTCCACGCGCCACTGCCAGCCGCACGCCGCGCGAAGTTACCCGAGGTCATCCTTCCGGACGCACGCAAGAAATCCAGCGCTTGATCGGTCGCTCCCTGAGATCGGTCGTCGACATGACCGCGCTCGGCGATCGCACTATCATCGTCGATTGCGACGTTTTGCAGGCCGACGGTGGAACACGCACAGCCGCCATCACCGGCGCTTACGTCGCGCTCGTGCTCGCTCTCCAGCAGTTGGTACAATTCGGCGCGTTGAAGTCGCTCCCCGTAACGGATCACATGGCCGCTACTAGCGTCGGGATCGTCGGCGGTGTGCCGATGATCGATCTTTGCTATGACGAGGATTCGAAGGCGGAGGTCGACATGAACGTTGTGATGACTGGCAGCGGCCGCTTCGTCGAATTACAGGCCACCGCCGAAAAGACGCCGTTCGACGACAGTCAAATGGGCCGGCTGGTCGAGTTGGCGCGGCACGGCATTTCCGAGCTCGTCGCGATTCAGAAGCAGGCGTTGGAGGCCTGAGTTGCGGCTATACTGCGCTACAAGCAATCCAGGTAAGCTGCGCGAATTCAAGCTGGCTCTGGCTGATTCATTTATAATCGAGGCGCTTCCGGGTCTCAACTCTATTCCTATCTGCGAAGAAACCGGCACAACCTTCGAAGAGAATGCGATTCAGAAAGCGCTCTACTACTCCAAACATTCTGAAGGCTATTTGTTCGTGGATGATTCGGGCCTGGAGGTCCACGCCCTGGGCGGCGCGCCGGGTGTCTATTCGGCGCGATACGCGGGCGCCGAAGCCACTGACGAGGCCAACAACCGCCTTCTGTTGGAGCGAATGCGCGGCATTGCGGACCGCTCTGCGCAGTTCGTTTGTGTCGCGGCGCTCGCCCAATCGGGGCGTTTGGTCCGGACGTTTCGCGGCGAAGTTGGAGGGCAATTAATCGAGGAGCCGCGCGGCGCTGACGGATTCGGCTACGATCCGCTCTTTTACTATCCGCCGTTCGGCTGCACATTCGGTGAAGCGCCCCTCGCGCAGAAAATGAAGGTCAGTCATCGCGCGAGGGCGCTGCACTCGATGCAGGACTACCTTTTGACTTCAGAGAAATAAGGGCCCCCATGCGGCAGCCAGAAATGGGACGCCGCCGACCCCGAAATGAGATACTTCTTTCGTATGTTTTGGCGATTGCTACTATTCTTAGTACCGGCCTTCTTGTTCGCTCAGACGAATAGCGATTGGGGTCAGCCCTTCCCGCCGCACCGCGTCATCGGCAACGTCTATTACGTCGGCACCAAAGGGCTGGCGTCTTATTTGATCACGACGCCTCAGGGAAGCATCTTCATTAACAGCAGTCTCGAAAGCTCCGTGCCTCTCAATCGCGCCAGCGTCGAGAAGCTGGGCTTTCGTTTTCAGGATGTGAAAATCCTGCTGATCAGTCACGCACACTTCGATCATTGTGCCGGAAGTTTCCTGGTCAAAGAATTGACTGGGGCCAAGTATATGGTCATGCAGCAGGATGTCGCGGAAGTCGAAAGCGGCGGCAAGGACGATTTTCAATACGGCAAAACGCCGGATACCCTCTTTAAGACGGTGAAGGTAGATCGCGTGCTGCATGATGGCGATCAAGTGACACTCGGCGACGCGGTGTTAACGGCTCGCCTGACTCCCGGACACACCAAAGGCTGCACCACCTGGACCATGAAAGCGCGCGACGGCGGGAAGGTATACGACGTGGTCATCGTCGGAAGTCCGAACGTGAACGCCGGGTATAAATTGGTGAACAATGCGCTCTATCCGCGGATCGCCGATGATTATGCGCGTATGTTCCGCGTGCTGAAGTCACTGCCCTGCGACGTCTTTCTCGGCGCTCATGGAAACTACTATGGCCTGGAGGAGAAATTCGCACGGCTGGGCAAGGGCGGCGCGAATCCGTTTATAGATCCCGACGGCTATAAGCGGTACGTCGACGAGCGCGAAAAGACATTCCGTTCGGAATTGGAGAAACAGACGGCGGCTGCAAAATGAAACGTGGATGAGTTACCAGCTCGACCGCTTCCACCGGCAGTACCCAATCATCGTCTTGCCGTCGATGATCTTGCCGGACTCGATTCCTTGCTCGACTTCCTTGGCCGTAAACCAGCGCGTTTCGATGCGCTCATCTTCCATAGGCTGGGCTTTTCCCTCAGTCAAGCCAGTCGCAAGAAAAATCGTCATCTTCTCTGCCACGTAGCCTGGGCTCGGATAAAACGTCACCAGTTTCTTCCACTGTTTGGCCCGGTAGCCAGTCTCCTCGGTGAGTTCGCGCTTGGCGGCTTGAAGCGGAGTTTCACCTTTATCCAGTTTGCCCGCCGGCAGTTCCCACAAGTAGCTGCGCGCCGGAAGTCGATATTGGCGCACCAGCAGCACGCGCTTGCGATCGTCCACGGCCATCATCACAGCTGAGCCATTGTGGTGCACGATGGCGCGACGGATCTCGAAACCGCTCGGATCCACCACGTGTTCCTCGGAAACAGAAAATAGATTGTTCTTGTATTTTTGAATGGACGAGATGAGTTTCATGATTTTCGGATTGCGCTGGCGAACTGCTCCACCGGCAGCGTGTTCAATACGTCAGCGGCCTCCAGCCAGCCGCGTCGCGCTGTGATGACGCCGTAGTGCATGTTGGGGCGGAGATGCTTGGTCTGGTGCGAATCGGTCGAAATGGTAAATTTCGCGCCCAAGCCCTTGGCCGTTCGAACCATGGAGCTACTGAGATCAAGCCGCTCCGGACTGCCGTTGATCTCCAGGTACACGTTGCGCCGCGCGGCCACGGCAGCCACGCGTTCGAAATCGAAGGGGAACGGGTCACGATTGAGGAGCATCCGCCCGGTAGGATGACCCATGACGCGAATGTTCGGCGATTCCAGTGCGCGCATCAACCGGTCGGTCATCTCGCTTACTTCCAGATTCATGTGGCTGTGCACGCTACCGATGACGATGTCGAGCTCCGCCAGCGCATCTTCGGTCAGATCCATCTCACCGTCACGCCGGATATCGCACTCCAGACCAGAGAAAATCCGGATGCCGAGGCCTCCCTGGTTCAACTCGCGAACGTGTTTGGCAAAGGCGACAGCGCGTTTCTCATCCAGGCCGTTCGCCATTGCCAGAGCCTTCGAGTGATCGGTGATCGCGATGTACTCGTAGCCCAACGCGCGAGCCGCTTCGGCCATCTCTTCGAGCGTCGCGCGACCATCCGTCTCGACAGTGTGCATGTGCAGGTCGCCGCGAATATCGGACAGCTCGATCAGCTTGGGTAGCCGTCCTTCCAGCGCGGCCTCGATCTCGCCGCAATTCTCGCGCAATTCAGGCGGAATCCAAGGCAGACCGAGTTGCCTGTACACGTCTTCCTCGGTTTCGCCGGCCACGCGTTCTTCATTTTCCACACGGAACAGTCCATACTCATTCAACGTGAGTCCCAGCTTCAAAGCGCGGCTGCGCAAGACGATGTTGTGCTCTTTGCTTCCGGTGAAATACTGCATGGCCGCGCCATAGCTTTCATGCGGCAGCGCGCGCAGATCCACCTGCAGACCCTCGAGTCCATATTGGATGCTTGCCTTGTTCTGTCCCTTGCCAAGCACGGCATGCGCCTTCGGATGTGTGACGAACCGCTCCAGTGCCTCCGCCGCACCCGGGCCAGTCGCAAGCAGATCCAGATCCCCGATGGTATCTTTACCGCGCCGCAAACTCCCCGCCGCTGCAATTTGATCCAGACCGCCGCCCTCGGAAAGGTATGGAATTATCTCATCGGCTGTTCTTTTGCCGAAGCTCATTAGGAAACGGCCCGTCCGTTGCCGGTATTGCGCGATCGACTTCAGAACCTTCTCTTCGAGCTTTGCGCCCATGCGCGGTAGTTCGCGCAGCTTCTGCTCTTTGCAGATTCGCTCCAGATCGTCGATCGTCGCGACCTTGTAGTGTTCCCACAACAGGGCGATGCCTTTGGGACCGAGTCCCTGGATTCGCAGCAGCTCGAGAACCGTTGGCGGGAACTGCGTCAACAGCATGTCGCGCTTGTCAAACGATCCGCGCTTACAGATTTCCTCTAACGCGCCGGCGATACCTTTGCCTATGCCTGGAATTTCTGTGACCTTGCGGTTCGGATTGCAAAGGATGTCCTCGATCCGTTCCGGATATCCCTCAATCGCCGACGCCGCATTTCGATAGCTGCGGATTCGGAAGCCGTCCTCGGCGGCGACCTCCATCAAATCGGCCGTTTCCGCCAATACCCGCGCGATTTCACGGTTTTCCATGCGTCCTGTTAGAAACCGTAGCGATTAGATGCGGCTCGACGTGCACCAAAACGTCCGCTACCCAATCCAGTTCTTCCTTGATCCGGATTCGAACCTGGGTTGCGATCTCGTGCGATTCGTAAACGCTCATAGCGGGGTCCACTTCCAGATGCAAGTCTACATGCCATTGCAAGCCGGTTTTGCGCGCATAACACTTCTCAATCCCCAGTACTCCTGGAACGCTTACCCCCACTTGCCGGATGCGATCCATCTCCGCCGGTTCGGGCATAGTGTCCATTAATTGCAGGGTTGTGTCGCGGACCACGCGCACGCCCATAAAAATCACGATGATTCCGACTGCCGCGCCTCCCAGGTGATCGGCGGCCACAAATTTCACCGGATCGTAAAGCGTCAGTCCTAGCGCGGCCAACGCAGTGCTGCCCGAAAGGATGTCCACTGTGTCGTTCCAGGCATCGGCCAACAGCGCGGAACTATGGATTTTCCGGCCATAGCGCCGCTTCATCAAGCTCATAATGCTCTTCACGACGATCGAGGCCAATAGAGGCCATATTCCAAACGCCGCCGGCGTGTGCTGCAGTTCCCCTACGCGTTGCAATGATCGGAAGGAGATCAACGATCCACTGGCCGTCAGCATCATCCCCACGATCAGCGCGCTCAAAATTTCTACGCGGCCGTGCCCATATGGATGTTCGGTATCGGGTGGTTTCGCTGCGAGTACCAAGCCGAATAACGCCAGCCCGGATGCCAGCACATCGCCGGCCGACTCCAGACCGTCCGACACCACAGCGGTCGAATTCGCGTGCAGACCGACGATGATCTTAGCCGCTGAGAGTGCGGCGCTCGAGACCATACTGACAACAGCGATAGCTCGGCTTGTGCGCTCCGGATTCACCGCCGCCTCTTGTTGGTCTTCACCAGCTCGTAGCTGCCGCGGACGAGTTCGCCAATCTCTTTCCAATTTAGCTTCGTTCTGGCGCGTAGCGAGACCCATCCGTGCTGGCCGACGTAAGGCGTGCGATAAAAACGAGAGTCCTCAAGAAAGACGGGCTGCATGTTCTTGCCGACCTTGACGCATATCGACAATTCGCCCTTGTAAGTCTCGAGCACGGTGAACGTCTTGGTTCCCACTTGAAAGGTAGGATGACCGAAAGTCGTGGTTTCACTCGTTTTCGGCAAGGCCAGGCAAATCTCTCGCAGCTTTACCAGGATTGTTTTTTCGTCCATCGGCAGTCAATACCAGCGTACTAAGGAGTGGGGCGGCGGCGCACGTTCACAGATATTTTTCGCGCAAAATCCCCAGGTGATGCAGCTCATGGCCGGCGATTACGTACCCCAGCGCACGAACCGTGATTGGCGCATTGTTAGCGACGCCAAAACGCCCTGCCGCTTCCGGTTTCAAGCCCCGAAAGAACAGCATCGTCGAGCGGCGGAGATGTTCGAATTCGGCCACCAACTCGCTCCAGGGCCGGTCATCGAAGCTGCCCGCGATGACATAGGGATCCTGGTCGAAACCCGACAGCGGCGTATGGTCGTTGCGGGCGAATCGCAGCGCCCGGTAAGTAAAGATTCGCTCGCTATCGATCAAATGACCTAGCAGTTCCTTGATGCTCCACTTGCCCGGCTCATAGCGATGCAGCGACTTCGCCTCTGAGATCCGGCACAGGGTGGCCAAGGAATCCGTGAGCTGTTGATCCAAAATCTCTGTCAGATCATCACCCTCGACAAGCGAAATGTATTTAGCGTAGAAAGACTGGTATTCGGAAATCTCAGGCGGCCGCATTAATACTAATGTGGCACAGGTGTTACTATCTGTGTTGTTTTCCAAATTTGACCGCAAGTTTCGGATAGCCTGCCGCGCGTGGCGACCTCGTACACTGATTAGGTGACCAACCCTAACAGCGCATTTCGAGAGAGCCTCGACGCGGCGTTTCAACATTCAATTGCTCATCTGGAGCACCTCGATAGCCGTCCGGTTGGGGCTACGGCCAGCCTCCAGACGCTACGCGATCGGCTTGGCAAGTCGCTAGCGGACGATGGCGCTGCCCCCGATCGGGTGATAACTGAATTGGTGGACGACGTCGCCGGCGGCATCATCGGCTCGGCTGGAGGCCGTTATTTCGCTGGAGTAGTGGGCGGCTCGCTTCCCGCTGCATTGGCGGCGGATTGGCTAACCTCTGCCTGGGACCAGAACGCGGTGCTCTACGCTACCAGCCCCGCCGCAGCCATCGTCGAAGAGATCGCGGGCACGTGGCTCAAAGAACTTTTTGGAATCCCGGACGCTGCCGGTTTTGCGCTGGTGACCGGATGCCAGATGGCTCACACCACGTGTCTCGCCGCGGCACGCCACGCGATCCTCGCCAAACGCGGATGGGATGTGGAACAGCGCGGCCTGTACGGCGCTCCACCGATCCGCATCTTGTCGGGTCAGGATCGGCATGGGTCTACCGCGCGCGCAATTCGTCTATTGGGGCTCGGCCTCGAACGGATCGTCGACTTGCCGACCGATCATCAGAGCCGGCTGCGCGCCGACGCCTTGGAAGAAGCACTCGCGGACGATCCGGATGCGCCCACCATCGTCCTGACGCAGGCGGGCGAAATCAACACCGGCGCATATGATCCGTTCGAGACACTCATTCCGATCGCCCGCAAATATGCTGCTTGGGTTCACGTGGATGGCGCGATTGGTCTGTGGGCCGCAGCCAGCCCGCGTTATAAACATCTGGTGCGTGGCGTCGGGCAAGCTGATTCTTGGGCAACCGATGGTCATAAGTGGCTGAATGTCCCTTACGACTGTGGCTACGCTTTTGTATCCGACGCTGAGGCGCAGCGAGCTTCGATGGTGCATCGAGCGTCTTACCTCAGGCATGCCGCGAATGCGCGTGATCAGATGGACTGGACTCCGGAGTGGTCCCGTCGCGCGCGGGCGTTTCCCACCTATGCCGCCCTCCGTCAGTTGGGCCGCAACGGGCTCTAGCCTGGTCGATCGTTGTTCGAAGTACGCGCATTCTCTGGTCACGCGAATCGGTCGCTTGCCGGGCGCCGAGATGCTATGGGAGCCGACTATTAACCAAGGCCTGGTGCGATTCCTTGATCCGCGAGCAGGGGCGTCGGACTTGGATCATGATCGCCGTACAGACCAGGTCATCGAAGCAATTTGCGCCACCGGCGAAGCAGTCTTCGGAGGCACGACCTGGCGCGGCAAGCGGGCCATGCGCGTGAGCGTTTGCAACTGGCAGACCTCGGACGAAGATGTCGAGCGTGTTGTCAAAGCCGTAGCGGGTGTATTGGGCGTGAGCGCGGCCAAGGCCCCGTGAATCCCCGCGTAAAGCCTTGTTACCATCGGGGCTGAGTATCGTTACAATGTTTGAACGTTACGACGAACATGCCCGCCGTTCAATTTTCTTCGCCCGGCAGGAAGCGAGTCATTTGGGTTCCGCTTGGATCGAAACGGAGCATCTATTGCTAGGGATTCTCCATGAAGATTCCGTCCTTCGAGGCGAACTGGGCATCCAGGCAACTGAGCAGATTCGGGCTGAGATCGCGCGCCGGACGCCGCCCTCTTCACAGAACATTCCACTCGCCCAAGACCTGCCGTTGCGCGATGCCAGTAAGCGAGCCCTTGCCTTGATGGCGGAGGAAGCGGAACGACGGAGTGATAGGATCATGAATCCGGGGCATCTGGTGCTGGGCTTGCTGCGCGTGAAGGACTGTCTGGCCGCTGAGCTTCTCGGGGCTCAGGGAATCGAGATCGTGAGATATCGCAGCGTCATGGAGAAATATCAGTGAACTCGCGCTTAACTTGACAGAGTCAACTATCTAGTTGACAATGTCAGCATGGCATCAGCGGCCCGCTCCGACGCCCGCGTTGCTTCCGTGCGCGGCTTCAATCGTTTTTATACCAAGCAGATCGGCCTGCTACGAAACGGCTATCTGCAAAGCGCTTTCTCCCTCAGCCAAGTCCGGGTGCTGTATGAGCTGGCTCATCGCCCCGGTCTCACTGCAACCGATCTCGCTAGAGAATTGGAACTGGACCCCGGCTATCTGAGCCGTATCCTGCTGGGATTCAGTAAGCGCAGTTTCTTAGTGCGAAAGCCGTCAGAGAGTGATGCCCGGCAGACGCACTTGGCGCTCTCCCCAAAAGGCAATAAAGTTTTTTCGCAGCTTGACTTGAAAACTCAAGCCGAGATCGAGAGCATGCTCGCGCGGCTCTCTCCGGGCGAGCAGACCCGGCTGATCGAAGCCATGCAGACCATCCAACGCTTACTGGCCGCGCAGCCTGAAACGAAAACTCCCTACCTCCTCCGCCTGCACCAGCCCGGCGACATGGGCTGGGTGATTCACCGGCACGGCGCGCTCTACGCGCAGGAATTCGGATGGGACGAGCGGTTCGAGGCGCTGGTCGCCGAGATTGCAGCCAAGTTCATCCACAAGTTCAACCCCCAGCGTGAGCGCTGCTGGATCGCCGAGAAAGACGGCGGCATCGCCGGTTCCGTTTTCCTGGTCCGCGAATCCGAGAAAGTCGCGCGGCTTCGGCTATTACTGGTGGAACCTTCGGCCCGCGGACTGGGCATCGGGAATCGTTTGGTCGAGGAGTGCACCCGCTTTGCGCGGCAGGCTGGTTACAAAAAGATCACTCTCTGGACGCAGTCGATCCTGCACGCCGCCCGGCACATTTATAAAAAGGCGGGCTATCGTCTGGTGAAGCAAGAGCGTCACCGGGAGTTCGGTTATGACCTCGTAGGCGAGACGTGGGACTTGAACTTATAACAGTCACGCGCTCGGACCGGGCAATATAATTGTTTGTGGCCCAGCGTGCGCTGATTCGTTCTCGGTCCAACTCCCGGCTCCTCGATCAAGCCGTCGCGTTCCTTTCTAAAAACTCACCTCGCAGCGAGATTCTCGTCCTGGCTCCCACTCGTGCTGCCGCCAACGAACTCGCCCTCATTGCTTTCGAACACGGCTGCCAGGGTATCCATGCCCTCACCATCACGCAACTTGCGGCCCACCTCGCGGCGCGATCCTTGGCTCAGGCCAAGTTAGCTCCCATAAGCCACCTTGGCGCCGAGGCGCTGGCGAATCGAATTGTCCATGCCGCCAGGTTGTCCAATGAGCTGCATTATTTCGGGCCGGTCGCTCAAACGCCCGGATTTCCGCGCGCCGTCGCCAAAACAATCTCCGAGCTTCGTCTGGAAGGTGTTGAGATACTCGACCTCGCCGCCACTGGCCCGCCTGGCTCCGATCTCGCCCGCTTGATGAAACGCTATCAGAGCGAGCTCGAGGAACGATCGCTGGCCGATCTCTCAATGCTGCTGAGCTTCGCGGCCGAAGAAATCGCGCGCCGGTCGCATCGATTTGCCGGCCTCCCTCTGGTTCTACTCGGTCTCCCGATTGAATCGCTGAGTCACGAAAAGCTCCTCGGCGCTCTGGTCGAGAAATCGTCCAACGCCATCGCTACGGCGATTACGGACGACGACCGCACGCTGACGGCACTCGAGCGGATCCTCGGAGTGCCTGCCAAGCATATCGATACATTGGAGCCGGCCGCCACACTCGATCGCGTCCGAACATGGCTATTCTCGCCCGAACAGCCGCCTCAAGCACCGCCCGATGCGCAGTTGCTTTTCTCAGCGCCAGGCGAGAGCCTGGAGTGCGTTGAAATTGCGCGACGAATCCGCCGGCTCGCCGAACAAGGCACTGAATTCGATCGCATTGCGATCCTGCTTCGCAATGTAGAGCAGTACCAACCATTGGTGGAAGAAGCATTGCGTCGTGCGTCGATTCCTGGCTTCTTCAGCCGTGGCGCCGCGCGTCCCGACCCGGCCGGCCGCGCGTTCCTCGCACTCCTGGCGTGCGCAGCCGATAACTGCTCTGCCACCGGCTTCGCCGAGTACCTGTCGCTGGGACAGTTACCTCCCGTCGACCAAAGCGGCGCGCCGGTGAAGCGGCCTCCGCAGTGGGTTCCTCCCGCCGACGACGTGCTCGCGAATTTCCAATCGACACCGCCTGGCCCTGAGACTCCAGCTGCTGATAGTGAAGCCGACGATGTCCCCACGTTTAGTGTTCCCATTGGATGGGAAAAGCTATTAGTGGACGCAGCCGTAATCGGAGGGCACGACCGCTGGGCTCGCCGCCTGCGCGGCCTTCGCGCCGAACTTCAAGCTCAACTTCGTGATCTCGACAAAGAAGATCAATCGTATCGCCCTCACATCCAGCGCCGGATCGATCAACTCGAGTGTCTGGAACATTTCGCGCTGCCTTTGATCGATATACTGGGTTCGCTTCCAAGACAGGCGAACTGGGCCGGATGGCTGGAGCGCCTGACCGAACTTGCATCGATGGCTCTGCGCCATCCTGAGTCGGTTCTCGCCGTGTTGAGCGAGCTTGAGCCCATGGCGGAAGTCGGCCCCGCTTCGCTCGATGAGGTGTACGACGTGCTTTCCGAGAAGATGGGCACCCTGCGCATCGAACCTTCCAGGCGCCGTTATGGCCAGGTCTTTGTCGGATCCATCGACGAAGCTCGTGGCCGCGCGTTCGATGTCGTGTTCCTTCCCGGTCTTGCGGAAGGGCTGTTTCCCCGGCGCGCCCTCGAAGATCCGCTGCTGTTGGATTATTACCGGGAGAATCTCAACACCAATCTCAATACAAAGCACCAGCGCAACGCGCGCGAACGCATGTTGCTTCGCTCGGCCGCCGCGGCAGCCACGACAAGGCTGGTAGTCTCGTATCCGCGGATGGACGTGACACAGGCTCGGGCGCGCGTGCCGTCGTTCTATGCATTGGAGGTCGTGCGCGCCGCCGAAGGCCGTCTCCCATCGCTTCGAGAATTCGAAAAGCGCGCGGCCAAAAGCGCTCCCTCGCGCCTGGAATGGCCCGCTCCGGCAGATCCTGAAATGGCGATTGACGCCGCCGAGTATGATCTCGCCTCCCTGCGTCTGGCCCGCACTAAAGGGAGCGGTCGATATTTGATGGAAGTGAATCCGCATCTCGCCCAATCGCTTCGCACCCGCTGGATGCGATGGGAAACCCGCTGGTCTGTTGCGGATGGCATCGTGAATGCCGATGAACCGACGCGGAAAGTCCTAGCAACCCATTTGTTCTCCGAGCGCAGTTATTCACCTTCGGCGCTGCAGCATTTTGCGGCTTGTCCTTATCGCTTCTTGTTGCAAGCCATTTTTCAATTTCGTCCTCGTGAGGCTCCCGTGCCATTGGAGCAGATGGATCCCCTCACGCGCGGCTCGCTGTTCCACTCGGTTCAGTTCGAATTGTTCAGGGCGCTGAAGGAAGCCGACCTGCTCCCCGTAACGCCCGGCCGTTTAGAAAGGGTTCTCGACATAGCCGATGGCGTACTCGACCGCGTTGCCACGGGATTCGAAGATGACCTCGCCCCGGCAATTCCGCGCGTTTGGAAGAGTGAAGTTGAAGATCTTCGCATCGACCTTCGCGGCTGGCTTATGCAGGTGGGTGATGCACGGTACGATTGGCGTCCCACTCATTTCGAGCTGGGGTTTGGCCTCGCCCCGGCCGAACATCGCGACCCGCGGAGCGTCAAGCACGAGGCAGTGATCTTCAAGAACATTCGTCTTCGCGGGTCCATCGATTTGGTGGAACGGCACGCCACTCGCAACGTTCTTCGGGTCACGGATCACAAGACTGGTAAAGCACCCGGCAGCCGTCCGCAGTACGTCGGAGGCGGCGCGATTCTCCAGCCCTTGCTTTACGCGCTGGCCGCAGAGCAGTTGCTCGAACAGCCGGTCGAATCGGGCGGCCTGTTCTACTGCACGCAGCGCGGCGATTTTTCGCAGGTGACCATCCCCTTGGACGATTCATCGCGGCAGCGCATCGCGCGCGTCCTGCAGACGATCAGTGACGCGATACAGGAAGGCTTTCTTCCCGCCGCCCCTCAGTCGGGGGCATGCTCTCTCTGCGACTACCGGCCGGTCTGCGGTCCTTATGAAGAGCAGCGCGCCAAACGCAAGCCGCCGGATCGGTTGGACGCGCTCATCCAAGTCCGGAATCTGCCATGACGCCGACAGTTGAAATCCAACTCGACGATCAGCTGGCGCGTCAGCGCATCCGCGCTTCGCTTCACGAGAGTCTCTTGGTCGAAGCCTCGGCCGGCACCGGCAAAACAACCGAGCTGGTGGCGCGGATTGTAAGCGTTCTGGCCAGCGGCGCTACCACCATCGATCACATTGTCGCCGTTACTTTCACCAACAAAGCCGCCGGCGAGTTGAAGCTGCGCCTGCGTCAGGAACTCGACCGCGCGCGCGACACCGTCGCCACAGCCGGGGAGCGGCTGAATATCGAAAACGCGCTGGAGCACCTGGAAGAAGCATCTGTTGGCACCATTCATTCGTTCTGTGCGCAAATTCTGCGCGAGCGGCCGGTCGAAGCCGTCGTCGACCCGGCTTTCGAAGAGCTTTCCGAGCAACAAGCCGCCCGCATTTATGAGCGGGCTTTTCGAGCCTGGATTCAGAAGAAGCTCGCCGACGGAACTCCGGCATTGCGCCGCGCTCTGGTGCGTCTGGCATGGCGTGATTCGTTCGACAGCGGCCCTCCGATCGATCAATTGCGGTACGCGGCGTGGAAGCTGATCGAGTGGCGCGATCATCCTGAGCCTTGGCGCCAGGTCGCCTTCGATCGCGATCGTCAAATCGATCAACTCATCGAACAGGTGAAGCTGGTCGCCGAAGCTGCCTCGCGGTGCCCCAAGCCTACCGATAATCTGGTGCGGTCACTCCGTCCCGCCCAAGGAGTGCTTACCTGGATCGAGCGGGCTGAAGCCGTCACGCGGTCGCGCGATTACGACACGCTCGAAAGCCTGTCGATCAAGCTGCTTCGTGATCTGAAGAAAGACACCAAGAAGGGTTCCGGCTTTTTCTCTTCGACCGTCCCGCGCGAGCAAGTGGTCGGCGCTCGTGCGCAGTTAATGCAAAACCTGGAGACTTTCCAGATCGCCGCCGATGCCGATCTGGCCGCCTTGCTGCGCGGCGAAATGTGGGATCTGGTCGAGAGCTACGATGCGCTCAAGCGTCGCGCCGGCAAGCTCGATTTTGTCGACCTGTTGATCCTGGCCCGCGATCTCGTTCGCGGCAACGCCGAGGTTAGAGCTTACCTACAGAACCGCTTCACGCACATCTTCATCGACGAGTTTCAAGACACCGATCCACTGCAGGCCGAGATTTTGCTGCTCCTGGCATCCGATGATTCCGCGCAATCGGATTGGCTTCAAGTAACGCCCCAGCCCGGCAAGCTCTTCGTCGTGGGAGATCCTAAGCAGTCGGTTTACAAATTTCGACGCGCTGACGTTGTTCTTTACCGCGCCATCCGCGACGCGCTCGCGTCACGCGGTGTAGGGATCGTCCAGCTCACCACCAGCTTTCGCGCCTTGCGGCCCATTCAGGAGTGCGTCAATGCCGCGTTTGAATCCGAGATGCAGGACGATGCCGCCGCCGGCCAGGCCGCCTATTCGCCGCTGCAAGGTAGTACACCGCCCATCGACGGCCAACCGAACATCGTGGTCCTGCCCGTGCCGAAGCCGTATGGAAGTACCCGGATTTCTAAGCTCGCGATCAACGAATGCCTACCCAGCGCTATCGTCGCGTTCATTGAATGGCTGGTGTGCCAGAGCGGATGGAAAGTTCGCGATCCGGAAGATCCGTCGCAGCTGGTGCCTGTTTCTGCGCGGCACATTGCGATTCTTTTCCGCCGCTTCACCAATTGGGGCGTCGATATCACCCGCGATTATGGGAGGGCCCTGGAAGCTCGCGAAATCCCGCATCTGCTGGTGGGCTCCAAATCTTTTCACAGCCGCGAAGAGGTGGAAACGTTGCGCGCCGCGCTCACCGCCATCGAATGGCCTGAGGATGAGTTGTCGGTCTTTGCGGCGTTGAAGGGCTCGCTTTTCGCGATTCCCGACCATATCCTGCTGCGATTCCGTCACGAAACAGCCGGCCGGTTGCACCCCTTCCGCAAGCTTCCAGAGAGTCTCCTCCCTGAATTTAAGCCTGTTACGGATGCTCTGGCCCTGCTAGCGGATCTCAACCGGCAGCGCAATCGGAGACCCATCGCCGACACAGTAAATTCGCTATTGGAAGCCACGCGCGCGCACGCCGGGTTTGCACTACGTCCGGCGGGTCATCAGGTACTCGCCAACGTTTACAGAGTTTCCGATCTGGCGCGCAGTTTCGAATTGTCCGGCGGAATTTCGTTCCGCGGTTTCGTCGAAGAACTCGAGGCGCAGGCTGAGAAGGCCGAGTCAGCCGAAGCTCCAGTGCTCGAAGAAGGCGCCGAGGGCGTTCGCCTGATGACCGTTCATTCCGCTAAGGGCCTGGAGTTTCCGATCGTGATTCTGGCCGACATGACCGCTAACATCGCCGCCCACGACCCGGATCGATTCGTGGATGCGCGACGGCGTCTTTGCGCTACCCGATTGCTGCGTTGCGCCCCGTGGGAACTCCGGGATAACGAGGCGCAGGAACGATTGCGCGAGCGGGCCGAAGGCGTGCGGGTAGCCTATGTGGCCGCCACTCGAGCGCGCGATCTATTGGTCGTGCCGGCCCTCGGCGATCAAGAGCAGGACGGATGGCTGGGCCCATTGAACAAGGCGATCTATCCGCCGGGCGACCGCTATCGCAACGCCAGCCGCGCCTTCGGTTGTCCGAAATTCGGCGACTCGTCGGTGGTCGACCGGCCATTCTTTTCGAGCGATGAACCATCGGTGAGGCCGGGAATGCATGCGCCCCGGCAAGGTACCCACACAGTGGTCTGGTGGGATCCGCGAACTTTGAAGCTGGCTGCTCCGCCGAGTCTGGGGCTGCGCCAGCAAGAGATTCTCGCCGCCGATGGCGATGAAAAGGAATCAGCCAGTCTACTCGCATACCGGCGTTGGCTTCAGAACCGAGATGAAGTCTCGGACGCCGCGCAAGTCAAGCAATTCGATGTATTCACAGCCACCGAAACTTCGGAGTCACCGGCGGGTTTCAAAGTCGAAGTGACGGTCGAGTCGACTGTGAAATCGCCTGGGCGGCCTACCGGCGCGCGATTTGGGACACTCGTTCATACCATCTTGCGCGACGCTCCCCTCGATGCGGACCGTGCCGTCTTGGCGCAGTTGGCTGAAATTCACGGCCGCTTGCTCGGTGCTACGACTGAGGAAGTTGAAGCCGCCATCGATGCCGTCGCCCTGACGCTCGGTCATTCACTGCTGGCGATGGCGCGCCGGGCACAGCGGCTGCATCGTGAATTGCCGATAATTCTCAAGCTGGAGTCAAACCGCGTGCTGGAAGGCGTGATCGATCTGGCATTTAAAGCTGAAGGACGCTGGCATATCGTCGACTTCAAGACAGACGCCGACATCGCCGCTAGCCGAGCTCATTACGAACGCCAGTTGCAGTGGTACAGCCTGGCGTTGTCGCGCTTGAATAATGCCCCAGTGCAGGCTCACCTGCTGAGTATCTGAAGCGCTAGTTCCCTTTGAAGTCGGGTTTACGCTTGGCGTGGAAAGCGGCGATGCCTTCTTTGACATCGTCAGTGTAGTTGACGGCGATAGTCGAAAGAGCCGCATCCTCCAGCGCATGATCCAGGCCCATGCTCTGCTGCTTGTACATCATGCGCTTGGTAATGCGGATCGCGATCGGCGGCCCTTCGGCCAATCGTTCGGCCCAGCGCCGGGCAGCCGGCATCAACTCTGCGTCTGGGACAACTTCAGTCACCAGTCCCAGGTCCCTGGCTTCCTGTGCCTTGTAAACTTCGGAGAACAGCGACATCTTCAGCGCGCGCTCGATTCCCATGAATTTCGGGAACAGCTGTGCGCCGCCCTCGTCGGGGATCAACCCGAACTTTAAGCTGGTATCGCCCAGCCGGGCGCTCTCGGCCGCGATCCGGAAGTCGCACGAGAGCGCGAGCGTGAGGCCGCCGGCGACCGCCGGTCCATTAACAGCGGCGATTACCGGCTTGTCGAAGCGCTGGAGAAAGGCAACCAACTGATGCATGTTCTCGCGCATCTCGAGCAGCGATTCCAGCCGGTGGCCACGATACCGCGCCGGATATTGGAAATCGCGGCTGATGTCGCCGCCCGAGCAGAACCCGCGTCCCGCGCCCGTTAGGATCACCGCTCGGATCTCATCGTCATCGCGAGCATCGCCGAGGGCATCTAAGATTTCGTGCACCATGATTTCTGAATACGCGTTCAGTTTTTCGGGACGATTCAGCGTTACCGTCGCCACGCGGTTTTCTTTGCTGTACAGGATCTGTTTGTATTCGCTCATCGGCATGCCGGTCATCGTCCTGTAAACTGCGGCAAGCGCTTTTCAAGAAATGCTCGCACGCCTTCCTTGTGGTCTTCAGTCTGGCCGCACCGCAAATGCGTTTCCGCTTCGCGATCCAGCAGCGTGCGGAAATCGGTATGAGTGGCCAGGTTGACGTTGGCCTTCATGTAGCGGAAGCTTATCAAGGGCCCGGATGCAATGCGGGCCGCCCATTGACGCATCTCCGTTTCGAATTGATCGTGCGGGACAACGCGATTGATTAAACCCAGACGATGCGCCTCCATGGCATCGATCACGTCGCCAAGGAACATCAATTCCTTCGCCTTGGGGGCTCCGGCGTAATGAGTAAGCAGCCAGGTAGTGCCGAAGTCGCCGCCGTAGCCGACTTTCGCATAAGCAGTCCCGAACTTCGCTTGATCGGATGCGATGCGGAGATCGCAAGCCAGGCAAACGCCGAGTCCGGCACCCATCGCGAAACCATTTACGGCAGCGATGGTGACTTTGGGGATGCTATAGAGCAGCCACGAAAGTTCCTGCCAGGCGCGCAGTCCGTCGACGCTTTCCTCCAGTGAACGGCCGGTGTCCTTGGCCATGTTCGAGACGTCACCTCCGGCGCAAAAAGCGCGGCCTGAGCCCGTGACGATGATTACGCCAACCGCTGGGTCGATGCTCCAGGCGCGCAGGGTCGCGATCGAATCGGAGATCAGTTCCTGGCTAAGCGCGTTTAGTTTTTCCGGGCGGTGGAAGGTGAGCGTCGCTATGCGATCGGCCACTTGTGTTTGGATCATGGATCGAAGCTAGCACACGCGGCGCTAATCCGGAAGTGTTTTTGGCGGCTCAGGAAGCCGTGCTGCGAGCACCAACGCCAGAGCGTAAATCCCGAAGCCTACAGCCGCGGCAGCATAGGTGAGCTTCACTGCTGGCAACACGCCGGGCATGACCGCCGCCAAGTGATTTGTCATGAAGGACGCGAAAGTACCCAACATTCGTCCGCCGACGTTGGCCGCGAATCCTTCACCAGTGCCGCGCAGGTGCACCGGGTAAACGCGCGGCAGATAATTGCCCCAGAAAGTGAGCTGCGCGACCGTCGTGAATCCCGCGAGGAAGATGCCGATGCGAAATAGATTCAGGCTGTGCGTTGCCATGAAAACGAAAACGACCGGCGTGATCACAAGCCCTGGGATCAGGAACAGGCGCAGCAGCCGGCGGCGGCTCACGATCACCAGGGCGAGCGCGGCCATCGCGATTCGTCCTACTAGTCCACCGGTCTCCTGCATGCCTTGGATGCTCGAAACCGCTTGCCCGCGCGCAGAAGCGGACATGCGCAGCACCTCTGGCAAACCGGCGGTGATTTGCGGCGATTGCTGGATGCTTCCGAACGCCGCGCCATATGCACAAGCCAGCAGCAGAGCCGTGACGATAGTAGTACGTCGATACGCCGGACGGAACAGTTCCAGCACACTCGGGCGCTGCAGTGTTCCTTCGAGCCGCTTGTGTTCCCACTGTGGCGATTCGGGCAGGAACGGCCGGATGATCGCAAGTGGAATGGCCGGCGCCACACCGGAGATGAGGGCGTAACGCCAGGCGGAGTGGCTTCCGTAAATTGCGGGTAGCGACGGTCCAAAGCGGTTAGCGACAAAAAAGGCTCCGGCCGCAAGCACGCCGCCCAGCGACGAAAATGCCTGCGTGTAGCCCAACACCGCTTCGCGTGTTTTGGGATTTGGAAATAATTCTGCCAGCCACGCCACGGCTGCGACGAACTCCACGCACACGCCCGCGAATGACAGGGTGCGAAACAGCAACAGCGTTTCGAGCTGTGCCGCGAGACCCGAAGCTGTCGCGGCGAAGGCGTAGAGCAGGATGCTCCAGGTCAGGATGCGCCGGCGGCCGAAGCGGTCGGCCAGATAACCACCCCATAATCCGCAGAATCCTCCTACCAATGGAGGAATCCAGAATAGATTCCCGGCCCAGTCGCGATACTCCGGCGTGCCGGGCTTCAGGTTGCCCAGTTCGATGAGCGCTGGCTGCAGAATGAGCGGACCCACCAGCACGACGTAGATGTCGAATAAAAAGCCCAGCGAGGCTACTACGCAGATCGTCCACTTGACGAAATTGGAGATGCGGCCGGGGCCGGCGGCGGACATGAAATGGTCAGGCTAACACAGTGTTTCCGGGGGTAGGGCTTCTGGTATTCGGGCCAAAGCGGCGTGGCGAGCGATCTTCTGGTAGAGGTCTTTTCTGGAAACGGGTTTGGATATGTAGTCGTCCATTCCAACTTCGATACATCGCTCGCGATCCCCGCCCATGGCGCGAGCAGTCATCGCGATCACTGGAATGTGGGTCCCCAAGGTTTGCTCCTCCCGGCGGATCTGTCGGGCCGCCTCAAGACCGTCCATGCCGGGCATTTGGACGTCCATCAGGATCAAATCAAACTTGTCTCTGCGCCATTTGGACAAAGCCTCCGCCCCGGTGGCTGCCAGCACAACCTGATGTCCCATTTTTTTCAAGGCCGCGACCGCCAGCTTCTGGTTCACCATATTATCTTCGGCCACCAGGATGCGTAGAGACCGTTGGATGGGTTGATTCTCGATAACTGGAGCTTTAACTGCTTCAGCTTGCTTGCCTAGCGTCCTGCGAATCATGCGCAATAACTCGGAGGGTTTGACTGGCTTGATCAGATAGCTATCTAAACCGATGGCGCGGTACTGGGCGGTGCTTAAGGTCTGTTCCAAGGAAGTTAACATCACGATGCAGGCGCCGCGCAGATCAGGATTCGAGCGAATGCGTTCGATCACCTGCAGGCCGCTCATCCCGGGCATCTCTTCATCCAATAGGATGAGCTGGAAGGGCTGGCCGGATCGGGAAGCTTGGTCCAGCTTGTTTAGCCCGCGCGGACCGGAATCAGCGTCTTCGGGCCGCATCTGCCAACGCCGGAGCACCTCCAACAGAATTCGCCGGTTGGTTGAATTGTCATCGATGATCAGCGCTCGTACCCCCAGCAGACTTTGCATGCTGAGGGATTTGGCGTCATGAGCCGGGGTGGCGACGGGGGTCAATGCCGCAGTGAAGTGAAACGTGGAGCCCTGGCCAGCAGCGCTCTCGATCCAAATCTTGCCCCCCATCAGCTCCGTGATTCTTTTCGAGATCGCGAGCCCCAAGCCAGTGCCGCCGTATCGGCGGGTAGTCGAGCTATCAGCTTGCTCAAAGGCTTCAAAGAGCTTCTTCTGTTTCTCAAGTGGAATTCCAATGCCAGTGTCGCGCACGCGAAAATGCAGCGTCACGCTGCTGTCGTCGCGCTTGTCAACGTCCACGTTCACGATGACTTCACCTCGCTCGGTGAACTTGATAGCGTTGCCGACCAGGTTGAGCAGCACCTGGCCCAAACGTACCGGATCGCCAATCAGGGACCCGGGCACGTCAGGCTCGAGATGAAACGCTATTTCCAGCCCTTGCTTGTGAGCGGCGGTGGCCACGCTCTTTACGGCATCGCCGATCACTTCGGACAAGTCAAAGGTCACATTATCGAAAATAATCTTGCCAGCTTCGATTTTGGAATAGTCGAGAATATCGTTGATGATCACCAGGAGCGCGTCGGCCGAAGACTTGACCATGGATAGAAACTCGCGCTGCTCCTCGGTCAAGCTGGTACCCAGCGCCAGCTCGGTCATGCCGAGGATGCCGTTCATAGGAGTACGAATCTCATGGCTCATGTTCGCTACAAACTCACTCTTGGCCCTACTGGCGGCTTCGGCGATCTCTTTCGCTCGCGCCAGTTCTTGCTCGTAACGCTTGCGCGCGGTGCAGTCGCGAACCACGCTTACAAAGCCGACCGGATCCCCTTGTGGATTTTTCTTGAGCGCGACAGACTGCTCGACGAACAGGCCCGGCAGCGGTTCGTGCTCGAAGGCTTTGACAGGTTGTCCGGTTTTGTAGACGTTCCGATAAAGATCGCGTATACGCGAGCCATGCTCGTCGTTGAAGAAGTGCTTGTAACTCGCGCCCAGGACCTCGTCCTTGGAACGGTTGAACATGCGGCAGTAAGCATCGTTCACAACTAGAAAGGTTCCGCGGAGGTCAACTTCGGAATAGCCATCCTCCATGGAATCGAGTATGTTTCGACTTCTCTCTTCACTGTCGCGAAGCGCGCTCTCGGTTTGACGGAGCGCGGTCAGGTCGCGCACCAAGACTGCGAGGCAGTACGATTCTTCACAGAAAACACGCGAGGCGATGAATTCTATCGGAAATTCGCGCCCGTCCCGATGCAAGGCCGTGGCCTGCAGACGTTGGTTTAGCCTGGAATCATCTCCACTGCGGAGCTGATCGGCAGGGACCAGGAGTTGAAAGGATCGTCCTTGGATCTCAGCGAATGAGTATCCGAACATGGTCTGCGCCTGAGAATTCCAATCGGTGACCCGGCCTTCCGAATCAACCTCGACAAATGCGTCCCAGGCAATCTCCAGAATGGTCCGGAGATTCCGGTCGACCGCCGTGGGTTGTTCAAGCGGAGATGCAAATTCGTTCCCGGGCATTTGAACTATTCCTCAATTCGAGACGGACCGGCTGTCGTGGTAGCAGCCTTGCGGGGATTCCGCGCTCGGGCCGCAGGTAGGCTATTACCAGCTGTCCTTCTATCGGTTGGCTCAAAGACATTCTGTAGCGCTCCCCGCCAGGCGGCCGAGGGCTGCTGTCGCGAAGTGGGTCGAGTTCGCCTAATAGCGGGCTATTTCCCCACCAGATGCGGAAGGTCGCGATTGTTTTCGTTGCAGATGTATTCCACCAGCTCGTAATTCGGAATGCGCGACAGGATCGTGGTGTTGCCCCAGGGCTTCGTATACATTTTCGGATCATCTATCACGAACTTGTATTCAATATGGTCGAAGTCTGTACGCCGGTATCGTTCGGTGACGCGCATGGCGTCGCTGTGCGGATGCCCGTCTCCATCCAGCCAAGTCCGATCATTGAATCCGGTGGTCTCCACCACCAGCGTATCCCCTTCCCATCGGCCCACAGAGTAACCAAACCAGGTCGGGTCCGGATTCTTGGGCAATGGACGGCCATCCATGAAAATCTGGCGATACGCGCGCGTGCCCGCTTCATAAAGAATTAACATGAGCCCTGGCATCGGGATGATCTTCGATGGATACGGCGTGTAGGTGATGCGCGGCACTCCCGGCGGCAGGCAGTAGCCTTCCGGATCATCCTTGCCGTTAGTCTCTTTACGCTGTTTGAATATCTCCGCCGCCGCCGGAGTGAACGGAACTTCTTTCAACCCGGATGTTATGTCCAACGCGAACCGGATTCCAGGCGGTTCCCAAATTCCGGAGAGATCCGGTTTACCGTCGGCAGTATGCGGCGCCGGTCCCCCCTGGCTTGCCGTCTTCTTCGAAGGTTCACCGATGAGTGGCCGGACCCCGTCGTCGGGCCGATCCGGATTTTGGGCCCATAGGCCCCAACACAGAATCAATGGGGGAATAAACTTCCCGCCGCTCCACATGTCCTATCGAATATAACCCTTTTCCTCGAGCAGCGCGAGCACCCGCCTCGCCGCCGCCTCCGGGTTCTCGTCTTCGCAGTTCACCACCAGGTCGGGCGTTTCGGGAGGCTCGTAGGCGTCCTGAAGTTCCAGGGTTTTTCGCCCCGCCATGCGCGCCGGCGGCGGACAATCTACATAGATCTCCACGAAACGCGCGATTTGTTTACGCGCCCGGTCCCGATGAGCGCGCCCGTTCGCGGTCGCGTCGAAAATCACCGGCACACCCTGCGCGATCAGCAGCGCGCCGACATCGGCAATCTGCTGGTCAAAGGTATTGCGCTCTTCCTCGTCATAACTCGGGTTCGGAGTAAGAGGCTTCCGTAGCGTGTCAGATTCCAGCACCGCTACATCCACGCCTCGCGCACGGAGTTGCTCTTTCAGGGTTAGGGTGAGGGTCGATTTTCCAGACGCCGGAAGACTCGTGACCCAGATACCAAAAGCGTTGTGATTCTTAAATTCCACAGTAAGCATTAACCTGAGTTGGGTCGAAGACGCCTTCCAGTCCTCTGCTGCATGGCATTGAGAAGAAGACGTAATTTCAAAGTCAAGCATGTTACGTCGTCGGCCGGATGGCCAAATTCGAAATTGCGGCGGGCCAGTCGCTTATAGGCGCCGCGGACGCCGAGAGATCGAACATGCCCCCGCGGATGCGTACCGTTGACGGCTCGATCGTCGACGCGGATGGGGCTTCCGTACCCGTAACTTTTTCCGAGCGCTTCATCCGGCCGCTTACCGGGATAAGTGAGGCTGGGTAGCGCGATATCCTTGCCCAGCAAAGACTTGAGATAGCGCTCCCCGTTCTCCGAGTCCAACCCTGCTACCATCAAATCGGTTGTCACATTTGGAGTTACTGCATTTCACGGGCCACGGAGAAGCGCGGCATCGCGGTCAATCGAGTGAGGTGGCTTCTATCGAGAAATCGGGACAATCGAAGCACAGGTGTGCGCGACAACGGACCTATCCGCGATCAGCAACGCATAGGAAGGACATATGAGCGCAACTGCATTCCACGCCAAACCCGAGACATCCGCCGAGCGCAAAGAGTTTTATCGGCGGCTGGAGGGCAATAATTCCGCCCCATTGTGGGAAGTCTTGGGCCAAATCATTACCCCTGAGCCAAGACCCGCCTCCGTTCCAGTGGTCTGGCACTACGAAGAAGTTCGATCGCTGCTTATGGAGTCCGGCGACTTGATCTCCGCCGAAGAAGCCGAACGCCGCGTGTTGATGCTGGTAAATCCGGGACTCGGCGGCGCATCACAGATCACTCAAAGCCTTTATGCCGGCCTTCAATTGGTGATGCCCGGCGAGATTACCTGCGGTCATCGCCACTCCGCCGCAGCCTTGCGCTTCGTCATCGAAGGCGAAGGCGCCTACACTACTGTTAATGGCGAGCGCGTGACGATGCGGCCCGGCGACCTGATTCTGACGCCGTCCTGGACGCACCACGATCATGGCAATCCGAGCACTAAGCCGATCGTATGGCTGGATGGCCTCGATATTCCGATCGTAAACACCTTCGACGCCAGCTTTGCCGAACACTCCCAAGAAGCGCAGTTACCGGCCGGCTCTACCGCCAATTTGTTGCCGCTCGATTCGAGACCGGAACGCCTAGCCATACCCTTCTTCAGCTTTCCTTACTCGCGCAGCCGTCAGGCTTTGCAGCAAATGCGGGCCGCCAGCCCACTGCATCCCACCCACGGAATCAAGATGCAATTCATCAATCCAGCCACGGGCGGATACCCCATGCCGACCATCGGCGCATTTCTGCAACTGCTGCCGGCGGGATTCCATGGAGCCAGCTATCGTTCTACAGATGCTACGGTGTTCTGCGTCGCCGAAGGCCGTGGCCGTAGCCTAGTGGGCGACAACTCGTTCGAATGGGTCGAGCACGACATCTTTGTCGTTCCCTCCTGGTGTCCCGTTACGCACGAAGCCCGGCAAGAATCGGTGTTATTTAGTTTTTCCGATCGCCCCGCGCAAAGAGCGCTGGGCTTATGGCGCGAACAGGCTTTTGAGTTGGCTTAAGCGGCTGCGATTAAACGACTGCTCCAGAGCCAACTACACTTGAAGAGCGAAGTTGAGACTCCGCGTCTGAGCCATGTCCAAGCGTCGAACATAGCGGGCCAAGTCCAGTCGTTCTCTCGTCTGTTTGTCTTGACTCGTTAATCAATGTTACACTCGTCCCGAAGGCACGGAATCTAAGTCCATGCGAAAGCCGAGGGAAAGCGATAGCTTATCGGGCGAAGCGTACGTGATCGTGCGCGAGCGAATTCTGCGCGGGGAACTCGCGATCGGGCAAGTCATCTCGCGGCGCAAGCTCGCTGTCGAGCTAGGCATGAGCTTCCTGCCTGTCTCTGAAGCCTTGCTGCGGCTGGAGCATGAAGGACTGCTGGAAAGCCGCCCGCGCGCCGGAACCCGGGTTCGCGTACCCACGCGGGAAGACGTGATGGGCCACTACGTGGTTCGCGAAGCGCTGGAAGTCCAGGCCGCGATGCTCTTCGCCGCTGTAGCCACACCGGATAGACGTTCTGAGCTTTTGAAGCTGGCCGCCCGCGTCGATGCGCTCTCCGTCCAGCAGGACGGGAATCGGTTTGTCTACCTCGGCGTTCACGAAAAATTGCACCGCCGGATCGCCGAATCGGCACGCTGCCCGGCGTTGTGCGACGCCATCGACCAGACCGCCGCGCTGGCCTCAACGTGGCTCTGCGCCGTGCGCGTCCCTGCAACCGACTGCCCTCCGCAGCGTCATCAGGATCTGGTGAAAGTGCTAGCTTCCGGCGACCCCGTGGCCGCCGCCGATGCGATGCGCGACCACATCCGTTCCAGTATGGAAAACACCATTCAGCGCCTGGAGCCGTATTTCCGCCTGCGAAAGAAATATGCCGGCACATTCTCGCGTACCGGCAAGACTCAGTTCTCTATCGAATCTCTTGTAGCAGCCGGCGCCATGCCGAGCGAGGCCGCTTCCGTTTAATCCCGCATAGCAGGACCGTCCGCATGAACGCGGGCCGGTTGCCCGATGTAATGCTGGAACCACTCCGTTGCGGGTTGCGTTGACTTGGACAAAGGGACCGAGATCCTTCGGATACTCGACGGCGCCGGGCTCAAGATCAGCGTGGCACTATTTGTGTGTACCTGCCGGCTGGGTGTACCTGCCGGGTCTGTCATGACGCTTCAGAAGCGGCTGGCCTCCCGCTTGAGAGAACGCCACCGGTCATAATGCTCGGTATGAGCGATCCATTTGTTCGCACGCTGCGAAGGGATCTCTTAGCCGTTGACAAACCTTATAGCAACTGGCAGACCTCATCGAAGTCCAGCCGGGGATTTCGCGGGAAGAGCTTCGAAGCGTCGCCATAGCCGAGGTTGCAAAGGAAATTGGATTTCACGGAGCTTCCGGCGAAGAACTCTGCGTCCACTTTGGCGTTATCGAAGCCGGACATAGGCCCGCAATCCAAACCGAGAGCACGGGCAGCCAGGATAAAATAACCGCCCTGTAAAGTGCCATTTCGGAACGCGGTAATCTCGGCCAGCTGCGACGAATTCGAAAACCAGTCGCGGGCCGCCGGATTGTTGGGAAAAAGCTTGGGCAGTTTCTCATAGAACTTCACGTCGTACGCCAGGATGGCCGTGACGGGCGCCTGCATGGTCTTATCCAGATTGTTGGGAGACAGGGCGGCCCGCAGCCGCTGTTTCGCCTCGGGCGTGCGCAGGAATACAATTCGCGCGGGAGAGGAATTGGCGCTGGTCGGTCCCCATTTCGCCAGATCGTAGACCTGACGCAACAAGTCATCGCTCACCGGCTTGTCGAGCCATACAATGTGGGTGCGAGCCTTGCGAAATAGGATATCGAGTGCTTCGTCATTCAACTGATGGGGCATGGTTTTCTCCGTGATGGGGTCAAAGACTAAGGGTAGCGCGCCAGCCGTGCGCTGCGGCGGCTGGAACACACCGAGATCATGGAGTATGTGTACGCGGAGAATCACCAGCAGGATTTAGCGCAGATTGTGCGGAAGGATGCGAGGAAGTACGGCAGGCTGGGGCGCGTTAGCCTCCGAATTCCAACGCGCCCTGTCTAACGGATTCGCTCTACTGGGATTTGCGGGTTCGACGAAGAAGGCCGATTCCGCATAGTCCGATGCCGAGCAGCGCGATAGTCGCTGGCTCCGGAACTCCACTTCCACCGCCAGCCGGTCCGGGAGTTATATCACTTACAGTCAACGCGCCTTCCAACGAGAACCACGTCGATTGACCGGGTGCCAAACTGAGAAAAACGGTAGCGCTGGTCTTAGCTGAGTTGGGAGTGCCGAACGTCGCTCCTACACTCTCGTAATCTGTCGGATCGTTTGTGGTAAAGACTCCGCCTTGGCATTGGGCCGCTGGCGGATTGCCATTCGTTGTTGCCCCGAAAGTGCCAGAACAAGCGCCATCGTTCTCAAACCCAAAGATGTTCTGGGTACTCGTCAACGGTATTGACGTCACCGTGCTGCTCGAGTTGTTGAACACGCCGACTAACGTATCGTCTGACGAATCGTAAGGGCCAAGGGTTGAATCCGCCGCGACAGTTGTGCTGCCGTTGGCATTGACCGTGATCAGGAATTCGCAACCGGTGTCGGCACCGACGGCAGGGCACTGTGGAAACATCGGTGCGGCGCTCGCAGAAATGCCGAAAACCAATAATATGCTTGCTACAGCTAAGGCAAGCTTCATAATCTCTCCTCCTTTAAGCTAAGATCCAATTGACTAAGAAAAATCTAGCTCTCTATGCAGACTTCCTCGAAGGGCCTCCGACGAAGAGAATCTAGTTAATGTTATGGGGGAATGTGACAGGCTAACAATTGGAAACAGTTCCAGGTTACCCGTGGGTTACATCAAGTTACAGCACTGGCTCGCCCGCCAGCCAGCGGCAGCCGCGGGCGTAAAGCCCTTCGATTTCAGGTCCTTTGAGCCGGGCATATCCTTTTTGACGCCTGTACCCCGTCGATCCCTAAAAAACCCTCACGGTCGATTGCACAGTACCTCAGCCAATTTCTCGAAGACTACCGTCATCTGCGGTGCAGACCACGTCGCACAGAACATCGTGGACGGTGGCGCGCTGCGAGATTGTCAGCTTGGTTTGAGCGATGGCGCGGTCCCCGGCCAGATCAATGGAGACGCCGCCCAGGAAGTGGAGAATGCTTACTCCTCGATTCCAACCTTCGCGGCTCACGCGGATAAATTCGGGCCGCGGGGCCCTGAAACCAGGTGGCCATCATGTGGCGCCTCGTACCAAACGCTGCGAAAACGGTCCGAGTCGCCGGCGTCGCGCCAAAGGGCCCAATTCTCGATTACTTCGCGGATCGCGAGTTGATCCGGCGTCAATGCTTGGTAGCGTCCAGGTGGCCGCGATCCTTCTCGTTTTCCTCGCAGGAGTACATCATTATGACCGTGTTCTGCTTCTTGAGCGGAAGCGTCACCGTAAACGGCTCCTTGTACATCTTCGGATCTTCGAAGGTCACGGTCCACTTCATGTTGTTCGCATCCAGTTTCTGAAACCGCTCCACCAGATGCAACTGATCGCTATGCTGATGGCCCGCAGTGTCCAGCCAGGTGCGATCACCGATGCCAACCGTGTCCACCACCAGCGTGTCGCCCTCATAGTGGCCGATCGAATCGCCGAACCAGCGGAAGGGTTCGACGTCCTCCGGATGAGCGCGTCCATCCGTGTAGATCAGACGATACGTGTGCTGGTATTCGAACAGGATCACGGCCAAACCCGCCGATTGCACAATCTGGAACGGCATCGGCGCCTGGATTCCCCGCGCTGGACCGACTGGCAGACAATACGAGGCCGGATCGTCGGCGTGTACGACATTCTTGAATCGCTCGGCGCCCAGGGCCGAGTAGGGAAGGTCATGGCCCAGAGGCTTCGTGAGATCGGGAGTATAGGGACCTTGCCACACTCCGCTCATATCCGGAATGGATGTCGACGAGGAGGTTTTTTCCGGCTTGGCGGCGAAAGACTGTGCGGCCATGGTACCGGCCGCCAGCGCGGCAATGAGCGTCAGCTTATACATACCAGCTCATTTCGTGGGAGTGGCTTTGGGACCGCCGTCATCAGCGGAGCCGGCGAATACTTTGCGGCCATCAGGCAGCAGCACTTGGCGCGCGTTCGCGGTGGATGTGCCGTCCTTGGCCTTGAAGGCATCGATGGTCACCGGATCCCCAGGCTTCAACGTATCCTTGCGCCATCCCAGTCGATATAGCGTATTGGGAGGCGCGCCTTCCACCGACCAGTTGACGGTCTTGCCATCTCCATCTTTCACGTCCATATAAACGTAGATGTGCGGGTTTAGCCAATCCACTTTCGTGACCACGCCTTTAAGCGTGATCGGCTGGTTGACATCGAACTCAGCCGCAAAGGAGTGATGCGCGAAGACGGGCATGCACGCCAGAAACAACATCAGTGCAAGCAGGGCGCCCAGGCACTTAGGTGTCACGATGAAGATCCTCCTCTTAAACCAGCTCTTTGCACGATGCTACGATGTTCGTGCGTGGGTGTCAATGGGCTACAGGTCTGACATCTTCAGCTTTGTATCCGCATTCTTCCAGCCGTCTTCGAACTCTTTGCGGACTGTCGCCGCTTCAGCGCCTTTCTTCTCGGCTTGCAGGCACTCGGCCAGCCCGTAGAGAGCGCGCGGATTCTTGGCGTGCAGCTTCAGCTCCGCGCGGAATGCCGCCTCGGCATCGGCGTAGCGTCCATCGGTGAACAATACCGCGCCCAGGGATTCGCGCGGAGGCAGGTACCAGTCCGGCGGCTCGTCGTAGTTAAGCTTATCTTCGGTCTGTGCGGCTTTGCTCAATAATTCCGCGGCGCGCTTGTAATTCCGCTGCCCGCGAGCGATGTTGGCGTCCAGCATCCCTGCGGCGATTTCGAGCACTTGATGAGCCGAGTTGAGTCCCAACATTGCAGTTTGCGGCAGCGTCTTTGTTTCCGCCACCAATGCGTCTCTTTCAACCGCGGCTTTGTCCAGACGCGCGAATCCGGTGTCGGCCATTCCGCGTCCAAAATGCCAGACCGCGTGCAGCAGCCGTAGGTTTTTGTCGGGCTCTGGCACTGTCGCCACATCCTCCCACTGGCGGAATCGGACCAGGACGAACGTCTTCGTCGGCAGGAACGACTCGGCCATGGGAGTCTCTTTGGCGAACGGCAGCATGCCGGCGACCACTTTCGTAGCGATCCGGTTAGCTTCGTCGAAGCGTCCTTCGAAGCAGCTCGAAATCGCCAGGAAATGCAGATTGTGCGTGTAATACATCATCGGATACATACCCGTGACGTGATACTTATTGACGTAGCCCTGATCGATGCCGACCGCTTGCTGGTTGGCGAGCGAAGACGCGTGGTAATCGCCGGTCCTTATATATATGTGGGCGGGCATGTGAACCAGATGCCCGGCGCCGGGGCACAGCGCGGTCAGACGATTTGCGCTCGCGAGCGCCCGCTCAGGATGCGGCGATGCTTCGACGGCGTGTATATAAAGATGATTGGCGCCGATATGGTTGGGATCGCGTTTCAGTACGCCTTCGAGCACATCCACGACCTCGGGCGTGCCCTCTACAGGCCGTCCCTCGTGCGTCCAAAGCTGCCAGGGATGTACGTTCATCGCTGCATCCGCGAATAACACGGCGGCGTCCGAATCCCCTGGATTCTGCCGCATGACCTCGCGCATGGCCTGCGCATATTCGACATTGAGCTTCTTCGGATCGGCTTTGGGATCGGCGGAAAAGCGCTTAGCCAGAGCGCGGATGAAGCCTTGCTCGGCCGGCGTGGCATTGCCTGCCAGCGAAAGCGCCTTCTGGCTGGCTTCGTAAGCCGATTTGCGCCGGCCGGCGTCGATGTCCTGATCGTTGTAGTTTGGCCCCACGGCCAGCGCGATCCCCCAATACGCCATGGCGCACTTGGGATCAAGCTTGGCTGCGTAGCGGAACGACCGCGCGGCCTCGTCGTAATTGAAGCCGTACGCCAGTGTGAGACCTTGATCGAAGTAGCGCTGCGCCACGGGCTTCGAGGTTGTGATGGGGTGATGCAAATGGCCGAGACCGTCAAGCAGCGGCGCGGGGCCGGTATCGGCGGTGGCGGAAGAATGTTCGTGCTGCTGGCAAAATCCACAAGCAGACGCAAGAAGAACCGCGGCGTAGAGGCGCTTCAGCATTTCTTGATTGTAAGCAACTCCAGCTCGTCCAGGGTCCTGGGCCAGTCTTCGCGAAGCAGGCGCGAAAGCGCGCGGTCAGCCAGCAGTTTTCCTCCGGTCTGGCAGTTCGCGCAATAGTTGGTCTCGTTGTCGGCGTAGCGGATGCGCTGGATCTTTGCTCCGCAGCGGGGGCACGGCTCGTGATAGCGTCCATGCACCGCCATGCCTTCGCGGAAGGCCGTGACCTTTTCCGGAAATTCATCACCCGTTTCCGCGCGGAGCTTGTCCGCCCATTGCGTCAGCGACCGGCGAATGGCACCGTACAGCCGCGCGATTTGTTCTGGCTTGAGTTTCTGCGTCAGAGCCACTGGCGAAAGCTGGGCTTCGAACAGGATCTCATCCGAATAGGCATTGCCGATGCCGCTGAACGATCGCGGATCGGTGAGCGCGCGCTTCAAGGTATGGTTTGAAGACGTCAGAACTTTAGTGAACTCCTCGAGATCCGCCTCGAGCACCTCCAGGCCGCCGGGATCGAGCGCGCTCAGTCCGGCCTCGCCTGAGACAACATGCAGCGACGCGCGTTTCTTCGTCCCAGCCTCGGTCAAGACCAGGCTGCCGTTCGGAAAATCGAATGCGGCCAAGCCCCGCGGGCGCGAAACTTTGGCCCCGCGAGGGCGCCAGTGCAGGCGTCCAGCGATCATCAGGTGCAGGACCAGCCACAGGTCGTCATCGAGCCCGATTGCGATTCTCTTGCCTATTCTCCGAATTTCACGGACGGTCTGGCCCTCGACGCGGCCGAGCGGCGAATCGACCGAGCGCAGTAGAAAAGGGCTCGCTAGCCTTACATATTCGAGCGGTCGCCCGAGAATGCGTTTTTCGAGTGCTTCGATGTAGACGACGATATCGGGGAGTTCGGGCACTGCCCACAGAGTAACTTAACCTCGCTGGTATGGGCCCGTCGCGCCGTAGCACGGCGGGTGGATTGGTTGCCGATCCGGCCCGCACTCGCCCAACATGAACGCAGGGCGCCCTGGCCATACCCTCATTCGTATCTCAGAGCCACCATCGGATCTACCCTTGACGCACGCCGCGCGGGAACGTAAGTCGCCAGGAGAGTAACCAGAACGAGCAGCAGAGAAACTATTGCCAATGTCAACGGATCGGTCGCTTTAACTCCATAGAGCAAGCTGCTTAGAAATCCTGTTAAAGAAAGCGCGACAATCATGCCGGCCACGAGTCCAGCAAATGTCAACACCATTCCCTCCCGGATCACCAGCTTCAGCAGATCGCGCCTTTGCGCTCCGAGCGCCATTCGGACCCCGAACTCTTGCGTCCGCTGCGCAATCAACTGCGAGAGCACCGCGTATAGCCCGATTGCTGCGAGCAAAAGAGCCAGCCCGGCAAACGTAGATAAAATGATCGCCCTCAGATGTGGGTAAGACAGCATTCGGGAGAGCCGCTGGTTCATGGTTTGCACGTCACCAGTTGGCACGTTGTTATCGAGTGCCGCAATTTGCTTTTGAATCATGGCGGCCGGTGAAGTGCTGTCGGTGGCCGTGCGAAACACCAGGGAAACGTGAGATGGCGGATCTTGATTCACCGGACGAAATACTGCCGGAGTCTCTTCCCAGCTCATTTGATGAAAAAAGTCCTGATCTTTTTCGTTAGCGACTACGCCCACAATGGTCAGCCAACCTCGATCGGTCCCCGGTCTGTCTATTTTGATGCGCTTGCCGATCGGACTCTCGCGCGGAAAATACTTTCGCGCCAGCGCTTCGTTCACAATCGCAACCGGAGGGCTCTTCTCGCCATCCGCGTCTTCGAATATGCGCCCGAGTTCCAGCGGTACACCCATAACTCCAAAGTACCCAGGGGAGATAAAAACTTGGCCAACGTCGAAGGCAGCCGCTGTGGGACTTGGCTCCGGCCTGCCGTCCACGGCCAGCGCGTACCCTGCCGATCGTCCGTCTGGTGGAACAAAACTCGTGAATGCGGCGGAAGCAACGTCGGGAAGAAGCGCCGTGCGGTCTAAAACCGCACCAAAGAACCTGGCACGCTGATTGCTGGTCGAGTAACTCCACTTCGGTAAAGTAATCGACATCGTGATTACGCGATCGGTTCGAAATCCAAGCGGGACTGAAGCCAAGCGCCCAACGCTCTCAATCAGAAGTCCGGCCCCCACCAGCAAGGCGAGCGAAAGCGCTACCTCCGCGATGACCAATACTCTTCGGAGCGTACGGGAGGTCAGGCTAACGGATGCAGCCTGTGCGCTCATGCGCAGAGCATCCATCAAGTCCACACGTGAGGCTTTCAGGGCAGGAATGAGTCCGAACAAAAGAGCGGTGACCACCGCCAGCGAAGCCGTGAAATAGAGAACCGGAAGATTCACAGTGACCGGATTCCCCGGAGGCATCGCGATGGGATTGAGAGTCCGGAAATAGTAGACCGCGCCCATGGCTAGCAGTATTCCAAGCGTTGCGCCGGTGACGGACAGCAGCAAAGCCTCGGTCAGCAGTTGTCGTGCCAGCCGCGCTCGGCCTGATCCTAAAGCAGCCCGGACAGCCAATTCCTTTCGCCGCGACACAGACTTCCCCAGTAACAGGTTGGCTATGTTGAGGCAGCCAATGAGAAGAACGAAACTTACAGCCCCAAAGAGAACCATCACGCTGAGCCGCAGCGTCGGTCCCGTCAGGTAGGAAAACTGTTGCGCGAGCGGGTAAATAGCAGGCTTGACCTGGGTTCCGAACAAATCCTTCCTGGGCGCATTTCTATAAAGCGCCTCTACTTCTTCTTGTGCGCGCTCAATGGATACTCCAGGCTTGAGGAGCCCGAAGGCTCCGACTTTGGCGTTCGGGTCGCGAGCAATGGCGCCGTCCGGAGTGATCAGCACCCACATCGCCGCCGCATCGGGATAAAACGCGAATCCTGGCGGCATCACGCCCACGATAGTGCACGCATTCTCGTTCAGCTCGATGCGACTTCCGATGACGTCCTTTTGTCCGCCAAATACCTGCGTCCAAAAAGTGTGCTTCAGGACAACCGTACAGCTCTCACGCAAGTCGTCCGGCTGAAACGTGCGCCCAAGTGCAGGCGTTACCCCGAGCATGGGGAAGAAATCGATTCCGACCGGCATCGCAAATACGTCCCGCGCAGGCCCGGCGCCGGTCAGAATCTGGCCATCTGTCCTCCAAGTGGCGGGAGTCAGTCGCTCGAAGCTCTGGCTTCCACTCTTCCAGACTTCGAAATCGTGATACGTATCGAAAAATGGGGGATCGTTCGGACTGCGGACCAATGTCTCCCAGATCACGACCAGCCGGTCGGGATTCCGAAAAGGGAGCGGGTGTAGCAAAACTGCATTGACTACGCTGAACATTGCGGTGGCGCCGCCGATCCCGAGCGCGAGCGTTAAGATCACAACCGCTGTAAATCCCGGCGCGCGCGCGAAAGTTCGTAGGGCGTAAGCAATATCCTGTCTGAACCGATCCAGCCACGCCCACCCCCACGTCTCGCGTACCTGTTCTTTAATCAAGCCGGCATTGCCCAGCGCGCGCTGGGCCGCGTACTGCGCCTCTTCCGGAAGCAAGCCGCTATCCATTTGTTCCGCGGCTTCCAGCTCCAGATCTGAGCGGAGTTCACGGTCCAGATCTTCCTCGCGCTGCTTTCGTCGCCACCACCTCATCTCAACCCTTTTCATCTCTCCCGGCCCTTCACCTCAACCTTCGGCGGGCCACATGATTTGGGCAACCGCTCTCGCCATTTGCTTCCACTTCGACTCCTCCTGCACAAGGCGCTTCCCGCCGGCGTCCGTCAGCCGGTAGTACTTGAATTCCCGGTTGCGATCGGGCGCGGTCTCCCACTTCGAGGCCACCCAACCCTTTCTCTCCAGACGATGCAGCGCCGGATAAAGTGAACCGTGTTGCACCTGGAGAAGATCGTCGGTAGTTCGCTGGATGTGCTTTCCGATCTGATGGCCGTGAGCGGGGCCGAAAAGCAGGGTCCTCAGGATGAGCATATCGAGAGTGCCCTGGAGCAGTTCGATTCGCTCCGCGCCTTCGCCCATGGAAGACATTCTACCATCAGATCCCACGCCCGGTCGCGGACCTTTCGCTCTTGACTACAATGGGCTTATGGTATTAACATACTAATGTCGATCGAGAATATCTAGATTAGGAAGAAGTTGTAAATACGCCAGTTGCACCCCATAATCGCAAGCCTCGGTCGGCCTTCGTTGGCCTGGCGCTCGCTCTCGCTGGTGGTCCGGCTTATGCCCAATACGATAAGGTAGCCGCGCTTGGTTCCGATTCGTCGCTTACTCCGATAGGTGGGCCCGCCTCTTCCCCGCCGATTTCGGACGCCCCATACGGCCTGCCGGACCTCCGACCCACTGGCGCGCTGAACGATCACCTTCCGCGCTGGCTGCAGTTTGGGATCGATGAACGCTTCCGCGTGGAAGGTTCCAGCGGCAGCGGGTTCAAACCTAACAACAGCACGTCGTATCTCCTCAATCGGTTCCGCTTGGGCGTGATCGTGCAGCCTGTCAGCTGGTTCAAGTTGGCGGCGCAGGTTCAGGATGCACGCTCCTTTCTCCAATCCCCGCCGCTGGGTCCACCCAACAACGTGAGGTGGGATCTTAAAACCGCTTACGTCCAGTTTGGGGATTCGGAGAATCATCCGGTCTCGCTCACCGTCGGCCGGCAATTGCTCGACTACAACAGCACCATCATCGCGAACTCGGAATGGCGCAACCAGGCTCGCTCTTACGACGCTGTGGTGGCCAACGTTCACGTGGATCGCTTTCGAGCGGCCGTGTTCGCCGCGTCGGTAGTGAACCCCCAGTTGGATGGCATTACGCATCACCAGGAGGGAAACAACATCTACGGCGCTTACGGGTGGATCACGCGTGTGCTGCCCAAGTCGTCGATCGAGCCCTTCGTGCTTTGGAGAGTTTCGCCGAGTGTCGCGGTGGAGAACAGCAAGCTCAAGAGCGGGCGCCTGGACGAGCAGGCCTACGGGTTCCGGATCAGAGGCCGGAGCATTTCGAACTTCGATTACCGTTATGAGCTGGTGCTGGAGCGAGGCTCGGCCGGCTCTAACGATATCCAGGCCTGGGGAACCACCGCCGGACTGGGCTACACTATCGCCAGAGCTGCCTGGAAACCGCGCTTCTTCGCGAGCTACGACTACGCGTCAGGTGACAAGAATCCGGCCGACGGGATACACGGTACGTTTGACACCATGTATCCGACTGCGCACGATCGGTTCGGGATTGCAGATCTGTTCGGATGGCAGAACATCGTCGCCGGGCGCACCGGGGCTACGATAATTCCGCGTCGACGCTGGTCCGTAACCGCGCAGTATCTGGACTTCTGGCTCGCGAGCGCGAAGGATGCGGCTTATAACTCTTCCGGCGGCGTGATCCTGCGCGACTCCACCGGGAAATCCGGTAGGCACGTCGGCCAGGAATTGGACGCCTATGCCTGGTATGAAATCAACCGCGAGGTGCACGTCGGCGCCGGCATCGGCCACCTGCTCCCAGGCCAGTTCATCGACAAGGCGGGCAAGGGCGCGGCCTATACTTATCCTTACTTTGTGATCGAGATGTTCGATGGAAAGCGGGTCCGCTAGCGCGCATTGTGGCGCGCGCGCACTCTTGCGTGCCGCGTCGACACTCTTGGCGACGCCTCCCTCAGCCGTGGCGAAGCTTTACCGCAGCCAAGGCACATTTACTGAGCGGTTGCCGGAGTATCCCCTTGCACGACGTCAGTCCCGATCACGGCTCCCGAATCAGCGGCGTGCTGTCGCCCATGCGAGGCAAGGATGCTTATCGCCCGGAACCGTCCGCGACTTCGAAAATCAAAAACTGCTGTCGCGGCAGGAAGTCATGCTCCGTCGCGAGCTTATATCCGGCCTTGCCCATTTCGGACTTGAACTTTTCCACCGGAAAGCGAAATTCCTTCGGTGGGCCCTCGGGCGATTCCGGCTTGAAGTCGATAATCGCCACGCGGCCGCCCGGCTTCAGCGATTTCGCCAACTTCCGGAAATACGCTTCGCGGTCGCCGATATGGTGATAGGTGTCCACGATCAGTACCAGGTCGACGGGCTCCGGCAGATTTGGATTATCGGCGGCGGCCTGAACTGCAATTACGTTTTTCAATCCTTCCTTAACGGCCCGTTCCTGGAGGTAACTCACCATTTGCGGCTCGATGTCGACCGCATAAACTTTGGGCGCAGCTTCCGATTTCGCCAGCCGAACCGAGAAATAGCCAGTGCCAGCGCCGATGTCGGCCACGACTTGTCCCCGCTTCAGGTTCAGCGCCGCGATCACGCGGTCGGGCATTTGCCATGCATCACGCGCCGGGTCGTCAAAGCTCTTGGCCGACGCCTTGGGGTCGAAGTGATGCTCCATGTGGTCGGGTTGACTGAGCGCCACCGAGGCAGGCAGGAAGAAAATCGCAAGGAAGTAAAGTTTCGAATTCATCGGGAAATCCCGTTGCCTATTATCTCAGGCTTGCGCTGGCTAAGCCTTGGTATGATTGCAGCGGATGGGCCAATGAGATTGACGGCTGTATACATGAAGGTGCCTGAAGGCTACGTTGCGTTCGTCGAAGAACTGCCGGGTGCGAACACACAAGGGGCGACTATCGAAGAAGCACGCACGAACCTGGAAGAGGCCGTTGCCATGGTCTTGGAGGCAAACCGCGAGCTGTCCGAACAGTCGCTGGCTGGCGCCGAGGTCATTCGGGAAACTTTGATCCTGCCCGCCGCTTGAAACGCACCGATCTTAGTCGGCATATCTGAGCAGCATGGCTGCGAGCTACTTCGGCAGGGCGCTAACCACACCATGTACGTAAACCGAAAGGCGCGAAGATCTTCTGCGATTCCTCGGCATCGCGAAATAAACGATTTTCTGGCCCGCAAGATCTGTGACGATTTGCAGATTCCACGCCCATAAAAGCTGGCCGCAGGCGGGCACAGCGTAGAGTTGTGCCGTTCGAGTAGACGGTTTACGCGTCTCCGCTACAATGAAGACGGTTACTTATTCCTCTACTGCTCCTGCGAGAGCGTCGCGCGTCTCGCCGTTTCGCCAACACCAAAACTCATGTGGACTATTTCGGCGCTTCACGATTTTCCATCCCTCCGCGGTGGAGGTGGTCAGCCATTTACAGGTTTTGTTGACGCGCTGCTGAGGACCCAGTGTTTTGTTTATGGCGTTCCCGATTCTGCTATCGCCACAACGTTGCGAGTCAATGTCGAGGACGGCGGCGTGGACACCAGAATCGACGAAGGCGCGCCCCACGATTCGACGGGGCGACTTCGGTGCCCGAGCGCCTGGCAGTACAAGGCGGAGGACAAAGATCGCGTCACCGAAGGGGCAGTGGCTAAGGAGGTTCAGAAGCACTATGCGACTGAGCTCATCCGGCGGGGATACGGCTATCGCATCTGCGTGTGCGACGAAATGCCCGCAGAGCGGAAGGAACTCCTCGAGAAAGCGCTGAACGCGGCGGCCCAAGCGATCCACGCAAATGCCCAACGCTGCTACGTCCTAAGCGCTTCGGATCTGGCAGAATGGGCGAACCGCTTCCCTGGACTGGTGGCAACTCAGTTCAATCGGCCCATGACAATCGCACGGCACTGGCAAGCCTGGCAAACCAGCGAGCGGGCGCTCACGCCAACATATGTCCTCCCGCCCGGCTGGCAGGACAGGCTTGGTGCGATCCAGAATCATCTGCGGTTTACGACCATTCCGTTTGATCCTGTCCTGCCAGTACAAGGCGCCGCCGGAGTCGGCAAGACGCGCCTCGTCTTCGAAGCCATCGGGCAAATCCCCGGCGCAGGGGAACTGGTCGTCCTCAGCGATGACGACGAGCGTGCGGTGCAAGCCGCCATGTGGCTGGTCAACTCCGGACATCTCTCCGCCATCCTGGTGGCGGATGAATGCTCGGCGCAGGGGCGTTTTGAAGTCACGAAGATCGTCAGGGGGCATGAATTACGTATCCGCGTGATTGCCATCGATAATACCGGCGAACCGCCCTTGCAGGGCGTACCAGGAATTTGGCTGGAAAAGATCGACGTCTCGGTGGCTGAGAAGATTTTGGCTCAAAACTATACGACCGTTCCGGCGGAACGGCGTCGCGCGTATGCTGATTTGTCAGGAGGGTACATTCGCCTTGCTGCTGACCTATGCAGATATGATCCCCAGATGTCTGAGGCTGACGGATTCGGACCGGCAATCCCGACCCTTCAGGACTATTACCATCGCCGCATCCCACCCAACGACCAAAGAATTGTTGAAGCAATTGCACTCGTCCACCGGATTGGTCATAGTGCGGACGCGGCGGACCAACTGGATCTCCTGTCGAGTCTGACCGGCATTGACCCGACTGGCGCGCGCGAGACCGCACGCCGCCTGAAGGACACCCCTGGGTTTGTGGCGGTGACGCCGCGATACTTTTACATAACTCCACAGATCATCGCTGAGATCGCCTTCCAGCGAGCGTGGAGACACTGGGTGTTGCCGAATCCGACCGGGTTCCTGGATCGAATTCCGGATCGGCTCCGGCCATCCTTCGAATTACGTGTTCGCGGTCTCTCCGACCCGGAGGTGCGCTCCACGGTGAGCGCGCACTTTCGGCAGCGTGTTGCGGGCCTTAGGACCGCCGATCTGGCTCACTACGATCAAGTAAAACAACTCCTCGACTTGGTCGAGACCGAACCCTCCACACACCTAGCACAGCTGACTCGGCTCATTCGAGAAGCTTCACCCGAGGAGTTGGCAGCGACAAGTAGTAGGGACCACGGTAGTAGGACGCCCCGCCGTGGAATTGTCTGGGCAGCCGAGAGATTGGCCAGCTTCCCCGAATACTTCGAATCGGCAGAGCTCATTCTGCGTCGGTTGGCGCTCTCCGAAACAGAACTGGGCATTGGCAACAATGCGACGGGCATTTGGAGGCAGCTCTTCAGGGTGTACCTGTCCGGAACGGCAGTTCCCTTTCTCGATCGCTTCGAAATCTTTAAACGAATGGCTCTATCCATCGATCCCGGCGAGCGTGATCTCGCCTTAGGCGGCCTTGACCATTTGGTCGATTCGCATGTCAGTCGGATGGGTAGCCCGACCCTCGTGGGCGGCCGCATTCCGCCGCCCGATTGGTATCCGCAAACGCGAGCAGAACATGATGCCTGCCTCGTGCAGGTGATGGCATTCGCCGAGGAGTTGCTCGCCAGACCCGAGCCGCTCGCTGAGGCCGCGTGGGCCTATTTCAATAAACACTTGCGGCTGTTTCTGGCCTGGGGACAGCTTGATCTACTGGAATGGATGATTGAGCGCCATCCCATCCCGGAACGATTCCTCGGCTCATGGCTGGAAGAGATCGATAACTTCCTCCAGTATGAAGGTGGTGACCGCGCTACCGCCTCCCAAGAGCTTGTCGACTATTGCGATCGAGTCCAGAAATGGGGGGCTACCTTGCTGCCCGGCGAATTCGGCGGACGGCTCCGCGGGATTATCGGGAAGGATCTTTGGCACCACAGTATTCGTGAAGACGACTGGAAGCAGGAGTCGGAGATCGTGCCGCTGGTCGAAGAGGTGCTTGGAAACCGGGAGCTCTTCGAAGCCAATGTAGAATACTTGACGTCACCTGAAGCGCGAAGCGCATCGACCTTCGGCGTGCTGCTTGGCCGCAAGGACACTTCCGGCTCCTTTCTGGATGGCATTTTGGCCGCGTCGCGAAGATACCGCTCCACCGCTCTACTGAGGGGATATGTTGGTGGGATTCTGCAGGATTCACCGGACCACATTAGCCGCATCTCCCAGATGATCGATTTGCTGGAGCAGGACGATCCAGAAATCGCAGCGGAGATTATTGTGGCCGCAGTTGAGGTAACCGATCCGGTAACACGTCTGTCGAGAATGGTGGGAGCGGGCAAACTGCATCCAGGATATATGCAGTATCTCCACTATGGCCGCATCCTTCGCGCCGCGCTAAGCGCTCAAGTCGCCACGGTTTTGAAGGTCCTCGCACCAGCCGGGTGCGCAGTTGAACGGTTGAAACTTGCGGTAGAACTGATAGGCGATCGACTGCAGGACCTAGAAGCCGTACGAAATGAAGATGCCGACACCATCGCTACGATGAAGAACGTTCTTGCGCAAAGTGCGACAGCCGAAGACAATGCCGATTTTTGGTGGGCGAAAGCAGTCGGACTGCTGGGCGCACTGGATCCGCAATGGGCGGCCGCCGTTGCAACCCACGCCATATCAGGTGATGATTTCAGTAAACGAGATAAGGCATCAGGAATCCTTTCTGGTTTGGCCACCACCAACCCTGCTGTTGTGATGGAGGTGGTTGGGGGAGTTCTCCTCGATCCCCAGCAGGCTTGGCGCTGGCGGATCGGCTCGAATCGGGAGATATTTTCTGCACTTCCTGTGCAGGTGGTCATGCAGTGGCTGTCTCAGGTTGGCATCGAGGGAGCGCGGCGACTGGCTCGCCATTTGCCCTCTCCGGTAGTGGCCCCAGATGGAACGCCGACCGTCCCGGAACTAACTGAAGGAGTCCTCTCGATTTATGGGGAAGACGCGGAAGTCTTTCGGGAATTTGGAGTTGGCCGCCATGACATGGAGGTCTCATTGGGGCCACTATCCTCTAACTACGAAGGTCGAGCTCAGGGGGCTAGACCCTTTCTGAATCATCCGCTTGCTGTGATCCGCCAGTGGGCAGAACAAGAGATCGCTTCGGCAGAACACTTTGCTCGTGTCTGGCGCAATCAAGAAGAAGATGAGGGATTCGAGCGCTAAACACCCCACGCACCCTCAGTACCCGCCGCGCAGCAAAGCACTCAATTTGAGGCGATGTTATGGCCCTGGGCCGGACGCAGTGACGGCCCAGCCGGATCACGGCGCCATAAATTCTATCCTCCGTTCCCATTCAGCAACTTCCCAACTTCCACACCTTCGAGCCCAGCACCTGCGTGACAAAAATCAGAGATGGACGGAATTCAATGGCTGCCTCAACAATCCCCAATTCGGCCCGGTTGGCTTCGTTTTTTCAAACCGCGCCACCACCCCTCACCCGTTGGGTTCGTTTTGCAAAATCGCATTCGGCCCACCGCCCACCCCACCGATGCGACAATTCCCGCCACCCGCCCGCGCTGGCTTCGTTTTTTCAACCCTCCTCCCCCCTTGCGGGACAATAAGGAATGCGGCCACTCCGCGGCTCCTTCTGGGTCTTGGTCCTCTATGACGTGGCCGAGCAAATCCAGCTCGACAAGCTGTGCACGTTGATCGGCGTCGAGCCCGTAAAGCCGCAGCCCAGCTTCAAGCATCCGGCGCCCGAATACGTCCGCTTCGAACGGCCTCCCGTGGTCGAGTTTCCTGAGCCGGTCGTCACCGCCACCGGCGAGCGCTTCGAAGCGCAGATCAAATATTTCGATTATGGCGTCGTCAGCGTCGAGCTCAAGCTACAGTTCGAAGCTGATTGGGACGAGCTGATCCGGCTGTCGAACCGCTGGATCCTGGCGCCGGAGACCGAGCGCCTCACCGCCGAACTCTTGCGGGCGCGCCTGCCCCATGCCGCCGCCGCTCTCACCCAACCCTACGAATCGCACTTGAATGAGGATTACTACATCATCCAGATCCACGAAGCTTTAGACGCCAAGGGCCAGACCATGACCGCCGCTGCCATGCTCGAGACTCGCGGCGGCCAGGTGGCTCAGATCGTGAGAGGCGATTCGATGCCGCTGTCAGACGCCGAATGCCGGGAGATACTGCAAACCAGCCTCTCCTACTATCCAACCGACCTGCTGGTGGTCGGATGGGTAGCCGCGTTGGTCTACGACACCTTCGCCGGCGCCGAGCCGACCATTCAGTTGCTCGAATACGCCAACACGCAACTGCTCGAATTTCGCCACTACGATGAAGTGCTCACGCGCGTGTTCAAGCAGGTCTATGACACCCTCGAGCATCGCGGCAGCCTGCGCCGCTGGAAGATGGCCGGCGAAGCGGAGCGGCTCAACACCCTGCGCCTCGACATCATGGAATTGACTGAGCGTACCGACAACGCCATCAAGTTTCTGAGCGATATGTTCTACGCGCGTGCATATAAGGTAGCGGCCACCCGCGTAGGCGTCACCGATTACCGCAACCTGGTGGAGGAGAAGCTGAGAACCGCCGGCGAGCTGTACGAGTTCATGACCAATGAATTCCACCAGGCGCGAGGTTTTGTACTGGAGTTAATGGTGGTCGCAATTCTGGTGATCGAGCTGATCCAGCTTTTCTGGGGGCGCCATGGGTAAGTATAAGAAGGCTTTAAGGTCGACGCCTAAAGATTGGCCGGAAATTGGCCGATATGTCCTCCGTGGGCGGTGTGTATCTCGAATCCCGGCTGAAGTTCCTTCGACGCACCCAAAACCCGGACGGCGGCTGGGGATATTTTCCAGATAAACAGTCCTGGTTCGAACCCACCACTTATGCCATGCTCGCGCTGCAAAGCGCGCCGGGTACCGACGCTTCCCTCGATCGCGCCTTTAAACTGCTTCGCTCCTGGCAGACGCCCGACGGAAGCTCGCGACCCAGCGGTGAAGTGCAGGGTGGGACGTGGGTAACGGCGCAAGCGGTGACGCTGGCCTGTGTTCGCGGCATATACGACGATAAGGTCCGCAACTCGGTGGATTGGCTGCTCCGCGTAGTCGGAGCCGAATCGAGTGCGGCCATGCGCGCGGCCGCCTTCTTCCATTTGCTCAAGACCAAAGCCGACTTCTCGCATGAAGGCTGGCCTTGGCGCGACGGAAACGCGTCCTGGGTTGAGCCCACTGCTCAGGCGCTGGTGGCGCTGAAGAAGGTATCGAAGAAAAATAGAAGTCCGGAACTCGACCGGCGCGTGAGCGAGGGTGAAGCTCTCCTCCTCAGCCGCCGATGTAGCGATGGCGGATGGAACCAGGGCAATCCTAACGTGCTCAATTACGACCTGCCTTCTTATCCAGAAACGACAGCGCTGGCCCTGCTCGGCCTGCAAGGACGCAGCCGCGCCGAACTCGACCAGCCGCTGGCCCTGGCTGCCCGATTTCGCGCTGAAACCAGATCGTCGCTGGCCCGTGCCTGGCTGGTGATCGCGCTACGCTGCCATGGCGGAGATCCGCAGCCCGCCGGTCAGGACACCAGCGCATCCACCGACATTATGCTCACCGCGCTCCAAGCGCTCGGACATCCGGAAGGCAATTACGGGCTCTTGAGAACAGGAGCGCCGGCATGACACGACGCCAGTTCATCCCTCTGGTGGCAGCCGCCGCCACCGGCGGATACGCCAGCCTCAAGCTTCAGAAGCCGCCCAAGGTGCCCGATGGGCCGCCCGGCAGCTCCGCCGTTGCGATTGTGCGCGCGAGGTCTTACTCGGAGGACCTTGTCAGCCACATGCTCGCCGGAGTTCGCCAGTGCGGCCTGGATGCCCGCGGCAAAAAGGTCCTGCTGAAGCCCAACCTGGTGGAGTTCGATTCCGCCACGGTGATTAATACCGACGCGTCCATCATTGCCGCGGCAGTGGAGGTATTCCACCGGCTGGGCGCTTCCGAAGTAAAGATCGGCGAAGGGCCGGGACATCGGCGAGACACCCTTGATCTGGCCGACGATGCCGGCTACCGCTCCAATATTCCTAAATTCGAAAGTATCTTCACCGATTTGAATCGCGACGATGTCGCCGCCGTCCACGGCTTTGCGAGCGAGCCGGATTTCTACTTCGCTAAGACAGTGCTCGCGGCGGATCTGATCGTTTCTCTCGCAAAGATGAAGACCCATCACTGGGCCGGCGCGACCCTTTCGATGAAGAATTTCTTTGGCCTGGTCCCGGGCTCCATCTATGGCTGGCCCAAGAACAAGCTGCACTACATCGGCATTCCGGAGTCGGTCGTGGAGCTGAACCGCACCTTCCGCAACACCTTCGCCATTGTCGATGGCGTGGTCGGGATGGAAGGCAATGGGCCGATTCAAGGCACGCCTAAGCATTCCGGCGTATTGGTGATGGGAAGCGATCTGGTGGCCGTCGACGCTACCTGCTGCCGCATCATGGGCCTCGATCCAGAGAAGGTCGACTATCTGAGGATGGCTGCCGATCTGGGCCACGTGCATCCAGAGCGCATCGAGCAGCGCGGCGAGACCATCGCGTCCGTGCAGTCCAACTTCGCGCTGATCGAAGAATTCCAACACCTCCGGCTGGTGTGATGCCGCAGGCGCTTGAAAATCGCCAGATGAGCATAGTGCGGCGGTGGTTCGGCCCGATGCCTGGGCGCAACGAGGCGCGCGCCATGAGCTGGATGGCTCTGGCCGCCGCCGTCATACTTTGCGGCATCACGATATTCCGGGGGGTCCATGGGCAAGCTTTTATGGGCCGGCCGGTAGGCGGCGACTTCGTCGAATTCTACGTAATCGGAAAGATCCTCAATAACTTTGACGCAGCCCGGATTTACGATTTGAAGCTGGCGGTGGATCTGCAGCATTCCACACTGCCGTCCATGGCTGAGACCCAGATGCTGGTGTATGGGCACGCGCCCTATATAGCGCTGCTGTTCAAGCCCTTCGCGATGCTTCCTTATTTGTGGGCCTACGCGGCGTGGCTGGGGTTCTCGGCCGCGCTTTACTTGACGGGTGTCACTCTTCTGTTCCGCGCAACCGCGCTCCCGGCGGAACATCGCGCCACCGGATTTCTGCTGGCAGTATCCTTCATGCCGTTTATTTTTGAAACCTGGATCGGCGGCCAGCTCTCGGTGGTGATTTTCTTTTTGTGGACGCTGTTCTTTTGCTTCCGGCGCCAGAATCGCCTTTTTCTAGCGGGGCTTGCTTTGGCGCTGGGAATTTTCAAGCCTACGCTGGTTGCGCTGCCGCTGGTCATGCTGATCATCGGGCGCCGATGGCGGATTCTGCAGGGCTTCGCAACAGGCGCGGCCGCGGTGGCAGCCTTGTCGCTCGGCACGGTTGGTGTCGATGGATGCCGGGCCTGGGTGAACACTTTGATGTTCGCCGGCAGAATGACAGTAGGCCCGGAAGAGGCTTGGCATCTCGCAAAATCGGTGGACATGAGCTCGTTTTTCCACTTGCTGCTGTTCAATGCTTCCCCGCTGACGGGGGTTGTCGTGGCGGCCGCCGGGATTCTTGCCTTCGCGGCCCTGGCCCGGGCCTGGTGGCAGTCGAGTGGGTGGGAGGCAGCTCCCGGCGCGGAAAACTGGCTATGGGCGGCTACGCTGGGTCTGACGCTGGTCGTCAGTTCTTACGCGCCCATCTATGACGCCATTCTGATGGTACCTGCCGCTGCATTGGCTGCGGGCGCGCTGGAGGGCCGGAGCAGGGAAGAACAAGGATCATTCCGAGGCTGGCTGCTGCTCCTCTATATGGCGGCCTGGATCACGCAGCCAATGGCGGAGTTCTTGCACCTGCAGATATATACATTGGTGCTAGCAGGTTATGCCATCTGGAGCCTGCAGTTAGCGCAAAGAACCGTCTTATCAACAAGGGCTTGGCAGCCGATAGGACTCTTAGACCAGAATGCTATATCCATGCCCGGTAAGAACGTACTACGACCCAGAATCTAGAACCCCTGGTAGCGGGGCGATTTTAGAAGCGTTCTAGGGGCAACCCCTGATTTAACGTACCGTCTTCAGATGATAATTTAACCATAGCGGTGGATCAAGCCATCGCAGGGAGAGAGGAGAAAAGCAAAAATGACACGGATCACCAATTTAGTCTGGAAGCTGAGAATCTGGAAGGATACCCGAGGACAGGACCTCATTGAGTACGCATTGATGGCCGGCTTCGTGGCAGTAGCCGCGGGCGCCATTATGCCGGGTGTTGCATCCAGCATCAGCACGATCTTCAGTAAGATCTCCAGTGTGATGACCGCTGCTTCAACGCAGAGCTAACCCCTTGTGGTGGGTAGGTGAGCAGATGACCCTCTTCCTCGCCTACCCTCCTAAGGATTTCCTGCCAGTGTTAGTGTGACCCCGTATTAGTGTGACAATGCTCCGGCCTTTTCGGCCTGCCGCGTTAGCCCCTGCAAGTTTCCCGCCTGATCGAATTCCATGGGCTCGGCTTCGCCCAGGATTTCCAAAACCGGATTTTTCCTGATTTCCGCTCGCAAATTCTCGCTCAATTTCAAGAAACCCAGCTCCATTGTGTTCTTAATCCATCCATAGGTTACTTCCGACAGATCGACTTTGCCGACGGTGGGTGCGATTCGCTCCAGGCACTCGCGGTCGCTCGGGAAGTGAATGGGAGTGCGGATAGCGGTGGGCGTGGATGCGGTGAGCGAATTGATCTGGGTCGGGTTCCAGTCGATTTTCTGCAGCAGCCGGTCGTGGATCACTTCAGCCATCCCGACGCCGGCTGCATTGCCGTAGCTGTTGGCGCTTAGATCGCGGGCGAAGATACGTTCGATGCGAGCTTCATCGGGCCAGGGGTTCGATTCGCCGTTGACGCTGCGATTCACCACTTTGGTGTCCATCCCGGCGCCGCTGATATCCTTGCCGATTTCGTCCAGAATCAGAATGTCGAGCGGCATGGGAATGCGGCCCATCCAGCTTTTGACCAGCGCCAGCAGCTCCTCTTCGGTGCGCTCCATATCTTCCACCGGGACAGCGGTCAATTGCGCCGTATTGTGATTGGCGTCTTCCAGGATCGCCAGGCCGCCCAGGATTTTTCCCGACTTCAGCACTTGCCGGCCGACGCTGCGGATCACATGCTCGAGGCCGAGCTTGTAGGCATAGGTGTGATAGCGTTGCGCGCCTGCGAATTTGCCCAGCCCGATAGCCATCATCTTGAACAGACCGCTTTCGATCTTGCCGGAGAAATCGGTGTGCCATTTGACACGGCCGATGAGCATCACGCCGTCGCTGCCGAAAGCATTGCGATCCATGAAGGCTTCAATGCCGTCGGTGGTCTTGCCGAGCGAAACCACATCCAGGGCGCTGACGATGGGGCACCCCATTGCAGCCTGGTGAATACCGTACTTGGCCAGGACATCGGCTTGCCCTTGGGCGGTGGCCGCGCCGTGACTTCCCATGGCCGGGAAGATGAATGGCTGGCAGCCCTGCGATTTCCAATACTTCACTACGGCGCCGGCAATCTGCGCGATGTTGGCGATGCCGCGGCTGCCGACACCGATAGCCACGCGAGAGCCGGGCTTCACGCGCGATCCAAATTGCGAACCTGCGAGCTGCCGTTCGACTTCGCCCGGGACGTCCGCGATCGCGCGGTCCGGGAATTTCTGACTTACCGCCAGCAAGCGGGGAACCTGCATGTCTTCAGGATACCCAAGTGGCAGCTTAAGCATTCTTGGTACTGCCCAGGCATGGTACGCTTTGCTTTGCCGAAGACCTCCGCATGCTCGAATTCGTTATCTATCTGATCTCGGGAATCGGATACGGCTTTTACTTCGATCTGAATCCGCTCGAAACTTTGCTGGCTGTGCTGGCGGTTGTGGCGGTGTTGCGGGGATGGTGGCCGCGATTTCCGATGACACGGGCGTGGCTAGCCTGGACCCGTCTGGCGCATCGGAGGAAGACGGCGGTCGCGGCGGTGTTTGTATTCGCGCTGCTGGCGCGCGCTGCGTTGCTGCCCCTTTTGCCAGCTCCAAATCCGGTGGTGAGCGACGAATTCAGCCATCTGCTAATTGCCGACACGCTGGCGCACGGACGGCTGACCAATCCCACGCATCCCATGTGGGTGCATTTCGAGAGCCTTCACATCATTCAGAAGCCGACCTACAATTCCGACTATTTTCCGGGCCAGGGAGCGATACTGGCATTGGGAAGAGTGACGGGGCATCCGTGGGTCGCGTCCTGGCTATTGTGCGCGGCGATGTGCGCGGCGCTATGTTGGATGCTGCAAGCCTGGCTGCCGCCCGCGTGGGCGCTGTTTGGCGCGACGCTGGCGGTCTTTCGTTTCGGGATCGCGAGCTATTGGGTGAATGGCTATTACGGCGGTTGTCTTGCGGCGCTGGGTGGGGCGATAGTCCTAGGATCGTATCCTCGTCTGGTCCGCAAACCTACGGTCTCGATTTCGTTCCTCTTTGGACTGGGACTGGCAATCATCGGATACGCGCGGCCGTTCGAAGGTCTGGCGGTAGCGGTTCCGGGCACCGTGGCAATCGGGATCGCAATGCTGCGTGGAAAGACGCCAGCGTGGGTTGGCGTCCCCGCCACGGCTGTGGTCTTGATGGCGGTGGCCGGTTTGCTTGCATATTCGAAAGCGGTCACTGGCGATCCATTGAAATCGCCGTACTCAGTCAACCAAGCCACTTATGGCTGGCCGATGACGCTGCCTTGGTTTCATCCGCCGCCGGTACAGTTCCGGCACGAAGAACTGCGCCGCTATTACGACTACGAAAAAGAGGTGCACGACCGCAACGCGACTCTTTGGGCTGAACTGAAGAACAGTACACTCAAGGCTCAAGAGATGTGGCGGTTTTATTTCGGTCCGGCGCTGTCGATTGGCTTGATAGCGCTTCCGCTGGTATGGCGAAGCCGGCGGTTGCGGCTGCTGTTGATCGCGGCTGGACTCACGGTACTGGCCGCGCTGGTCGAGACGGGCAGTTCGCCTCACTATGCGGCGGCCGCCACTGGAGCATTCCTGGCGGTGTTGATGGAATGTTTCAGGCGGCTACGGGCGGACCGGAGGCGGTTAGTATTCGCGGCTCCGATCGTCATGCTGCTGATTCTCGGCGTGCGCATAGGTCTGGGCGCGATGCATCTTCCTTTCACCCAGCATGTCAATTTTCAATCCTGGTGCTGCGTGACGCCGGGAAATCCGAACAAGGCGCGAATTCTCGCTATATTAGATCGAACCGAGGGCAGGCATCTGGTGCTGGTGAAGCCGAAGATCGATCCCGAAAACCTTTTCCAGTGGATTTACAACGACGCCGACATCGACGCCTCCAAAGTGGTGTGGGCGCGTGATATGGGCCTGGAAGGAAACCGCGCTTTGCTCGATTATTTTCGCGACCGCAAAATCTGGCTGCTGGACCCGAATGTCGAACCGGCGACGATCTTGCCATATTCGCCCCGGCGGTGACAGGGCAATTATGATATGAAGGAATCCATGCGACGATTTTCAGGTGGTCTGCTTGCGATGGTATTGATCGGAGCTTGGCCGGCATCGGCTCAGGGCACTACAGAGATCGAGAAGGGGAAGCAGCTCTTTCTGGGAATGTGCTCGCGCTGTCACGGAGTGGAAGGCGGCGGCGGTGAAGGCCCGAATCTCAACCGGCCGGTGTTGAGCCATGCACCAGACGACCCGGCGCTCACTGCTGTAATCCGGGATGGGATCCCGGATCGGGGAATGCCCAAAGTCCGGCGATTTACGGATGCCGAGTTGCACGCGATGGTCGTCTATATTCGTTCGCTGAGCCAGAACACGGCGGTCGCAGTTACTGGGAACCTTGAAAAGGGCATGGCCGTTTATCAACGGTCAGGTTGCTCGTCCTGCCACATCATTAATGGAGAAGGCGGTAGTCTCGGGCCGGAGCTCACCAGCATCGGCGCGCATCGCGCTCCCGATTACCTTCGGCAGGCGATCGTCGATCCCGCTGCCACGCTGCCGCGTGGAGTGATGGCATTCCCGGGCCACGGCTTTAGCGAGTTTCTTCCGGTCCGCGTGGTGACGCGCGACGGCCGGGAAGTACGCGGCGTGCGAGTGAACGAAGACTCCTTCACGATTCAAGTTAGAGACGCCGGCAATCAACTGTATTCTTTCCGCAAGGCCGATCTGCAGCAACTCGACAAGCAAATTGGCAAAAGTCTGATGCCGGATTACAAGAGCAAGATCTCCGGGTCTGATCTCGACGATCTGGTCGCCTATCTGTCCAGCTTAGGAGGTGCGAAATGAGGATGCAACGGTTCGGACTCCTGCTCATCTGCGCGGCGTTGAGCGCTTATGCTCAGGTGCCTTACCAGCGCATCGCCGGCGCGGATAATAATCCCGGAGCGTGGGTGACTTACTCGGGTAATTACCAGGCGCAGCGCTACTCGCAGCTGGACCAGATCAACCGTCAAAACGTCACACAACTGAAACCGACCTGGGTGTATCAAATGCGGAATCCCGGGATCGTGGAAACTTCTCCGATTGTGGCCGACGGCGTTATGTACATCACCGAGCCGCCCAGCACCGCGACCGCGCTGGATCTGCATACCGGCCGTCCGCTATGGACCTACACACCCAATATTCCTCAAGATGTGATCATCATCGGCTCGCCGCCGGTGAATCGCGGCGTGGCCATCCTCGACAACACGGTTTTCTTCGGAACGGTGAATTGCCATTTGATCGCACTGGACGCGAAATCGGGAATCGTCCGCTGGGATGTCGCGGTGGATGACAACAAGAAAGGTTATTACGTTACCGGCGCGCCGCTGGCGATCGAGGGTAAGATCATCGTCGGCGTTTCCGGCGCCGAGACCGGCATTCGCGGTTTCTTAGACGCGTACGATGCCAAGACCGGCAAGCGCGTGTGGCGCACCTGGACCGTGCCTGGTCCCGGCGATGCTGGGGTCGAGTCCTGGGGCGGCACAAGCTTTCAGCACGGCGGCGGTTCCACTTGGGTGACTGGATCGTACGATCCAGATCTGCACCTTGTATATTGGGGCACCGGGAATCCGGCGCCGGATTGGAACGACGATACGCGGCCGGGCGACAATCTGTATACTTGTTCGCTCTTGGCGATGGATGCGGACACCGGAAAAATCAAGTGGCACTTCCAATTCACGCCGCATGATGTCCACGACTGGGATGCCACCCAAGTCCCAATCTTGTTCGATGCCGACGTCAAGGGCCGGCGGCGCAAAGTCGTGTCGATGGCAAATCGGAACGGCTTCTACTATGTGCTCGACCGTCAGACCGGAGAGTTCCTGGCGGGCGCTCCTTATGTGAAACAGACTTGGACCGATGGGCTGGACGCGAAAGGCAGGCCCTTTGCTCGCCGCGACGCGGATCCGAAAGTGGAAGGGACGCTGGTTTATCCCGCCATCTTGGGAGGAGCCAACTGGTGGAGCCCCAGCTACAGTCCCAAGACTCACCTGTTCTATCAGAACACTCGCGAAATGGCCGGCATCTACTATAAGGGCGACGCGGAGTATAAGGATGGCACCGCCTACGCCGGCGGCGGCGGGGAAACCAAGAACGGCGATGATGCTTACGGCGCGATCCGCGCGCTCGAATCGACGACAGGGAAATTGCGGTGGGAGTTCAAGCTACTCACGCCTTCTATGAATGGCCTACTGTCCACTGGCGGCGGCTTGGTCTTTGGCGGCTCGGAAGAAGGTAATTTCTTCGCGCTCGACGCCGAGACCGGCAAGCCGCTTTGGGAGTTGCAGCTCGGGGCGGCGGTTCGTTCGCCGCCGGTGTCGTTTCTGATTGACGGGAAGCAGCAGATCGCGGTGACGGCGGGGTCGTCGTTATTTGTTTTCGGCTTGCCCTGAGAAATTCGATTCGCTCTATCGCTTAATTGGGCGCTCGATCAGTCTTCACGATACAATTAACCCTTAGACTTCAGCGGTAGCAGGAGCGGCCGATTGAATAATTTCGGCGAATACGTCAGCTTTATCTGGAACGTCGCGGATCTTCTCCGCGGCCCCTATCGACCCAACCAATATGGGCGAGTCATCCTACCGATGACCGTTCTGCGCCGCCTCGATTGCGTTCTCGAACCTACCAAAGATAAGGTTCTTCGCAAGGCAGCCGAGCTCAAAGGCAAGCCCGAACCGCTCATCGAAAAGCTGCTCCAAAAGGAAGCCAAGCAGAAGTTCTTCAACACCTCCAAATACACCTTCGAGCGTCTCGCTGCCGACCCCAATAGCGTTGCCGCCAACCTCACCAAGTATTTAAAAGGATTTTCCGTTCAAGCCCGCGACATTCTCGATAAATTCGGTTTGGAAACCGAACTTGCCAAACTCGATGAACGCGACCTTCTTTTCCTGATCGTCAAGAAGTTCGCCGCCATCGACCTGCATCCGGAAAAGGTCGACAACCGCAGCATGGGGTACATCTTCGAAGAGCTGATCCGCAAGTTCAACGAAGCCGCCAACGAGGAGGCCGGCGACCACTTCACTCCCCGGGAAGTGATCCGCCTCATGGTCGATCTGCTCTTTGCTCCGGATCATCAACTGCTCACCCAGCCTCGGATCGTTCGCACGCTTTTTGATCCCGCCTGCGGTACCGGAGGAATGTTAAGCGTCGCCCAGGAGTACCTCGCCAGACTCAACCCGCAGGCTACGCTCGAGCTCTTCGGCCAGGATTGGAATGAGCAGGCCTACGCCGTTTGCGGCAGCGACATGCTTATCAAAGGGCAAAACATCGAGAACATCAAGTTTGGCTCCAGCTTCACTGCAGACGGTTTCCCTGACGACAAGTTCGATTACATGCTCGCCAACCCGCCTTTCGGCGTCAAGTGGGAGGCCGACGAGAAGAAGATCAAGGACGAGTATGACCAGGAAGGCGAGACCGGACGTTTCGGAGCCGGGCTCCCTCGCATCAACGACGGCAGCTTCTTATTCCTCCAGCACATGATTTCAAAACGGAAGCCGGTTGTCGGCAAGGAAGGCGGCAGCCGCATCGGCATAGTCTTCAATGGCAGCCCCCTCTTCACTGGCGACGCCGGGAGCGGCGAAAGCAACATCCGCCGTTGGATCATCGAGAACGATTGGCTGGAAGCCATCGTCGCCCTTCCGGATCAGCTCTTCTACAACACTGGTATCTACACCTACATCTGGATCGTTACCAATCGCAAGGCCAAGGAACGGCGCGGCAAAGTCCAGCTCATCAATGCGGTCGACCTGTTCACGAAGATGCGCAAGAGCCTCGGTAATAAGCGCAATGAGATCGCCGAGACCCACCGTGAAGAGATCGTCGCCCTATACCGCGCCTACGTGGAGAGCGAACGCTCCAAGATCTTCGACAACGAGGACTTCGGCTACCACCAGATCACCGTCGAGCGGCCGCTTCGGCTCAACTTTGCAGTGACGCCGGAACGGCTCGAACGACTGAAGGCCGAGCGTGGCTTTCAGAATCTTGCGGCGAGCAAGAAGAAGGGCAAGGCGGCCGAGGAGGAGATCACTGCAGGCGAGGCTACGCAGCAAGAAATCCTGCGGGCGCTCCAGACGATGGATACCTCTATGGTCTGGCGCGACCGGGCGGAGTTCGAACTGTTGCTGGAAAATGCGCTGAACAAACACGATCTGAAAACAACCGCGCCGCTCAAGAAAGCCCTGCTTTCATCCTTGGGCGAGCGCGATGAAACCGCCGAGATCTGCCGTGATCCCAATGGTGATCCGGAGGCCGATAGCGACCTCCGCGACTACGAGAACGTCCCGCTCAAAGAGGACATTCATGAGTACCTCGACCGTGAGGTGAAACCCCACGTTCCCGACGCCTGGATCGATGAGGAAAGGACTAAGGTCGGCTACGAGATTCCCCTAACACGTCATTTCTACAGGTATATTCCCCCAAGGCCGATTGAAGATATTCAGGCCGAAATCGCACAGTTGGAGAAGGAGATCGTCGGGATGCTACGGGAGGTAGTGAGGTGAGCAGATGGCTCGCGAATGTTCCGCGAGGGTGGGACGGCCTTCGGCTCAAGTACTGTGTCCATCAGATCGACAACAAGGTCGAACAATTTGACGACTCCGAAATCTATGTGGGACTCGAAAACGTTGAACCATGGACTGGCACGTATCTTGCAAGCGGTACCGCGGGTCTAGGCGAGGGAACGTCGAACAGATTTAAAGCGGGTGATGTGTTGTTTGGCAAGCTGCGACCATACCTTGCCAAATGTCTCCTAGCTCCTTTTAATGGCGTATGTACCTCGGAATTGCTGGTTCTACGACCGACACTGATCGAAGCCAGGTACCTGCAATTCTTAATGTTGTCGCGCGAATGGATCGAGGTTGTCAACTCATCGACCTACGGGGCAAAGATGCCACGGGCCAGTTGGGGGTTCATCGGTAATCTGCAGGTCCCCGTGCCTTCCGCCGACGAGCAGCGGTCGATTGCGGACTTTCTCAGCCACGAAACAGCACGCATCGATGAGTTGGTCGCGAAGAAGGAGCGCCTGATCGAACTATTAGGTGAACTTCACCTCCGCGTAATCGATGATCTGATAGTGCCGAGCTGCGGGATTCCATCCGACTGGCCAACACTTGGCCGCTACGTCGTCTCCATGTGTGACGGGCCATTTGGCTCCGACATGAAAAGCAGCCATTACGCGGATGCGGGAATTCGCCTGATACGGCTTCAGAATATACGCCGCGGGTTTTTTGACAATAATGACCAAGCATTCATTGCGGTTGAACACTTTCATGAACTGCCGGGACACGACGCCCGCCCGGGCGATGTGCTCGTGGCCGGTCTCGGCGACCCGAACAATCCCGTTGGTAGAGCGTGCCTTTTGCCGGCGCACGTCGAATTAGCCATGGTGAAGGCTGATTGTTTCCGAGTCCGAATGGACGAGCGACGGGTAAAGCATAATTTTGTGTCATGCTACTTAAATTCTGACTTCGCGCGCGCTGAGATTGGCCTCCAATTAAGGGGCGCTACCCGGGAACGAATGAACCTTTCGGGCCTTTGTAAAGTTAGATTGCCAACCCCCGCCCTCGACGTCCAAACGCACATCGTCGACCAGATTTTGGCGAGTCAGAAGAAGACTGACCACACCAGCGAAGTGGTTCGCAAGGCGATCAACAAGCTCCGCGAATACCGTACCGCCCTCATATCAGCCGCCGTCATCGGCCAAATCGATGTCAACACCTACCGAAAAGAGCCCGAAGCTGTCCTGGAGACTATCGCATGATCCCAGTGCACAAAGAAGTCTCCTTCGAAGACCAAATCGAACAGCATCTTTTTGAAAATGGGGGTTACTTAGTGGGTGACCGCAAAGACTTCGATCGCGATCAAGCGCTGTTTCCCAAAGAAGTAATACAGTTCATCAAAGCCACCCAACTAAAAGAATGGCAACAGCTTGAACGGCTCCATGGCGACAGCACCTCCGCAGTCGTCCTCAGTGATCTTGTTAAAGGACTGGACATCCAAGGCTCACTTGCTACTTTACGCCACGGTTTCAAGTGCTTTGGTAAGACCTTGAAGATGGCCTACTTCAAACCAGCTACCAAGCTGAACGAAGAGACCGAACGGCTCTACGCGGCCAATCGCCTAACCATAACTCGGCAGGTTTACTATTCAACTACTTCGGAAAAGTCGCTGGATCTGGTGCTGAGTCTCAACGGCATTCCCGTAGCTACCGCTGAACTGAAAAATCCCTACACCGGCCAGGACGTCTACGATGCCAAAGAACAATACAAGACTACCCGCGACCCTAACGAGCTAATATTCCGCTTCAAGCAGCGCGCATTGGTCCACTTCGCCGTCGACGCGGATCGCGTCTTCATGACCACCAAGCTTGAAGGTGATAAGACGTTCTTTTTGCCATTCGACAAGGGCTATCACAACGGTTCTGGCAACCCGCCCAATCCAAACGGCCATAAGACCGCCTACCTCTGGGAGGAGGTCTGGCAGCGCGATAGCTGGCTCGACATCCTCGCCCGCTTCGTGCATCTCCAGAGGGACGAGAAGGAGAAGAAGGAGACCCTCATTTTTCCCCGCTATCACCAATTGCAGGTCGTTCGCCAGTTGGAAGCCGACGCTCGCAAGAGCGGCCCGGGAAAGAATTATCTCATCCAGCATTCAGCCGGCAGCGGAAAGAGCAACTCTATCGCGTGGCTCGCGCATCGGTTGGCTAGCCTGCACGACGCTCAGGATCGCAAGATCTTCGACTCCGTCGTAGTCATCACCGACCGCGTCGTTCTCGACCGGCAGTTGCAAGATAACATCTACGAGTTTGAGCACAAGCAAGGCGTAGTTGAAAAGATCGATCAGGATTCCTCGCAGTTGGCCGAAGCGCTGAAGAACGGGACGCCGATTATCATCACGACGCTCCAAAAATTTCCATTCGTTCGCAAGAAAACTGAAGAGCTGAAGAGCGGCCGCTATGCCGTCATCGTCGACGAAGCCCATTCCTCCCAGTCCGGCGAAGCAGCAGCGGAATTGAAAGGTGTGCTGGCCAAGGAACACATCGCCCAGCAGGCCGAAGCCGCGATGGTTGACCGCGGCTTGACAGAAGACTGGCAGGAAACCATGCTGCGCGAAATGGCCAAGCGCTCCCAGCAACCCAACCTGAGTTTCTTCGCTTTCACGGCGACGCCTAAGGCGAAAACCTTGCAAGTCTTTGGCGTCCAGGACTCGGCCGATATGAAGCCTCGGCCGTTTCATCTTTACTCGATGCGCCAGGCTATCGAAGAAGGTTTCATTCTCGACGTTCTCAAGTTCTACACCACCTACAAGGCTTACTACAAGCTGATTAAGAAGGCGGAAGAAGATCCTCAGGTGCAGAAGCGGGCCGCCACCAAAGCGCTGGCGCGATACATGAGTTTCCACGAGCACCACATCGCTCAAAAAGTGGAAGTCATGTTGGAGCATTTCTGGCGTCACACCCGGCACAAGATCAACGGCCGCGCCAAGGCCATGGTGGTCACCGGTAGCCGCTTGGAAGCCTACCAATACTACCGGGCATTTCAGCGGGCGGTGGAGCAGAAAGGCTATAAGGTTGGCTTAGTGATTGCTTTCTCGGGTGAAATCGTCGATCCGGATACCGGGGAGAAGTGGACAGAGCCCAAACTGAACGGTTTCAAGGAAACCGAGCTACCGGATCGCTTTGAGGGAGTGGAATATCGCATTTTGCTCGTTGCCGATAAGTACCAAACCGGCTTCGATCAGCCGCTGCTCCATACCATGTACGTCAACAAGAGACTGGATGGCATCCAGGCGATTCAGACGCTCTCGCGCCTGAATCGCACGGAGAACGGCAAGGAAGATACTTTCGTGCTCGATTTCGTCAACGACGCCGAAGGTATTCAGCAAGCTTTCCAGCCCTATTACGAAGGCACCGCTCTCGGTGAGAGTGCGGACATTCACCAGTTGTACCAACTGCAGCACGACTTGAACGAACGCCAGGTGTTCTTTACGCAGGAGGTCGAGCACCTGTGCGAAGTTTTCTTCCGCGCGCGTCGCGAGCTATCGAAGGTTGATAATGGCATCCTCTACTCCATCGTTGACAAGGCGGTCCCGCGCTTCGAAAAACTTGAGAAAGACCAGCAGGAAGAGTTTCGAGGAAAAATCGGGGCCTTCCGGAGGCTTTACGGATTCATGAGTCAGGTGATCCCGTTCCAAGATACCGACCTCGAGAAGCTGTACACCTACCTGCGCTTCCTGGAATGCCGCTTGCCTGAGCGTGGCGGCCCGATCTACGACTTCGATGAGGACATCCAACTCAGGTACTACCGGTTACAGAAGATTAGCGAAGGCCGCATCTGTCTGGACGAGGGCCGAACTGGTGAGTTGCGCGGGCCGACGGAGGTTGGAACCGGCCGCGAGCAGTCTCCGCAAGTGGAGCTGTCCACCATTATTGATCTTGTGAACGAACGATTTGGAACAAGCTTCACGAGGACGGATGAACTGATCTTCGAACAAGCAAAACGAGACGCGGCTGCGGATGTTGATCTGCAGCAAGCTTCGACCGTCAACGCGCTCGATACCTGGAAATTCCTGTATGACCGAAAGTTTGAAGATCTGCTAGTGGATCGCTTGCAGCGCAATCCCGAAATTGTAAGTTGGGCACTGTCCGATCCAGAGCGGCTCAAGATGATCCGAGACCTGTACGCTACCGAGGTCTACGAAGCGTGCCGAAAAGCAGCCGCTAGCGCAGGGTGACCTGTCCCCATCCCCTATCAGGCCAGTGGGGCAGCCGGAAGTATACTAATGGAGCGGCACATCCGCACTGGAGGTCCCGATGAGAATAGCTCTGTGGCCGGCTGCATTTGTGATTGGGCTCGGTCTTGCGCCGGCTGGATTTGGCGATGACGGAAGCCGCCTTTTGCGAATCGACCACTACGCCCAGGTTCGCTCCAAGGTGCCTGCGATTTCAGAACAGCTGACACAGATTTACTTCCGCGAAGTGGTGGAAGCAGGAACGGCCTTACGCGGCGGCCTGGCGGCGGATCGCGTGGCGCTCTTTATTCACGGCGCAGGAACGCCCGGGGAAGTTTCGTTCGACGTCCCTTATCAAGACTACAGTTGGATGGCCTACCTGGCACACGCGGGCTTCGACGTTTTCGCAATGGACATGACCGGCTACGGACGTTCCACTCGTCCCGCGCCAATGAACGATCCTTGTAACCTTACCTCCAAGCAACAAGCTGATTTTGTACCGGGGTTGATTGCCGCGCCATGTCCAGCGAGTTATCCGTACCAGATGACGACCCTCGCATCGGATTGGCACGACATCGACGCGGTGGTGGATCAAATACGCGCGATGCGGCACGTGGGGAAGGTCAGCTTGCTGGCATGGTCGCTGGGTGGACCGCGATCGGCCGGATACGCGGCGCAGCATGCGGACAAGGTCGCCAAACTGGTTTTGCTCGCGCCCGCATATAATCGCGCGGCGAAAGAGGAGCCGCCGGCGCATGTGCCCGCTAACGGCGCGGCGATGACCACACAGTCGCGGGCCGAATTCATCGCCAATTGGGATCGGCAAGTTGGCTGCGCCGATCAATACGACGCCGGAGCGCGCGATTCTGTCTGGTCGGAGATGATGTTGTCGGATCCGGTAGGCGCAACTTGGGGGACCGGAGTCCGGCGCGCGCCACAGGTGACGTCCTGGGGATGGACGACGGCGGTGGCAGCGAATACACAGGTTCCGACACTCATGGTGTCAGGCGCGCACGACAAACAAGTCAACCCGGACCGAGTGAGGGAACTATACTCCGATTTGGGGTCGCCCAAAAAGATATTCGTCGATCTGGCCTGTTCGTCGCACAACGCTATGTGGGAAAAGAATCACCTGCTGCTCTTCAAAGCATCGCTGGAGTGGCTCACACAAGGCTCGGTGGAGGGGAAGCAGGAAGGAATGCTGCGGCTGGGTTATTGAATCGCATTTCCGGCTAAGGCAAGCCTGCTATCGTGGCAGCATGGAAGCGGGCATTTCCAAACGGCTCTTACCGTGGTTGGTCGCGGTGGCGTTCTTCATGGAGTCGCTCGACACCACGATTCTGAACACCGCCGTGCCCAGCATTGCGGCGGCGCTCAAGGTGGTCCCGCTCAGCATGAAGGCGGTGCTATCCAGCTACACTCTGAGCCTCGCGGTCTTCATTCCCATCAGTGGGTGGATGGCGGATCGATTCGGAACGCGGCGGGTGTTCGCATCCGCGATTGGACTCTTCACGCTGGGATCATTGCTGTGCGGCATATCCACCAACATCCATGAGCTGGTCGCGTGCCGCGTCCTGCAGGGCTGCGGAGGAGCCATGATGGTGCCCGTGGGGCGGCTCACCATGGTACGGACTTTTGCGAAGTACGAACTAATTCGCGCGATGAGTTTCGTCGCCATACCAGGTCTGGTTGGTCCCATGCTCGGACCGATCGCGGGCGGCCTGATCGTCGCGTATTTTCATTGGCGGGTCATCTTTTTCGTGAACCTTCCGATCGGCCTTATCGGCTTGGTCCTGGTCTATCTGCATCTACCGGATTATCGCGAGAAGTCCAATCCTCTGGATATTGTGGGATTGATTCTATTTGGCTCGGGCATCGCCCTGCTGTCGTATGTATTGGAAGTCTTCGGCGAACATACGCTGGGCGTGCGCGAAATCCTGAGCTTACTCGCGATCTCTATAGTGCTTCTGGCAGGCTATGGACTGCATGCGATGAAGACGCCGTTTCCATTGCTGGCGCTGGGGCTGTTTCGCATTCGCACATTTCGCGCTGCCGTGAGCGGCAGCTTCTTTACACGCTTGGGCATCGGCGGAATCCCATTCATCCTGCCGCTGCTCTATCAGGTGGGCCTGGGGTTCACACCCGTTCAATCCGGTCTGCTCATGATGCCGCAGGCTATTGCAGCCATGAGCCTGAAAATGACCATGCCGCGAATCCTGACCCGCTTTGGCTATCGCGGCGTATTGATCTCCAACACGGTGATGCTCGGTTTGCTCATTCTGTTTTTTGCGACTATTGGGATCGGCACGCCGATCTGGCTGATTGTGCTGCAGGCTTTCTGCTTCGGCTTCTTCAGCTCGCTGCAATATACCAGCATGAACACGCTAGTCTACGCGGACGTAACCGAGGAACAGGCCAGCAGCGCAAGTTCTATTGCAAGCACGATGCAGCAGATGTCGATCAGTTTCGGGGTCGCAACCGCGTCGCTGGCCACGGCATTCTTCATTCCCGATCGCTTTCATTCGAGCGCACCGCAGATGATTCACGGCGTTCACCAGGCGTTCTTCGTGCTGGGCGGATTGACCGTTCTGTCCACGGTCGTTTTCAGCGGCTTGAGAAGCGGGGACGGCGCGACGGTGAGTCAGCATAAGGTGCTTCAACCGGCGGCGTAAAGCGGGACGTATTTCTGCAACATTTTCTGCAACATCGGTGGTCGGTGTCGAGGCATTTGGGCGCGCACCTGGCTACGATACGAGATCGGATTCCGTAGTCCGCACATTTGTTGGAAGGTTTTGGCACATGGCCCAGATCGCGGGCCCCCGCATAGGTTCCGGTATTGCGACATAACAGGCCCGCAACGTGCCCATTGTCGCTTGTGAAGACCGAAACGCTGGGTTCGAAAAACCGCCTGTTAACTGAGCTGCCGTGGGGCGTTCCTTCGCACCAGGCGCGACAATTCGAAATCCAATGCTACGCGAACTATGGTCCTCCAGGTCGCGATTTCGGCGGGCAGCGCGCTCGTGAATTGCATCGCAATAGAAACATCCGCCACGCGTTATGCGCAGATCGCCTTTAGATTCTCCCTGAGGGTCAATGGATGGTGTGCTGGAATATGGACCGAACCAGTCTTGACACCATTGCCATACGTTCCCCAGCATGTCGTAAAGACCGAAAGCATTAGGTAGTTTCTTTCCGACGGGATGGGTCCCACGCGAATTATTTGCCCGATACCAGGCAATCTCATCAAGAGGCCCATAAGTTTCGCCCGTTGTACCAGCTCTGGCTGCATATTCCCACTCAGCTTCCGTGGGCAATCTGACCGTCCAGCGAGACTGTATGGAATTCAGCTTGGCGAGAAACGCTTGTACATCATGGAATGTAACTTGTTCTACAGGAAGATTCGGATCATCGTGAAAATAGGATGGATTATTACCCATGACCTCCTGCCATTGCTGTTGTGTGACAGTAAATTGTCCCATCCAAAAATCTTTGCTGATTGTCACTTGATGGCGAGGATGCTCCACATCGTTGATCCAGTCGCCGGAGCTCACTACCTCGTTGGTTCCCATCCCAAACGTTCCGGCAGGGACTTTAACCATGGTCAGCCGAGATTTGCCGAGATCAACGAAATCCAATTGGGGAACGTTTGATGCTTCGATTAACGAGAGAGTAATAAGTGAAACGAGCAATAGGCGCATACGATAAAAAACCTAGGCAAAGACAAGTTTTAACACAGTCTGAAGCCGAAATACCTTAACGAAACGTCCCAGTGGTATTTGAGCTGAAACCGATCCTCTAGCAGCCGCCGAACCATCTCGCGAATCTCTCGGACTGCGGATCGCCCTCCGCCTTCGCGGCAATGTCCTACCCGTCAGATCTGACCCAGCCCGGTACGCCGGAGACTTGAAATTGAAACACGTTGTGCGCATACGGAATGAGGATGCCCAGAGAACAGTTGGTAGCAGTGAATCTCCCTCCGCGCCCCAGATGAAACATGTTCAAGATACGCTCACCAGAATGGTTCGCTTTAATGGACGCCACTTCAAAAGACGGCGGTGATTCAGCCACTTGTGGTGGCTGTGCTTAGGCCATGATCCCAGTCAAGATTGGCCCGACAAGCATTGTTGAACCGACAATGCCCGCCAGCTTATTGCCAACATGCCGCCCAGGCACGGCGCGTTCCCTCATAGTCGCTTAAACCTGTTTTTCAAGTCCCACCAGTTTTCTGCAAGAATGAAATCCTTGAGGAGAAATTAAAGAATGGAAAAACGAACTGCGGTTGGGCTGGCGATCGTGTTGGCGGTGACGGCGGCCTTGGTGGCGCAAAACCCAGCTATTAAACGCACGGTAGTGACGAGAGGGGATGTATCAGTCCCTGGACGCGAAGCCGTAATCACCAATATCGAAATTGCGCCGGGAGGTTCCGCTGGCCGCCATACCCATCCGGGCGACGAGATCAGCTATGTGGTGTCGGGCGAGGGCGAGATCCTGATGGATGGACATCCGGCGTTGAAGATCAAGCCAGGCGACGGTTTTATCGTACCCGGGGGTACCAAACACGATGCACACAACACTGGCACGGAACCGCTGAAGCTGGTGGGCATCTACGTGGTCGAGAAAGGCAAGCCGCTAGCGACGCCTGCGCCCTGAGGGAACCGCAACGCGTGCCGGCGCGGCTCATTTCGCCGCAGTGATCGAATCCACCTGGATCGTTTGAGTCTTGGAGTCCAGCGTGCCCGTCACAATTACTTTTTGTGCCGCGAACCTTTCCGGCGTCCGCTGGTCGCTCAGTGTGTAGACGTTCTTGCCGTCATACAGAACGTACGAGGCGTCGTGCTCCCGGATGCAAGCAACGGTGCACTGGGCGTCGGTCGGTCCCATTTGCATTTTGGAATGATCGCCTTTGATGCACATGCTGTCCGTGATGGTGCCTGTGAAAGTCTGCTTGCCTGCAGGCGCGGCCAGCGCCGCGATTGCAACAATGTTCAAGATCAGCTGAGCGGAAATCCGGAGGGGCTTCATGATGGAGTCTAATACACCAACGTAAATCCGCCGTCGGGGCGCGCGAACGCTGCCACCAGGCTCCACGGGGGAACGCCATCGGCGCGGCCGGCTGCTCCTTCGGGCTCGCCGTTCTTATCGAACACCTGCCAAGCGACTGAGCCTCCCTTGCCCCATTTCGTACCTTCGGCCCACGCTAGCAGCGTCTCACCGCGAGAATTGCCAGCTACGCTAGGATACTTACGGCCCTTCGCTTCGCCAGGCGCGGCGATGGGCGCGGACATCCGGCCCGTAGATGGATTTATGATGCCGTAATAGACGTTGCCCATAGTTTCCCAGGCTGCCAGAATACCCGCCGGACTCTCCGACAGATTTTCCATACTCATGGTGCAAGCACCGATATTCCATTCAGAGATATCGGTGCCGCGAAAAGTCTCGCCGCGGTCAGTGGAGTTGAGCAGATAGATATCCCGATGAACGATCTCGGTAGCGGAGCGATAAAGCGCGTAGACATTGTCGCGCCTATCGGCGAAGGCGCTCATGCCGCAGCAACCGCAGGCGCCAGTGGGTTGTTCAGAGGCGGGCTTTTCGGCAGCAAAAGTCTCGCCATCGTCGGTGGAGCGCGCCACCCATATACGCCGATTCCCCTCGCCCTCGGTTCCCGGCGCCGGCGCATGCCAAAACACGTATACATCACCTGCGTTATCGGCGGCGATCGCTCCGCCACCATCCAGACCATATGCGGCGCGAATCAGATTACGCTCAGGCTCGAACCCGGTTCCGTCGTTGTTGAGCCGAGCAAAGAGCATGGGGTGCTTCATCCCGGGCTGGCCGGTTTCGGGACGATCCAGCTCGTAAGTGCCGTTCCAGGCGACATACACGCGTCCATGGCGTCCGACTGCCACGTGGGCGCCGCGGATATTGCCGGTCGCAATCGCGCTGCCTGGATGGCTGTTCACTTTTATGGGCACGGAGAAGGTGGTGCCGCCATCCCCAGAGCGGACATAGTAGAGATCGCCATGAGCCGCATCACCGCTGAAGTACAGCATGTGAAGGACACCTTTGTCATCGATCGCAATCTGGGGTTGGATGCCACCGTTCGGAACTCGAATCATGCTCACGCGCTGAACGGCTTCATTGCGTTTGGCGGCTCCGGTGGGAGAGACAATAAGAGCTAGCGCCATGATCGAAGCTGTTGTGGCTGCCCAAGTGAGTCTTGGAAATTCGCTGCGATTCATAGAAAACCTTCTGAAACCCAATATAATCCATTGCGCCATGTTTTAACGTCATGGTTGTTTTCCTCGTTAGAATGAAGCGTGACCGAGGCGCCGGCTAGCGGAACGCAATTGCGGATCAAATGGGCCGCATACGGGATTGCGGCGGGAGTACTCCTGACTGCAATCGCCTTCCTTTTCTCGCGCAATGTCACCCGCGAGGCTTCGCCCGCCAGGGTTTTGGACCCTGTGACTGTGGTGCGCGAGATCCAGCGCCTCAACGAATTGGTGTCGGTGAAATACACGGTACAGAAAGTGGTGGGCCTGGAAGAACAAAAGGTCCCTTTCGGATCCGAGAAGCTGCTCTTATTCGTGCAAGCTGAAGTGCTGGGCGGAATCGATCTTTCCAACCTTGCAACCAGCAATGTCAAACTGCTTTCCGCAAGGAGCCTGCAAGTCGTCTTGCCGGCTCCCAAGATCGTTCACATCATCATTGACGATAAGCAGACGAAGGTCTGGGACCGGCGGATCACCTGGTGGACACCGTGGGTTCCGTTCAACCCGGACTTGGAGCGTCAGGCTCGTCTCACGGCAAAGGACGCGGTGGAACGGGCCGCTATCGAAATGGGGATTCTGAATCAGGCACGACGAAATGCCGAAGCCGGCATTCGGGGCCTGCTAGAGACGCTCGGCGTCAAATCGTTGACGGTAACGAGCGGTCCGGGAAATACTTGAACACGATCAGAAAATGTACTTCAACGCGAACTGGATTTGACGCATGCTGTTGTTGCCGTTGAGGGTAGAAGTAATCTTATTGAAGGTAGCCGCCGGAGTCGCACTGCTATTTCCCCATGAGCTGCCTGTGGTCATCTGCCAATTGGGGTGGTTAGAAATATTGAAAGATTCGACACGCAACTGAAGCCTATGATTCTCGGTCACCCTAAAATCCTTAAGCGCCGAGAAGTCGAGGTTCGTTAGTGCTGGTCCGGTTATAGAATCCCGCCCCATGGTGCCGTACGTTCCCGCGGTAGGATTGCTGAAAGCCGCTGGATTAAACCACGCATTTGTTGACGGATTCGAGAGGTACGGACTGACTCCGGTGGCATTGAGCCGGTTCGAGGGGGCGCTCTCGCCGGTGCCTGCCGAGTCCCATGCGGTGGTATTTATAGGCGGTCCGGTTTGCTTGGTCAGAATACCGCTGGCCTGCCAGCCCCCCACGATCGCGTTGACGATCCCGCTATGATTGAGAAGGGCTTTGCCTTGTCCGAACGGCAAGCTATAGAGCACCGCCGCGGTAAACCGCTGTCGAACATCGAACTCCGAAGGGCCGTAGCTGCACAGGACACACCGCGGATTCTCGGGATACTGATCGTTGGTGACGCCGCGAATGGCGCTTCCGTCATCCAGCGCCTTGCCAAAGGTGTAGCCTACGAGCGCGCTGAAACCTGACGAAAAGCGCTGGTTGAGTTTCAGGCTGCCCGCCTCATAACTGCCGGTTCCGCCTGCCATCAGTTCTTCGATGGTGTTGAATTCCGGATAGGGGGAGCGCAAAGCGACATTGCTGGTACCGGGTATCGGCGCGTTGGAATTGTTCAGAAACAACAAATGCCGATCCAGCACGCCGGTGTACGCTGCCTCAACGGTTGTTGAATTGCCAAACTGCCTCTGGACGTTGGCCAGAAACTCCTCTGAATACGTAATGGGCAGATTGTACTGGGTGCCCCAAATAGTGCCTGGCGCGATCTGAATCGGAAATAGTGCCGTGCTGATGAAGTTTTGCATGGTTAGATTCGGGGCGCCCGTATTTTGTCCGTAGTTTCCAATTGAAGTCGCACGGCCGGCCAAACTGCGCTCCATATCGAAAATGGAATTCTTGCTGTCCTGGTCATAGAAAATCCCGAAGCCGGTCCGCAATACCCATTTGGAGTTCGGGCTGTAAGCCACGCCAATCCTGGGAGCGAAATCGAGCCAGTCGGTTCGAATCATGCGGCTACCCATCCGGCCATCTCGCGCAGTTTGAAGCGGCGCGATAGGGAAGCCGGGAACCGTGGCGCCCACGTAGACGAAATTTATCCCTTGATAAAAAGATCCATTGCCTTCTCGTACCAGGACCGGGTGATCGGCCACGTTGGGATCATTAGCAATATTGGGTATACCCGGAAAGTTGATTTGAACATTGGTTTCATTCTGAGCCGCATCATAGAAAGGCTGCTCCAGTTCCCACCGCAGGCCCAAGGTTACCGTCAGCTTGCCAGTGACCTTCCATGTATCGTCGATGTACGCGCCCACCCCGTTAGCGCTGAAACGATCGGTGGCCAGAGTAACCGGCATGTTGGACTGATAGACCGCGCCCATCAAAAAGTCCGCCGCGCCGTTTCCGCCCGCCAGCGTGTTTGGATTGGCGGTGAAATACCCGTTGTAAGCAAATTGGCCGCGCGTATATTCGTTGCCCGTTTGCGGATATTTGTCGTAGCGGTAATCGCCTCCCATCCGGAGTGAATGTTTACCTAACGTCCATGAGAAATTGTCTATGCCCTGGATGATCTTGTCGTTCGTCACGTAGGGACCGTTGTTATTATTTCCAAAACCGGTCAGCCCATTGGAGAGCGTAATGGCTGGAACCCCCCATCCGGTGGAAGGCGAAACGGGAAGCGGGATGTTCAGCTCCTTGTCGACGTCCTCTATACCGCCCAGTTGCTGGCCGAGCAAATTGAAGAGTGAACTAAATCCGAATCGCGCCTCATTTACCTTCGTCGGCGAAAAGATCCGCGTATTGGAGACCATCCATTGACTGGCGTGCGTATCCAGGGTCAATCCGTCAACCGTCATCCCGGGTGTTAAGGAGGTTTCACCGGTCCAGCTGTATCTTCCGAACCATTGGGACTTCTGATTCTGCGCCCAATCGATTCGCTCGTTCACCTGGTTTTTGTTGACGGGCGTTTTCAAAGGCTCTTGAAAATTGTTCTGCAGGCCCGCACCGGGGATATTGGGAACGGGATCGTATTTGAGCATTGAAACCGTGTAGGAATTGAATCGGGAGGTCGGGATCTGGTTGCCGGGAAATGCAGTGGCGGTGTAGGTCCCGTTGGCCAGTTTCACGCGAGTGGTAGGGTCCAAGAGCGCCCGCACGGACGAGAAATCGCCGTTGCGAAAACTCTGCGGAATGGTAGTGAACAACGCCTCCTGAGTCAGGCGCGATTTGAAACCTTCGAAGTTGGACATGAAAAACAGCCGGTTTTTCCCGTTGAAGAGTTTCGGGATCCAGACGGGACCGCCTAGAGTAAACCCGTATTGGTTCTGCCGGTAAGGCGATTTCTGGATGGCGGTGGAAGAGAAATTGTACTGATTTGCATCCAGCACATCGTTTCGAAGGAACTCGTAAGCCGTGCCGTGAAAGCTGTTGGTGCCCGGTTTGGTGCTAACGTTGACCTGTCCCATGTTGCGGCCGAACTCGGCGGGGTAAATGCCGGTTTGAACTTTGAACTCCTGCAGCGCATCAATGGACGGAAGCACGATGTAGGTATTGAAATTGACGTCGGTATTCTCGATTCCGTCCAGCGTATAGTTGCTCCAGGTTTGCCGGGAGCCAGAGAGCGACATGGTGATAAGCGATCGCGTACCGCCCTGGCGCGACGACTCTATCGACGCAGCGGTGAACCCATAGTTCACATTGGGCGCCAGCGATACCAGTTGGAAGAAGTCGCGCCCATTCAGCGGCAGGTCGGTAATATCCTTTTCCTCGACGACGGTGCCGACTGACGCGCTATCGGTGGTCAGCGTTGCGGCCAAACTGGTGACTTCAATGGTTTGCGATGACTGTCCGACCGTAAGCGCGAAATCGACGCGGGCCGTCTGCTGTACCTGTATTTCTATGTTGGTTCGGAGGGCCGTATCGAAGCCGGAGGCCGTTACTTTAAGCTGGTACTTTCCGGGGGGAAGCGAAGGGACACTATAGATCCCCACTTCGTTGGTCGTGGTTGTCCGGGCGACATTCGTATCGGCATTAGTGACCGTTACAGCGGCGCCGGCAATGACAGCCCCGCTCGGATCTTTCACCTCTCCGATGATCTCGCCAAAAGTCTGGGCCGAGGCGAATCTGGTCAAACAAAACAGCACGACGCACAATATTAACCGACGCATAATTTCCCTTCGATGGTCGCGGCGGTGAATTCGCCGATTATGCGCGCCGGAGCAGGGCGGTGCGGCGAACCCTATGACCATTTCCATCTTTCGGCGAACAACTTTACTACCTTACGCAGACCAACGCAAGGGTCCGAATTCGGTCAGATTTGGGTCAGAATTGAGAAACGCATGTCAAAGAATCCAGCGAAACCATCGGCGGTGGAAGGCGCAGCAATCCGGATGCAGTATATGACGGCGTATGGGGCGTTGGTTCCGGTTGCGCATCTGGCGAAAGGCGATTTCGTTTGTGATAACGGCCGCGTCGAGCAGTGTCGGTATTGCGGCGATAGAGATTGCGGTCGGCGGATGGACGGTTACAACCGAAGACTGCGAAGATATTTCCTTTTGCACTAGACGGCGGAGGCCTACAACTATCTGGAATCGAACGCCCAGGTGGGGAAAGTTGTGATTACTATTCTGTGATTCGTAGCGCCGGGCACCCCGCGCCGCCCGCATGCTATCGTTGCTGCGGATGCTCAATGCGCGTGGAATGTTCTTCATCGCTCTCGGCATTGTGACCGTGGGCTGGATTTGGGTTTGGCTCACTGGCCGGGACCGCGCGCCGGGAATTCCCTCGCTGTGGGAACTCTTCGTTGGCTTCATCACCAATTTCTTCGACACGCTCGGCATCGGATCGTACGCTCCCACCACGGCGATTTTCAAGTTCCGCCACATGGTTCCCGATGAGAAGATCCCTGGGACACTGAACGTCGGACACACGCTGCCCACCATCCTCGAGGCGTTTCTGTTTATCGCGATCGTGAACGTAGACGCGCTGACGCTGGTGCTGCTGATCGGCGGCGCAGTGTGCGGCGCGTGGTTCGGAGCCGGCATTGTCGCTGGATGGCCGCGACGGAAGGTCCAGATCGGCATGGCCGTCGCTCTGCTCGCCGCCGCAGCCCTCTTCCTGATGTCGATCTTCAACGTGTCTCCGGCCGGCGGCACTGCGCTGATTCTCGAAAACTGGCGCCTCTGGGTCGGCGTCGCTGTCTGTGTCCTTCTAGGCGCGCTTATGACGCTGGGCATCGGGATGTATGCGCCGTGCATGATCCTGGTGAGCTTGCTAGGCATGGATCCCAAAGCCGCGTTTCCGATCATGATGGGGTCGTGCGCTTTTCTGATGCCGACCGCTACGGTGCGATTCGTCCGCATGGACAGTTATGCTCCGCGTGCGGCGCTCGGCCTGGCACTCGGCGGACTTCCGGGAGTCTTGATCGCCGCCCTGATCGTGAAAGAGCTTCCCCTCACTTGGGTGCGCTGGCTGGTGGTGGTGGCGGTGCTGTATGCGGCCATTTCGATGTTGCGGTCCGCCAGGGCTCCGGAACGAGTAGCCGCCGCGGCGGATTAGCTGCGCCGCGCGGGTTAACTTCGAGGATGCGCTTTGTCGTATACCGCCAACAAATCGGCCAGCGACACTTGCGTGTATTTCTGAGTGGTGGAAAGCTGGGCATGCCCGAGCAACTCCTGAATCGCGCGCAGATCAGCTCCGTCGCTGAGCAGGTGCGTGGCATAGGCGTGGCGCAGGCTGTGCGGATGGATGGAGGAATCTCCGGTGATCATTCGGGCGTAAAACTTGACGATGCCGCGCGCACCGCGGTCGGTGAGACGACTCCCGAGGTGATTCAAGAACAGCGCCCGATCGGAAGGCGCACTGGGCTTTCTTCCAGTTAGATAGCGCTCGATGGCATCCGCCGCTTTCCCGCCGAAGGGAACCTGCCGCTCTTTGCGGCCTTTGCCCCGCACGCGAATCCACCGCTCGCTGAAATCGAAATCGTCGAGATTCAATCCCACTAGTTCACTGATACGCAGCCCGCATCCATAGAGCAGCTCGAAGATCGCTAGGTCGCGCTCTGGATATGGCCGTTCGAACTTGCCGGCCGCGGGCGTCACGCCATCCACCAATTGATTGGTTTGCTCGGCCGTCATCACCCTGGGCAGAGACTTGGGAGCCTTGGGTGTCCGCACCAACCGCGCAACGTTGGTTGGGACCACGCCTTCACGCACCAGAAATTTGAAGAACGACCGCACCGCGGCCAGTTTGCGCCGCATGCTTACGGCCGTCAGACGCTGCTGGTACAGATGCCCTAGCCATTCGCGAATGGCGAGCCCGTCGATAATTTCGACCGCAGGCCGGAGACCTGCGCCACGTTCTGCCTGACACCTCGGGTCGCCTTTGACCGTGAAGTACTCGAGAAACTGCTCCAGGTCAGACCCGTAATTTCGCAGCGTGTGGGCCGACACATTGGCGCGGCGCAGCTCGTCTAAGAATCGCTGGATTTGCGCCGCGAGATCAGGCATAGACGGCCCGGTACTCATCCAAGTTCTCCAGCGCCCGCCGGCAGACCTCCGCATGGCGCGCTCGCTTATCATGGCGCAGGCGGTGTCGGGTTGGCTCGTCAAGGGGAGGCAGCAGATCGAATGTAATATTCGCGGGCTGGTAGTTCGCCGCATCCGCGCCCGAAACGTAAGCGCACAACGATCCGATGGCGGTTTCACGCGGAAACGGCCGGATCGCTTCGCCGGTGGCCAGCTCTGCCGCGTGGCGTCCCGCAACCAGCCCGGTGGCGATCGATTCGACGTAGCCCTCGACGCCTGAAACCTGACCGGCGAAAAACACCTCAGGGCGGGTTCGAAGCTGCATCGTCGCGCTCAGCAGCGCCGGTCCATTTATATATGTGTTGCGATGAATCTGTCCGTAGCGCACGAACTCGGCTTTCTCGAGGCCCGGGATCATGCGGAGGACGCGGGCCTGATCTGAAAAACGCATGTGATTTTGAAAACCAACCAGGTTGTAGCTATCGGCCCGCAGATTTTCTTGACGAAGCTGCACCACGGCGTAAGGCCGGCGCCCGGTTCGTGGGTCTACCAAACCAACCGGCTTCATGGGACCAAACCGCAAGGTCTCCCGGCCGCGTCGCGCCAACTCCTCGATCGGCAAGCAGGCTTCGAAGAACGGCGTGGCGTCTTCAGGAATATGCGCCGGGACAGGGTCGGCGGCGAGAAGCGCGTCCACGAACCCATCGTATTGATTGTGATCGAAGGGACAGTTCAAATAATCGTCGCTGCCGTCCAGCGATTTCCCGTAGCGCGATGCGCGAAACGCGATCGCCCCGTCGATGGAATCCGCTTCCACGATGGGACTGATCGAATCGTAAAAGAAAAGCCGACCGGCGCCGGTCACACGTCCGATCTCTTCGGCCAAGGCGCCGCTGGTCAGCGGGCCCGTAGCGACGATCGTGATGAGGCCCGTGTCGATCGAATCGGCTTCCGCGCGTCTTAATTCGATGCGCGGGTTATCGGCGATGGCGCTCGAAACTCGCTCCGCGAAGATATCGCGGTCGACAGTAAGGGCATGGCCTCCCGGCACCCGAGCTTCCTGCGCGGCCCGCAACAGCAGCGAATCCAACCGGCGCAGTTCTTCTTTGAGTAGCCACGGCGCGGAACTTTCGGATTCACTCTTCAGCGAGTTACTGCACACCAATTCCGCCAGCCGGTCAGTCTTGTGCGCCGCAGTCGACCGCAGCGGCCGCATTTCGAACAGCACGCATTCGAGGCCGGATCGCGCGATTTGCCAGGCGGCCTCACAGCCTGCCAAGCCTCCGCCCAGAACATGAATCCGATTGGCCACAAGACCAGCATAGCGCTCAGCTTCTGCGTGCCCCAATATAATCGAATTCATGGATCGTCGAACGTTTTTGCGCCAGGCCGCTGCCGCCGCAGCCCTGGCACGCGCCGCCTCCGCGCAAACGCAGGATCTCGAGGAGATCACCATTGGGAATCTTGGCGACCGCATGCGCTCCGGCCAGCTAACCGCGCGCTCGGTTGCGGAACAGTACCTGGCTCGCATCGAATCTATCGACCGCAATGGGCCAACGTTGCGCTCGGTGATCGAAACCAACCCCGACGCGCTGTCGATTGCCGACGCCCTCGACCGCGAACGTAAGGAGAAGGGCCCGCGCGGCCCAATGCATGGGATTCCGATCCTGATCAAAGACAACATCGATACGTCCGACCGCATGAAGACTACCGCCGGCTCGTTGGCGCTGGCAGACGCGCCACAACCTCGCGATGCCGCAGTGGTCGAACGGCTGCGAGCATCCGGCGCCATTATTCTGGGCAAAACCAATCTGAGCGAGTGGGCCAACTTCCGCTCCACTCATTCTTCGAGCGGCTGGAGCGGACGTGGTGGACAGACGCGCAATCCTTATGCGCTCGATCGCAATCCGTGCGGCTCCAGCTCCGGTTCCGGCGCGGCAGTGGCGGCGAATCTTTGCGCGGTCGCGATAGGTACCGAAACCGATGGCTCAGTGGTGTGCCCATCTTCGATCAACGGGATCGTGGGGATCAAGCCAACGCTCGGGTTGGTGGGTGGACGCGGAATCGTACCGATCGCGCATAGCCAGGATACCGCCGGTCCCATGGCTCGAACTGTCCGTGATTGCGTTATTCTGCTCGGCGCGATGGCCGATGGATCGCACGCGCAACCAGACTACACGAAGTATCTAGATGCTCAGGGTCTTCGAGGCGCGCGCCTCGGCGTAGCGCGTAAATTTTTCGGAATCACTTCCGACGTCGATCGGGTGATGGAAAACGCGCTCGCCGAAATGAAGCGTCAGGGCGCCGAGATCATTGACCCAGCGGATCTGCCTTCGCACGGCAAGTACGGCGACGCAGAGACCGAAGTGCTCCAGTACGAATTTAAGGCCGATCTGAACGCTTATCTCGAAGCCCGGCGCACCTTATTGACAATGGAAAAACTGATCGACTTCAACGAGAAGCATCGGCAGGAAGAGATGCCCCATTTCGAACAGGAGATCTTCGTGCAGGCGCAGAAGAAAGGGCCGCTGTCCGATCCTGCATATCGCAAGGCGCTTGCGAAATGCCAGCGGCTGTCGCGCGCCGAAGGCATTGACGCGGTGCTGAAGAAATACAATGTGGAAGCCATTGTCGCGCCGACCGCCGGACCCGCTTGGCCAACCGATTGGGTGAACGGCGATCACGATACCGGCGGCTGTTCCACGCCTGCCGCCGTAGCGGGCTACGCGCACATTACCGTGCCGGCAGGGTTCGTCCACGGATTACCAGTCGGCATTTCGTTTTTTGGCGGCGCTTGGAGCGAGCCCACGTTGATAAAACTGGCCTATGCTTTCGAACAGGCCGTGAAGGCGCGGAAGGCGCCACAATTCTTGCATACCGCCGCGCTCTAACGGCGATCAGACATGCATGTCGTGGAATATCTGCGTGTGCTCCGCCACGATTCGGGTCTCTGCTTCACGATTGGGCGCGAGGTCCCAATTACCCATCTCGTGCGTGCCCCCTAGCAAAACGCCATCCGGACGGGGAAACATGTATAAGCCGTCGGGGGGTTCAGTGGCGTAATCCACTTCCGGCTGCGGCAACAAGATGGTGAGCTGGCCTTTGATCGGGGTCAATTCGGCATCGTTGAATAACGCCTTCGCACCCAAGCCCGTGCAGTTCACAATCACAGTCTGCGGCAGAGCCAGCACTTCGCGAATATCGTGCATTTCCTGAAGGACGATCTTGCCTCCGGCGATCCGGAACTCGCGCAGCATCGCCTCCAGATAATGCGATGGGTAGATGAACATGGTGTCGTACTGCCGAACATACGGAAACGGAAAGGGATGCTCCTGCGGCGTAAGATCCCGCAACTCCGGCATAAGTTCAGCAAGCACGCCTTGCCTACCCATGAGGGCACCGTCCCGAAAAGGCTCTCGGCTCAAGGTATAGTTCGGCCTCCAGCGGATGCCATAATAGTCGCCCACCATGAGCTGATAGCGGCGATACGAGAACCGCGCTGCCTCGATGAACTGCGCCATGAACTCAGGTGTCGTGCGAGCACTCTCGAATACCGTGACAGGCATCACTTGCGCACCCGCTATATTGGACGTGGTGTCAGGCGGAAGCGCCTTCGTGTAAATAGTGACGTCGACTCCGTGCTCCTGGAGCAGGCGAGCGGTAGCCAGTCCGACAGCGCCCGAGCCGAGCACGGCCATTCGCATAGCGCCCGTCGGCAGCGCCTGCTCCACCGCCAGGTGAGCGGTTCCCCAAGAAAGCGTGACACCGCCGCCACCGTGGCCGTAGTTATGGATGATTGTTTTTTGGTCGATCGATTCCCTTCGCACGACGAACCCGGACGGCCGGTATGGCCGAAGCCCGACAACAGTGCGGATTACTCGGTCGGGTGACACATTCACTCGGGCGAACTGGCGCGCCGCGGAGGGAGTTACAGGAGTCTTGACCTGCGTGCGTCTAGTGGAACACGCAGCGGAGAAAGCCGCTGCGCTCAGGAAGCTGCGTCGATCGATCAACATTGCCGGAATCTCTAGTTTAGCTATTGGATATGCTTTGTATATGAAGGTGGCATTCATTGGACTTGGACACATGGGCTCGCCGATGGCGCGCAATCTGCTTCGAGCCGGACATGAAGTGACCGTCTACAACCGCAGCCGCGAGAAAGCGCAAGCTCTGGCGACCGACGGCGGACACGTTTCCGATTCTCCCGCTGACGCATGCCGGGACGCCGAAGTGGTCATGACGATGCTAGCGGATGACCATGCTGTCGAAGAAGTGGTCTTCGGCAAAAATGGCATCCTGAGCGCTTTGAAGAATGGCCACATTCATGTTTCCCACAGCACCATCAGCACGACGCTGGCGCGGCGGCTTGCCACTGAACACGGCCATCGCGGCCAGGGCTATTTGAGCGTTCCTGTTTTCGGTCGGCCGGAGGCAGCGGAAGGGAAAAAGCTGGTCGTCGTCGCGGCCGGACCCACCCAAGTGGTTGATCGCTGCCGGACACTATTCGACGCCATCGGAAAGATCACCTATGTCGTCGGCTCCGAGCCTTGGCAGGCCAATGCCGCCAAGGTATGCGGAAATTTCATGATCATCAGCATGGTCGAATCGTTCTCAGAAGCCTTCGCTGCGCTCCGAAAAGCAGGAGTCGCGCCTCAACTTTTCGTGGATGTGATCAACTCGCTATTTCAATCGCCAGTCTATGGAAACTACGGAAAAATGATGGCGGCCGAGCAGTTCGAGCCGGCGGGCTTTGCTCTGCGCCTGGGCCTGAAAGACGTGCGCCTGGCGCTCCAAGTGGCCGACGAGTGCACGGCGCCGATGCCGGTCGCGAGCTTGATCCGCGATCACATGCTCGACGCGCTGGCGCATGGCCAGGGCGATATGGATTGGTCCAGCATCGCGAAAGTCGCGGCGCGGGCGGCCGGGCTGTAGGCTCCAATTTTAGAAATGACTTTGCGTCCCGCTTCCTCCGAAGACCTCCTCTATATCCTTGCCCTGGAGCAGAAGTTCCGCGAAATGCGGCTGCTCGGGGGCAGTGATCCCGCTGTGCACCAACGCCAGCTATCGAATCCGGACTGCTTGTACTGGATAGTGGAAACAGAATCCGGGCCGGCTGGATTTGTGATCTTGCGCGACATTCATTCCAAGGACAGAAACGTCGAGTTGCAAAGAATCGCGGTCGCCGAACCAGGCCAGGGCCTAGGCACTGAGGTTCTGCAGGCCGTCATGGAAAAAGTATTCGGCGAATTCGGAGCGCATCGTCTTTGGCTGGATACTTATTCCGACAACGCTCGCGCGCAGCATGTCTACCGGTCCGCCGGATTTTCTGAGGAAGGCGTGATGCGGGAGTGCAAGAAATGGGGCGATGAGTATCGGTCGCTGGTTTTGATGTCGATTTTGGAGTCGGAATACAGAGCCCGGTAGCTCCCGTAAAGGATGGTCCTCAGCGTGCAAATCATTTTGTTTTCATGCGCGGTCTCGCCGTCTCCCTCCTTGTCTTTTCGGCTTTCGTTTCCGCGGAATCAGCGCCGCCCATGGTCAAGTCCGTCACCGTTCGCGGGACCTTACTGAAAGTGGCGTTAGCTACACAGGTGGGCCAGCCGTACAACGCCGATACGATCGATCGAGATGTGCACCGGCTGTGGAGCACGGGACGTTTCGGCGATATTCGTGTCCAGACCGGGCAGCAGCCCGATGGAACGGACGTGATCTTCGAAGTGGTGGAAGCGCCCCAGCCTGTGCTGCACAAGACAACGCCTGCCGATCCGCACTTGCACGTCAAGACCGTAAACTTCGTCGGCGATCCAGGAATCGATCCCGTCGAGTTACGCCGCGCGCTGCGAGCCTTGAAGGCTCGTCGTATCATTCCGCGCGTTCCTGGCTTGTGGACGGGCTGGCGCCTGCTACCGGAATATAGCCTCGACGCGATCGACTCGGACCTCGGCCGCTTGCGCTCACTCTACCTTTCGAAAGGTTATTTCGACTCTACGGTCCGCATTGATAGCACCGAACGGAATGAAAAGGACGCCGTGATCACGTTTTTTGCGCGTCCGGGCCCGCATTATGAAACGAGTGAACCGATTCCGCAGGTTTGTTCTTCATTGCTCGCACAACGCCGCGAGGCCGAGCGCCAGGGCATCCTCGATTTCGCGGCCACGCTTCAAGTGCAGCGTACCGGCACTAGCTCAAACTTCGTGAGCTTGAGCACCTCCATCGATCACGGATCGTCCTATCGTATCGGCCGGATCGATTTCACCGGCAATCGCCACTACAGTGACGCGATGGTCCGCGGCAATCTCCTGATCGATGAAGGCCAGTTGCTCGACGAACTATTGGTGCGCAAGAGCGCAGAACGCATTAATCGTGTCGAAATATTTGAACCGATTACCGCGACAGATATCGCGATTCACACCAACGAAACGCGGAGAATCGCCGATATTACCATTCACCTCAAAGAACGCAGACGCGGCTCTTGGAATTTCTCCGGACCAGTCGGCCCGGCGAGCTTTGCAGGACCGCTGGATGCCTCCATCAGGTCGCGGCTCCCGGCGTGGGGCAGAGGCTTCCTCGAGTTGTCCAGCTATACGGCATCGGTCAGCTTGATTGCGTTTGCACATCCGCTGCTGCCTGTGTTGTCGATCTTGCCTAACGGCCGTCTGTTCCCGCTGCTTGCGCTCTCGCGGCCATTCACACCGGGCGAAGGATGGAAGTCCGGGTTCTCGATCGTCCCACAGCTTGGATGGCAAGCCTCGGCCTTAATCTATGCCACTACGCAAATCCAGCACCGGCTGCTGCCGGTCTTAGCCGGCGATCGCGGACTGGTGCCCGAGCTACCAATCGCGGTGGAGGGCCCGGACAGGAATGGAACGTTATTGTGCGAGCCACCGGCGCCGCGCCTCATACCCTTGCGCACCGCAGCCTCTTTCGGCGTGAGGTTCATGGGAGTGCTCACCGGACTGTGATTGGCTAGTCGTACATATACGGGTATGCTTCGCGCATCTCGCGCGCCTGCACGGCCGCCGTTTCGATTTGCACCAATTCGCCTTTTCCGATTCCCGGACACCAGGCCGCCGTCTTGCGCCACTCTCGTTTGTCGTCCACGAGCTCCGGCCAAAACGGGAAGATTCTGCACTGCGCCGGCTTCACGGGATGAATCGAACAGCCGCCGTCCAGCAAGAAATGGCATTGAACCTGGCGCGGAACTCGCAGACGAAGCTGGCGCGTGGTGCGATAGACGTAGCGCCGTTCAAACTCGGCCGTGGGCAGTTCAAGAAATTTCGCGATGCGCTTCAGATCGGACTCGGTCAGGTAGACAAACCCTTTTTGGGTGCAACAATTCGTGCAACCCGGTTGGCACTCGAAGCGAAGGCCTTTCATACGGAAGCTGCATTGACACTCGACAGGAATTGACGCATTCGCTCGATCGCGGCCATCAGATTCTCGTAGGAATTCGCGATGCTGAAGCGAAGATAACCCTCTCCGTAGGCGCCGAAAGATGTACCACTAAGGCACGCCAAGCCCGCTTTCTGGAGTAATGCGTCAGCCAGCGCCTCCGATTTCCATCCAGTCCCGGTGATGTTCGGATACGCGTAAAATGCGCCGCCCGGGATGGCGCAGCGCACTCCCGGAAGCGCGTTCAGCCCCGCGCAAAACGCATCGCGCCGCCGGCGGAATTCAGCGATCATTTTCAGAACTTCGTCCTGTGGTCCGTTCAGCGCGGCGATGCCGGCACGTTGGGTGAAACTGGCCGTACAGGAGTTCGAATTCACCATCAGCTTGTTTACCGGTTCCACGAGCCATTCCGGCATCACACCGTAGCCCATGCGCCAGCCAGTCATGGCGTAGGTCTTCGAGAAGCCGTCCAGGATGATGGTCTTCTCGAGCATGCCAGGCAGGGTCGTGATCGACACCGGGGCTTCCTCGAAATAAATCCGCGAATAAATCTCGTCGGCCAGCACGATAAGGTCACGATCGCGCACCATTTCAGCGATAGCGCGAATGTCGGCGGCCGGGATCACGCCGCCGGTGGGATTGTGTGGCGAGTTGAGTATCAACATCTTGGTCTTGGCCGAAAGCCGGTCGCGCAGCAGATTCAAATCGAACGAGAAGCCGCGTTGTTCCACCAGCGGAATCGGCACCGGCTTCGCGCCCAAGAAATTGATCATCGATTCATAGATCGGAAACCCGGGGTTGGGATAAATCACTTCGTCGCCGGGCTCCAGGAGCGCGAGCATCGGAAAGAAGATGATGGGCTTGCCGCCAGGCACCACGCAGACGTGTTCCGGACCCACTCGTATTCCGCGCGTACGCGAAATATATGCTGCGATGGCCTGGCGCAATTCCGGCAATCCTTGCGGCGGACCATAATGCGTCCAGCCTTCGTCCAGCGCCTGTTTCGCGGCCTCAATGATGTGCGCCGGCGTAGGAAAATCCGGCTCGCCGATTTCCAAATGGATGATGTCCCGGCCTTGCGCTTCCAGCGCCCGAGCCTTTACCAGGACGTTGAATGCGCCCTCGACGCCAATCCGGTTCATCCGTTCTGCTAGGTTCATGCGGTCTTCCTGAAAAACGCGACGTCCTTGCGGAACTCGACAAACTTCACCCGGTCGCCGATCTGCGCGCGCTCGCCATCGATCCGTCCCGTCAGCCTGCGGCCGCTTTCAAGCTGGATGATCGCGAGTTGATACGGCACGTCGTTCACGTACGCTTCCGGCGGCGAAAAGACTACCGTCTCGGTGTAAACCGTTCCCGATCCTGGACTGGTCATGCGGCCCCCAAAATTGTTATCACGCTGGTTGCGCCCGACCCACCCAGATTCTGCGCCAGCCCGACCGAGTTGCGCTTAACCTGCCGCTCGCCCGCCTCACCGCGAATCTGCTGCACGACATCGCAAATCTGGCCGACGCCGGTCGCGCCAACCGGATGGCCTTTGGCCTTCAACCCGCCGCTGGTATTCACCGGTAGTTCGCCTTGAATGCACGTTTTGCCGGCCAGCGAATATGGACCACCTTCGCCTTTCTTGACAAAGCCCAAGTCTTCAATGGCCACGATCTCCGCGATAGTGAAACAGTCGTGGACTTCGGCGAACTGGATGTCGGACGGCTTCACGCCCGCCATTTTGTAGGCCTTTTCCGCCGATATCTTTACCGCGCGCAGGGTCGTGATATCGTCTTTTTCATCCAGCGCGACGTTGTCGGATGCTTGCGAGATGCCCAGCACGCGCACCGGCTTGTCGGTGAATTCGGAAGCCCGCTCGAACGGCACGATCAATACCGCCGCCGCGCCATCGCTGATCAGGGAGCAATCATAGACCGTAAGCGGCTCGGAAATCGGCTTTCCGTTCAGCGCCTGCTCCATGGTGATCACTTTGCGCATGTGCGCCAACGGATTTTTTGCGCCATTAGCGTGATTTTTAACTGCCACCGCAGCCATTTGCTCGCGCGTGGTGCCGTACTGATACATATGCCGGCGCGCGATCATCGCGAACAAAGCTGGAAAGGTCGCGCCCGCTCGCACCTCGCCGCATAAATCGCCCGCGCCCGCCAGGATCTCGGTCACTTTGGGCGTCGGCTGCGAAGTCATCTTTTCGACGCCCGTGACCAGAATGACGTCGTACAGCCCGGCCGCCACCGCCGACACGGCGTGGAAAAAGGCCGCTCCGCTCGAGGCGCACGCCGCTTCAAATCTGGTCGCGGGAATGCCGGTGATTCCCATCCCAGCCGCTACGTACGGCGCCAGATGATTCTGCCCGACAAACGAGGGTCCGGCGAAATTCCCCAGGTGGAACGCCTCCACCTGTGATGGTTTCGCGCCCGCGTTCTCTAGCGCTTTCTGACCGGCTTCCACCGCGAGCGACCGAAGATCGCGATCCGGAAAAGCCCCAAACGCAGTCTTCCCGATGCCAACAACCGCAACTTGTCTCATATTTTCAGGATAGCTCGCTTGTCGCGACCCGCACCATTGAGTCCCAGGAATGAACATCGCACGCGCGTACCTTTCTGACCAAGCAGTTGAATCCAATCAAAAAAAAACTGGCAATCTATTTGCTCAAAAACGCTGGTCATGGAGGTGAACACCGATGCCTAGAGTGGAGCGCATGCGCGAAGTTTTAGCAAATCCCCTGACCCAGGCGTACGTCGATCACAAGTCCGGTGAAGGCTGGAGACCGGTCGTCATCGTTTGGGAGCGCCAGGTGGAAGGCGAACAAACGGGATCGGCCAACATCACCGAAGACCCGCCCTATGGCCTCAAAATCGCCGAGGACTGTCTGCAACTCGAGCAGGACATCCAGGAAAAAGAGGCGCTCCTGGTGATGCTCGAAATGATCATCCAGGACAAGCCGTTGTCGGAGATTGCTGAGTCCTTGAACCAGCGCGGCTTTCGAACCCGCCACAACAACAGGTGGACCCCGGGAACCGTCTTCGATATGCTGCCGCGACTGATCGAAGTCGGCCCCAGGGTGTTCACCAGTGAAGAGTGGGTGGTGCGCCGAGGCCGCCTGATGAACGCCGTCTGATCTCTCCGGGCGCCACTCCCGTAAGCTGGTCCGTGCTATCTTCAACTCTTTGTCCCCTCCACTGACAGGCGTACGTGTTCTGGACCTTAGCACCGTCGTAGCCGGACCGACCGCCACCATGATCCTCGCCGACCTCGGCGCCGACATTATCAAGGTCGAGCGCATCGACGGCGGTGACGACGCCCGCGGCATGCCGCCCCATCGCGGCCCCTGGGGTTCTTATTTCACCCCGATTAATCGCGGCAAGCGCTCCATTTCACTCGACCTCAGAAATCCCGCCGGACGCGACGTGGTGCTGAAGCTGGCGGAAAGCTGCGACGTCTGCGTGGAAAACTTTCGCGGCGGAAAGGCAGCCGAGCTGGGGCTGGACGAGCCAGCCATTCGAGCCCGTAAACCGGACATTATTTATGCTTCGCTTACCGCTTACGGATCGCGCGGTCCCGACTATTCGAAACCGGGCTACGATGCCATCTTGCAAGCGCGCAGCGGCATAATGAGCGTAACAGGCGTAAATCAGGACGCGCCTATGCGCGCCGGCGTCTCCATTCTCGACATGGGCGCGGGCGTCTGGATGGCGCTAGGCATCGTGACGGCTCTTTACGAGCGCCAGAGATCGGGATGCGGCCAGCGCTTGGATGCCTCATTGCTCCAGACCGGCGTGATGCTGATGTGCTATCACTTGCTCTATCGCCAGTTCACCGGCGTCAATCCACGGCCGGAAGGCGCGCGTCACGCCTCGGTGGCTCCCTACGGCGCATTCACGACTGCCGACGGCGCGATCATGATCGGCATTTCGAACGACCGCCTATTTCGCCGGCTATGTAAGGCTTTGAATCGTACCGACTGGCTGGACGAGCCGTGCTATTCATCCAATGCCGAGCGCTGCCGCAATCGCGCCGGCCTGGAAGGCCAAATCGGCGATCTGCTGCGAACGAAGCCTACCGCGCATTGGGTCAGAATCTTCAACGAAAACGACGTGCCCAACGACGCCGTTCAAAACGCGGAACAGGTTTTGCAGGATCCCCAACTAGCTGCTCTTGATGCTTTCGCCGAAATCGAGCTTTGCGGCGAGGAACCGGCTCTTCTTCCCCGCTTGCCGATCGCACTGTCGCTTACTCCGGCTGGTCCGGCCGGACCGCCGCCCCAGTTGGGCGAGCATAGCCGCGTTATTCTCCGCGAAGCCGGTTATCCGGACGCGGCCATTGATGAATTGATTCGCCGTGGGGCGTGTGGCCCGGAGGTTTAAGTGGGCTACGGCCGCTACTTCGACGAGCTCGAAACCGGAAAGCAATTTCGCCACTGGCCCGGCCGTACCATCACTGAATTTGACGACACGCTCTTCAGTCTGATGAGCATGAACCAGCACCCACTACATATTGACGAGCATTACGCCGCCGGAACGCAGCACAGCCGGCGCCTGGTGGAAGGTCCTCTAGTGATAAGCCTGGTCATCGGCATGAGCCAGGCCGACGTCGGTGGACGGGCGACCGAAACACTCGGCTACTCCGACATTCGCCATCCTGAGCCGGTCTTCCACGGAGATACAATTTATGCCGAATCGACTATTGTGGCGAAGGAAGAGCTGGCCGACAGTCGCGGCGTCGTCATCGTGGAAACAAAAGGCCTCAATCAACGAGGAGAAGTAGTCCTCACGCTGCGGCGCAAGATCGTCGTGCCGAAACGCCCCGAAGGAGAGCCGCCGTGGCCAAACTGACCGCCGAGCAGGAGTTGATCGTCGCCACCGTCCGGCAGTTCGTCGACAAAGAAGTGATGCCGGTGGCGTCGGCACTGGAGCATCGCAACGAGTATCCGCACGCTTTGGTTGAACAGATGCGCAAAATGGGCCTGTTCGGATTGAACGTAGCGGAGGAGTACGGCGGCGCCGACACCGATTTCACCACCTTCGCCATGATTTTCGAGGAGCTCGGCCGAGGTTGGCTGGGCCTGGCGGGAGTGATCGGAACTCATTCGGTCCTCTGCGATGTGCTCACTCGTTTCGGGACAAAGGAACAGAAACAGCGATTCCTGCCGGGGCTCGCCTCGGGTGACCGGCGCGGCGGCATTTGTCTGTCGGAACCAAACGCCGGGACCGATTTGCAAAACATCACTACCATCGCGACTCGCAACGGCGACGGATACCGGGTCAATGGCTCTAAGATGTGGGTCACCAACGGGCGCTATGGCAACACGTTCCTGCTGCTCGCCAAGACCGATCCCAAGGCCGAGCCCGCGCACAGCGGTATGAGTGCGTTCGTCATCGAAAAGGCCGCGCCCGGTCTTACCGTCAGCCGCGACATCGACAAGCTAGGTTACAAAAGCGTCGAGACGTGCGAGCTGCACTTCCAGGAGTTTCCAGTGCCCGCTTCAAATCTGATCGGCGGCGCGGAGGGCCACGGCTTCAAGCAGGTCATGACAGGGCTGGAGGCCGAGCGCCTCAACGTCGCTGCCCGCGGCCTCGGCATCGCTCGCGCTGCGTTCGAGGAAGCCATTCGGTACGCTCAGCGGCGCACCACTTTTGGCAAGCCGATCGCGGAACACCAGACCATTCAGATCAAGCTCGCCGACATGGCGACCCGCATTGAAGCCTCGCGTTTGCTAATTTATTCCGCCGCTGAGAAAAAGGACCGCGGCGAGCGCTGCGACCTCGAAGCCGGCATGGCCAAGCTGTTCGCGACGGAGACCGCCGCCGAGGTATCGTTCGAAGCCATGCGGATTCTGGGCGGCAACGGCTACTCGAAAGATTTTCCCGTGGAGCGATATTATCGCGACGCTCCGCTGGTGGTGATCGGCGGCGGCACCAACGAACTGCAGCGCCTGATCATCGCGCGTAATTTGCTGAAGAAATATCGGGTCTCATGATTTTCGGGCGCTATTATGACGAATTCCACATTGGGGCGGTTTATCAGCACTGGCCTGGCCGAACCATCACCGACCATGACAATACCTGGTTCGCTCTGCTCTCGATGAATCAGCATCCGCTGTTCGTCGACGATCATTACGCGCGCCGCCAGGCCCTTGGCCGACGTCCGGTTATCGACACCTTGGTCTTCAGCCTCGCCGTCGGCATGAGCGTCGCCGACACCAGTGGAAAAACAATCGCAAATCTTGGCTACGAAAGCGTCGTCTTCGAGCGCCCACTGTTTCCGGGCGATTCGCTCTACGCCGAATCCGAAGTGGTCGACATACGCGAGTCGGCCAGCAAGCCGGACCGCGGCATTGTCGCGATCGAGACGCGTGGGTTTAATCAGAAACGCGAGCGCATCATCGTGCTTCGCCGGGCATTCCTTGCTCCGAAACGTAGTCCCGCATGAAACAGGAGACTCCTCACTACACTCGCGATCTGGTCGACTTCCTCGCCGATCTCAAGCCATCAGAACTTTCCGCCGCCGTCTTCGACCGTGCACGTTATCTTTTGCTCGATTATCTCGGCGTCGCCATCCGCGGCTCGTGCGCCGAATCCTCCGCGCCCGTATACCGGATGATTGAGCGCGTGGCCGCGCCCGGCTCGGCGACCGTCATCGGAAAAAGCATTCGTACTCTACCCGGCTACGCCGCGCTCGCTAATGGAACAGCCGCTCATGCCATCGAACTGGACGATACGCACAACGCGGGCTCGATTCATCTCGGCGTCGTGATGTTCTCCACCGCCCTCGCGGTCCTCGAAACCCTGCCAGACCTTCAGCCAGACCGATTCTTCACCGCCGTCACCGCCGGATATGAAGCAGCCGCCCGCATCGCCATGGCGGTGCAGCCCAAGGAACACTACTTGCTCGGCTTCCATCCCACCGCGACTTGCGGGGTTTTCGGCGCGGCTGTTACCGCCTCGAAACTACTAGGCCTCACCACCGATCAGATGCTTTCCGCAGTCGGGATCGCTGGCAGCATGGCCGCAGGATCGCTCGAATTCCTCTCCGATGGCGCTTGGACTAAGCGGCTCCATCCCGGTCTCGCATCGCAAAACGGCATTCAGGCTGCCTTACTTGCAGCCGAGGGTTTCCGTGGACCCTCTCGCATTCTCGAAGGCCGCGACGGTTTCCTTCACGGCTACTCGCGTCAGCCTCTGCCGGATCTGCTGACCATCGACCTCGGCCAGTCTTTTGAAATCCTGCGCACCAGCGTCAAACCGCACGCCTGCTGCCGCTATATGCAGGGACCCATCGATGCCATCCTGGCTCTGGTTCACGAACACGACATCCGGCCCGCACAGGTCCGCCAGATCGAGGTTGCGGTTCTAGAAGCTGGTTGGCCGTTGGTAGTCGAGCCTCGCGCTCAGAAATACGACCCACGCTCGATCGTTGAAGCACAGTTTTCGATGCCCTACGGCTCAGCGGTCGCGGTTATCGATCGGGCCGCCGGTCTGGACCAATTCAATCAAGCGCGGCTGCAGTCTCCGGACGTGCGCGCTTTCATCGGTAAAGTCGTCATGATTAAGAATTCCGACATCGAGAAAACCTTTCCCGCCGAATGGCCCGCTGTTGTCAGCATACATCTCGAAGACGTCCGTAGCTTCGAAAAAATGATCAGGCATCCCAAAGGCGATCCGCAAAACCCGCTGAGCTGGCCTGAACTTATCACGAAGTTCCGTGGGCTCGCCGGATATGTCCTGCCGTTGGATCGCTGCGAAAAAATCGTCGGCCATGTGACGGCCGCTGATTCTCTGGCGGGACTGCCCGCTCTTTGTACACCTTATGAAAACTGAGTTCGATCCCGATTTTGGCTCCGCTCTCGAAGCCGCCGCGGCGATCCGCGAGCGCAAGATATCCGCCGTCGAGCTGACCCAGCACACTTTGCGCCGCATCGATACCTCGCAAACCAAGCTCAACTCGTACGTGTATCAACTCCGCGATCAGGCGCTCGAAGCGGCCAAGCAAGCTGACCAGGCCATCGATCGCAAAGCGGCAACTGGCCCGCTTCATGGCGTCCCGATCAACGTCAAGGAAAGCTTCGGCGTACGCGGCCAGCCCTGCACTTGGGGCGTCCCTGAATTCAAGGATGCGAAAGCGCCGGCCGATTCCGTCTCCGTTCGCAGGCTTCGCGACGCCGGCGCTATCCTGCTCGGCGCTACTAACGTTCCGAAATTCCTAATGGACGGCCAATCCTTCAATGAAATTTACGGTGTTTCCAATAATCCGTGGGATCTCGCCCGGACACCCGGCGGATCATCGGGAGGCTCGGCCGCGTCGCTGGCCGCTGGATTAGCCTTCTTGAGCATCGGCTCCGACATCGGGGGCAGCATTCGAACGCCCGCGTCCTTCTGCGGAATCTACGGCCACAAGCCGACGCTCGACATTGTGAGCATGCGCGGCCATCTTCCCGGCGGACTGCAGGACAATCCGGGATTTTCTACGCTGCTGGCGGTGGTCGGACCGATGGCTCGCACCGCCGAAGATCTGGAAGCAGGGCTGAACATCCTGGCTGGCCCGGAACCGCCCGACTCCAAGGCATTCCAGTGGGCCCTGCCGAAGCCGCGCCACCAGCGCCTACGAGACTATCGCATCGGCTATTTGCTCGAAGATTCTGGCGTTCCGGTCTCCACCGAAACCAAATCCGTGCTCGAAGCGGCTATCCGGGCGTGCGAGAAGGCGGGGGCTACAGTCAAGCCAGGCTGGCCCGATGGCTTTCAATTTCAAGAATTCCTCGATACCTACTTCTTCCTGCTCGGAGCGTTCGACTTCAGCGTCATGCCGCCAGAGCGCCAGCAGCATGTGCGCCCGCATTTCGAGAAAAGATCGGACAATCTCGCGAGAGGCGCGCTCAGCGGTTTCTCAGAATGGCAACGAAAGAGCCGTAAGCGTCTGGGTTATCGTGCGATGTGGGAAAAATACTTTGAATCGGTGGATGTGTTTCTGCTACCGACCGCATTCACCACGGCGTTCCCGCACGACCCGACGCCAGTCGATCAACGAAAGATCCCCATGCCCGAAGGCGGCTCGCAAAACTTCTGGAGCCTCCTCTCCTACATCACGCCCGCTACTCTGACCGGCTGTCCGGCCACCACGGCTCCGGCGGGCCTTAGCAAAAGCGGATTGCCGGTCGGGCTGCAAATCATCGGCCCATATCTGGAGGACGCCACGCCGATCGCCTTTGCGCAACTGCTGGCGGGCGAAATCGGCGGATTCAGGCCGCCGCCAGGCTACTAATTGGGAGAGCGCTAAAAAGCTTGATCAGGTTGCGTTCCAATCTGGCTGGTCGTGGGAATTCCGCCAGCAAAGGCGCGATTTGTAGACCCGCCTGGCGGCAAAATCCCGTATCAGCCCGCGGCCGAGGCCAGGGCCAGGGATCTCGGAAAGAACCACGTGTACGACGAACCCGAGGCACATTGTTTTATGTCCGGCGTGCCGCACTCGGCTTACCAGCAATTCCGATTTCAGGGTCGTGCCGCCGCCGCGACATCAAGATGTTCATGGGCGATTCGGTGGGCCATTGGGAAGGCGACACGCTGGTTATAGACACCACCAATCAAAACGGCCGGACCTGGTTTGATATGGTGGGAGATTTCACTACACCCAACATTCACGTAGTCGAGCACCTCACGCCTATTGATTCCAACGCCATCAGCTACGGCCACTATCGAAGACTCGACCATCTATACTCGCCCCCGGAAGATCGCCGGCACCTGGCAGCGCCGTCCTGATGACAAGGATTACCAACAGATGGAATTCGCTTGCCTGGAAGGCAACCAGGACTTGGAGCACTACACTGAGGGCGTGGATGGCGCGGCCAAGAAAGTCCGTTAGATCTTACCCAGCTCGTCAGATCCTACCCGGCTCATCGTCGCTGTGCCACACTGAATTTGAATGGCTTGGTTCACGCGGGAGAAGACGTCCCTAAAGACTGACGAGGGCGAGCGTAAGGTAAAAACCGAAGGGTTGTGGCTCAAGTGCGAGCATTGCGGCGAGATCGTCTGGCGTAAGGCGCTGGAAGATAACCTGCAGGTTTGTCCTAAGTGCGGGCATCACGACCGGATCGACGCGCGCACGCGCCTGACCATGCTCTTCGATGGCGGCCAGTTCGAAGAGTTCGACGCGCATCTTGCATCGTCCGATCCGCTAAAGTTCGTCGATTCGAGAACATACAAAAAGCGCCTAGCCTCCAATCAACAACTGACGCACCTCCGCGACGCCATCATCTCGGCCGGGGGGAATCTGAATGGCCGTCGCGTCCACATCTGCGCCTTGGATCTGCGATTCATCGGCGGCAGCATGGGGGCGGCGGTGGGCGAGGCGATCACACGGGCCATCGAGCGGTCGTTGGAGCGAAATGTCCCGCTGGTCATTATTTCTGCGTCCGGAGGCGCGCGGATGCAGGAAGGCACGGTCAGTCTGATGCAGTTGGCCAAGATTTCGGCCGCGCTCATGCGGCTGGACGAAGCCAGTATCCCTTATATCAGTGTACTGACCGATCCCACCACCGGCGGCGTCACGGCCAGTTTCGCGATGCTGGGCGATCTAAATATTGCTGAGCCGGGCGCGCTGATCGGTTTCGCGGGTCCGCGCGTGATTGAACAGACCATCCGCCAGAAGCTGCCGGAAGGCTTTCAAACCAGTGAGTTTTTGTTGAAACATGGTTTTCTGGACGCAGTTGTAAAACGCGGTGACCTGAAGGACTATATATCCAAGGCTCTGGATTTCTTTCTCATATGACTTCTCCGCAGCAGTACAAGGCGGCGTTGCTGGAGGCGCTCGATCGCATCGATACCAGCCGCGTGGAGCAGGCCATCGAATGGTTTCGCGAGGCGCGCGATAGCTCAAAGCACATTTTCGTTTGCGGGAACGGCGGCAGCGCAGCGACGGCGTCGCATTTCACTTGCGACATCGTAAAGGGGGCGAGCTATAATCGCGACACGCGCTTCCGCATCATGGCGCTGACCGATTCGCTGCCGACCCTGACCGCTTATTCCAACGACGTCGGCTACGAATGCATTTTCGTGGAGCAATTGAAGAATTTCGCGCAGCCGGGCGACCTGGTGATGTGCATCAGCGGATCGGGCAATTCGCCCAACGTAGTGCGGGCCATGGAATACGCCAATTCGATCGGCTGCAAAACGATCGCTCTGACCGGGCGCGATGGCGGCCAGCTAGGCCCGCTGGCGCAGCTCAATGTTCATGTTGCAGTGCCGCATATGGGCCGGATCGAAGATGCGCACATGGTGGTGTGCCATATGATCGCATACCATTTCATGGAAGAGTAATTCCTCACAGTCCCTCCGAGCAAAAGTTACCAACGTACTGGCTCGTTACACCCTTTGCAGCCTGAAATGACGCCATATTTCAGGCGTACTACAAAAGGCCCTTGACGTGCCCCTTCATCAGCGGACCGAGCAATTTCCGGTCTCGAAAAAAGGGGAGGAAACAAGAATGAGATACCTCGTAGCGTGGGTTCTGGGGGTTCCCGGCGTCCTGATTGTTATCTGGTTTCTGATGAGCCACCACTGAGAGTGGCTCCGTTCCGGCAACTGGGGGCGCCGTTTTGCAAGCGGCGCCACGGAATGTATTCCATTTAAGCGCCTCGCGGCAGATTTATCGATTCAACCGGCGTCTGGATCCGCTCTAGGGCCTGCGCAAGGGTCGTTACCACCTCGACTGAAAATGCGGCAGCCAGACGTTCGTCGGCTTGCTCTCCACCATCGGAGAAGTTCCACAGGCCCACCACCACTCTCAGCTTCGGAAAACTTCGTCGCAATTGTTTAATCAAAGACCGAACAGGGAGCAGCGCGAACGGCGGCAATGCCGAGATGCACACGACATCGCATTCTTGCCTGGAAACCAGGTCTAGCGCATCCCCAGGAGAGCGAGGAATAGGTAGGAGCACAGCCGTATAACCAGCCAATTCTAGAATTTGGGTCAACATCGCCGCGGTGCTCTCGTCAGCGCGGTCGCTGGCCGGGATACACACCACCCGCAAATCCCGCGCGTGAATGGGTTTCTTAAACTCGATTAGCGGTGCGTCCTCGGACCTGACAGTTTTGGCGGGCGACTCCAGACCGTGTTCCGTGAGGTCGGCAATAAACTCGTTGATGCTCTGAATCAGGAAATTTTCCCGGTTTTCATCCAAATTTCCTTGATGTCGTTCTTCCTCAGCCATGCTCAAGGCCGGGATCATGAGGTGGTCGTAAAGCTCAACTAACGATCGATCCTTGAGAAATGTATCAATGACGGCGTTCGCTTCTCGTTGGTCCATTGCCAGCAGCCGCTGATAAAACTGGGCCTCGGGTAATAAAACAGGTTCGTCACCCAGAATGATGTGGAGGAACTCCAGGTGTGGAACGTAGCGGCCGAGAACGACCAGGCACACGGTCAAAGGCGTCGATAGCATCAGCCCGATAGGACCCCAAAGCGCGGTCCAGAACGCGGCTGCGACCAGGATCGCCAGCGATGAAATGCCAATGCTGGTTCCGTAGAGCCATGGCTCAATGACATACGCGACAGTCAGCTCGATAACTAGAAAAAGGCAAAGGCACAAAATCGGCTGAAGCCAAGTCTTGAAGACGGCCAGCGCGAGGATAAGGGGTAAACCGCCTCCGATGATGGGGCCAATATAGGGAACAAAGCGCAAGAGGCCTGCGAGAACTCCCCAAAGCAGAGCACTTGGGACACCAATAAGATAAAGCCCAATCGCCATGAGCGAGCCGAAGGTCGTATTGACAACGAATTGCAGACGCAGGTAGCGGCTGACGCGCTGAGCGGCGTCATCGAAGGCTTGTGTCGCAAGATTGAGTTGTCTGCGCCCCGCTAATCGAAGTAGTCGATTCCGTAGATCTTCCCGCTTGATCAACATTACGGCCGTGAAAACTACGACGATCACGGCGATGCTGATGGGCGTAACCAAGGGGCGGAGCAGAATCCTCAAAGATTGAAGGGGGCTCGGCGTGGGTTCGGTAAGCTCAACTCGCACGGGACGGTCGCTGGACGGCAGCGGCGGCGCCGATTTCTGGTTTCTGGCCGCGGTCGGCTGCTGCACGGGAGGGGCTACCGCACGGTCGGGGGGCCTGGATAATTCTTTAGTCAACTTCTGAACGTTGTCAGTCACTTTGGCAAGACTGCCGCCGCGTGGGCCATGGAAGGACTCCATCTTGGTGCGGATGTTGTTGGTATAGTTCGGCAGCTCGTTTACGACATCAATCAACTGATTGCCGACAATCCAACCGATCCCACCGACTAAGGCAAGCGAGACTAGCATCACCACCATTACGGATGGCACGCGACCCAGTTTCAGGCCTTCCAAACGAGTTACCGAGGGAGTAAGGAGGAACGCAAGTAAAACGGCCAGAGCTAGCGGGACCAGCACGTCTTTTGCGAAGTAAAGAGCTGCAATGGCGATAACAAACGCCGCCAGGGGCAAACGGCTGGAGGTGCTGGCGAAATCACCGGATCGTTCCATGCAGTGGTAGTGCCCCGCCGTTTGAAAAGGCGAGCATTCAGTTGGCAATGGTTGGATCGTCAGCGAGACGTTGATGTTACAGCATTTATTTATTTATTTATTTTTTGGACCCGATTGAGGCCGAAACGCGCTACGCGAGACGGACTCGCTGCTCTTTCCGTAGGGCCCGCACAGTACGATACTTACGGGGACAACAACGGGAGTCTCCTAAAGAGTCTCGCCGAGATGACGGGAGGGCGTCTGATTGAGGAGGGCACCGTGACCTGTCAGACTTGGCTAAGAAGATCATCGTCGACCTGCGCAACCGGTATGTACTGTACTACTCGCCCACGGACAAAGCTAGGGACGGACGTCACCATCACATCGAGGTTCAACTCAATCCGCCAAAAGGGCTCCCCAAATTAGCAGCCTACTGGCGTACCGGTTACGAAGCGAGATCAACTGAGCAGCCTCAGTTAACGGCCGCGCCGTTCTCTTACGTTCTGGCTGGGTGGCGCGACAACTCGATGCTTCCCTTAACATACCCGCCGTCTTCGATGATGATGCCGGCGGAATGAATGTCGCCGATAAGCTGCGCGCTCTTGCGGATATAGACCTTCTCCACGGCTTCTATCTTGCCTTGGATCGAACCAAGGACCTCAACCTCCCGCGCCTTGACGTTAGCCCGGACTTTCCCATTTGTTGCAATAGTGAGACGATGGTCCAACATCTCGATCGTTCCTTCCATTTCCCCCTCGATCGTCAGATCTTCCAGGCTTCGAATGTGTCCTTCGACTATGACCTTGTTCCCCAGCATGGCTTTGGCGACCGGCAGCTCTCTCGCAAATGACGTGGCAGCCGACATGATTACTCCTTGTTCAGACTTCGCTGAAGAGATGATCGACTCCGTGATGGTCTTTCTTTAGACAACGCTTCATCAATAAGTTTTTGTGTTCCGAAATAATTCTAAGTTACGTAGCGTTTGGAAAATCTGTAGCGGCCGGTATTGGTCCAGCAGGCAGTGCTCGCTGACGCGCCCCGGACGCGTTGGCAGATCCGAAAAGGCCCGGCTGATTTTGCTACAGCGACTGCCTTTCGTTAAATCTCTTCCTGCTTCCAATCGCCGTATCGGCGGACAGAGGCCAAAGAATTCACCCTCCCCGTCGCGGCGAGGAGCGCAACTCAATCGGCGCGTCTTCGCCTTTCTTGGACTCTAGTCCCGCTTTTCGCAGCATCCTCCGCAGCGCCGCTTCCCCGCCGGCGCCATTTTGTTGGCTCGCCACCCGCCCCTCACGATTTATCAACACGTATTGGGGGAAACTCTTTGCGGCGAACACCGCCGCAAGATTGGTGTCCTCCATCAACACGATCTTGGTTTTCCGCGGATTTCGCTCTAGAAAAGCCTTCACTGTCTTCTTCGACTCCGCCACGTCCACTGCCAGCACCACGAGCCCTTCCTTTTCGAACTCCATTGCCAGATCATCGAGCGGTACCGCATCGTTCCGGCAGTAAGGGCACCAAGTTGCCCAGAACTCCACGAGGGCGACTTTGCCCAGTAGCGACTGGTTGTTGAATGCCTCGCCCGCGAGCGTTTTCGCGGAGAATTTTGGCGCGGGTTCTGAGCGGTCAAGGGCCGGCAATAACGCCGACATTCCAAATGAATAACCGGCGATGGCTAGAGTCTTTCGACGAGATAGCGGAAAATCAGTCGGCATGCCGAGAAAGTTTAGCACGGAATCAATGGCGCCTGAATTCTAGCCACTCCCAAGCCTTATTTTTTGTCACCCTATTAAAAGGGACCAACCCCGTGAGACAGGGATCACTAAGTAAGCTCGCAAGCCAGAGGTGGTACTGTGACTGATGCCGAAAAAAGTCTCGGCAAGCCCCGCTGAAAGCGTGCGCCGCAGGCACAGTAAAATAAAATGGAATGAAACTGGCCGTCTCTATCTCTGTTTTCGCCTGCCTCGCGTGGAGCCAACCGCCGAATAGCGCAAGAGTGGACCGCGTGGGCGCGACCGGCTTCTTGCAACTGGAGGCGGACAGCTTTCGCAGCTTGACGCCGCAACAGCAGGCTCTCGCTTATTGGCTCACCGAGGCGTCCATCGCGATCAATCCGATTATCTACGACCAGATGTCGCGCTTTGGCCCGCGGCAAAAGGCGATCCTCGAAATGATCGTGGCTCACCCGGAAGGAGTGAATCGCGCGAGTTACGACAAGATACTGGCGTTCACCAAATTGTTTTGGGGCAACCACGGCAATCACAATGAGACCACCGCGCAGAAATTCCTGCCGGAATGCACGTTCGACGAGTTGAAGGACGCAGGACTGGCCGCCATTCATCATGGAGTGCGGGGACTCACTGAGCCAGCTTTCCTGAAAGAAATCGACGAGCTGAAAGCCTCATTATTCGATCCCAACTTTGAGCCGCTGATCACCGCCAAGAGCCCGCGGGGCGGTCTCGATATTCTGCAAGCCAGCGCGAATAATTTTTATTTCGGCGTTACATTAGCTGATCTGAAGGGATTCACCGAACACTACCCGCTGAATTCGCGCCTGGCCAAAATCAATGGCCACTTGGTGGAGCAAGTTTACCGCGCCGGAACGCCGGATCATCGCGTACCGCCGGGGCTGTATGCCGAGTATCTGTCGAAGGCGAATTTTTATTTCGAGAAAGCGGCGGAGGTGGCCGAGCCCCAGCAGGCACAGGTGATCCGCGACCTGATCCGGTATTACCAAACGGGCGATCCGAAGGACTGGATACATTTCGACATTGACTGGGTGCAGAACAACGCGCCGGTGGATTTCGCCAACGGTTTCATCGAGGTTTATCGCGACCCACGCGGAGCCAAGGGCACTTCACAGAGTTTCGTCACGATGACTGACCAGCGCGTCAACTCACTGATGGTGAGAATAGCTGACAACGCGCAATACTTTGAAGATCGCGCGCCGTGGAAGGCGGAGTATAAGAAGCAAGGCGTGAAGCCGCCGCTGGCTAAGGCCGTCGAGGCAGTCATCGAGACCGGCGATTTTCATGTCACCACGGTCGGGGACAACCTTCCCAACGAAGACGAGGTCCATGAGAAGTACGGCAGCAAGAGCTTCTTGTTCACGGGCAGTTCGCGAGCCATTTCGCATGCCAGCGGGAACGGCATGCTGGATGAGTTTGCGGTATCGAGGGACGAAATCGAGATTTGCAAGAAGTATGGCGACGAAGCAGACGATCTCCTCACTGGACTCCACGAGATCATCGGCCACGGCTCCGGCAAGTTGAGCCCGAAACTCACGCATGAGCCGACCTTTTATCTGAAAGAGTATTTCTCAACCCTGGAAGAGGCGCGGGCGGACCTGATGGCGCTGTGGAATGTTTGGGATCCAAA
>DATMMD010000042.1:0-11828 GCA_035569875.1 Bryobacteraceae bacterium
TCTCAAGATCACGCCAGCCGGTGTCACGTCGATTGTCGCGGGAGTATCGCAAGACGGGTACAGCGGTGATGGCGGCCCTGCCACAGCGGCAATGATTAGCATGCCGACCGGCATTGCCGTGGACTCCGCAAACGACGTCTACTTTACCGATTACACCCACAGCCGGATTCGTAGAGTTAGCGCGTCAGGCACGATTACCACCATCGCTGGAAACGGACGATTCATCTTCTCGGGAGACAATGGCTCGGCTCTTTCAGCGGGTATGGATCCGTTAGACGTCGCGGTGGACGGCACGAACAACCTGTATATAGCGGATCGCATCAACAACCGGATTCGCAAGGTCACGCCGAGCGGGACCATCACCACCGTGGCGGGCACGGGAACGCGCGGTTATGCCGGCGACGGAGGGCCAGCGACTGCGGCACTCCTGGATTCTCCAAGTGGCGTCGCCGTGGACAACGCCGGGAACCTCTTCATTGCGGACAACGGCAATTCGGTGGTTCGGCGCGTTACCGCGAGTGGATTGATCACAACCATTGCGGGGAATGGAAATTTTCTTCCAAGCTCGGGCGACGGCGGTCCGGCCATTTCCGCGACCGTTGCCCCCTACCGAATCGCGGTCGATAGTACCGGTTCCGTTTACGTCACCGATTCGATCAACGATCGTGTTCGCAAGCTCACTCCCCAGGTGGTTAGTCCCGCTACCCTTAGTATTTTTAGCGGCAATAACCAAAGTGGAAGCACGGGGGCAACGCTGGCAGCGCCGCTGGTCGTGAAAATTGCCGATAGTAGCGGAGCAGCAGTTCCCGGAGTAATCGTCAGCTTCACGGTGAATCCGGCGAGTGCGGCGACGGTAAGCCCATCGCCAGCTATTACGCTCAACGACGGGACTGCCAGTGCAACAGTGATCCTCGGGGCGACCGCTGGCACGGCGACTGTGAAAGTGTCAGCTACGGGTCTTTCGAGTGTCGTCACCTTCTCGGTTGCGGCAATATCTCCCACAGCGCCGGCCATCTCTGCCGGGGGCGTCGCCAGCGCGGGTTTGAGTACGCCTTCCGTACAAGCGCTCGTGCCCAATGCGATTGCGACGATTTTCGGGGCCCGGTTCGCTCCGGACGGAACGGCTCGGCAGGCTGGCCCGGACGATCTCGTAAATGGAAACCTCCCTACCAATCTGGCCGGCGTATGCGTTGGGTTTGGAGCTAACCCGCTGGGAGCCGTGCGTGCTCCGGTCTTCGCGGTCTATCCCGGGCAAATCAATTTCCAAGTTCCTTCGCTTCCGGCGGGCGCTTCGACCGTGTCGGTGACTACAAACTGCGACACACCGCAATCGGAAACGAGCAGCGCCGTACCAGTAACGGTGCAAGCCACCGCGCCTGAGTTCTTCTATTTCGTGCACAATGGGAGCGGTCACAATCCGATCGCCGCTATCAATGCGGTGACGGGGACGTTCATTGGCGCCTCCGGATTGTTGGCTGGAGTGTCGGTCGCGCCCGCCAAACCTGGCGATATTCTTACCCTGTTCGGTACCGGCTTTGGCGCAACCGATCCGGCTTTCGACGCCGGTGTGTTGCCGGGCGCGGCGGCGCGGGTGACGGCTCCTGTATCGATTTCATTTGGCGGCGCGAACTTAGATCCATCCGACATTCTGTACGTTGGTGTTTCACAAAATGCCGGGCTGTATCAGGTGAACTTGCGAGTTCCCAACGGTGTCACGAACGGCGATCAATCGCTCGTAATTACCGTGGGCGGCGCATCCTCACCGGCCGGCGGCTTCATCACGGTGAGCAGCCAGTAACAGTTTATTCCTCGCGCAGGATCTCGAGCGGCTTCTGACCGAGAATACGGAAGCTGGCCATCCACCCGGCGGCGTTGGCGATTAACGCAGTAGCCACCACGGCGAGTACGGCCGGCAGAATCGGAAACGACATCGGCGAGTCGAGCATGCGCTTGAGCAGCAGATTCGCGAATCCGTTGGCCAGCAGCGCTCCCATGGTTCCAGCGACCGCACCCAGAATCAGAAACTCGACCGAGAATATCCGGCTGACGCGCCAGCGCGTAGCGCCCAGCGTCTTGAGGATCACGACTTCGCGCATGCGGCGGAAGCGCGTTCCCGCAACGCTCGACGAAAGGATAATGGCCCCGGCCAGGATCGCGAAAATCGAGATGAACCGGACTACTTGTGCAATTTTGTCGACCACGCTCTGGAAAGTCTGGAGCACATCGGCCATATTCACCACCGTGACGGTGGGGAAGCGCCGATAGAGCGCCTCTTGCAACGACGTAACCGCGGCCGGCTGCGCGCGCAGGCTGCCGTAATAAATAAGTGGGAAGCCATCCAGGGCGCCGGCGCTGAAGATGAACTCGACCCGGCTGGCGAGATGGATGGAGTCGATGTTTTGGATGCAAGCCACGCGAGTATTTACCTCCTTGCCGGCAATGGTCCAACGCATCGTGGAACCCGGATTGATGCCAAGCGCTTTGGCGACTTCATCGGAGACACAGACCTGTGCTGCGCCGTTAGTTGCCGCCGCCCCCCACCAATGTCCGCGCACAATGTCCACATAGGTGGGCATGGCGGCAGCCGAAGTGACCGGGCGCGCCGTGCGAAACCGCCGCCCCCAACCGCGCAGGTTCATATTCTCCACGGAACGCCCATCCACATCGATCAGCTTTGCGGTGGCGGTGCCGATCAATTCCGGCGCGCCTTCCAGGCCGCGCTGCTGTTTCAAGATGTCCACGATGGCATCGCGATCCTTGGGTGCGATATCGATCAAGAACATATTCGGCATGCCGGGCGGCGCGTTGCGACTCATCTCCTTGATCACGCCGCGCTGCACCAGATAAACCGTGAGTGTAAACATCACGCCGATGCCCAGCGAGACGAGCACCGATCCCGCATGATTCCCGGGTCGATAAAGATTGGCGATGCCGTGCCGGATGGAAGTGGGCAACTGGCGGCGGCCGGCGAGCCTCAAGCCGCGCAACATCAGCCAAGCGATTCCGGAAAGGACAGAGAAACTGACGACCAGCGCCCCGGCGAAATATGCGCCGGTTTTCCAGATGTCATTGGGCGTGCCGGTGGCGAACGACATCGCGATTCCAGCCAAGCCGATAATGATGGCGATTCCCGCCAGGATCGAAGGCCGCCCATCACGGAGGCGCGTTCGCCAATCGGCTCTGGTCTCGGCCATTTCGCGGCGCAGAATCAGACTGGGCCGGATGCGGCGGATCGCGAGCAGCGGCGGAAGCGTGAAGAGCAGTGTCGCCATGACCGCAATGCCGATGCCTTGCGCGGCGGTGATGAGATCCCAGCTTGCGGAAGGCTCGATCTGAAAATAGCGAGCGATAAACTGCGGGAACGCGCGCTGGATTCCGATGCCGAAGGCCACACCAAGTATGCCGCCCACCAGGCCCAGCGACACGGTCTGGATCAGATAGATGCGCATCAATTGGCTGGATCGCGCGCCGATGCACTTCATGATCGCGATGGAATCCATGCGCTGCTGGATGTGGGCGTGCATCGCCGTAGCTACGCCGATCGCTCCAACAATCAAGGTGATCAGACTTACCAGGCTGAGGAACGTGGTGGCGCGGTCGAGTCCGCGCGTGATGATGGGATGCGATTCTCGATAGTCTGCGATGAGGGCATCCGGAAAACTTTTCTTCAGATCAGCGCGCACCACTTGGATGGAAGGCGCGCCGGCTCCCAAGCGGAACAAGAAGCGCTCGGCGGCGCGGCTCCCGGGAAGCATCAGGCCGGTTCGCTCCAGACCCTCGCGCGTAATCATCACGCGCGGGCCGACGTTGAGCGTGCCGAGCATGCGGTCGGGCTCATACGTCACTTGGCCGATGATGCGAAACGGTTGACCGCCCAGCAGCAGAGTATCGCCGACTTTGAGATTCAGGCGCAGCAGGATGTCGTCAGAGACCGCTACAGTATCGCTCTTAAGCGCCTGGGAAAGCGCAACCGGCGGCGCGAGGCGGATCTCGCCATAAAACGGATAGACGCTCGGGTCGACGGCTTTCACCGAGACCAGCATGGGCGGCTTCGCTACACTACTCGATGCCATGGTCAAGGTTTCGGTGACCCAGGTGCGCTGGACGCCGCTCTTGGCGAGATTGTCCATCTCCGCGTTCTGTTCCGGCGTAGGCAGCTCGTAGACGCGCAAAGAGAGATCGGCAGCCATCAGCGTGCGCGCCTGGCTCAGCAGCATGTCGTGAAAGGCGCGGCTAAATCCGCGGACTCCGGTCAGAGAGCCGACCCCAACCGCCACCGCGAGAATAACGAATCCGAACTTGAACGAAGATGCGCGGGCTTCACGCCAGGCGATCTTACAAGCGGTGGACCAGGCGAAGTTCATAGCTACTCTTCACTCACTACCAGGCCGTCGCGCAGCACGATGCGGCGGCCGGCGCGGCTCGATAGTGCGGGATCGTGCGTCACCAGGACCAGCGTTGTGCCCTCGCGCTGGTTCAAAGAAATCAGCAGTTCGAGCACGTGCTGTCCATTCTGGCTGTCGAGATTGCCCGTGGGCTCGTCCGCAAGCAGGATCGGTGGCCGGACCATGAAGGCACGCGCCAGGGCCACCCGCTGCTGCTCGCCGCCGGAAAGCTGGACGGGGTAATGATCGCGGCGATCCGGCAGCCCCACGCTTTCCAGTAGGTCGCGGGCTCGCTGGCGGCCATCGGAACCGTTGCCGCCGGTAAGTTCGTAAGGAAGCAGAACATTCTCTTCAGCGGTCAGGGTCGGCAGCAAATGATAGGACTGAAAAACGAAGCCGATTTTCCGGCCGCGCAGCTGCGCCATCTGGTCTTCATCGAGGCCGGTGATGTCCTCGCCGTCGAGAATTATTTTACCGGTGGTCGGCGTATCGAGGCCGGCCAGCAAGCCGAGTAAAGTGCTCTTACCGCTGCCCGACGGTCCCATGATGGCAACGAACTCGCCGTGCTGCACGTCAAAATCAATACCACGCAAAATGTCGACGTTATGTGTGGCGGTTTGAATGCTCTTGGTGAGAGCCGAAACCCGGATGGCGGGTGTTCGGATCAGATTCTCCTGCAATTCTTTATTATGGCATTGGGTAATGTTCATCTTGTCCCTGCGCTGTGTATTTGGATGTCTCGCGCTGGTTTTGGGTTTAACGCTGTTTAGCTGTGGCGGATCGAAGCCCCCGGAGGCGGCGCCCTCCGGCAGTGAAGCGACTCCTGCCAAATCCTCCACGCCGCTCCCTACACAAGTAGATACGCGCCCGGTGATCGTCGCGTTCGGAGATAGTTTGACGGCCGGCTTCGGCGCCGAGCCGGGCAACAGTTATCCGGACTTCCTGCAGAAGGACCTGGACGCCGCGGGATTTCGATGGCGCGTGATCAACGCGGGCGTGAGCGGCGACACCACCACGGACGGCGTCAACCGCCTGGGCGTGGTACTGGCGTCTAAGCCGCGCATCGTGATCGTCGAATTCGGCGGCAACGACGGATTGCGCGGGCTGCCGCTCGAAACCACGCGCGCCAACCTGGATCAGATCATCGCCACTCTTCAGAGCGCGGGCGCGAAGGTGGTTCTGGCGGGCATGACACTGCCGCCCAACTATGGACCGGATTATATCCGGACGTTTGAGCAGATCTATCGCGACTTGGCGGTGAAGTACAAACTGCCCCGGATCCCCTTCCTGCTGGAAGGCGTGGCTACTATGGCCACCCGAAATTTAATGCAACGGGACGGGCTGCATCCGACCGGCCCAGGCAACGCGGTGGTGGCGGAGACGGTCATGCGGTATTTAAAACCAATGCTTGACTAGGCCTCGGGAGCCGATGCTTGATTAGCTCTTAGGCGCTTGGCGCGTAACTGGGCTGTCACCACGCGATGGCATTTCAGGCAAAGCGTATGTATGTTTTGGAGATCACATTCTCCGCCGCCTTCGATGACAGGAACGATATGATCGGCATCCCAGAGGCTTTTTCGGCCGGGCGATCCGAGCCGGAGCCCCCAGTCCAATCGAGCCTTCAGACTGGAGGCGCCACGTAATCGCTTCAGGTGTCTCCAGGCTGCCAGGCAATCGACGCCACACTGAGCGCAGACGCCTTGGTCGCGCTCCAGGACTTTTTCGCGGATGTATCCAGGATCGGTGCGCAAGCGCCATTCCTCCACGCACCAGTCCGAGCAGAAGGTGAGTCGTCCCTTGGGCACCTCGAGATTGCACCAGCGGCATAAATTGCGGCCGTTTGCGCCTTTTGGAAGGCGATTGCGGTCGGCCCACCCGCCCGGCATGGCTCGCGTGGTACTCATGGACCGATTATGCGTTTCAGCCCAGGGGAGTTGTCAACGGGAAGTGCTCTAAAGGGCGATTTTTTGACGTTTTTTCCTCACTTCACGCGGAACAAGAGTACACTGGTAGACATCTAACGTTGAGGGAACTTGCAGCGCAGCCCGGATTCGGATATACTCCGCAATTGCACCAACTTCAAGTCTAAAGGTGCTGGGCGCCATGCTGCGGTTAGGGTTTCAATTGGCCGAAATCAACCTAATGACGAGATCCGGGAGGCGGCGAGTGTATTTTCAAACATCCAAATATTTGTTAGCTGTTGCGATGCTCGGGGTACTGGGCTTAGGAGCGGCGCCGGGGTTCGCGCAGGCGCCTGCAGCTGCTCCCGCGGCTGCGCCGGCGGCCCCACAGGGCCCGCAATGGAAAAATCAAGCGGAGTTCGATCTCTTCACCGCGATCACTAAAGAGACCGATCCGAAAGCCAAGCTGGCGAAGATCCAGCAGTGGGAGAAGGAGTTCCCCGATACCGCCTTCATGGCCCAACGGCGAACGCTCCTGCTCACGACGTACTTCCAGTTGGGGCAGGCCAAACAAGCCGTGGATGTCGCCAAGCAGATTCTCGCCAATGATCCGAACGACTTCAGCGCTCTGTATATTACGGTGACCCTCACCCAGAGCCTGGGCGGCCAGAGTCCGACGCCGGACGTTCTCGAACAGGGCGAGAAGGCGGCGACCGCGCTCTTGAACATTAATACAGCGCCGCCGAACTTGACAGCCGACCAATGGACCACCCAAAAGCCTCAGGTGCAAAACCTGGCGCACATCACGCTGGCCTGGATCGCACAAGCAAAGAAGGACTGGCCGACTGCGGAATCTGAGTACCGGAAGAGTCTGCAAATCAACCCCAACAGCGGACAGGTCATTGTCCAGTTGGCGACTGCAATCTATTCCGAGAAGGATCCGGCGAAGACGCCGACCGCTCTATTCTATTTTGCCCGCGCGGCCACCTATGATGGACAAGACGCGCTGCCTCCAGATGGCCGGAAGAAAATCATGGAGTACGTGCAAAGGGCGTATAAAGGCTATCACGGAAGCGACCAAGGCTTTAACGATCTGATCGCCGCAGCCAAGGCCAGCCCAACGCCGCCTGCGGATTTCACGATCAAGAATGCCCTGGATATCGCCAAAGCCGAAATGGCGAACGAAGAGGAATGGACCAAGGCTCACCCGCAGGAAGCCATGTGGAAGGGCATTAAAGAAGCCCTCACCGGCGCCGATGGGGCGAACTACTTCGGCTCTAGCATGAAGGACGCCCAGTTGCCCCCGCTCAAGGGCAAGGTTGTGAAGCTGGAACCGGCGACCCGGCCGAAGACCATCGTATTGGCCATGGAAGATGGCAAGTCGGACGGAACCACTGCCGACGCGACCTTGAAATTCGAGATGGCGCTGCCTGGAACCGTCGAGCCCGGCACCGAATTGACATTTGAAGGCGTACCGGAGAGCTACACTGCCAGCCCGCTGATGGTGGTCTTCAATGTCGAGAAAGAGAAGCTACATGGATGGACCGGAAAGAATGCACCGCCGGTTCATCGGGCAGCGCCGAAGAAGAGCGCGTCTAAATAACAGCACCTTTGCTCTGCGGTAACCTACAAGCAGAAGTGGAGGCGGCAAGTGGCATTCCAACTCTTGAGGTATCTATCGGCGGTTGTTATCGCGGGAGGGTTGTGTCTTGCGCCCATGGGGATGCGCGGTCAGGCAACGGCGCCATCTTCGTCGGCGCCACAGAAGAACTGGAAGGATCGCGCCGAATATGACCTGTTCGACGCGATCACCAAGGATACCAATCCAAAAACCAAACTCGAAAAGCTACAGCAATGGCTGAAGCAGTATCCGCAAACTGATTACGTCACCGAGCGCAGGGCGCTGTTGCTTGCGACCTATTTTCAGCTCGGCATGGCGAAAGAGGCCGTCGACGTCGCCAAGCAGATTCTGGCGACTGATCCCAACAACTTCAGCGCTCTGTTCATCACGGTAAGCTTCACTCAGACGCTAGCCGGCCAGAATCCGCCTCCCGATGTTCTGGACCAGGGTGAAAGCGCCGCCAAGGCGCTGCTGGCGGTCCTGGACAAGATCCCGCCGAATTTCACCGAGGAACAGTGGAGGAATCAAAGGCCGCAGATAGAGGCGCTGGCGCATAGTACATTGGGTTGGGTTGCGCTGCAAAAGAAGAACTGGCAGGCTGCCGAACCCGAGTTTCAGAAGGCTCTGCAGCTCAATCCCAACGACGGCCAAGTGGATTACTACATGGGGACGGCTATCGCCTCCGAAAAAGATCCGGCGAAAATGCCGACAGCGCTGTTTTATTTCGCTCGAGCGGCTACGTATGAAGGGCCGGGCGCGCTCAATCCTCCCGGACGGCAACAGGTGATGAGCTACGTACAGCGGGCCTACAAGGGCTTCCACGGCAGCGACGAGGGCTTTAATAATCTTCTGGCGGCCGCTAAGAGCGCAGCGCTGCCGCCGGCGGACTTCCATATCAAGAATGCCACGGAAATCGCCGAGGAGCAGCAGAAGAAGGCAGCCGAGGACGCCGCCAAGAATCCGGAACTCACCCTTTGGAAAAACTTGAAAGCCGAACTCACCGGACCGGATGGCGCGAACTACTTCAATTCGAGCATGAAGGGCGCGCAGGTTCCGACCCTCAAAGGGAAAGTTGTGAAGCTCGAACCCGAAACCAGGCCCAAGACCATCATCATGGCGCTCGAAGACGGCACCACTCCCGACGCGACTTTGAAGTTCGAGATGGCGCTGCCCGGCAAAGTAGACCCCGGCACCGAGCTATCTTTTGAGGGAGTTCCGCAAAGCTATACAGCGAGCCCGTTCATGGTGGTCTTCGATGTCGAGCCGGACAAGCTGCACGGCTGGACTGGAAAGAACGCTCCCGTCCACCATCCAGCGGCAAAAGGAAAAACAGGCACCAAGAAGCAGTAGCTACATTTTGAAGCAGTAATTACATTTTGTAGCGCCCAAGGTCCTCATCGTTCAGGCTCTCGAGCCAGCGCCGCCATTCTTCGTTGTTAATCTTGTCGGAAGCGGCGTTGGAGCGCTGCGAAGTCTTAAGCACCGATTCATCAACGTATATAGGGCAATCCAAGCGGAGCGCCAGAGCCAGCGCATCGCTCGGCCGTGAATCGACACTGATCAAGTCGCCATCCCGGTCCAGCCAGATGACCGCATAGAAAGTGTCGTCTTTTAATTCACTGACCACGACTTTGCGGATTCCAGTTCCCAGACCAAGCAGGAGGGTCTTGATCAGGTCGTGAGTCATGGGACGCGGCGTCGAAACTTTTTCGATCTCGAGGGCGATGGCGTTGGCCTCGTAGATCCCCACCCAGATCGGCAAGATGTTGCTCCCGCCGATGTCCTTCAGCACCACAATCGGCATGTTGGTGACAGGGTCCATCATCAATCCGCGGATTTTCATTTCGACTTCCATACGGTCCCCCTTTATGAATGAACTCAACTGACGGCCTCTCCTGCCAGCGAGTTCGGGCCTGCCCGAGTAACCCGAACGTTCCAGTAACCGCCGGCCAAAGTCTCTCCTTCTTTCGGGCCCGCATGCTCCCCATGAATAAAATTGAGAGTGCGGTTTTGAGTAGTCCGGCCGATCCATTGGCCCGTGGCATGATTGTAACCTTCCACGAAGGCTTCTTCGACAGTTCCGACCAGTTCGGAATTGCGCCGGATCTGAATGCTTCGCTGATGCTCTTGAAGGATCGCCAAGCGCCGGCTCTTTTCCTCTTCCGTGATATGGTCCTCCAATGCCAGCGCGTGCGTATTGGGCCTCCGGGAATACTTGAAGCCGAACAATGAATCGTATTGTACTTCGTTTAGCAGATCCAGTGTTTGCTCGAAGTCCGCTTCAGACTCTCCCGGAAATCCAACGATAATGTCGGTGGTGATGGAGATGTTCCGCCGCGCCGTCTTCATCCATTCAATCCGACGCATATAATCGTCGCGCGTGTACAACCGCTGCATGCGGTCGAGCATTTTGGTCGACCCCGACTGCACCGGCAAATGAACGTGATTGCACAGAACCGGATTCTCGTCGATGGCATCCACGATATCCCTGACGAAATCTCGCGGGTGGGAAGTAGTAAACCGGACCCGCCGGATGCCATCAACCTCGCCGACCGCGCGCAGCATACGCGCGAAATCCCAGCCGGTCGGCGAAGGATCACGATAGCTGTTGACGTTCTGGCCGAGAAGCTGGATTTCCTTATAGCCCATGCGCGCCAGCTCGCGCGCTTCCTTGAGAACACTCTCGCTGGTGCGGCTGCGCTCGGGACCGCGTGTGAAAGGCACCACGCAATAGGAGCAGGATTTATTGCAGCCTTCGATGATAGTGATGTAAGCGCGGTGCGGATTGTCGCGCCGTGTGAAGGGCGTGTCGAAGGCTTCTTCCGTGTCGAGACTCAGGCCGGTGACATGGCGATTGCCAGCCTCGAGCTGCACCAGCATTTCGGGGAGCTTGGAATAGCTGGCCGAGCCCGCCACCAGACTCACGAATGGCGCGCGCTCGAATATGCGCTCGCCTTCTTGCTGCGCCACGCACCCGAGTACGCCGAAAACCTTGCCGCGTCCGTGATCTTTCTTGAACTGTTGCAGCCGATGGAAAACTTTTTGCTCGGCCTTGTCGCGAATGCTGCAGGTGTTGTATAGAACCAGGTCGGCCTGTTCGGGAGTCTCCACCTGGCTGTAGCCTTCCGACACCAGTGTGCCGATGACCTTCTCGGAATCGTGCGCATTCATCTGGCAACCAAAGGTCTCGATGTAAAAGGTGCGCATGCAGGGGCTTTGCTTTTATTGTATCGGGAAGTGGGAGATGGGTAGTGGGAAGTGGGTTGTGGGAAGAAAACAGCCGAATGAACTTTCACCCGCCAGATCCGGATAATCGTCGAAGACACGCTAGCGTAGCAGTGGGAACTCCCGTGAGCCACAGGATCATAAAGTTGATCTACTGGATTGCCACGATCCTATGGTTCTTTTTTTGCTTTGTTGGAACCGAGGTCGGCTTGGCTTATCATTCCCGCGAGTCAGCTGCACCTCAAGTCCTAGATGGAATCGTAATCGCAGTTACTCCGCCGGTTCTCGTCTAGCTCATCCTCCGCCTATCCGCAAAACCTTAGCTCTTGACTGCATCCGGGGTCGGCTTCGTGTAGACTAGTGTCTTAAGGGGGTGCCGTCTTCAGCAGTAGCAGCCTAACAAAAACTGCATCGAATGATTTGCCCCTTTCCTTCGTCCGCAAGATCTACACTAGCGTTTTCTCGCTAATTTTCCCCGACGATTGCCGCATTTGCAAAGAACCGCTGCGCGAAGTCTCGCGAATCCCCGTTTGCCGCGCGTGCTTATTAAAGCCCGAGCCCCTGGCAGCCGAATATTTCTGTGTGCAGTGCAGGGCGCCGTTTCGCAGCTCCTTCCCGCTGGATGAGCAAGGGCTCTGTGGTTTGTGCCGCCGCGGGGTGAGCGGGTTCGACGCGGCCTATTCGTTCGGCTTCTAT
>DATMMD010000043.1:0-16622 GCA_035569875.1 Bryobacteraceae bacterium
CCCCAGCGGCCCATTCCGCCGTGCACTTCGAGCACGAACTGGATCCAGTAACAGATACCGAACCAATAGATAATTCCTGTGAACTCACCCAACAAAAAACGCCAGAGCGGGCGCGGCTCTCGCGCGAGTGCGATCAGCAGAGGTGTCAGTGCCATGGGTGCGAGCCACGGCAGTCCGAAGGCGGGGGAGATTAAGTTCGGAAAAACGAGAATTAGAAGCACCGCGGTGAGCAGCGCAAGCGCGAAATTAAACAGGAATGCGGGACGCTTCTTCATTCACCTGGTCCGCCATGTAGGAGCTGCGGACCAGCGGGCCGCTGAATACCATTTTGAAGCCGATGGAAAGGCCAAAGTCGCGATAAGCGTCGAACTGCGCCGGAGTCACGTAACATGCCACCGGCAGATTTCGACGCGTGGGCTGCAAATATTGGCCGATCGTGGCGACGTCCACATTCACGCCGCGCAGATCACGCAGCAATTGTTCTACTTCATCCGGTTGTTCGCCTAAGCCGGCCATCAATCCGGACTTGGTAAGAATGCCGGGGCGATAGCTTTTTCCGAACCGCAGGACTTTGAGCGACTGTTGATAATCCGCCTGGGGCCGGACGCGCCGGTACAAGCGCTCGATCGTCTCCATGTTGTGATTGAAAACATCGGGACCGGCCTCCAGCACGCGTGCGACGGCGTCCAGATCCCCGCAAAAATCCGGCGTCAGCACTTCGATGCGAGCCGTTGGGACCGCACGCCGAACCTCCAAGACCGTTTCGGCGAAATGCCGGGAGCCACCGTCCGCGAGATCGTCCCGATTGACCGACGTGATCACGACGTAACGAAGCTTCAGGTCGGCCGCCATGCGCGCAACGTTCGCCGGTTCATTGGGATCGATCTGAAACTCCTGCTTGTGCGGCGATCCTTTAGGCACGGAACAGAATCCACAGCCGCGCGTACACAGATTGCCGAGGATCATAAACGTCGCCGCACCCCGGTGAAAGCATTCGTGCATGTTGGGGCAGCGGGCGGACTCGCAGACGGTGTGTAGGTTTAAGCGCCGCAGCTCTGTCTTGAGCGCATGAACTTGCTTGAAGTGCGTAGCGTTCTTGCGCAGCCACTCCGGCAGCCGCGGAAGCGCTGATGGGCGAGGTTCTAACTGAACGAGAGAATCGGGCGCCAACTAATATTTTCGCACGATCGGATTCTTGAAACCCGCGGCTTCCAAATCTGTCCGGGTCTGTGCCTGCGTCGCTGAATCTTTCAATGGGCCGACCAGGACTCGGAAGATACCTTCCTTTGGCGCCGGCGCGACAATCGCATGCATACCCTTCTTCCCGAGAGCCTCGGCTACGATCTCGGCATCCGGGCGTGCAGTAGCAACTACCTGCCAATAATCGCCGGGCGGAGGTTCGCCGGTAACGGAGGCCCGCTCGGACCGTGCTGGAGCAGGCGGCGGAGAGGGCGACCGTTTCTCCTTCGCGGGACTGACCGGAGTAGGCTTGGGCGCAGGAGCTTCAACGGGTGGCTGCTCCGCGTGCGTGGTAACGTGCTCGGGAGTAGTCGCTTTGGGTTCGCGGAGTGCGGGGGCGGGCGGGGGCGCAGCAGTTGTCACGGGCGGCGGCGTTTCAGCCGGCTCGACAATCGTCTTCGCGCTGGCCATACTGCGGGCCGCCTCCGTCGGCGAGGAGTTCCGGCCCACGATATAGCCCATGGAGAAAAACACTCCCAGTAGGATCACAACGATCAGGAATACACTGATCAATTGCCGGTTTCCGAGAACTAATTCAAATTCACCTTCGTCGTTCCTTGCCAAAATGAATCAACCTTCCTGCTTCTTTCCTCCGACGTGATCAAGAGCGCGTGCTATAGACGAGAATATATCGATGGGTAATGGGAACACAACCGTCGTGTTTTTCTCGGAGCCGATTTCGACGAGGGTCTGCAGGTAACGGAGCTGGAAGGCGGCCGGCTGCTTCTGGATCTCTTCAGCGGCCATGGCGAGCTTAGTAGCGGCCATAAACTCACCCTCGGCGTGAATGATTTTGGCGCGGCGCTCGCGCTCGGCTTCGGCCTGGCGGCCGATAGCGCGGATCATTTGTTCGGGCAGATCCACTTGCTTGACCTCGACCACGGTAACTTTGACGCCCCATGGTCCCGTGTGTTGATCCAGGACCGTCTGCAGGCGAAGGTTCAGCTTTTCGCGTTGGCTCAGAAGCTCATCCAGTTCCACCTCGCCCAGCGCACTGCGCAACGTGGTCTGCGACACCTGCGACGTGGCGTAGAGGAAGTTTGTCACCTCCAGAACGGCTTTGGTCGGATCGACCACCCGAAAATAAACCACCGCATTGACTTTGACGGTGACATTGTCGCGCGTTACCACGTCCTGCGGAGGCACCTCCATGGCTTCGATGCGAAGCGAGATGCGGACAATGCGGTCGATGGGGGCGAAGACCAGGATGACTCCTGGTCCCTTGGGTTGGGACAGCACGCGGCCCAGGCGGAAAATGACGCCGCGTTCGTATTCGGCGAGAATCTTGATGGACGAAAGCAGATAGATTGCGATGATAAGGATTGGCAGCAGGATGGTCAGGTCGGGCATGTGGGCTCCGGAGTCATTTCACTATACATCGGAGCGGTAAAGGCCGCCGGACCGCCCTGTATTTATCCAGCTTCAGCGCGACTTCCCGCTCGCCCAGGTTGACTGCCAGACAGGCTTGTAATCGTAGGTGGGATAAAACTCGGTTCGGTAGCCGCCCCAGGCGCTGGTTTCGATGGTACGATTTACTTCCCGCAACCGGCTGGGTGGAACGCGCAACGTCACCACCTGGCCGATGCCCATCATGACGTACCAGGAAACCACTTCGATTCCCTTAGGAGGGAACTTATCGTGGAACCCGGCCTTTTCAGTTATTTCGTTAATCTGATCGACATTCTTGGATTGGTCGTGCCGAAGAAAAATCGTCAACAAAAACGTCTCGCTGTTTTCTTGGCTCTGTAAGCAGATCGCGGCGGCGATGGACAGCAGCAATAGTTTGCGCAGCATGCCACCATCATAGGCGGTCGACATGCCTCGGACCAAGCCACCAAGCGCGCCTGAGCAGCCCGAGAAGAGTAGCGCTTAGCAGCAGTGCGAGAGAAGCCACGACATTGAGGTAGAGCGCTCTGCGCAGCGGCCAATCATCGCTATAGCGATTTACTAGGCGAGAAGACGGCAGTTCTAAGCGACGGTTGGCGCGCGTGATCTCGAAATGAGCTGCTCGAGATTCAGCTCGTATGCTCAACCGAGCCGCGCGGGCCAATCCGCGGGTCTTTCATGAGTATCCTGCCGCGTACGCCCGTTCTCTGCCTAGCTCTTCGACTTGGGCCGCCGAAGGCAGCAGCCCGCCACACACGCGCGTGACATCATCATTGAACTCGCCGCTGAGATGACCGAGCTCGGTTTGCAGCTGTTGGTGGAGGCGTTGCTTTTACGCCTGGCTAAACTCGCTGATCCAGCGGTTTTGAAGTACGGTGAGCACTCCACAGAGCAATGCCAATAGGCTTATAAAAGCCCACGAGAGCCAGGCTTTGGCCTTGATCTTGTGCATTTCGCTCTATTTCCAGCGTAGCTGATGGCGGCCAGTAAGGTCTGCAAAGTATTGTTAAGAAGTGCTACCGTAGAAGGTCGGGTTCCCTCCAGGCCGGATGAAAGATTACCTCGCGTTAACTAAGCCGCGAATCACGTGGCTCATATTAATGAGCACGGGAATCGGTTATTTCTTCGGCGCCAAGGGCAGCTGGCATATTCTCACCTTGTTTCATACGCTCCTGGGTACTGGTCTTTTGGCCTCGGGAACAGCGACGCTGAATCAGTGGTTTGAGCGGGAAGCGGACGCCAAGATGCGGCGAACGCAGGAACGTCCTCTTCCGTCCGGAAAACTGCATGAGGAAAAGGCATTGCTGTTTGGCCTGTTGATTTCGGCTGCAGGGTTTTTCGATCTGCAGCTCGGCGTGAATCCCCTCGCAGCCTTGTTGGGCGCTGTCACCCTGGGCAGCTACCTTTTCATTTACACGCCACTTAAGCAACGATCGCCGCACTCGACGACCATCGGAGCGATCCCCGGCGCGATGCCGCCTCTGATCGGCTACGCGGCCGCGAGCGGCACTCTGACTTGGCAGGCCTGGATCCTGTTCGCCATCTTGTTTCTGTGGCAGTTCCCGCACTTTTACGCGATCGCGTGGATGTACCGCGAAGACTACGAGCGTGCGGGCATCCGGATGCTACCGGTGGTTGAGCCGGATGGCGAGTCGACGGCGCGCCGTATCTTGTGGTTCTCACTGGCGCTGATCCCGATCAGCCTGGTTCCCAAGTTTCTCGCAATGACCGGGAACGTGTATCTCATTGGCGCTGCCGTCATGGGGCTGTTGTTTTTATACGCCGGCCTGCGCATCACTTTCGATCGAACGCGGCAACAAGCACGCAAGGTTCTGCTCGCGTCCGTAGTGTACCTGCCGGTTCTGTACGGCCTGATGCTGTTTGATCACGTTGCATGAAGCTTGTAGTCCTATCCGCACTAATCTTCTCCCTGACCGCTTGCATCCGCCACACCAGTTCACTGCCGGTGTACTACGACGTGCCAGCATTTGACTTGATCGCGCAAAACGGACAGCCATTCCACAGTGCCGTTCTCTCTGGAAAAATCTGGGTAGCGGACTTCATTTACACCACTTGCCCTGGCCCATGCCCGCGCATGACTTCACAGATGCATGAAGTGCAGAACGCCATTGGCAAGATGCCGGACGTTAAGCTGGTGTCGTTTACGGTGGATCCGGCCCGCGACACGCCATTGGTTTTAGCAGACTACGCGAAGATTCATGGCGCATCCAGCGAGCACTGGTATTTCTTGACCGGCCCGGAGGCCACTTTACAGAGACTCGATCGCGACGTTTTTAAGCTGGGCAACCTGGACACATCGATGCAGCACAGCACACGTTTCGTCCTCATCGACCGGCAATCGCGCATCCGCGGCTATTACGACACCTCGGAGTCACGGTCCATTCCACGCTTGATCGACGACATCTACGCACTGGCCCGCGAGCAGTCTTGATCGATATTCACATTCTCCCCACAGTGAACGCGACGCTCAACGCGACCGCGGCGATTTTGCTTCTAACCGGCTATTCATTGATTCGCCGCAGGCGCATCCAGGCGCATAAGCGCGTTATGCTGGCTGCGTTCGGCGTGTCGATCGCGTTCCTGATTTGCTATGTCGTCTATCACGCTCAGGTCGGATCGGTTCCTTATCAAAAGACCGGTTTCTTGCGCACGATCTACTTCAGTATTCTCATCACACACACCACACTAGCCGCGACAGTACCCGTGTTAGCGATCATTACGCTGCGGCGCGCGCTGCGCGGGGATTTCGTAAGTCATCGCAAAATCGCGCGGTGGACATTCCCCATTTGGCTGTACGTCAGCGTGACGGGCGTGATTGTGTACCTGATGTTGTATAGGTTTTAGCGATTTTTTACGAGCCGAGCTTCATTGGTGCCGCAAAGCGACCATCGGATCCACTTTGACAGCTCGCCGCGCCGGCAGGCTGCTGGCCGCGAACGCGACCGCGCTCAATAATGCGATGACCCCCGCAAAGGTCATCGGATCCGTTGCGGTGACATCGTATAGGACACTCGAAAGAACGCGAGTCGCCGCGTAAGAAACCAACACGCCAGCCAGCAATCCGATCGCGACGCCTCGTAGTCCGTCGCTTAGCACGAGACGCTTGACATCGGAGCTACGAGCGCCCAAAGCGAGGCGGATGCCGATCTCTTTGGTCCTTTGCGCTACAGCATGCTGCAGAAGCCCGTAAATGCCCGCCGCGGCGAGAAGAGTCGCGAGCACGGAAAAAATAGTAAGCAGTATGGTTTCAAATCGCCGTGACGCTTGAATTTCCCACATTTGCTGGTCCACTGTAGTGATCTCGAAATACGGTACCTCGGGATTGATTTCATGGACAGTCCGGCGGACCGCATTAACGAGTAGCAGCGGATCTCCGATGGCGCGGACAACCATGGTCGTATTAGAGCTTCCAGTATCGAGGTCGTAAATCGTTGGCAGCGTGGAACTGCCCGGTCCGTTAGAGAGCCGGTCGCCAACCACGCCAAGAACCGTATACCAGTTACCCGCGTCGAGCCCCGGAAGTGACCGCTTGAAACGCTTGCCCAAGGGGTCCTGCCCCGGCCAAAAGCGGTGAGCCATGGATTCACTGATGACCGCGCCGGAAATATCGTTGGTTGCAAAGAGCCGTCCCCGTTGCAGTGGAATCCCCATGGTCTGAAAATATCCCGGACCTACAGCCCAGCCTGTGAATGGTTGTGCATCCTCGGGCGCGTGGCCCTCCACCGTAATTACCCCGTTCGGAATGTGGTTGTGGAAGGTGCCTCCTACGGCTGCTGATTGCACACCGGGTAGGCGGTTGATCGCGTGGATGGCCTGTTCGAAGAAGGCGTGAGCTCTGGCGCCGTACATGTCATCGGGAAGATCGATGGTGAAGGTCAGGAGGCGGTGCGTATTGAAGCCCGGCGTCACGGCTTGCAACGCGACGAAACTGCGCAACAGCAGACCAGAGCCGGTGAGGAGCACCAGCGCAAACGCGTACTGCGTTGCTACCAGCAACAGACGCACGCTCCCGCCGCCCGAGGGTCCGCCAAATCCGCCATCCTTCAAAGCCTCTTGCGGATCGCGTCCAGCGGCTTGCCATGCCGGGAACATGCCGAAAAACAATCCTGTCCCTACGGAGAGGAGAAACGCGAACGCCAGCACTGCGGTGTTGATGCGAACCTCATCCAAATGCGGAAGATCAGCGGGCGCGAGAGCCAGCAGGGCTTTCAATACAATCGCCGTAACAATCAACCCCAGCAAGCCTCCAGCGCCGGACAGCACGACGCTCTCGGTGAGGAGTTGGCGGATCACGCGAGCGCGTCCAGCGCCGAGCGCGGCTCTTACGGCGAATTCTCTCGATCGGGCGGACCCGCGAGCCAGCAGCAGACTCGCGATGTTGGTACAGGTGATTAGCAGTACACAAAACACCCCACCTGCCAGTACCCACAATGTGCGTCGCACTTGAGGGCCAGCCACTTGGTCGGCGAGAGGTACCACGCGTACACCTAAGCCGGCGTCCGTCGCCGGGTACTGAATCGCGAGCCGCTCACTAATGGCTTTCATTTCGGCTCTCGCCTGGGTCAGCGAAACTCCGGGCTTCAGACGGGCGACGGCAGTAAAAGCGTCGGCGTAGCGAAATTGCTGAAACTTTGGCCAGCGCGCGTCGGCTGAGACAAGGAGCCACAGTTGTGTGTCTTTGCTCGGGAACTGGAAACTTGGATTCATTACCCCGATAATGGTGCAGCTTTGATGGTCCAAGTCCAGCGTTCGCCCGAGTATGTCGTGCGACCCGCCATAATGCCGCTGCCAAAAGCCGTAACTCAAAACTGCAACATTTTCGCCACGCTGAGCCTCTCTTAGCGAAAACGTCCGTCCTAGCACGGGGGCCGCTCCGAGTACGGAAAATAAATTGCCTTCGACCTTGGCTGATTGAATTCGCTCCGGTTGGGGACCACCCGTCAGCGTGACTACGGCCGCTTCGGGTCGCGCGACCGCGGCGATGTCCGCAAAAACGTGGTTCTGCTCGCGCCAGTTCCGGATTCCGGGATAGCCCATCCATTCCCAGTCCAGATTCTTCGCGGGAACGGACTTCCAAACCATGCAAAGACGCGATGGCTCGTGATAGGGCAGGGGCCGCAGCAGGACCGCCTCAATGACGCTGAACACTGCGGTATTAGCGCCGATGCCGAGCGCGATGAGCGTGATTGCGAGGAAAGTAAATCCCGAGTCGCTGCGGAGCGTGCGGAGAGCGTAACGAAGATCTGCGCCCATTTGGATCACACTACTAGATTCACACATTGTTTTGCGCTTGACCGGCAATCGCGATAGGGATATACTCCCCTAAGTAGCTTATGGCGGAGCGTTACGACCTATTGCCGGGCACGCTCGACGTGCTGATCCTGAGCACCCTGCAATCTGAGCCGGCACACGGGTACACGATCATGGAGGCCATCTGGAGCAAGTCAGGTGAGCTCTTTCGCGTGGAAGAGGGCGCCTTGTATCCGGCTCTGCACCGCCTTCAGATCAAGGGTTGGCTCACGGCCGAGTGGGGGATTTCGGAAGCCAACCGTCGCGCGAAGTACTACCGGCTGACGCCGTCCGGTAAGAAGCAGTTGGTGCGGGAGCGTGAAGACTGGCAGCGGATTGCGCTAGGCATGCGGCGCGTGATCGAAGGAGTGTGAGCATGGAATGGCTCGTCAGCCTTTTTCAACGGCTGCGGTCGCTCGGATATCGCCGGCAGCTCGACCGGGACCTGGAAGACGAACTGGGCGCTCACCTGGCGTTAAAGCAGGCCCACTTCGAGCAGCAAGGTTTATCTCCAGAAGAGGCCGGCCGGCGCGCGCGTCTTGTGGTTGGTAATCCCACTAGCTGGAAAGAGAGCACGCGGGAGCAGTGGAGCTTTGTTTGGCTGGAGAGCCTATGGCAGGATATCGTGTTCGGCACGCGAGTCTTGTCGAAGGACAGAATTTTCACCACCGTAGCGCTGATCACGCTGGCTGTCGGAGTGGGCGGCAATAGCGCCATTTTTACGCTTCTCAATAGCCTGTTGTGGCGAAGTCTTCCGGTTCGCGAGCCGCAACAACTCGTTCGAATACGAGCGACGAATCTCCCTCCAACCGATCGAGCTTGGATCAACGGGCGAGCGACGGCGCCCAAGGAGCGGCGCCAGATACCGTTTCAGCTGTACGAAGCGCTCGGAAAACAAGATCTTTTCGAGGGCGTTTTTGGCAACGCGGGCGAAGGCATGTTCGTTGCTGAGATAGCCGGGGCGCCCTATCAAATCCCAATGTGCTTTGTTACGGGATCGTATTTTCCGGTGCTGGGCGTAGAGCCGGGCGCGGGCCGTCTTCTAACACCTGGCGACGATGTGGCCGGCGGTCCGTCGGGCTGGCAAGCGGTCATAAGCGACGCCATGTGGTCCAGACTTTTTGGTAGAAGAGCGGACGCGATCGGAACGCGGATCATTCTGGAGCGGATTCCTTTCACCATCATCGGCGTAGCACCCCCGCGCTTTCGTGGTGTGAGCCCAGGCGTCTGGCCGGATATATGGTTGCCTCTTAGCGTCTTAGAGACGATGTTCCCCAAGTCGCACTGGCGTTCGGATGCGGGGCTCTGGATGCTCGAAACCGTAGCACGCTTGAAACCCGGCGTGAGTATCGACCATGCCCGTCAACAGATCGCATCGATGTCCCGGCCGTTGTTGGAAGAGGTGAAGCCGCCAAAGCTCCGCGCCGAGGATGAGAAACATTTCCTGGCCATGAAGTTGGACTTGGTATCCGCGCGCACCGGGGTTTCGTACCTCGTAGAAATATTCAGCCCCGCACTCTGGACATTGATGGCGGCGGTAGCGGCGGTGCTCTTGATAGCTGCAACGAATTTGACGAACCTCTTGCTGGCCCGCTCCATGGCGCGGCGGCAGGAGCTATCAGTGCGCCTGGCGCTGGGTGCATCGGCCAATCGTATCCGACGGCAGTTGCTGGTGGAGAGCACACTGCTGGCGGCGGCCGGCACGTCGCTCGGAATCATCATCTCACCCTGGCTCGCGGACTCCCTTGTGGCTGCAGCCTCGCCGGCCGACTATCCAATACATCTCGAGACACCGATCGATTGGAATGTTCTCGGTTTTCTCGCAGTCGTGCTGAGTGCTGTGGTTCTGATTGCAGGCTGGGCGCCGGCCTGGTCGGCTGTCCGAGGAGCCATCCACGAGGGTACGAAGCTGTACGCAAGTTCGCGAGCAGCGACCTATTTCCGAAGCAGCCTCATCGTCGTCCAGATGGCTTTTTCTTTGGCTCTGCTGGGCGGCGCTGCATTGTTCCTGACCTCCCTGCGGTCGCTGCTCCACGAAGCGACCGGCTTCGATACGGCCCACACAGTGTTCGTGAGCCCCGATTTGTTCAATGCCGGAGTCAGCCGCGACAGAATGCCGGGCGCCTACGCAACGCTCCTCCAGGAAGCCCGCCGGCTGCCAGGAGTTCAGGCGGCCGCGTGGACGATGTACATCCCATTTACGGGTGCTTTGCAAACGTTAACGATTGAGCTGCCTAGCCATCCGGAGGCGACTCCCAGTGAACGAATGGTTTATTCGCATCAGGTGACGGATGGATACTTCGCGGCTGCGGGCATTCCGCTGGTTGCCGGTCGCGACTTCTCGCCCCGCGGCTCGGGCGGACCGAAGGGCTCGATCGTCAGCGAGAATCTGGCTCATAAATTCTTCGGATCGCCGCAAGCCGCGCTGGGCCAGCGGTTGAAGCCCGGAAATCTGGATTGGACCGAGATCGTAGGCGTGGCCGCCGATGCTAAGTTTCAAAACATCCGAGAACCGAACCCGCCTACGGTATACACCTCTTACTGGGAGCAGCAAACCACACTCGGAATGGCGCTGGCGTTGAATTACAGCGGCCCTTGCGAGCCCGTAGTGTCTGCACTCCGCGTTCTGTTTGAAAAGGAAGCGGGCCGTATGCCGTTCACCCGGGTCAGCACCCTTTCTGAAAACATCACGTCTTCGGTTGCTACGGAGCGTGCTCTCACGGCTCTGTTGAGCGCTTTTGCAGTGTTCGCGCTGGTGATTGCGGCCACGGGTCTGGCAGGGCTCTTAAGTTATACGGTTCAGGTGAAGCGTCGCGAGATTGGTATCCGCATCGCGCTGGGCGCTACGCCGGGATTGATCGCGGGCCGGCTGCAGAGGTACAGTCTCCGGCTTGCTTTTGCAGGAATCGCATTTGGTGGATTACTCAGCTTCTGGCTGCGCCGTGCGATCGAGACGTATCTGTTTCGAACGGAGGCAGGCGATTGGGTGGTCTGGCTGTCGGTCTGTTCTCTCGTCCTGCTTTGTGCGGTCGCTGCCTGCGCGATTCCCGCGCGCCGTGCAGCGAAACTTGATCCGATGCAGGTTCTGCGGCTGGATTGAGCCAGGCTGAGCGGACCGATTACTGTATCCTAAAACCGTGGCTACCACGAATACGGGCAAGCTGACTGCGCATACTTCCGCGGCCGGTTGAGCGTCTAAATTAAGTCCAAAGGTTTTGGACCAAGTGCTCGCCCAGATCCCACGCTGGGCGAACGAGAACGTGCTGGTCGGGTTTGACACCGCCGACGATGCCGGAGTGTACAAGCTGACGCCGGAGTGTGCGCTGGTGCAGACCGTGGACTTCTTCACGCCGATCGTGGATGATCCATACACCTTTGGGGCCATCGCGGCGGCCAATGCCTTGAGCGACGTTTATGCCATGGGAGGCAAGCCGTTGTCGGCGCTTTCCATTCTTGCCTGGCCGGCCAAAGGCGCGCTGGATGATCTGGCGCAGGTTCTGAAAGGCGGCGCGGAAAAGATTCACGAAGCGGACTGCGCGCTGATGGGGGGCCATAGTATCGCCGATAACGAGGTCAAATTCGGTTACGCAGTCACCGGGACGATCCATCCGGATCGGATCAAGACCAACGCAGGCGCGCGGCCGGGTGACGCGCTAGTGCTCACGAAGCGCATCGGAACGGGAGTGATCTCAACGGCTCTCAAGCGCGGGATCGCAAAGGAGCCGGATGTGGAAGCGTCTGTCCAATCGATGCTGACGCTCAATCGTCGCGCCTGCGAAGCCATGCTTGCTTTCGACGTGCATGGCTGCACGGATGTAACGGGTTTTGGCTTGATCGGGCACGCGCGAGAGATGGCTCTGGCGAGCAGGGTGACGATTGAGATCCACCCGAGCGCGGTGCGGTTCCTGCCCGGTGCGGTGGACTATGCCCGGCAAGGCGCGATACCGGGCGGGTTGAACAATAACCGCGAGTTCGCAGCGTCGTGCGTGGAAGGGCAGTCTGAGTTTGACGATTTGCTATACGATCCTCAGACGTCGGGCGGCCTGTTGATTTCGCTGCCGGAAGGTGATGCGGCGGCCCTGGTGCGCGCATTTCCAGAGGCCTATCGGATCGGGCGGGTGATTGAAAAGGGGAGCAAGCCACTTCGATTGATCTGAGCCGAGACGTTCTAGCTTCGATAAGCTTCGCGACGATGACCCACCGAAAGTATCCGGTAGGTGTCTGGTCTGAGTACCTCGAATCGCACCCGGTACTCGCCTAGGCGCAAACGCAGGTCGCCGCTGTTCATGTGATCAGTGAGCGCTCATGCGAGGTCCCACTCCCACTTTCTTTACGCGCTGCTCCGACGGCGGCCCGCTCCGCACCAGCTTCCGGTTCATCGTCAAGTGGAGCGGTAAGAACCGACTGCCACACTGGATCTGTCAGCGCACGGAGAATTTTCCGCGCAGCCGAAAGATCGGCGTCAGTGCGTGCAACTCCCGGCGTTCTTCAGTCTTGCGCAGTTCCCCCATATCTTGATCATGCGCTCGGCAGTGCTGGTTCTGCCGATTCGACCTAGGGTACGCGCTCCTTAAAGTTTACTTCGGAGCGTCCGGCGTAATTCCGCCCGCCGTTTTCGCGGCTTCCTTGGCGGCTTTCATCTTTTTGGTGTCGAGTGCCTTCTGGACCCAGCCGTCAGCGGTCTCGACGTCCTTCTTGTATTGGTCGGGGCTTTCGTCCAGGTCAGCGCGCTCGCGGATCAGGAGGTTCATGTACGCCATGGCGTCGTCGTAGTTGGGATCGATGTCCAGCGCCTTCTGGAGGTTCTTGATGCCATCCTCGATGACGGCGCTGTACTGATCCTTCAAATCGGCCTTGACCTTCTTGTCCTTGATTGGACCGGGCTCTTCGGGTTTCATCCCGAGGTCAGCGCGGGATTTCATCCAGGCAGCGTACCACTTCACCCAGTCGATCACGGCCAGGCTATAGAAGCCTTCCTTGTTTTGCGGATCTGCGGCAATCAACTTGAGATACCACTCCTTGGCTTCATCCAACTTCTTCAGCTTCTGCTCCAGATCGGGCATGCCTTGCGCTTGCTGATAGCTGAGCGAGGCCAGGGAAGCCAAGGCGGTCTTGTCGTTGGGGTCCCTTTCGAGAACCTTCATGAACTCTTCCTTGGCCTGTTTGGCAAGCTGGAGGTTCTCCGGCGACTCGGCGCCGGGGATGTACTGCGTCATGTAGGCAGTCGCCAGATACAAGCGGCCGTTGAGGTTCGTGGGGTCCAGGTTGACGGCGGTTTTGAAATACTCAACGGCATCCGCGTACTTCGCGCTGCGGTAGGCCTGCACGCCGCGGTTGAGCTGGTCCCGCGATTTCAGTTTGTCACAGCCAGTTCCCGCCAGAACCAGCAACCCGATTCCCAACACAAGAGTAATGGTCTTCATAAGAAATAGATATTGAACTGAACCAATTGAAACTGAACCAGACGTCGGCCAGGAGACGCTAACACCGTCAGTTTCCGGCCTCCACCTTGGGGGTCATAAGACCGATCTTGTCCATGCCGGCCCCCTTGGCGATGTCAATCGCCTTAGCGACAACCTCGTAGTCGAGATCGGGATCGCCTTTCACAAAAACCACGCGCTCGGCGCGGGTCTTGAAAATGTCCTCCAAGCGAGCTCCGAGCTTTTGCATGTCGGTGTCCTCGTTGTTGAGGTGCATCTTCTTGTCCTTGTCGATCACGATGACCACGGTGCGATCCTGATCGGGAGGGGGGGTATTTTTCTTATCGGGCGGTTGTGGCGCCAATGCTTCCAGACCATGCGGCGTCAGTGGAGTGATCACCATGAAGATGATCAACAGCACCAGCAGCACGTCGATCAGCGGCGTCATATTGATATCGGCTTTTGGCCCTCCGCCGGGGCCTCCCACTGCCATTGACATAGTAAATACCTCGTTCCTTGTTTCTTAGATTCTGGTCCGGCCGAGCATTCTTACTTACGATCCGGGAGTCGGGCTAGCCGGCGCGCCCGGTTTTTTCGAAGTGTCCGGAATCGCTTCGGTGATTAAGCCGATCTGGTCCACTCCGGCCGCTCTCAGATTATCGACGACGTCTTCCACGGCCGAGTAACGCGCTCGGGCGTCGGCCTTGATGTAGCACATCTTGTCCATACGGTTGGTGAGGAGATCGCGAACTCTTTCAGGAAGCTGGTCGGGCGCCATTTTGATATTGCCGGGGCTCAAGAATACGCTTCCATTTCGAGTGACGGCGATGAGAATTGCGTCCTCTTTGTCGGCGGCCTGCATCGCAATCGGGTTCTTGGTCCGCACCATGTCGACCGTGACACCCTTGGTGAGCATGGGCGTGATGACCATGAAGATGATCAGTAGCACCAGCATGACATCCACCATGGGGGTGACATTGATGTCGGATACCGGCGGCGGGGCTGTTTTCTTTTCCATTTCAAACTCCTTATTGGTTGAGAGGCGCAGGCTGTGGATAGGCCATCAACCCGCGCCCCGCGCCAAAATTCAACTCGCGTGCCTCAAAGCTACTTGGCTGCTGTAGCGCGTTGGCTGCGCTTCAGGAAATAATCGATCAGTTCCGAACTGGAGTTGCCCATCTCGACGTCGAATGCTTCAATTCTGTTGGTGAAGTAATTGAACATCCAGACGGCCGGGATAGCCACGAACAGACCGACAGCGGTGGTAACCAAGGCTTCCGAAATACCACCGGCCACAGCGCCCAAGCCGGTCGACTTTTGAGTCGAAATGCCTTTGAACGCATTGATGATGCCGACCACGGTGCCGAACAGTCCGACGAAGGGGGACGTTGACCCGATCGTAGCCAGGCTGCTGACGCCGCGCTTTAATTCGGCATGCACGATGGCTTCGGCGCGTTCCAGAGCGCGCTTGGACGCCTGGATTTCTTCGCCTGAAATCTCCGCGCTTAACTGATGCGCCCTAAACTCCTGTAATCCAGCCACCACAACTTTGGCCAGATGGCTCTTGCTGAAGCGGTCGGCGATCTTGATGGCCTCGTCCAGCTTACCCTCGCGCAGGGCTCCCGCAACCGCCGGCGCGAACTGCCGGCTCTGCTGGCGCGCTCCGTTGAAGGCGATCACGCGGTCGATCGCGACGCCGATGGACCACGCCGACATAATGAACAGGATGATGACGACCATCCTCGCCGGCCAAGCCATCTGCCCCCACATGGCGCGGGGATCGAAACTGACCGAAGTCGGTGCGGCGGCTTCTGCCTGCAAAAGCATGAACGCCCAAACTTGCAACTGTAAAACCATGTTTTTCTCCTAACGAATTTGAAATGTTGGCGGCGGAAGCCTCAGCTACCGCCCCGGACCTTACTGCAACGTAAAATTCACTGTAACCTCGGTGATCACATCCACCGGCTCGTTATTCAACAAGGTGGGCTGATACACCCACTGCTTCACCGCATCCATCGCGGATTGAACCAGTAACGGCGAGGAGGAGCTGATCATCTTCAAATTCTGCACTGTTCCATCTTTGCCGATGATGGCCTGAAGAACCACTGTCCCCTGAATACGGGCGCTCTTGGCGATGGGAGGATAAAGCGGCGTAGGGTGCTTTATCAACCTGGCGGCTTGAACGCCGCTGCTGACTCTCTGCGGCCCTTCCACCTTGGGCTTGACGTCCACCACCTTGGGAGGAGGAGGAGGCGGCGGCGGCGGGGGTGCGAAACCACCCCCGCTCAGACCACCCAGACCCGTGCCTCCAGGAATGCCGCCCTCAACGCCGCCAATCTGAGTGCCGACATTGCTTGGTGGAAGCGCGTCTTCCGTAATCATGGCCACTTGCTTGGGAATTTCCCGCGGAGCCTGCAACGTCTGTCCGTTAAATTGACGCGGCGCCACGTGCACCACCTTGATGACCTGCGCCGGAGGTGGCGGAGGCGGTGGCGGCGGTGGCGGAGCCGGCGCCGTCAGAAAGTTCACCAACGAGGCTTTCGGCAGCGCTTCAGTCCATATCAGCGGGATTAGAATCATCACCCCAATTGCGATGAATTCCACCGCGAACGAAAGCGTTACAGTCCAACTCTTATTGGTCTTCCCTACTCCGTCTACAAAAGTCTGATCAAACATACCTTTTCTCCCCCCCTCTCCCGTTAATGCCGCCTCACCCTCGCGAGCCCCTCCCCGTCCGGGCCGGCTCCTTGCCCCCGGCATCTTTGCCGGCAGGCGTCTTCGAATTCGCCTGAGTCTTCGCTACGCCGCGCGTCTCCGCTACCGGCTGCGCCTTCCTGCGTTCGACGATGTTCTGCCCCAACAGCAAAATCGGACTGGCGATAAACACCGACGAGTACGTTCCAAACACGATGCCCCACACCAGCGCGAACGAGAACCCGTTCAGCACCTCGCCGCCGAAGATCCACAACGATAACGCCGTCAGCAGCGTCAGGCCGCTGGTGAGCACCGTCCGGCTTAAGGTCTGATTCACGCTGATGTTGATCAGGTGCTCCAGCTTCTCCCGCCGCAGGATCTTCAGATTCTCGCGAATCCGGTCGAACGTTACGATGGTGTCGTTCATCGAATAACCTACCAGCGTCAGCAGCGCCGCCACCACCGTGAGCGAAATCTCCTTGTTGGTCAGCGAAAACAGACCGATTGTAATTAGCGTGTCGTGAAATACCGCCACCACCGCCGCCACACCGTAAATCCACTCGAACCGGAACC
>DATMMD010000044.1:0-7970 GCA_035569875.1 Bryobacteraceae bacterium
TGATCTTTTTACACTTTTCTAAGACCCTCCGCCGGTGGCGACCGGATAGGACGCGGAGTAGCTCAAGGACGGAAAGGATTTACAAAAAGGCTCCCAGCGAGGAGCCGCGTACGTCTAGCCGAACAGACAGCTGTCGTGCTAACCATGGTGGAAGAGTTTGGATCGCTGTGGCTGGCGTCATACCCTTAGGGGCGGGATCTCACACCGTCTCGGAAAGATAGCGGGAATAGGCATGAAACAATCGTTATTGATCACTGTATTTTGCGTTGCCGCCGGACTCGGTGTTGCTCGAGCCGCCGACCACACCTTTACCGGCGAGATCATGGACAGCCAGTGTGCCCAAATGGGCTCACATGACAACATGATGAAGTCGGAAGGCGCCAAGAACGCCAAGGAATGCGCCATGGCCTGCGTAAAGAGCGGCGGCAAATATGCGCTTTACGACCCAGCGGCCAAGCGTGCCTATCAACTGGATAATCAGAAAAAGGCGCGGGACTACGCAGGCCAGAAAGTGACGATCACCGGAACCTTTGATTCCACTAGCGACTCAATACACGTAACCAACATACAACCTGGATCATAAGAATTTTCCAGGAAGGTAACAACGGATAACTTACCAGGCGCGGCCAAGTGACCATAGTTGTGCTGTTTACTCCAAGACTTTTGGTTCACACGTGTTAACTCTTGCGGGACGCGCCGTGACGCCGTGAAAATTCTGAGTGCGAAGCCCGGACTTGCCGGATTATGGCAGGTATCCGGGCGCAACCTCCTGACCTCCACAACTGTTGTTCGGTGGCAATACCTGGTAGGACCGCGCTGCTCACGCAATCGCCGGCAACAACCCGGAATTTCCAAAATTAACTTCGTTGCGTTGAAAGAATCGCTAAGATTGGCTACACTACCCCGCAAGGATACAAAGGATGCCAGAAACCAGCGGTGCCTTTCAATACCTTGGCCATCTTCGCCGCCGGATGCGAGTCCTATTCTGGACGTGTGGTACGGCAGTGCTACTTTCGGTCGGCGTCAGCCTAGTGTCGCCGACCAAATATACGGCGACGAGCAGGATTTTGATTGACCCTCCGGCCGGCAGCGATCAACGAATGGGGATTAACCCCATATACCTCGAATCGTTAAAGACCTACGAGATCATAGCTTCTGGCGAGTACCTGTTCCTGCAAGCTGCCCAGCATTTCGGGTTAAGCCGTTCCAGGCCGATCGATCAACGATCTGTGCTTACAGTGAGAATTCCGCGGAATACGAGAATTCTGGAGGTCACGGCTACTCTTCCGGATGCCAGAAAAGCGCATGACTTCGCGCTGTACATGGCGCAGCAAACGGTGGAGTTAAGTCGCATGCCGGATGGCGAAACGCAACGTGATCTAATCGGAAACGCCGAAAAAGAGTTGGCGGATGCGCGAGCCCTCATGGAAAACGCCGAACGCGAATGGGCGGAATCGGACAGCATGCCGATAAATTCAAGCACAACGCGTTCCATGCGCGTGGATGTGGCGCAGGCACATCGTGAAGCGGCCCGCGATACGTTCGAACGAGCGCAGCGGCGAGTCCAGGAAGTCCGCTTTGGAACCGGATACCGTAGTGAGCGCTTAACCATTATTGATTCCGGCGTAGTGCCACAGCGGCCGTCCTCGCCCAAAACTACTCTAAACGCATTCGCTGCACTTTTGGTCGGCTTGGCTGGGGGGCTATTCTATCTCATCCTTGAATTCAATTCCCGTGTGCCAAGGAGGTTGGCTTCTCGCCGACTGCGAACCGTCAGCCGTTTTGGAGCTCCATAGACGAACTCCGCTGGCCATGAAATAGATCACGGTGGCCAAGCGGCGGAGATAAGAGAGGGCTTCAGGGCGGGTGACCCTGGCGGCGAGTCAATCGGCACGAAACCAGCCATACTGCGGCGGATTGTGAACATCGATTTCTGCTACACGGGCGCTATCCTCGGAGTTCGAAGCTGCGCTTTTCAAGATTGGTAGCCGCCGCCCGCCCGCGGGGTCAAACCATCCCACACGAATTTGATACTTCCCTCCGGGTAGTGAACCGGGAAGCACCATTACATATCGCTCACGGATGATGTCGCCCACCTTCCATTTCGTAGTAGAAAAACGCTCAGCTCTCGGCCAGTGTTCCTGCTGGTACGCTATATGGCCTGCCGAGTCCGTGATAAGCACGAAGATCTGTACATCTCCTGCTGACTCTTTGAGACATTGCCAGTGGTAGATCACCTCGAAGGAAGCTGGCCAATCGAGCACCTCGCGGAGTGACACCCCGAGCAACCCAATCTGGCCGCCGAAATTTACGGTGGATGCACGTTGAATCTCGCCGGCCGGCACGTCACCGCGAGATACGGATGGCGCCGTCAAGTCGTAGATCGGCCAGGGCCAGGATGCGTCCTCTGGCGTCAGTCGTCCAAAACGGGCATCGAGCGTGCGAAAAAAATCGCGCTGCTCGTCGCCGTCCACAATGAAAGTGTCGGCATAATATCGGGCGCCGCGTTGCGATAGTTGAGCCAGAAGGGCAGGGTCATACTCTCTGTTAAGCATCCAACCTCGGCGGTCGGCAAAATACAGCATATTTGGGCTACCACCGCTCTCGGTAACGATCAGATCCTCTCGCGGTGTCAAACGATTGAGCAAAGAGCCCAAATCTCGTGGCCAGCGGTCGTGCTGATATAAAGGCGCCACCGAATAAATTGCTCCTGCAGTAAACAGAATCAGGATTGCAGCCACTGCGGGAGGTGAGCGCCGTCGATGGGCCAAGTCGGCCAAGGCGAGCCCGGTAAGAGCCGCTCCCCCTGGTAATAGCAGGGAAAGGTAGTAGTGCTTCTGTGGAAGGCTGTCCGGAATCAGGAACAATAATAAAGCCGCACCCACTACCCACGACCGGAACACCCAGGCCGCACGGCCGCTCAACGGCCAGAACAGTCCTACTATGGCGAGAACGAGTCCGAATGGTGAGAAAGCCTCGAGGGCTAATGCCTTCAGGATTTGACGGACGAATGGGAATTGAATCCAAAGTCCTAAATCTCTGCCGAAGCTGTGGACTGCCTGGCTAATTGAAAATCCGCCCGCTGGCGCGACGAGAATGCCGTAACTGTACCAAGCCAGCGGCGGTAGCGTCGCTATTGCTCCGAATACATATGGCTCTGGCCGCAACAGCAATCGTCTACCGTAGGCCATTCCGAAGAGAAAGAACATTGGCAAGCCGACGAAAATAACCGGCGACTTTTGGAGAATGGCCAGCGCGGTGAGAGCGGCGGCGGCGAGTAACGACCGCCATTTGCGATTATCGGTCCAGCGATCCAACACGTCCAAAGCCCCTAACGCCAGAGACAGCGCGGGCACGTCTGGCATGAACACGCGTCCGAAGAAGAGATGATAGGGGAGCAGAGAGTAGACAAACGCGCCCAAATAGGCCGCCAGGGGTGTCGTCCTCCGCTTGAGTAAGGCATAAAGGAAATAAATCCCCATCATTGAAAAAGCGATCACGACGATCCGAGCGAGCACGTCACTCTCACCGAAGATTTTGTACAGAAGCGCTGCCAGCAGGCTTTCAATCGAGAATTCAGCTATGAAATAGCTGGGCTCCGAAGGGGCTGAAGTCACCCATGACACCTGGGGGTGAAACAGATGGGAGTTGTGACGCGCAAAGTCGCGCGCCACCATTAGCGTGATCGTCTGCCGCCAGTTCTGATAATCCCACGGAGGATAGGCCAAGTGGTAAGTGCGAAGCACGAGCGCCAGCAGCAGAATCAACCAGAGACAACGCTTGCGGAGGAACCCTAAAATTCCAAGCCGGCGTATCAAGGGCATCGGGCTGACCCACTCCCGGCTGGCCTTGATGACAAGCACCGGGGGGTCGATCTCCTGCTCGACGAGCGTTTCCGCTCGCTGACGGTGGGTTTCCATCAGCGGTGATATAGCCGCAAATGCGAGCAGAATGAGACCGAGTGAGTGGCCGTAGGTGTAGTCCACCATACCCATGAGAAGAAAGCCAATCACTCCTTGTAGTCCGCATCGGCACAGAAACTCCCGTTCACGATCGACCGACCGTTTACAGGCACGTGCGAGATCCCGGACTAAGACGGTCACGAAGATCAGGGCCGCGCCAAGGACAAGCATCCCGAACTGTGCGCCTAACTGGAGCGCGTTATTGTGCAGATGACCGTGGAAAGTGGGCACTGGCTCGCCAGGCGAGAGGTATGAAGTATACAGGTGCTCGACCCTTCCCGGACCCACTCCGAACACGGGCCGCTCCCGAATCATTCGCCATCCCACGCGCCACATCTGCACCCTTTCCGCATTCGAAGAGTAATCGGGTTCAAATATCTGGGAGAAGCGATGCCGCACCGGACCCGGCGAAAGTAGAATTACCACAGCCGGCACCAGCGGAAGCGCCCATATCCATATCGAGCGCCTCCATACAAGATGGAACCCGAAAATGAGGAACGCGGCAAGCCACAGGCCCCGGGAAAGGCTCAGAAGAATCGCCGCCACGTGCACCGCCAAGACTGGGTTCATCCAACGGCGCTCTTCCGGATACGCCGCTCTGAATTCGAGTAAGGCTGCGAACACCAGAATCTCCACCAACCCATAGATCGCCCAGTGATGGAGTAATCCGCCGGTCCGAAGGTAGACTGACGGATCCCCCCCGGCTGCCAACTCCTGGTGGTACCGAGCCAAGCGAACGAAATAACCGAGAATCAGCGATACGGAGCCGAGAGTTGCCGTCGCGAAAATCCCCTGCCACACCCGCACCTTATCGACCGCGCGGTTCAGGGCAGGCAGTGTCGTAAAAAGCGCGGCGATTAAAAGCAGGTGGCGCAACTCGCCATTCCCGGCGCGCAGGTCCGGCGAGTGTAGCCACACCGCCATCTCGAGACCGGCCCAAACCAGCCAGTACCAGAATACGCGCGGCGGCCGAAATGCGGCCGGATGGCGGGCGAATCCTGCCAGCTGCGCCGCTAGCGCGGCGGCCAGGAATATCTCGCTCACCGCGATCGAGATCGGGACGGCGCACAACCCGGCGGCAACTGCCAGGCCGGCGACGCCCCAGTCTTGGCATAGAGCGCGGAACCGCGCTATGGGGCCGCTTCCACCTGCTGTTGGGCTCCGTGTTCTTGACATCACGCCGGCTCCATATTCACTGCGCGGAGGTTCCGGCTCGATTCTCGCAGGTCCTGGCCAACACGAGGAAGTAAACCGGTAACACGCGCCAGTAGGTCAGCAGGTCCGCCGAAAGCATCCGGACCCACTGACAGGGGCCGTGACGCTTGTTACTGGGCACATGGTTTGATTCCCATTATCAGGGCTACTGGCGCGATGGGGCCATTGGCGGCGCTGTTTTTAACAACTCTACAGGTACTGGCATGGTGGCACCGGCACCCAGAACGCCGTTAGAATCGCGGGTAGCTTATATGCGCGCCGCTATTATCCATTACTGGCTTCTGAACATGCGCGGCGGGGAGAAGGTGGTAGAAGCGCTGTGCCGCATGCTGCCGGAGGCGGATCTTTTCACACTTTTTTATGACCCGGAACGGGTGAGTGAGACGATTCGGGCGCGCCGGGTAATGGCTTCGTATTTGAACCCGCTGCGGCGGCACTACCGGTCGCTACTGCCCCTGATGCCCATGGCGCTCGAGAGTTTCGATCTGCGCGGGTACGACTTGATTGTGTCGAGCGAGTCGGGGCCGGCCAAGGGGGTGCTGGCGCCTTCGACGGCGAGGCACGTCTGTTATTGCCACACGCCGATGCGCTATTTGTGGGATCTCTATCCCGCGTATCGCAACGAGTGGACGGCGAGCGCGTGGAAGCGGACGCTCATGGCGCCTCTAACGAATTATCTTCGCGTATGGGATTACAGCACGGCGGCGCGGGTGGACGAATTCGTCGCCAACAGCGCGAACGTCGCGCGGCGTATTTGGAAGACTTACCGTCGCGAGGCGCGCGTGATCTATCCGCCGGTGGATGTGGAATCGTTTTACTGGAAAGAGCCTGAGGATTACTATCTCATCGTCTCGGAGCTGGTGGCGTACAAACGGATCGACGCGGCGGTGAGCGCGTTTTCAAAAGGCGGACGGCGTTTGCGGATTGTGGGGCAGGGGCCTGAATACCAAGAATTAAGGCGGATGGCGCGCGGCAACGTGGAATTCTGCGGCCGCGTGACCGATGTCGAGTTGCGCGAACTCTATGCGCGCTCGCGAGCTGTGGTATTGCCGGGCGAGGAAGATTTCGGGATGACGCCCGTCGAGGCGCTGGCCAGCGGCAAGCCGGTTATCGCGCTGGGACGGGGCGGCGCGCTGGAGAGCGTACCACTAACGGATCCGGTGGGCGGGTTGATGTACGATGCGCCAGAAGACCTCGCGAAGGCCATCGAACAGTTCGAACGGATCGAATCGCACATAGCGCATGCGAGCCTGCGCGAATGGGCGGGCCGTTTTTGTGAGAAAAATTTCATCGAGCAGATGAACACCGTGTTGTTTCCGGCCACTGGAATGTGAGTTGCTCCGGAAATGGCGGAGGTGCATACGTATGCTTTACTATGCGCTGGTGTTTTTCATTCTAGCGATTCTAGCCGGGGTTTTCGGTTTCGGATTCGCAGCTGTGACATTCGCGGTTCTGGCAAAGTTTCTGTTCTTCCTGTTCCTGATAGCGTTCATCATTAGCCTGGTGACGCACATGGCGCGGAGAGTCTAGCTATGGCGCCGCGATCGCGATGGGCCGGATGGGAGATCCTGTGCCGCCGCGTATTTTGAGTGGCGTGGCTGCAAGGACGAACTGGTAGACGCGATCGCGGGCCAGCTGTTCCAGGTTCAGGCATTCAATAATATGGATCCCGTTCTCCACCAGCAGGTGTACATGCACCGGCATGGTGGGGGCCGGGACGAATTCGAAAGCGACCGTGTCTGAACCTGCGGCGAACACGCCTTTCGAACTGAGCCAGCGTGCCGCCGGCTCGCCCGGCCCGGGCCCTTTCACTTGGGAGATGAAGCGGCCCGGGTCTTCCCAATAACGTGCCCAACCGGTGCGGAGCAAAACGACATCACCCGAGCGGATCTCAACTTGGTGGTCCCGCGCTGCCGCGTCTAAATGATCGGGAGTGATAGTGAAATCTAAAGGTAAAATATCCACGCCCTGATGGCCTGCGATGTCCAGCAGGACGCCGCGCCGGAAAATCGGAGCGATCGTGTCGACCGACAGGCGCTCGAGTCCGCCGGAATAGGACTGGGCGACTTCGCCGCCATCCTGGAGCTTGCCATGACGCGAGAAATGACAGAGCGCGTCGATATGCGTGCCCACGTGGCCACCGAAAGCAAGAGCCTCGGATGCCGAGCTTGCGCCCGTGGTGGTCACATACTCGCCATGCTTCTTGACCAGGCCGAACAGGTAAGGCGGATGTACGGGATGATGCGGCATGCCGATGAAGTAAGGCTGGGCGAGGTCGTAGAGCTTGGCGGAGTTCAGCAGAGTGAGGAGATCGGGCATAAGAGATTCAGGTTACCTCAGCGAGCTTGAAAAACGGGGACAGGCAGCACCGTCCACGCGCCGGTGGGGCGGATTGGCTTGCCGTGCCGTCACTCGGCTTGGGACGGTAAAGGCAGTCCCCGTTTTTCAACGGTAAAATCTAGGTAGCTTGAAGATCACGATTTCAAAGGAAAACTACCTTAAGACGATCGCGGAGGCTGAATCGGAGGGGGAAACGGTCATTGCCGCGACGCTGGCCCGATGGCTGAAGGTTTCGGCTCCGGCGGTCACCATGGCCATCCGGCGGCTAAAGCGCGACGATTTGATCCGCGTCGCCGGCGAAGGACAGATCACACTGACGCGCTCCGGCCGGGCCATCGCGAATCGCCTTCTCACGCGTCATCACCTGATTGAGCGCATGTTAACCGAGATTTTCGGCATGGAATGGTACAAAGTGCACGAGGAAGCTGAGCAACTCGAGCACGCCGTTTCCGC
>DATMMD010000045.1:0-34088 GCA_035569875.1 Bryobacteraceae bacterium
CGCCGCGGCATTGTTGCCGTTGCCGGTCGAATCGGTTCCCGACAGCGTGGTCCCGTTGGGCAGGTGCCAAACCCCTTCGTAATTGCTGTCCCACACCCCGGCCCGGTTCTGCTGGTCCGCCGCCGAGCCGTTGCCGTAATAGACAAAGAGGACAGTATTGGTGGATGGAGAAAGCAACGGCACTCGCACCCAGGCCATCAGTTGCCCGGTCGTGGCTGAGTAAGTCTCAATCTGATGACTCAGCTTGGTACTCCCATCGGAGGCGGTAAACAGAATGTCGGTTCCATCCGCCTTGCCCACGCTGCCCCCGTTGGCCAGCGTCTTCAGATTCACATCCGTCACCGAAACCAGCACCGGGAAGTTCGTCAGGGTCGAAGAGCCGGATACCCTGGTGTGATCGATCGTAATCGTTTTCCGGTTTGTCCAGGAGTAGTTATACCAACCGGCCGCTGGAATCAGAGTCAGGCTCGCCGATGCAAATTTGCTCGTATCCTCGACGCTCGTCGCCGTGACTGTAACCACCTGCTGCATGCTGATCGTGGACGGAGGCGTGTACAATCCGGCGGGCGAAATAGTTCCGGTGTTCGGGTTCACCGTCCAAGTCACCGCCGTATTGGTGGTATTGGTCACCGTAGCCGTGAATTGCTGCGTCTGGCTAGGCTCGAGTGTGACAGCCGGGGGTTTCAGGGAGACCGCGATCGGCGGAGGGACGATCGTGAGAGTGACCGAAGTTGCGTGGTTTATGCCGCCGCCGGATGCAGTGATCGTCAGAGTGTAATTTCCTGGCATGGAGCTACCGGCGTTCACGGACAGCGTAGGGGAACCGAAGCCCCCTGTTACCGGGTTTGGACTGAAGCTGGCGGAGGCTCCGCTGGGTATGCCACTCACGCCCAGCGTAACATCGCTTCCGAAGCCACCCGACGGGATCACGTTCACTGTATAACTGGTACTGTTCCCTTGCACCACCGACTGGAAAGTGGGGGTGGAGGAGATGGAGAAATCTGGCGGCACAGAGCTGCTGCAAGTTGGGAAAGCGAACGAGTAGACCCACGTGCTCCAGTTAAAAGTGCCGCTGGACTTCATATACTCGTTGGTGTACCAGAAGTTGCAGTCGTCGAGCGGATCCAACGCTATGCTGCTGTAGTCACCCCAACGGCTGAGGTTTTTCAACTGCGAGCCGGTGCCGTTGATAATCACATTCTCCGCCTCCATCGTGCCAAGAGGATCGGTTGGCACGCGGCCGGTGAAGCGGATCGCCGGTGACATGCTGCTGCTCGAAACGCTATAGCCCATCGCGATATTGCCGACCTGATCCATGGCGATGCTACCCATCCAGCGGTAGTTTCGGTCGGGCGCGAACGTACCTTGCTGGAACACCGTTGGCGTGACGTTGGGGTTGCGCAACTCGTACCAGCGCACTCCCACGTTGCCGCTTCCGGTTCCAACGGAGTGATTTGCCACCAACGATTCGTGGCCATCCGGAAAGTGACGATAAGCAAGCCGATACATCAACCGATCACCGAGGGAGTCGAGTTGCTGCGACGTTCCCGATTGTGGGATGCAAGTTCCCCCGCCACAGGCCTCGTTGTAAGCCGCCACAGGAATGTTGACTGGGCCGACGAAGGTGGAGTTCGCCGGCGTGGTGAAGTCGACGTGGAATTTCCAAAGATTCAGCGAGTTCGTAGCAAGGCTCAAATAGAAGTCAGGTGATCCGGCCGGTGGCAGCGTCGACCCATCCAAGTCGGACGGCAACATGCTCCCAAAGCTGTTTCCGAGCTGGAAGCATATCTGGTTAGCGGCGCTACCGGCCCGCATGGCAGCGCCATCGAGAGCACAAGCTCTGGGGCCAAGAAACGTGTTCGAGCCAGTGAACATGTTGAATGAGATGTAGTAGGCGTCCGGCCAAACTGCTAGCTTGGGATAATCGTTAAAATTAGGCTGCTGAAACGCATAGCGATTCCAAGTGCCGGTTGCGTCCGCAGTAGTGGAGACGGCCACGCACTGCGTATAGGGCGTGGTGCTGACCGAAAGCTGGCTCATGATCCAGCGATTATTGATCTTGTCATATTGAGCGATCACGTCGCCGTCATTATTGGTTTCGCAGCCGCCACCGAAGCCGCTCCACAAGGTATTTCCTGCGGCCGGGCCATATATCAGAGCACCGGAACTCTTGGCGAAAATCGCAAATGACGTGTTGACCCACTGCACGAATTGCGTTGCCCCTACCGCTCCATTGGTGTCTGGCGGCGCCGCATTGTCAAAGAAACCATAATCGCCATTGCCTACGCCGGCAAAGCTGTGGGAACCGCTTGCGGCCACCAGGGGACCAGCAGATGTCTGTACAACCGGGTCTGGTTGATTGGTGACAGGTTTGGCGGGATGCGTCTGATGCGGGTGCGTCTCTCGCTGAGCGGGTTGCGGCGGCACCGGTAGGATTGCTCGTAAAGGCGGTGAAACGTCGTGCTTAACAGCGGGAGTTACCTCTACTCCGCTGTTCTGAGCGGGTGCCGGAAGTCCTGACAAAGCCAAACACAGTATCGAAAGAACACTTGTGGTCAGTCTTTTACCCATTTGATCTCCTGTGACGCGCGACGCGACGTAAGCGCCGCTCGACGTTTCGTCGGCTTACAGGCGTCGACAATGCTACGTTGAGGAGCCCTGTCGCGCGGCACATTTGAGTTAATCTGTGTTGGAGTAAGTCGCAGGCTTCCGTTGCAACTCAAACGCCAATTGAATCCGAGTACGCGGCTGGGGTATTTATCGAGCCCACGCGTCTCTATCACCCGACTTAGATTACCTTAGTTCACATTTTCTTTGAGTTACAACGGTAGTGTAAGGCCCCGCAGTGTCTCACAGCCTGTGAACGAATGCGAGAATTTCGCGGGCTAGGCTATCCGAAAGGATAGGGAGGTAGCACTTTTCGTGAGCATTACGTGAATTTCTGTCGGCTTACATGAAAGTTGTGATGGCTGACCGAGTGCAGGATGCAAGCGTTGGGGGAACAGAACGCTATCAATGCGTCATCACGCGGGACCTCTATGTAAATAGTCCGTTCGCGGCACCTGATCATAGTCACTGTTTCAATTTTTCGAAAGGATGGCATGAACGATTTAACGTCGTATTCGTGGAAGACTTCACGGTCGAGGTCACGAGCTCAAAACGCCACAATGGGACCGGCTTGGAGCCCTCACCCGCAAGGGGATCTCCACTCTAGAACTCATGGCGAAAGAGGCATGTGTATGTCGCCGATACGCGTGCTGACTGTGATCCTCTGGTCAGCATTGCTACCGGCGCAGATCGTTATTACGGGCGCGGGTTACTTCTGAGTACGCTGTTATCGCCATATAAGATGATGCCCTGCTCCGCATTCGGCGGCCTATCCTTAGACCAGACGTACCAGTCTCGATATTTCGACTTCTTGTCTCTCCGCGCCTCCCGGAACCAGGGATGGTCGATGGAAGTGTGGTTAACAACGAGATCCACGAGGATGCGAATGCCACGATCGTTTGCTGCTTGGGAAAACTCCACGAAATCGCCAAGGTTACCGTAGCACGGGTCGATATTGTAATAGTCGCTAATATCATAACCATGATCTCGGCGCGGAGACGGGAAGAACGGCTGCAGCCAGATACAATTCACGTTCAATCCGGCGAGATAGTCCAGTTTGCTCGCGAAACCAACGAAATCGCCAATACCATCGCCGTTTCCATCTGCGAACGACTGCAAGTCAATCGTGTAAACGATCGCGTTCTTATGCCAAAGACTTTCCATGTCGCTCCTTTGCGGGGCCGCTGAGCGATTCGCGGGATCGCCCGACTTTCCGTGGAAGTATCGGCTCTCGCGTAACCCACTTTACGATGCCTTTCTGCATTCTGACAACCTCATACTTAGAGGGAGCCAAGGCCAAGATCCGAAGCAGCCGGGCGCTCTTTGGCGATGTTCTACAGTGGGTGGAGTTTGATGCCTGCGGATGTTGGCTGATCTTCAAGCTACTTCAAGGATTAAAGGTGGATGCGAAGGATGTTGCATTAGCCTCGGTGAAAGCAGTAAGTGGGCAGACGTCGCGGTCAAGACTAAAATTTGTCACTGAACTCGGCCGATGCCGAAAGGCGGCTTGACGATCAAACTCTGCGCGGCTTTCAAGAGCAGCTTTCGCGAGAAAGGACGCAATTCCTCAGGATGCTCACGCAAATATGCGAGCACGCGTCGCCGCTTTTCCCTTCCTCGGCTACTCGAAGAAAGATCCGGCCGGAATGAATCGGGGATCAAATCCGGTAGGCAGTCTTCTATCCGGCCATAGATCGAGATCCACATTTTCTTGACTACGGGGAGCGAAATTCCCAGGGTCTCGGCTAAATGCGCGTCGGTCGCTCCAGGAAGCGCGCAGCAGAGCAGGCGCTGTTCGCTTCGGCTGAAGCCGAGGATCGGCGGATGATAGTCAAATAGGGAACCCACCCAGCTTCCTTCCCAATTGCCCTGCCGACTAAGCTCCAGATCACGCGTGATTCCGACAACGTGAGGCTGGCCGGCGATTTCGCCAAGGTCTTTTTTCAACCCACCTGTGTAGGCAGCAACGCGGGAGTCCCAAAGAAATCCGCCCGTCTTGAGCATAAATGCCAGATGATCCGGACCAGGGGCCTGTGACGCGATCACTTCTTTCCAGCGATAGCCTCGATGTTCCTGAATAAATACCGCCATGATGTAACGTTGGAGTTCGCCGTGAGCTTCATATCCGGCGCGAAAGCACATGTCCCAGCAAACCCCATTCAGTCCGTCATCCGAATTTTTCTCCCGAAACTGCTTACCGTTGAGAAGGGGAGATTCGCCATTGGTGATTCTCCTGGTTAACTCCGGGCCCGTCCAGAAATGTGGCGTCGTCTTCATCTTGGAGAGAAATTCGTCCCGTACAATGGCGGTAACGCCCGCAATAACGATGGGTGCGCGCGGCCCCTCGCCGGCACGTACCACGGCGGTGATTTGCGCTTCGGAGTGGAGCAAGCGGAGCCACGCCTCGGGCAGATCTTTGATAGTTGGCCCGTATCGTGGGCCGACGACAGGGTGGTTCGCGATAATATTCACGCATTCGCGAATATCCTCCGGCTGCATTGGGCGATGACTCAAAATCATACACAGTCCAGAACGCAGGCAAACTGATTTTTTGGTTCTTTTAGGACCCTAGCACTTTCCGGATCATCATGGCAATCTTGCCTAGCTCACAAGTTGTAGATTAAGCGCCGGCGCTTGACGAAACAACGTCAACAAGTATACGAAATCATTTAAGGCTTTCTGGTACAGCGTAAGACAAAGAGAAAGAGAACACAGAATGAGGAAAGCATACCTTTTAACGGGGGATAGAGCGGGCAGAACCCCCTTGAATGAACGCAAATTAGGATCACATAGGGTATTCAAAACCACACTTTTGCTATGGACCCTTCTCCCGGCCGGCATTCCGTTGGCCTTCGGCAACGTTGTGACGGACTGGAACACGATAGCCTCTACGACGGTCATCAAGAACGCGGGAAAGCCACCGAGTTCTTCACCGATCTGGTTCGCCTACATGAGCCTGGCGGTTTATGACGCGGTGATTTCGATCACGGGGCAATACCGGCCTTTCTATTACTACGGCACAGCACAGCCGAATGCCTCCGTCGACGCAGCCGCCGTGGCGGCAGCTCATCGCGTTCTGGTGAGTTACTTTCCTACCCAGCAGAATGATCTAGACACTCAGTTCGCAGCTTCCTTAGCGGGCATCACCCCGGATGGATCAGACACAAACGCGGGCGTCGCTGCCGGTGAAGCCGCCGCCGCCGCCCTGATTGCGGCCCGGACCGGCGATGGACTCGAAGCCAACGTGCCATATACTCCCGGATCTGGTCCTGGCGTTTGGATTCCGACGCCGCCGGCGTTCGCCGCGGCAGCTACTCCGTGGCTACCCCAATTTCATCCCTTTACAATGACTACGGCTGCCGACTACCGGCCGGATGGACCGCCGTCGCTTGGAAGCGAAACTTGGGAGCGGGATTACAACCTGACTCGCATGTATGGCGGCGCCACCAGCACTGTCCGGTCGGCAGCGGAAACAGAGATCGGCTTATTCTGGACCGAACACCCGCCTCAGCAATATGCGCGAGCGTTCGGATACCTTGCCGGGACTTATGGATTAGGCGTGGCGGATACTGCGAGGTTGATGGCGATACTCTGGACCGGTTACACGGACGCGATTATCGGCTGTTTCGATGGGAAGTACACGTATTCTTTTTGGCGTCCGGTGACCGCGATCAATGCAGGCGGGGGCAACCCTGATTTAAAGGCCGATTCGGGATGGCTTCCGCTAGGTGCGACCCCCAATCATCCGGAATATCCGGCAGCGCACGCCTGTGCCTCCGGGGCCGTCTCGACGCTGATTGATGGCTATTTTGGCACGACGAAGGTTTACATCGCGGTCGACAGCTTGGCGTTTCAGGACGGAGTACATACCCACATTTTCGGGGACACACGCGACTTGATCGATGAAGTCTTTTGGGCGCGGATGTATGCCGGGTTTCATTTCTATCACTCTCTGCAAGTTGGGGAGGAACTCGGGACAAACGTCGCGAAAAACCTGCTGCGGTCGCATTTCGGTCCGCAAGGCTCTGTCTTCGATTCTTCCCAGGCAAGGCCATCAGGGAGCAGTGGGAATAGAAAATGACGCGAAGGCAAAATGCGATGGCTGTAACACTATTCTCCGCCACGTCGTATTGCAGTCTCGCTCAAACCCAGTCACCTTCGTGGACGACTCTGGTGGTCGATCTCCAGAATCGTCCCGCGAAGTTGCCCGCAACACGGTTGGGTAACTTCATCAATTTTGGTTCGGTCATGCTCATCGGCTAAATCCTGGCAGTTATCTGTCGCGAAACAAATGTTGGGCGACAGATGGCTCTGACTAATTAGCGAGTGGCAATCAACCCCAATATCAGCAGACCATCGAAGGTACTAGTACGCCTAGCAAAGAAGCATAAGGGTAATAGTCCTTAAGTATTGACATCTGGGCCGTATCTTGGCATATTCGTCTAACACCATACGAATTGAATGCAGGAGAGGGATCGCGGGTTATACCTCCCAACTCCTTCGAAGCTCGGCGGGATGATGACTATCCCGCTACATGAAAAGGACAACCAAATGATGCATTTCAAGGCGGCTAAATACGTATTTGTCTCGTTAGGGGTACTTGCACTCAGCGGCTCACCTTGCGTGGCACAGAACACGATCTTTGTGCAGTTCTCCGGTTTGAATTGTCAGGGGGCCGCAGACCCAAATTTTCCCGGCTCCGCAATTTCTAGTGTCTCTCTGGAAGGCGATAACCCAGTTAGTTTTAACACAACAGGTGGGGGTTCAGGCAAGGTGTCCTTTACTGACATCAAACTAGTGAAAACCCTGGACGACTGCACCCCACTACTATTTCAGAATCTGGCGATGGGCACTCAATTTCAGGCTGTCACGATCAAAATCGTCAGCCCCGCCACCGCTTCGACACCTGCCACACCGCTCGTGATCATTCAACTGAGCGGCGCATCACTTTCAAGCGATCAGCTGGTCCAGGCCGCGGGAGGCCGTCCTAGCGAGTTAGTTACTGTCGCATTTGTAAAGATCACTCTAACTCATGTGCCCAGCAATAAAACCTTCAGTTGGAATATACAGACAAATTCTTCAAACTGACTGGCATCAGGTCGTGTGGGTCGCTCGTAATTCTCGGTAGCACAGAATGCATAGGCAGATCTCATTAGTCTCGATGGTTCTCTTGCAGGCGACGGGGAGCGCGTTATTTGCCGATACGGTCACAGTAGGCGTCGCCAATAATGGAAATTGCATTCCGTTCGGGTGCGCGAACGGCGTAACAAGATATCAGCAAGTCTACGATTCGGGCCAGTTCGTGGCTCCTTTCGACATTGCTAATATTTCTTTTTTTGACACATTAAATCCGGGCAGTGGTGCGGTGACCCATGCCACGTACACCATCAGCTTTTCCACAACATCCGCATCAGTGGGGGGGTTGGACATTGCCTTAGACAACAACGTTGGCTCAGATACCAGCTCATTTTTTTCCGGGGACCTAGCGGGCTTCAGTGGAACGAAGCTCACGATTGATGGCACCTCTGTGTTCCATTACAATCCCGTGCTGGGAAACTTACTGCTCGATATCAACATATCTGGAGCCGGCGCGGATGCCGGCATATTCTTGGACACTGAAGAGGATTCAACGGTGATGAGTAGGGCCGCAGCTGGCTTATCGGATCCGTTTAATATCGGACTAGTTACAGAGTTTGATTCAATGGCCTCTCCGCCGCTCAGTAGCGTTCCCGAGCCGCGATACCTGGTTTTGGTTTTGGTGGGCATAATGCTAGCCGGCACGGGAATAAAAGCTCTCAGAAGAAAGGCCAGGGGTACTCTCCCTGGCTGGACCGATTCACGATCGCTTTTAGGACAAAAACCATCACCATAGTGGCTTAGATCGAGTCCGTACACAATACCGTTCTTGCTGTACTAAGCCCCTGCCGCGCGCGACAACGGCTTGGTCGCGTTGGTTTGTCTCCTGGGCCAATATAGGCGGGCCAGCCCGTTCAGGTAGAAGCCAAGAAGAATGATCGCTACGATGATCAGCGAGATCTCGTAAATCTGTCCTCCGCAAAAAAAAGATCCGGCTTTCACTTACGCTCAAGAGGACTTGCAAGCTCTTGTAGAATGTGGCTTGTTCCCGCTCATTCGCTTGCTCCTTTCCTCCCGCGCCACCCTCATCGCCGAGAACCTGTTCCTTCGGAAACAGCTCGCTTTGTTTCAAGAACGCAAGTTGAGGCCTCGACGTTCGGACGCTGCTACACGCGCTTTCATGGTCTTGCTCTCCAGATTCTTCGATTGGCGTGAAGCCCTGGTCATTGTCAAGCCGCAAACATTCCTTAAATGGCATCGCACCGCGTACCGGAGGTTCTGGAGATGGAAGTCTCGAAAGCGAGGCCGACCGCGACTGCCAAAGAACCTGCGCGAGTTGATCCGGGAGATGGCGCATCACAATCTGACGTGGGGCGAGGAACGCATTGCTGACGAACTGAAACTCAAACTCGGCATCCGAGTCTCACCGCGGACCGTCAGGAAGTACTTGAATCGAGAACGTCCCGGTGGCGGAAGCTACGATCGAGGCTGGAACGCTTTCATGCAGAACGAGGCGAAAGCGATTGTGGCTTGTGACTTCTTTATATCCATCACGCTGAACTTCCGGGTTTTATATGTCTTCGTAGCGATGGAAATCAGCTCGCGGCGAATTCTGCACTGTAATGTCACAGCTCATCCCACCGCGGAATGGACCACCCAGCAATTCCGAGAAGTTCTCGCAGACGTCCATCCGTACCGGTTCGTCATTCACGATCACGACTCGATTTTTTCGCCTTCGCTCGATTTGATGCTGAACGATCTCGGAGTGCGAGTGCTGAAAACGCCTGTCCAAGGCCCAAAAGCGAATGCCTTCTGCGAACGACTCGTTGGGACCATCCGCCGGGAGTGTGTGGATTACATCCTTCCGATGAACGAACGGCACCTTCGTCTCATTCTGAAAGAATTCGTTGCATATTGCAATCGCGGTCGTCCTCATTCCGCTTTAGGCCCTGGCACACCCGAACCGATCCAGGCGAGTGTTCCGGCCGGCGGCCATAGGTATGAGCTTCCAGCCGGTCACCGAATCAAGTCGAAGCCGGTCCTCGGTGGATTGCATCATGATTATCGATTAGAAAAGGAGGTCGCTTAGCCCGAAGGAATTATTGCGGACTACAGGCATGCTGAAGTCGCCTTTCCAGCTTTCCGTTACTCGACGTTGACAAAGCCCGCGTCGAAGGTATATCGTATGCGAAAGGTATACAATCACGCACGCGGAACCAGAACAGCTTTAGTCCCCGCCGAACTAAATGCGACCGTCGTCTGAATTCAGGGAGGGAAAAAGATGTCTTACAAAATCAGCGGCAGCCTCTTACGCGCCACATGTTTGTTGGCGTTGCTCAGCACAGGATTAATTCGCGCCCAATACACTACCGGCACCGTACAAGGCACAGTGACCGATCCTACCGGCGCCGTAGTCCCGAACGGAACCGTAGTGCTGCGTAATGTCGATACAAATGCCAGCCGGCAGTTCAATTCCGGCACGGACGGGATCTATTACTTCTCCGCAGTCCCTCCAGGAAGGTACGAGCTAAGCGTGGAAGCACCTGGATTCACTAAAGCCGTCGTTCAATTCGCCGCTTTAGCCAGTCAGACCGTGACGCAGGACGTCAAACTATCGCTCGCTGCTACCAGCACCGCGGTGGAGGTTACGGTTCAATCTTCGGCAGTCGAACTGGACAAGACCGACCCGCAGCTGAGTACCAATCGTGATCCGCTGGAAGTCAATGATCTTCCCACGCAACACAGCGCCACGGGCTTAGTGGCCTATGCGCCCGGTGTTCAGCCTATGTACAATCCCCGAGGCGGAAGTCTGGTGAAGCTGAGCGGCGCTCAGACCGGACAGATCTCGGCGAACGGCGCGCGAGCCGAGTATGGAAACGCCGAACTCGACTTTACCGATGCAAACGATTGGGAGTTCGGCGGATTCGCGCTGGGAACGACTGTGGCCACCGATTTCGTGCAAGAGTTCAAGGTGCTCACCTCCAACGTTTCGGCGGAATACGGCATCAAGGCTGGTGGTGAGATCGAGACCATCACCAAGAGCGGGTCGAACAACTGGCACGGCGAGGCGAACGATTACATCCAGAACGATTACTTCAATGCTCGAAACTGGGGCGACACCACCGGCAAAGCCGCCCGCACAGACATCAACAACTATGGTTTCTCCATGGGCGGGCCGGGCATCAGGAATAAGTTGTTTCTCTTTGGCGGATGGCACCAGAACAGAAACATCAGTGCCGGCAGCACTTATAATGCCAACCTGCCGACGGCAGCGGCGGTTGCTACCGTCACTGACCCAGGGATCAAGACCATCATTCAAGACTACCTCCCAACTCCAACGGTTGCCACCAGCAATCCTTTAATCGGGACTTTGCCGATAAACTACTCGAGTCCAGGCAAGGGCTTTCAATTCCTGTTGCGAGGCGACTATATCTTTTCGGAGAAACACTCTCTGTCCATGCGTTACTTTCACAGCACCGCCAACACTGTGCTCCCCTACATCGGATCACTGGTCGGCCTGGCGAACGAGGGCGCATTGATCACGTCGGAATCACGAAACGCAAACGTCGCCGACACATGGCAGATCACCCCGACCACCGTGAATCAGCTCCGCGTTGCATATGCGCGATCGGTCGGTTTCCTGCCGCCGCAGATGCAGAATCCAGGGCCCTATTTCACTATCACCGGCCTATTGACATTCGGCGAATACGGAGGCTTCCCCCAGGGACGCATCTTCAATATCTACCAGATCAACGATGTGATCACGCAGGCGCGCGGTAAGCATCAGCTGAAGGCCGGTTTCGATATTCGTGATATCCAGGACAACTCGAGCAACGCTGGAACCGGTCAGTTCTTCACTCGTGGATATTTTGTTTTCCCCAGCGAGGCGGCGTTTCTCAACGCTCAGCCTTCGTCTTATAACCAGTTGTTCGGACCGTCCGCCGAGCCTTTCCGTACGAAACTGATCAGCGCGTTCGCGCAAGACGATTATCGGATGACATCGAACCTGACCTTGAACCTCGGGATACGCTGGGAATATCAGGGCGCGCTGGATGCGGCCGGCGGCCAGTTTTCCCTGCTCAATATCAATAAGTCCGGTGCGATTGGACAAGCTGGCAGCGGTCCGCTCGGGTCGTTTCAGGTGGGCAATCCCATCATCCATGCCAATCCTTTCAACTTTGCCCCGCGCTTTGGATTCGCCTGGAATCCTCGGGGGGGGCGTCTGGTGGTCCGTGGAGGTTATGGATTGTTCTACAACGCGTTCAACTTCACTCCGCTGGCCGATCAGGGCCGAACCAGCCCACCTGTCGCGTATAACCAGTCGCTGACCAGTTTTGGAGGCGGAAACACGATTGCCGCGCTGTTGGCTGGAACTTCTCCATTTCAGCAACAGTGGCAGACACAAGCCGCGGCCGGAGGGTTCGGCACGCTTACTAACTTCGGATCGATCACGACGACGAATCCGCACATGAGAAATTCCTATCTCCAGCAGTACAATTTTACCCTCGAATACCAACTGCCGTTCGGAATGGTAGCGAACGCCGGCTACGTAGGATCGAAGGGCACACATCTGGCCGCGTTCATCCCGATCAATTCGTTTTTGCCAGGCAATCTGCCGGCCCCCGCCACAAGCGCAGCCGACGAGACCGCGCGGCTGTCTGCGTTCAAGGCCGCGGCAGCCCAGGAAGGGACGGGCGTACTGCGGCTGGATCCGCGTTTCAGTCAGGTAAACCTGATCACAGATGCGGCCAACTCGGACTATAATGCGCTGCAAATCGGTATTCGGAAATCGCTGGCACGAGGCTTGATGCTGCAAAGCTCTTTCACCTGGTCCAAATCGATGGATAATTCGTCCAGCGCATATCCTACCCAGGATTACCTCGGCGACGGTGTTCCGCAAATAGCTTCCAACCTACACCTCAGTCGAGCGTTGTCGAACTTCGATATTCCCAAACGATTTCTGCTCACGGCCATTTACGACATCCCATTTGGAAGGGGACGGACGGATGTCGTTTCCAAATATCTGCTTGGTGGATGGGAGCTTGGAGCGGTGATGGTTTACCAGTCTGGAGTCCCGGTCAATATTTTCTCAGGGCCGGTCATGACTATTTCGGACGTAAACCTGGATGGGAATACCACCGGCGGGTCCGCTGCTGACAATACTTTGGCGAACTGTCAGGCTGGTGGAGGCGGTTTGACGTTGCCGTCTCAGTTTTCGAGTTCATACACATATTCCCAACCGCTTCTGGGTAATAACGGAACGTGCGGCCGGAACATCGCGCGCCAGCCGGGCCTGTTCAATCTGAATAGTTCTTTGACAAAGAGTATTCTGCTGGCCGAACACGGCTGGTTGAATTCCGGTCCATGGCGCCTGCAACTGCGCGCCGAGTATTACAACACGCTGAATAATCCTTCGTTCTACGTTGCGAGCGTCAACAACCTGTACGTCAGCAATCCCACGACCTTCGGGCAACTGGCAGCGCTAGCCCAGCGCAAGGCGGAAATGGCGATCCGAGTTACCTGGTAATCGGAGAGCATGAATAACCTTTCGATTTTTCGTGTAGATCACAAGGTCGCCTTGGTGGTGGGAGCCGGGTCCGGAATAGGGCAGGCGGCGGCGGTGGCTCTGGGTCAGTCCGGCGCGATCGTGGTTTGCGCCGATGTCAAACTGGAAGCCGCGCAGGCGACTGCGGACCGCATCGTGAAGGAGGGATCGCAAGCTGAAGCCCGAATAATCGATATCCGGAGTAAGGACACCATCCAGCAGCAGGTTGACCAGATTCAAAAGCAGCGGGGCAAAATCGATATTCTGGTGGCGACTCCCGCAGTCAACGTGCGGAAGCGGCTACTTACATATACCGATGAAGAACTGGACCGCGTAGTCGATCTGAACCTCAAGGGGAGCTTTCGCATCGCGCGAGCGGTCGCCCAGGTTATGAGCGACCATGGCGGCGGGAGCATCATCCTGACGTCGTCGATCCGTTCGCTGGTCGTCGAGCCGGGCCAGGGAGTTTACGCGGCAACCAAGGCATCCCTGGTCCAATTGGCTCGTGGCTTCGCGGTCGAGTTGGCATCCAAGAATGTCCGTGTCAATGCGATCGCGCCGGGCGTAGTTGAAACTCCTCTCACCGAACCAATCAAGAACAAGCCCGATTGGTATGCGGCTTATGCGAACCATTCCGCGCTGAAGCGTTGGGCCAAACCGGAAGAAATAGCCTGGCCGATCGTGTTTCTCTGCTCCGACGCAGCCAGTTACATCACTGGAACCGTTTTGTTCGTCGACGGCGGATGGACAGCCATCGACGGCCGATTCGAACCGCCGCTTTAGCTATGAGCCCAGCCAGTCACAGCAAAAAGGATGCTACGGTACTGCGCGCCGTGGACGCGGTCGCCCAGGAAATGGTGGCATTCTTGCGGGAGCTGGTACGAATTCCGACCATCAACCCTCCAGGAGAGGAATATACCGCCGGAGCGAATTTCATCGGTGCCAAGCTCAAGGAGTTCGGGTACGACGTCCAGTTCGTAGTTGCGGAGGATCGCCCGGAGCACACGCCGAAGAACCCGCGGATCAACGTAATTGGCTCAATGGACGGAAGCCAGCCTAGACCGTTGCTCCATTTCAATGGCCACTTTGATGTTGTTCCCGTGGGCGCGGGCTGGACTGTTGAGCCGTTCGGCGCGCTGCTACGTGACGGAAAGCTATATGGCCGAGGCACAGCGGACCAGAAGGCGGGCATCGCGGCTTCGATCTATGCGGTCGAAGCGATTCGCCGGGCTGGTGTAAAGTTGGCGGGAACCGTCGAGCAGAGCGGGACCATCGACGAGGAAAGCGGCGGCTTCGCGGGCGTTGCCTGCCTGGCCGCACGTGGGCTGATCCATCGCGACCGAACCGATTTCGTAATGATCACCGAACCGTCGAATGTGGATCGGATTTGCATCGGTCATCGCGGTGTGTACTGGTTCAAGGTTGTGCAACACGGCCGGATCGGGCACGGCAGCATGCCCTATCTGGGGATCAATGCGGCCGATTATCTGGGCGAATTGATTTACGAGATCAATCACGACCTCAAGCCACGCCTCGCCACCCGTGTGACGAATATGCCGGTTGAGCCGCCCGGTTCCCGCCGCCCCAGCATTAATATAAACTCGGTCTTCGGAGGCCAGCCTGAAGATGGAACCCAGACTCCTTGTGTAATCGATCGCGCGGGTGCTATTTTTGACCGGCGTTTTCTGGCCGAAGAGCCGTTCGATCAAGTACGTTCGGAGATCGAGGAACTCTTGACGGGGCTCAAAGCCCGGGACTCTGCGTTTCAGTACAGTATGGAAGATTTGATGATCGTGCATCCCACTCAGACCGATCCCTCGAGCCCGCTGATCGCTGCCGTTTCCGCAAGTATCGAAGAAGTGCTCGGGATAAAGCCGCCGCTCATGGCGAGCCCCGGGACTTACGATCAGAAGCACGTGACGCGGATCGGTCAGGTGCGAGACTGCATAGCCTACGGGCCTGGGATCCTGGATTTGGCACATCAGCCGGACGAATATGTGATCATCGACGATCTAGTGAACTCGACCAAAGTGATGGCTTTGACGGCACTGCGTTTGCTAGGAACGGTGTAAATTTAAAGCGTCGAAATAAGGAGGCCTATGGACCGTAGAGAGCTGGCGCAACGGCTTTTCGGTATCACTATGGCCGCGGGCGCAAGCAAGTTCGCTAGCGCCATGCCTGAGCCGCAGAGCGCTGCTGTCGCCGGAGCCGCGGATTCAACCGACTGGCTCGGACCGGGATCTATTACGGACGTCCAGGGAATCAAGATAGGCCACTACACGCTCAAAACTCGGCCTACTGGATGCACCGTGATTTTATGCGAGGGCGGCGCGGTAGCGGGCGTGGATGTTCGCGGGTCCGCGCCGGGAACGCGTGAGACGGACCTTCTCAACCCCATCAACATGGTGCAGCAAGTACAGGCTGTGATCCTTTCGGGCGGCAGTGCGTACGGTCTGGACACTGCCAGTGGAGTGATGCGTTATCTGGAGAGCAAGGGTATCGGGTTCAAGATTGGCGCCGGCGTGGTGCCCATCGTTCCGGCCGCGATTCTGATGGACCTCGGCTTCGGCGGCGATTTCAAGATTCGCCCGAATGCCGACTCAGGGTATGAGGCGTGCCTGGCGGCGACGAGCAACCCGGTGGTGCAGGGCAATGTCGGCGCCGGGGCGGGTGCCACCATCGGCAAAATGTTTGGGCAACAGTTCGCCATGAAAGGAGGCTTGGGTTCGGCCAGCATTAAGGTCGGCAATACGGGAATTGTGGTTGGCGCTATTGTCGCCGTGAATGCGGTGGGTGACGTGACTAATCCGAAAACCGGCAAGATCATCGCGGGCGCTAGGGCTGCCGGCGGCGGATTCCGGAATGCCATGTCAGAAGTTATGAAGGGATATCGCGTAGCGCTTAACCCGGCTGCTAACACGACTATCGGCGTGGTCGCCACTAACGCGACGATGGAAAAAGTGCAAGTCTCCAAAGTTGCGCAGATGAGCCATGACGGCTATGCGCGCGCCATCAATCCGGTGCATACGCCGGGCGACGGTGATACGATCTTCGCTCTCGCCACCGGAACGCTCAAGGTGAACGTGAATCACGGACTGATTGGCGCGCTTGCGGCAGAGGCTATGGCCCAGGCGATCGTCCGGGCCATCACTCACGCGGAGGCGGCCGGCGGACTACCCAGCTATCGGGATGTGAATAAGGCGTAATCCAAGTCGAATGACGTCCACGCAGATGCTATATCGCGAGTTGAAGCACGATATCGTGACCTGCGCCCTTCCTCCGGGCAAGTCGTTCTCAGAGGACGAGCTGGGCCAGCGCTACCGGACCAGCCGCACTCCGGTACGAGAGGCGTGCCGGCATCTCGCCAGCGAAGGCTTCATGAATATCATTCCGTTCCGCGGGTATTTTGTCGCGCCTTTGACTGTGGGAGAGTTCAATAATCTGCAAGAAGTCCAGCTCATGGTGGACCCTTCGGCGGCGGCTTTGGCCGCGGAGCGCGCCAGCCCCGAGCAAGTTGAGAATTTGGAAAAGTGGGCACGTTATAAATACAAGGGCCGCGAAAGCTATTACGAATTTCTGGATCAGAACCGCAGTCTGCACGTTGGAATCGCCGAGGCCGCTGCTAATGACCGGCTGGTAGAGATAGTGGCGAATGTTCACACGCGGTTGATGCGATATTTTTACCTCGGCTTGTCGATGCAGTCCTTCGGAGATGAAATTGTGAAGGAGCATAGCGCGATTGTCGACGCAATCCGCAAGAACCAGGTGGCCGAGGCGCGAGAGCATACGCGCGAACACATTGAGAACACCATGCGTCGAAGCGCCGGTCTTTGGACCACGCCTGGGATTCGTGGTTTTATCGCGTTTGATACCGGAAACGGCGCTTTCTCAGTAGATCCAAGCAACGGAAAGGATTCGAATACCCGGCCGCGTGTGCCGCGCAAACGGCTGATTCAGAAAAAGAAACGCAGAAGCGGGGGAATCCATGCCTGAACCGCAGGCTGCGTCCGGTCTCAACCCCAAGGGTTCCATTACCGATGTCGCTGGCGTCAAGGTCGGTCATTACACCTATACCAAGCGACCCACCGGGTGTTCGGTGATTCTCTTCGAGGAAGGCGCGGCGGTCGGTTGTGACTTTGATGGCTCCGCGCCAGGATCGTATCAAGCGGAGTTGCTGCAACCCGTCAGTTGTGTTCAGGACATTTGGGGCGTGGTGCTTTCCGGTGGCAGTTCGTACGGGCTGAACACAGCGGTGGGCGTAGTTCGCTATTTGGAAGAGCGCAAGATCGGAATGAAGTATCGAGGCGGATACATGCCCATTGTTGCAGGCGGCATCATCATGGATCTCAATGTCGGGAATGACCCGACCATCCGTCCCGACGCAGAGGGAGCTTACCAAGCCTGTCTGAAGGCTAGCACCGGACCGATTGAGGAGGGCACTGTGGGCGGTGGCGCAGGCGGAACGGTCGGCAAGATGATGCGCCAGACCGGCGGGGGCGGCATGAAAGGCGGATTTGGCACCGCGAGTATTCGCGTGGGTGATGTGGTGATCGGCGCGGCCATGGTACTGAACGGAGTCGGCGACATCGTGGACTGGCGCACGGGTAAGATCATCGCTGGCGCTCGCAGGGCCGACGGCAAAGGCTTTCTGAGCATAAACGAAGTCCTGGGCCTCCCGCCCGAGCATGAGCTTCGCTCCAGCCTGGAATTCTACGACCCCGTTATGGGCAGCACCACCATCGGCGTGCTGGCGACGAATGCGACTTTTGACAAGACCGAGATGACCAAGATCGCTATGATGGCCAACTGCGGCGCTGCCCGAACTATTAATCCTTATCACACGCCCGGAGATGGCGATATCCTGTACGCCGCTTCTACCCACAAAATGAAATCGGATATGTCGGTATCGACGGCCGGTGCGCTGGCTGCGCAAGTGGTCGCCGAAGCTGTTCTGCAGGGAGCGAAGATGGCGACCTCGGTGGATCGCTGGCCCGCTTACCGCGACTACACGCTGAAACTTCCCCAATAGCTATGTCCAAGATCAATCGCCGTCAATTCAGCAATCGGGCAGCCGCCTCACTAGGTTTGGCATTGGCGCACCCGGCGATCAGCCAAGCGGCATCAGCGCAACGGCTAAAGAGCGGAGCCGGCTTACCGTCGGCTGGATCCCTCACCGATGTGCCCGGAATCAAGGCCGGCCATTTTACGCATCTCAAGCGGCCTACCGGCTGCACCATGATCGTCATGGAAGAAGGCGCCGCTACAGGTGTGGACTTCGGCGGGTCGTCCCACGGGGGACAGCAGACGATTCTGCTGGAGCCGGTTACCTCCATCCAATCAACCTGGGGCATCTCGATATCTGGCGGCGGTGCGTTCGGCATGGCGGCTTCCTGGGGTTTGATCCGGTATCTGGCCGAACACAAAGTCGGATATTACGGAGGAGCTGTCCCGCTGATCTCGGCCGCGGTGGTTTATGATTTCGGAATAGACGGCGACATGAGCATCCGCCCAGATGCGGAAGGCGGCTACCAAGCCTCCCAAGCTGCCGCCAAAGCTGCTCCTCTTGAAGAGGGCTGCGTTGGTGCGGGAGCCGGAGCCACTGTCGGCACAATGCTCACCAGCCAAGGTATCCACGGCATGAAGGGCGGCGTGGGCACCGCCAGCCTAAAGGTCGGCGACGTTGTCGTGGGAGCTCTCGCTATTGCCAATACTGCGGGAGACATTGTCGACTGGCGCAATGGAAACATCATTGCGGGGGCGCGTCGCGCCGACAGCAAGGGCTTCGTTGGAATCGCGCAAGCGGTGCTGAAGAACCCACCACGGTTATTACGAACTTCAGCGAATGACATAGATGATCCGGTCTTTCAATCCGAGGTCGTCGGCGTGGTCGCGACCAACGCGCCGTTTACCAAGACCGAGCTTTGCAAGATCGCCATCAACGCGGGCGCTGGCGCGGCTCGTACGGTTAATCCGTATCATACGCAGGGCGACGGCAACACTGTGTTTGCGATTTCGACCAATAAAGTGAAAACGGACTTGTCGCTTTCTGTGATTGGAACGTTAGCGGCGGAGGCGCTCTCCATTGCGATTTTGCGATCCGCTATCCTGGCTACTTCTTTGGAAAACTGGCCGTCCTACCGCGACTACACGGCCAAACTGAGGCGGCGCTCATGAAATTTCCCGTGCTGCTGACGTTCGATCTGGATGGCGAGCTCTTGTGGACCTCTCGCGATCCCAAGAACTGGGACCGGCCCATCGCTCTTTCACAAGGCGTCTACGGCTATCAGGAAGGCGTGCCGCGGATTCTCGCGCTGCTCGAAAAGTACGGGATTCATTGCACGTTCTTCATCCCCGGAATGATCATCGAGCGGCAGCGAAAGATAGTTTGCGACATCCATTCGGCTGGGCATGAGATCGCGCATCATAGTTATTCGCACCGCTGGCTGCAGGACATGGAAGAGGCCGACGAGCGTCAGGAATTCGAGAAAACAACGGAGTTGATCAAGGGTGTCACCGGGTCGAAGCCGTTGGGGTGGCGTTCTCCGGCGGGCGAATTCAGTAAGAACACCATGCGGCTGCTGCTTGAGTACGATTTTTTGTATTCATCCAATTTTTTCGATCGCGACCAGCCGTACAAGCATATCGTCAACGGCAAAAAGACAAATCTGATCGAGTTTCCTTTCGCCTGGGTGCTGGATGACGCGCCTTTTTTTCTATACAGTATTCAGTTGACGGGACGGGTGATGATGCCGCCGTCCGCGGTGTTCGAGCACTGGTCGGCGGAGTTCGATCAGCTGTATGCCGAGAGAAAGGCATTTGTACTGGCGATGCATCCACAAATCATCGGACGTCCTTCGCGCATCACTCTGCTGGAGCGGTTGATCCGGCATATCCAACAACATGAGGACGCCCGGTTCTATCGCTGTGACCAACTCGCACTGGAACTAAAAGATTCGCTCTAGAGGGAGTGTGGAGAGTTTGTCCGGAAAGGTCGCGGTGATCACGGGGGCGGCTTCAGGAATCGGCCGCGCCTCGGCGGAACTATTTGCACAGCTTGGCGCGAAATTGATTCTGGTCGATCTGCAGGCCTCTGAAGTTGGGCCGGGCCACACAATCTTGCGCGGCGATGTCTCAGAGGAACGGACCGCCGTCGAAGTCGGCAGAGTCGCAGCGCAGGAGTTCGGTCGCGTGCACGTCTTAGTGAATAACGCTGGTATCGATCTCGTCGCGCCCCTCGCCGAGACAACCGCGGAGCAGTGGGACAAGATCATGAATGTAAATCTCCGGTCTGCGTTCCTGATGTGCAAACATATTGTTCCCTTGATGTGCGAAGCGGGCGCCTCAATCGTTAATGTTTCGTCGGCCGCCGGCATTTCTCCGATCCGTAACCGGCCCGCCTATATAGCGTCGAAAGGCGGAATGATCGCGCTGACCAAGGCGTTGGCACTCGATCTGGCGCCGGCCATCCGCGTAAATTGTATTTGTCCCGGGGCGGTCGAGACACCGCTGCTTCAATCGTCGCTGCACTCGGATGCGGATCGAGAGACGGTGAGAGCACGATATCCGTTGGGCCGCATCGCAAAGCCCGATGAAATCGCCAGCGTCGCTGCGTTTCTCGCATCTGAGGGAGCCTCAAACGTGACGGGAGCGACGATTCCCGTGGATGGCGGAAGGAGCATGGCCTGAGTGACCGGTCTTGAAACCAAGATTCCGTCAGCGGAAAGAGCTCCGGTGGGTGAAAGCATCACCCTCTTCAATGGCGCCATTCACACCATGGACCAATCTCAACCGCTCGCCGAAGCGATCGTGATTCGCGACGGGCGAATTATCTTTATCGGCCCTTCCGATGAAGCCCGACGCCTTCCAAACGGCGCCCACGCCATCGATTTACGAGGACGGCACGTGTTCCCCGGCTTCATCGACTCGCACGTCCACTTTTGGCGCAGTGGATTAATGGACCAGATGGTCGATCTCCGTTGCACCGTCACCATTCGAGATCTCCAACAAGCGATCCGCGATAAAGCCGCCGCAACTCCGCCCGGGCAGTTGGTTATGGGCCGGGGCTGGGCCGACACTAAGCTTGAAGAACGGCGGTATCCGGATCGCCATGAGCTGGACCAAGCCGCTCCGGACCACATTGTCTATTTGCTGCATATGAATGGACACTCGTGCGCCCTCAACACCCGCGCCATTGAATGGCTGAAGCTCGATCCTTCGACGCCTGGCGTTGAGCGCGAGTCCGATACGGGACTGCCTGCCGGTCCGCTTCGCGAAAAGGTCGCGTTCAGTTCACAAGTCCGGCTGATGACCTTGCTCCCGCCAGAGGTGAGCCGCAAGTGCTTGTCTACGATCTCCCGCCACGCGGTCGAGGGCGGGGTCACTACCGTCCATTGCCTGGAAGGCGGCCGGATCGAAGGCGATCCGGACGTCGACGCTTTTCTCGCCGCGCAGGACCAACTGCCGGTCTCGACGGTTCTGTATTACCAGATCATGGATTTGGAGCGCATACAGAGCCTCGGTCTTCCGCGAATCGGCGGATGTGTGCTGATCGACGGTAGTCCCGCTGCTCACACCGGCGCGCTTTATCAGCCTTATTCAGATAAACCGGACACCTGCGGCCCCGAATACTACAAACAAGCTGATTTGAACGAATGGGTGCTGCGATGCCACCAGGCAGGCATGCAGATCACGGTGCACGCCACCAGCGAGCGCGCGATCGGACAAATGCTTACGGCTTATGAGAACGCGCTGCGAACTACGCCCCGGCCAAATCATCGCCATCGCATCGATCATTTCTATTTCCCGTTGCGCGACCAGGTTTGGAAAGCCGCGCAACTGGGAGTCTGCGCCGGTGTCCAGCCGTTTTTCGCGGAGCAGTTCCATGCGATGTATGCACAGCGGCTCGGTCCGGAACGCGTCAAGCGGGTTCATCCCTACCGCTGGTTCCTGGACGCAGGGGTCGCGGCGGGCGGAGGCTCCGACAGTTTCGTTACGCCCATCCGTCCGATCTGGGGAATTCACGCGGCTGTGAACCACTTTGAGCTTGAGCAGCGGATCACGCCCTCGAAGCGTTGAAGATGTTCACGTCCACCAGCGCCTATATCGGATTTGAAGAGCACGAAACAGGGACGCTCAAAATCGGCAAACGTGGCGACGTAGTTGTGCTCTCGGACGACCTTCTGAAAGTCGCGGCGGACACCATCAAGAATGTTGCGGTCGAGATGACGATTTCCAAAGGGCGAGTCACGTACCAGGTTTAGAATGCTACTCCAGGGAAAGACTGCCGTAGTCACCGGCGCATCGAGAGGAATTGGAAAGGCCATCGCCCTTCAATTTGCCCGGGAAGGAGCGAATATCCTCTTCAACTATCTCGAACATGCCGAAGAAGCCGAGCGCACTGCCGCCGAGATCCAGCAAATGGGTGTACGAGCGGTTCACATGCAAGGTGATGTTCGAAGGGAAGACTCGGTGCGGGCGCTCTTCGACCGGGCGTCGCAAGAATTCGAGTCCATAGATGTTCTTGTCAATAACGCCGGCGCGGGGCTGACCAAGCCCTTTTCGTCAATGCAGATGGATGACTGGGACTCGATGCTAAACATGCATCTCAAAGGGGTTTTTCTGGCTTGCCAGCTCGCCGGCGAGTCGATGCAGCGCAAGAACTCGGGATCGATCATCAACATCGCATCCGTCGCGGGGCAATTGGCTTTGCCACATCGAGTGATTTATTCGACTGTACAGTCCGGAAAGATGATGTTTACAAAAGCGCTGGCGTGCGAATGGGCGACGTTCGGCATTCGGGTGAATTGCATCGCCCCGGGGACTATCCTGACAGATCTAGTGCGCCGGAATTTCGAACGCGGGCTATTAGACGGATCTAAAGTGCTCGAACGAACTCCAGCGGGCCGTTTCGGTGAGACTTCTGAAGTTGCCTCTGCTGCACTCTTCCTTGCTTCGCCGCAAGCATCGTACGTCACTGGCCAGGTTCTCTTCGTCGACGGAGGCTGGACGTCCTGGGGCGGCTGGCCTGTCGCGGCTAAACCGTGACTGCGTCGCGCGAGACACTTTCCGCGCAGACGCGGCCGAGTACGGTCCGTTGGCAGATTCTGGGGCTCATGCTTCTACTGAGCATGATCACGTACCTGGATCGCGTCAACATCTCCATAGCCGCGCGACTTATCACCAGCGAATATCGGCTGGATGACGTGCAGATGGGCAAAATCTTCAGCGCGTTCATTTTTGCTTATGGGCTGTTCCAGGTTCCCGGGGGCTGGTTGGCCGACAGGTTCGGTCCCCGCAGAGTCTTGGCGTTTTCAGCGCTGTTGTGGTCGCTCGCAACCGCCGCGACAGCGTGGGTTGGAGATCTCGCAGGTGTGCCGGTGGTACTTTCGCTCGGCTTGGTACGGTTCTGCGTCGGCATGGGGGAAGCTGCGGCGTGGCCCAGTTTCAATAGAACCATCGCCGCATGGATGGCGATCAAGGAACGCGGCTTCGCCACTAGCGTGCCGTTGGCCGGAGGGGGCGTAGGGGCCGCGATCACTCCGCCGTTCATCGCCTGGCTTATGTTGACCTACGGATGGCGTTGGGCATTTCTCATGTCCGCTGTCCTGGGTGTCGCCGGCAGCGCCATCTGGTACCTTCGCTCGCGGGACACGCCTGAGCAGCATCCGGGCGTGAATCAGGCGGAGCTGGAAAACATTCACGCCGGCTGGCCAGCGCCCTTGAAGACCAGCGCCCGCCGGATTCCCTGGCGAAGTCTCGTTCGCGAGCGGAACATGTGGCTCTTGTTCTTAAGCGCGATGACCTGCGGATACATGGTCTACATTTACATGACCTGGTTCTTTACGTACCTGGTGGAGCAGCGGCATCTCACGCAAATGGCGAGTTCGTATTACACCGTCGGTCCGTTCATCGCCATGGCCGTCTTGACGCCCATTGGAGGAATCGCGTCCGATGTGATCGCCCGGAAAATCAATTTACGGTGGGCGCGCCGGTTGATCTCCATGGGCGGAATGACAGCCGCTGGCGTGTCGCTCCTGATCGGAGCGAGAGTCGAAAGTATATCGATCGCGATATTGTGGCTTTCCTTCGGAGCCGGAGCGATCTATTTTGCGCTCGCATCGCATTGGGCCACGACCATCGATATTTCTCAAAAGTACTCCGGAACGATCAGCGGAGTTATGAATTGCGGCGGCAATGTTGGAGGAATTGTGTCGCCGATTCTCACGCCGTTACTAGCGCGAAAATTCGGCTGGGTACCGGCGCTGGATGTTGCGGCGGTCACTATTTTGGCCGGCGCAACGATCTGGTTCGTTATTGATCCTCGCCGGAACGAAGCCCTTTCTTGAATATAACTGTTGCAAAACCTCGGCCAGCGTGCGCCGCGCATCTGGCTTTACGAACTAACTACATTATTCGTAGCGCAGCGCCTGTGTTGGTGCAATCCGGGCTGCTCTTCGCGCGGGTACATAGGCAGCCAACATTGTGACCACAAACAGCGAAGGCACTACGACAACATAAGCCACAATGTCTACTCCGCCGGCATTGAACAGCATGGAATTCATGAGCCGCTCGAGCGCGAAACCCATCGCCAGCCCGATCACCGTTCCAGTCCCCACCAGCACGAGACCCTTGCCCATTACTAGGCGCAACACGTCCGCGCGTGCCGCACCAAGGGCCATGCGTATGCCGATCTCGCGGGTTCTGCGGTTGACGTTGTACGCCACCAATCCATATAAACCGGCGATGGCCAGCAGGAGGCCCACCATGCCCATGCTACCCACCAGGTCGATCGCAATTCGCGGCCCTCTCACGGCCTGGTTCAGATAGAAGTCCTCGTAAGCCCTGGTCTCCAACATCGGCTGATTCGGATCAAGCCTCCGGACCACGTCCTTCACGGACTTGACCAATTGCAGCGGATCGCCGCTCGACCGCAACATCAGGACCATTCGTGGAATAGGATGCTGGCCCAGCGGCATATACACAAAATCCATCGGCCCGAAAGTGTTTTGATACTTGATGGTCTGCGCGACCCCTACTATCTCAACTGGCGTGCCGGTGCGGCTATCCAGGCGGATGTGTTGGCCCACCGCATCGGCACCCGGCCAAAAGTGTTTCGCGAACTGCTCATTCACTACGGCGACACGCGGCGCATCCGCGGTATCGGAGGCCAGGAAGCCGCGGCCACGCAAAATCGGAATCTCCATCGTCTCGAAGTACCCTTCATCAATGGTGTCCATGGTCGAATTGAAATTCTCGCGATCGCGCGGCATTTGGAAACCGTCCGGCACGAAAGCCACGCCGTCAAATCCATTCTGTCCAAGCGGAACATTCTCGGTAAGAGCCACGCTCCGAACTCCGGGTGCTTGCCGCACACGTTCGGCCAGCAGCTTATAGAACCGCTGAGTCTGAGCTGTGTTGTACTGCACTAGACGCGGATCGAAGCTGGTCATTAGCAGATGGTCCTTCGCGAAACTGGTTCCCTCCAACAAGCTCTGTTGGAAACCCCGCACCATCAAGAACGACGCCGTCAGCAGCATCAGGGACGTGGAAACCTGCGCCACCACCAGCACATTCCGGCCCCAAAGGCGTCTGCGTCCGGGCACATCCGCCTCGGCTGACTTGAGTCCGGTCACTAGGTCCGCGCGCGTGCTTTGCAGCGCCGGCGCCAGACCGCAAAGGAGTGCGCTCACCAGCGACAACGCCAGGCTTGCCATCAGCACGCGCCTGTCCATCTGGAACGGGATTGAAACCGGCAAGTCGGTCATAAGCACAATACTTTGTTTCGTGTGGAACCACTCCACGAAGCCGTAGCCGATGGCGATCCCGGCCAATCCTCCCAAGGACGCCAGAATCAGGCTTTCAGTCAACAACAGCCGGATGAGCCGGAAACGCCCGGCGCCCAGCGCCAGTCGTACGGCGATTTCGCGCGTTCGCGTGCGTGCTCGGCTCAGAAGAAGTCCCGCAACGTTGGTGCATGCCACCAGCAAGACCGCCAGGGCAAGGATCACAAAGATCACGCCGAATTTCCAATTAATGTCGTCATCTCGAGTCCGCATTTCGAACTGGGTGTGCACCGCCGCGCCGTGGCTGCGATTAAACTTTGGGTACTCGCGTTCTAAATTTTTCGCGAGCACGGCGAGCTCATTCCGCGCCTGCTGTAGCGTCGTCCCCGGTTTCAATCGCGCTTGTACATTCAACTCGCGATCGTCGCGGTCTTCGAAGAAATTCTTCTGGCGATTAGTCGCAAACACCCGCGCCATCCCGAGCGGCACGTAGAAGTCTGGATGCGCGAATATTAGCATTCCCGGGAAGCTTTGCGGAGCCACGCCAATCACCGTGAACTCCGTCCCGTTCAGGCGAACCTTCCTGCCCAGGATGGAAGGGTCGCTCGCGAATTCATGCCTCCAGAAGTCCGGCCCCAGGACTACTACGGCATTGCGACCCGGCACCTGATCTTCGTCCTCCCGAAAACCACGACCCAGCCGAGGCTCCACGCCGAGCACCTGGAAGTAGTTAGCGGAAACCATCATTCCGCCCCTTACGTGCGGTGTGGCTTCGGGTTCGGCACTGAAGCCCACCGCCTCCATATCCGCATTGGCGATAACGCCGTCGTAGCTCATGGTTTTGCCGCGAATGTCCAGGTATTCGCGATAGGAGAAATTGTCGAAGTTATTATCGTGCGTAGTGCTCACCAGAGTGACCAGGCCGCTCGGATGCGGCACGGGGTAAGGCCTGAAGATCAGCGCATCCACCATGCTGAAAGTTCCCGAGGTCATCCCGATGCCCAGCGCGAGCGTGATCACCACGAACGCGGTGAGTCCGGTCGTTCGGCGCAGGCTCCGGACTGCGTACTGGGCATCGTCCAGGAAATCCGTCAACCAATGGATACGTCGCATGTCTCTCATCTCTTCTTTCCGTTGTTCCAATCCGTCCATCGCGCGCATTGCCCGGTAGCGTGCATGTTTGGGCGAAAGACCTTTGGCGATGCCTTCCTCGATTTTGTGCTGCAGGTGGAATTGTAGTTCCTCATCGAGTTCCTGCTCCACACGGGTGCGGCGCAGAATGGACCTGAGCCGTAAGTGCGCCGCGAACCAGGAATGCTCCATCCACATAACGCTTTCTAAGCCTCCGAAAGGTGGATGACCTGCGAGATGGCGGTCGATAGACGCTGCCAGTTCGCCGCCTCCGATTCGAGCTGTTTCCTGCCCAAACGCGTGAGCGAATAAAACTTTGCCCGCCGGTTATTTTCGGTTTGCTTCCACTCGGCGGTGATCCAGCCTTCCTGCTCCAACTTGTGCAACGCAGGGTAGAGAGATCCTTCGCTGACCTGCAGGACGTCTCCCGAAATGGATTTCAGGCGGAGACTGATGGCCCATCCATGCAAGGGCTCAAGCGCCAGCATTTTCAGCAAGAGCAGATCGAGGGTGCCCTGGACGAGGTCGTTCGGCTTACTCATATCGGTATCCTAGATGAGTATATAGGAACTTCCCTCGGTAAGCAAGGGGAATCTTCGTGGGGGACTCGTCAGTGGAGAACGCCAATCGGAAGCAAGGGCCTAGAAACCTTCCTAGGCCGTTAGAGTCACATAGTCGGACTGCGCGGGGGGACAATGAAATTTGTGCTGGCGGGCTTTCGTCAAAGCGAAAACATACGCTATTATTCGTTCCAAGGGATCGGGGAAGATCGGCGAACTCGCACGGCGTTTAGTGTCGGAATCGACCTGACCTTACTCCATAAGCATGGCATTCCTCTGCAGGAAGCTCCCCTGATGTGCTCCTTTTTGCTGGCTTCGAAGGTCGGCGAGGAACCGTTTCCTAGTTTGATGTTCTCGGAGGAGGACATGCTCCTTCACGCCGCACAACGCGCCAGAGAACGAGCTGAAACACAGAACGATCGCAGAGCGAAGCCTTTTTCGCCTCCTGACGCCCGGACTTCGCCCACTCCGATATCGATCGAGTCGCGAAATGGACCATCTGGCATCGGTCTCGGGAGCCGAGTAGGTTCATCGCTCAGCTAAACGCCGCCACAGCCTCGACGAATCACGTAACCCGATTGTTAACACTTGGCATGTTGCGGCGTCTACCGTTCGGATATGTCAACTAATATTTTGCCGGGTCGCCCATACCCGCTGGGCGCGACCTGGGACGGCGCCGGCACGAATTTCTCAATCTACTCGCAGCACGCGGAATCGGTGGAGCTCTGTCTTTTCGATCAGCCCCACGCCACTGAGACCGCTCGCATTCGGATGCCCGAGCGCACTACCTACGTGTGGCATGGCTATATCCACGGACTTCAGCCCGGACAATTGTATGGCTACCGTGTCCATGGTCCGTTTCAACCGAACGAGGGCTTGCGATTTAATTCCAATAAGCTTTTGATTGATCCTTACGCCAAGGCTCTCGCCGGCCAAGTGGATTGGAAATCGTCAATATTTCCGTATCAGGCTGGCAACGGCGACGCCGACCTTTCGTTTGATGAAAACGATGACGCCGCCGGTATGCAGAAATGCGTGGTCGTGAATCCTTACTTCGATTGGGAACAAGACCGGCCGCTCTCTATTCCTCTGAGCGATTCTATAATCTATGAGCTGCACGTCAAGGGATTCACCAAGTGCCATCCCGATCTACCCGAAGCTCTCCGTGGCACCTACGCCGGTTTGGCCGCCAAACCGTCCATCCAGTATTTGAAGCGGCTCGGCGTCACTGCCGTGGAACTCATGCCGGTGCATGCCTTTCTCACCGATAAGCACCTGGCTGAGAAGGGGCTCACCAACTATTGGGGCTACAACACTACCAACTTCTTCAGTCCCGATTCCCGCTACTCCGGATCTGGCGATCGCGGCGGCCAAGTGGCCGAGTTCAAAACAATGGTCAAGGCTTTCCACTCCGAAGGCATCGAGGTGATTCTCGATGTAGTCTACAATCACACCGCCGAAGGCAATCACATGGGCCCGCTGCTCAGCTTCCGGGGCGTCGACAACCCCACGTACTATCGGCTGGTAAACGATCAGCCGCGTTACTACATGGATTACACCGGCACCGGCAACAGTCTAAACGCCCGCCATCCGCAGGTTCTGAAGCTCATCATGGACAGCCTGCGCTACTGGATCGAAGAGATGCACGTGGATGGCTTCCGCTTCGACTTAGCCGCGACCCTGGCGCGCGAGCTGCACGATGTCGATCGCCTCTCGGCCTTCTTCGACATCATTCATCAGGACCCGGTCATCTCGCAAGTGAAGTTGATCGCCGAGCCGTGGGACGTCGGTGACGGCGGCTATCAGGTCGGCAATTTCCCCGCCGGCTGGGCAGAGTGGAACGGCCGCTTTCGCGATACCGTGCGCCGCCATTGGAAAAGCGACGAAGGCCAGCTATCGGACTTTGCTTACCGGCTCACCGGATCGAGCGACTTGTACGACCGCGATGGCAGGCGGCCCTCGGCCAGCATCAATTTCGTTACCGCCCACGATGGCTTCACCCTGCATGACCTGGTCAGCTACAACGACAAGCACAACGACGCCAATCAGGAAAGCAATCAGGACGGCTCAAATGACAATTACTCTTGGAACATGGGCGTCGAAGGTCCCACCGATGACCCGGAAATCGTCGATAGGCGCGAGCGCCAGAAGCGCAATTTCCTGGCGACCCTGCTGTTCTCGCAAGGCGTGCCGATGATTCTGGGCGGCGACGAGATAAGCCGCACCCAAAACGGCAACAACAACGCCTATTGCCAGGACAATGAGACTACCTGGATGAATTGGAATCTGGACGACCGCAAGATCACGCTGCTTGATTTCACGCAGAAACTGATCTGCATACGCAGCGAGCACCCCAACCTGCATCGCCGCAAGTTCTATCAGGGACGCCCCATTCGCGGTACCGAAGAGAAGGACATCGTATGGGTGCGGCCCGACGGACAGGAGATGTCCGACGAGGAATGGGGACTCGGCTGGGTCCGTTGCCTGGGCCTGATGCTCAACGGCGAGACACTAAGCGACGTGGACGACGCCGGCGAACCGGTGAAGGACGACACGTTCCTGATCATGCTGAATTGTCATCACGAGCCGATCCAGTTTTACATGCCAAAGCCGGTGATCGCTGACAGATGGGAGATCATCATCGACACCAACGATCCCGCACTGGAACCGAAGACGCGGTATTCCGAACCCGGTTCGCCGGTCGAGCTGGTGCCGCTTTCGCTCGTCGTCGCCCGAGACGCCAAGCCGGCGAGCGTTACACGTTTGCTGAGTCCGGAACGCCAGTGAGGCCGACGCCGCAAAAGAGACGCTGTCCCGTGGGAGCGGATGTGACCGGTTCCGGCGTTCACTTCCGGGTTTGGGCGCCGATCCGAGATACGGTCGACGTGGTGATCGGGGCCAGCCGGCCCGTTCGTCTGGAAGCCGAAGGCTCAGGCTACTTCTCGGGCTTTATCTCCGGCGCCCGCGCTGGCTCGCGCTACCGCTACGCGCTAGATGGCGGGGAAGCCTTTCCCGATCCGGCTTCCCGCTTCCAGCCCGAGGGGCCGCATGGCGCTTCAGAAGTCGTCGACCCCTCAGCATTCAAGTGGACCGATAAAAAATGGCGCGGCATTACGCTGACCGGCCAAGTGATTTATGAAATGCACATCGGCACCTTTACCAAGGAAGGCACCTGGCGAGCCGCTGAGGGGCATTTGCCGCAACTCGCCGAGACCGGCATAACGGTTCTGGAAGTTATGCCGGTGGCCGAATTCCCCGGCCGCTTCGGTTGGGGTTATGATGGCGTCCAGTTATTCGCACCCACGCACCTCTACGGCGCTCCCGACGACTTTCGCCGGTTTGTCGATCGTGCCCATTCTCTGGGCCTCGGCGTGATCTTGGATGTCGTATACAACCACATCGGTCCCGATGGCAACTACATCCCCAAATTTGCGCCGCAATATTTTTCCAACGACATCGATACCGACTGGGGGCCCGCCATCAACTTCGACGGCCCAGACTCCGGCCCAGTGCGCGAATTCTGTATCGCGAACGCCTGTTATTGGATCGACGAATTCCATCTCGACGGTCTTCGCCTGGACGCCACGCAGGACATCCATGACACTTCTGAAGACCAGATCCTGCGGGCCATGGCCCGCGAAGCCCGGCAGCGGGCCGCTCCGCGCGACATCATCTTCGTCGCTGAGAACGAGCCGCAGCAGGTCCATCTAGTGAAGCCGGCGGATCAAGGTGGCTACGGACTGGACGGCCTCTGGAACGACGATTTCCATCACAGCACGATGGTCGCGCTGACCGGGCACAATGAAGCCTATTACACCGATTACCTGGGAACCCCTCAGGAATTCATTTCCGCGGTAAAGTATGGCTATCTCTACCAGGGGCAGCGCTACAAATGGCAGGAGAAGCGCCGGGGCTCCGCGGGACTCGATATGCACCCGGCTTCGCTGATCACTTTTATTCAAAATCACGATCAAGTCGCTAACTCCGCTTACGGCGCCCGCTGCCACATGCTGGCTGCGCCTGGGAAACTTCGCGCCATGACGGCCTTGCTATTGCTCGCACCCGGCACGCCCATGCTATTTCAAGGCCAGGAATTCACGGCCTCCAGTCCGTTCCTCTTCTTCGCCGATCAGAACTCAGAACTATCCGACATGATTCGCCAGGGCCGCGTAGAGTTCCTGGCGCAGTTTGTAAGCCTCGCAACCCCCGAAATGCCCGAGTATTTCGCGGATCCTGCATCACCTACGACCTTTGAGCGCTGCAAGCTGGATCATTCCGAGCGCGAAACTCATCGCCAGGCCTACGAGCTGCATCGCGATCTGTTGAAGCTGCGCCGCGAAGATCCCGTGTTGCACGCGCAGAAACGACGCGGTGTCGACGGTGCGGTACTCGCTCCAGAAGCTTTCCTGCTCCGTTTCTTCGGCGAAAATGGAAACGACCGCTTACTCCTCGTAAACCTAGGCCGCGACCTGCATCTCGATCCCGCCCCCGAGCCGCTGCTCGCTCCACCGGCCGATTCTGTATGGACTACGTTATGGTCGAGCGAACATCCCCGCTACGGTGGCACTGGTACACCACCACTGGATACTGAAGAAAACTGGCGGATCCCAGGCTACGCCGCCGTCCTGCTAAAGCCGGAGCTCGAACCATGCCGGGAGATGAACCATGAATGACCTCGCCATCCGGTTGCCTTGGCCGGGCAAGAACGACGCCGCAGCCGGTCTGAACGGCGAATGGCTAGTGACAAACGGACTTGGCGGTTATGCCTCAGGAACTCTCTCGGGTGTCATCACACGACGCTATCACGGCTATTTGGTGGCGGCCCTTCCTGCGCCATTCGGCCGGATCTTGATGCTGAACGATCTGGTCGAGCGCATCGAGTTGCCCGATGGCCGCTCCGTCCAACTGGCTGGTGAAGAACGCGCGGATGGACCGGCCAAGCTCGAGGTCATGGATTATTTGGCCGAGTTCCGGCTGGAAGCCGGCACTCCCGTCTGGCGTTACGAAGTCGGCGCAATCGTGCTGGAAAAACGGCTGGTGATGCCGCACGGCCAAAATACAAGCTTCCTCAATTACTCGCTGCTTTCGGGCGATGAGAGCGTGCGACTCGTGCTTCGGCCTTCCTTTCACTTTCGGCCGCATGAAGATCCCGTGAGCGCCCAGCTGGATTCTTCCTACACATTAACTGTTGGCCAGGATCGCTACGAAATTTCAGCCGGCAACGAGCTTCCCCCGCTCCGGCTTATTCTGCAAGGACACAACGCGGCGCTCACCGTGGATCGCATTCGCATCGAACAGGTGGCCTACCGCATAGAGGGGAACCGAGGCTATCCCGCGCGCGGTGATTTGTGGAGCCCCGGCTTTTTCCACGTGGATCTTCGTCAGGACTCTGACGCGACCCTGATCGCTTCCGCGGAGTATTGGGAGAACATGCGCGCCTTAACTCCAACCTCCGCTATCGAGTCTGAGTCGGAGAGGAAGCGCCGGATGTTAACGGCGGCCGCGGACAGACTGGGCAAAGATCTCAACGACCTGGTCAACAACAATCCCACTTGCGCTGAGCTGATCTGGGCCGCGGATCAGTTCGTGATCACACCGGCCGGCAGAATAAACGACGCTACGCGGGCGCGCGCTGTTGGGGACGAGGTACGTACCGTCATCGCGGGATACCACTGGTTCACCGACTGGGGCCGCGACACCATGATCTCGCTCGAAGGCCTGACGCTTTCCACCGGCCGCTACGCCGAGGCAGCCTGGATTCTCCGCACTTTCGCGCACTACATTCGCGACGGACTCATTCCCAACCTTTTCCCCGAAGGCCAGACCGCCGGACTCTATCACACTGCGGACGCCACGCTATGGTTCTTTCACGCGCTCGACCGGTACACCGCCACCAGCAAAGACCGGTCCGTGCTGAGAATGGCGCTGCCCAAGCTGCTCGACATCTTTGAATGGCACGTGCGGGGGACCGGCTTCGGCATCGGTGTCGAAGCTTCCGATGGTTTGCTCAAACAAGGCGCCGATGGGTTCGCGCTGACCTGGATGGACGCGAAGATGGACGACTGGGTGGTCACGCCGCGCCGGGGGAAAGCGGTTGAAATTAATGCCCTCTGGTACAACGCCCTGAAGCTACTGGAAGGCTGGCTGTCCGAAGAGAACCAACCGGCGCAATCCGCCCGCGTCGGATCGTACGCCCAGAAGGCTCGCGAATCCTTCAACGCGCGATTTTGGTCGGAGCCGCTGCAGCATCTCCTGGATGTGGTCGATGGCCCCGATGGCGACGATCCCGCTTGCCGTCCCAACCAATTGTTTGCAAGCTCTTTGAAAAATCCGGTCCTGGATGAATCGCGCTGGGCGGCAGTTGTGGAGGCAGCCCGCGCCAAGCTC
>DATMMD010000046.1:0-3736 GCA_035569875.1 Bryobacteraceae bacterium
CGCACCTGCATGATTTTCATCAACCAGATTCGCGAAAAGATCGGCGTGATGTTCGGCAACCCCGAGACCACCACCGGCGGCCGCGCGCTGAAGTTTTATTCCTCGGTGCGCATCGACATTCGCCGCATTGCCGCGATCAAGGAAGGCGACATCGTGACTGGCTCGCGCACCCGGGTCAAGATTGTGAAGAACAAGGTGGCCGCGCCCTTCCGCGAAGCCGAGTTCGACATTCTCTACGGCGAAGGTATCTCGCGCGAAGGCGACCTGCTCGACCTGGCCGTGAACAACAATATTCTGGAAAAATCCGGCTCATGGTTCAGCTACAAGGGCGAGCGCATTGGTCAGGGCCGCGAGAACGCGCGCCAGTTCCTCAAAGACAACAAGGACACGCTGGCCAAGCTGGAGATCGAAGTCCGCAAAGCGCTGGGACTGCTTCCGGCGACGCCCGCTGCGCCCACCAACGGCGCGTCCCCCACACAGCAGACAGCCAAGGTCGCGACCATGCCCACCGCCACCGAGGCTAAGGTTCCGGCGGCGCGTCGATAAAAGGGGATTACTGCAGTCCCTCGACGAGGTACAGATCCGCCAGCATGCGGTGATAGCCGAATACGCACGTCTTCGCATCCGGCGTCATCAGGATGGGACCGATCGTCTCCACCCCGGCAGGATCGGTCGGCATGAGTTGCTTCCACATCGTGCGCTTTCCGGTCTCGAGGTCCAGACGATCCACCTGCGCCGGCAATTCTCCCGGCTGGTAGACGTACAGCGCGCCATTGTCCGAACTCCACGTGATCGGTAGCTCGCCGGAGTTGTAGCCTCGAATGGCGCGCGGCTCCCCGCCATTCACCGGATACAAATACCCTTTCTGATCAGGACCGATCGCCGCAACCCACTGCGAGTCGCCCGAGATTGCGAAGGAAGTTCCATTGACTCCTTCTGGAGAAATAGCCTGGCTCTTGCCTGACGCGGGCTCGTAAACGTACAGCCTCACTCCCTTGCCGGGCTCATTCCCGCTAAATGCAACGCGTTTCCCGTCCGGAAACCACTTCGCCCAGCTATGGTTGACGGTGTCTTTCGACAACTGCCGAGCCTCGCCCGCTCCTGTCGTCAGCAGGCGTAACTGCGAAGGAGAATCCTGGGTCTGCGCGATGACCGACTTGCCATCGGGCGACAGCGCCACCGCTCCTCCTTCGCCCAGCAGAACCGCTGGCGATCCGTCCGTCTTGCGGATATATACGGCGTACGACAACCCGCCCGATTTCGAGTAGTCGAGCGAGCCGCCGCCGCCTTCTTCGTCGAAGAGCAACGTCTTGCCATCCATCGAAAGATCGGCGGGATAGGAGTAATCGAGCCAGGAGAGATCGCGCTGCTTCGATTCGCCGGAAAGGGTGCCCACCAGTTCACGCCGCCAGCTCGCGCGCATCATCAGCACGCGCCCGTCCTTGGCAATATCGAACAGCATCAACGCTCCGGGCAGACGCAGCACCATGCGTTCCTTGCCATCCAGCGTGACCGCGTACAGTGTGCGATCGACGCCCGACTTGCTGGCCGTGAACCAGACCTCCCTGCCGCTCGGATGCCAGGCCAGCCCCTGAACCGTGAACCATTCGCCGGAGAGGACGGTCTTCTTTCCAGCCAAATCCACCAGAACCAGGGAGCCCTTATCGTCGCCCTGCACGGGATGATCAATGAAAGCAATGTGATCTCCCTTGGGAGAAACTCGGGGATGGCCGATCCAGCCCCCGGTCTGATAAAGGGATTTGCCAATAGGAAATTCCAGCTGGTTCTGGCCATTCACATCACGGACTACGGCCAGCGAGCTGCCGTCGCTCGACCAGTCCGCCCACTGCACATTCTCCAACACCTCGCGAGGCGCGCCGCCAATTAGAGGCGCCCGGGCCAGCGTGCCCATGTTTACCCATGTGCCCGTTGCCTTGCTGTTCAACAGCACCGCCATCTCCGCCGCGTTCGAGACGGAGGCCAACTGCGTGTGACTCAAGCCCATGGAGCGCGCTTCGGGCGCTTCCGGACGCGCGGTAAAGACGTCCACGGGACCGCCTTGCCAGGCGGCGCTGTAGAGAATCGTCTGGCCATCCGGAGCGAAGCGTGCCGAACGAATGCTGCCGCGCCGGAACGTGAGTTGGCGATAAAGCGGCGGCGGAGGCGGAGGCGTGGAGAAGATGAACCTGCCCGCAAGCAATCCCGCTGCAAGCGATACCAGCGCTGCCATCGCAAGCCAAACCAGTCCGGGCCGCTTTTTCGCTTCCGTCTTCGCTGCCGGAAGCACAGGGATGCTCTGCGCGGACCCACTTTCTTCCGCGGCAACCGCGTTCGAACGCGAGGAGTCGATCGAGCGCTTCAAACGCTTCAGGTCGGCGCGCATTTCCGCCGCCGTCTGGCAGCGCAGGTCGCGATCTTTCTCAAGCGCCTTGCTGATGATTTCTTCCAGCTTCACCGGCAGGCTTGGATTCAGCCGAAGCGGCGCAGTCGGCGCGCGATTGAGAATCGCCTCGGTGACAACCGCCGAAGTCTCGCCGCGAAACGGCATCGTTCCCGTCGCCATCTCGTAGAACACCACCCCAAAAGAGAACAGATCCGTGCGGGCATCGAGTTCCTTCCCGCGCAACTGCTCAGGCGACATGTACGCCATCGTGCCCACGGCCGTGCCCGGATTGGTCAGGCTGAGATCGCTGGCTTGCGTTTGCGTGTCGCCGTTGACCGGCTTGTTGGCTTCGAGAACTTTCGCCAGCCCGAAATCGAGAATTTTGGCGTGTCCGCGATCGGTCACGAAGATGTTGGCCGGCTTGATGTCGCGGTGAATGATGCCCTTGCTGTGAGCCGCATCGAGCGCATCGGCGACTTCGGTGGCCAGGTTCAGCAGCCGATCGACTTCCATCGGCCGCCCCTGAATCGTGTGTTTCAGAGTTTGGCCAGTCAGGCACTCCATCACGATGAACAGGTGTCCATCGTGCTGGCCGATTTCGTGAATCGTGCAGATGTTGGGATGGTTCAGCGCGGACGCGGCGCGGGCCTCGCGCCGGAAACGCTCGAGCGCCTGCGGATCCTGGGAAGCTTCATCGGGAAGAACCTTCACCGCCACGAAGCGGCCCAGGCTGGTGTCTTCCGCCTTGTAAACGACTCCCATCCCACCACCCCCCAGCAACTCCACGACGCGGTAGTGGGAAATTGTCTTCCCGATCATACTCAGGTTGGACTCCCGGCCAGATTTGGGGGGGTACCAGGGACGTGCCATCTTAGGTCGATTGGCAGGAACCGTCAATCCGGTTGCGGCGTGGTGTACAGCGGTGGCAAATGCTGCTTCCAACTGCAGATCGCGGGGAACGACCGGGTAAGTCGATGCGCGCCATCGCCAGGTTACGACAGTGATCTCTCAGGACCTGAGCAAATGTATGACAATCCACTCACGACTATTGGGAAGTCTACGTTTCGCGCCAGGAGTAACTGGGTGTACATCTGCAAGAAATGCAATCAAGAGATCGATAAGCCAAAGACCTGGCTCTGGCGAAAGTATTGCCCAAGTGGCCACCGATTGCTCCGCGATGCCGTCGTTCAGTCGTTTTGGGGATCATTTGCCAGAGCCTTCGCGGTAACGGTCTTTGTTTTGCAGTGGGCGCTATTGACGATGGTAATGAGCCAAAATTCCACCGCCAGCGCCGCCGAAACCCGGGAATACGTGAAAATCGTGTGTTACGTATTTGTCTTCCTGCTCTTCATT
>DATMMD010000047.1:0-3768 GCA_035569875.1 Bryobacteraceae bacterium
GACGAACAGATTCAAGACGTCGATGTTTATAGCAAGCCGAGGCCGGACGTGGTGGCCATCACGACGTGGACGATCCATTCCATTCGAGCCTACGACATTGCCGACGAATTTCGCCGGCAGGGCGTTCCCGTGATCATGGGCGGGCCGCACGTGTGGTTCGACCCACAAGAGGCGGCCCGGCATTGCGACGCCATCGGAATCGGCGAAGGCGAGCCGATCTGGGCGCGCATGCTGGAAGATGCTGTCAATGGCCGCCTGCAGAAGGTGTACCACGCTCCGCAGATGCCGAATCTGGCCGGCTTGCCACTGCCGCGCTGGGACATGCTGGACCTTCGCAAATATGGGCCCTTCAAGACCTATTCGCTGATGTCTTCGCGTGGGTGTCCGATGCAATGCGATTTCTGCTCCGAACGGCTTTATCTTGGAGGCGGCTATCGCGTTCGGCCAACCGCAGAGGTGATCGAGGATATCCAGCATACCGGCGCAAAAAGCATCTTCTTCGGCGATAGCGATTTTGGCGGCAAGCGCGCGCGAGCGATGGAATTGATGGAAGCCATGATTCCTTTGAAGGTGCGCTGGTCGGCGCTGTGGACTTCGAACTTGTGCAGCGACGCCGAATTCATGGATCTGGCCAAGCGCAGTGGCTTGTTGCACTTGAATATCGGAATCGAGAGCATCAACGAAGAGACCTTGAAGGGGATGAACAAGAAATTCAACAAGGTCAATCGCTATAGCGAACTGCTGGGCAATCTGCGCAAGCGCGGGATCAGTTATTCACTGAACTTCATATTCGGCTGGGACAACGAAACTCCGGATGTATTCCGCTCCACGCTCAACTTCCTCGAGCAGGAGAAAGTGCCAGTGGCGTACTTCAATATTCTCACTCCGGAAAAGGGCACCATGTTTTACGAAAGGATGAAAAGCGAAGATCGCATTCTGAAGCTGGATGAGATTGGCCGCTGGCCCGGGCATACCTGCTACATCAAGCCTCGATATTGCACCCCGGAAGAAATGGTGAACAAGGTGCAGCACATCTACCGTGAGTTTTACAGCTGGAAGTCCATAGTTAAACGCCTGCCGTTGCCGGTGACGCAAGCTAACATCGCATCCTGGGTGTTAAACCTTTCGCAGAGAAAAATGGCGCAACTCAGCGATGAGGAGAATAATAATTTCGACGCCTTTTAACACTTGACGCCTTGCGCACGCAGAATCAATGCCTTCGATGCTGCAACGCTTTCAAAGCGTCGCGGGCCTGCTTGTTATGGGGATCCAGGTTCAGAGCGGCGTGATATTCCTGCTCTGCCCGGTCCAAGCGTCCTTCATCCTCATAGAGCCTGCCCAGCCACTCGTGGGCGGTGGAATGGGATGGAACGTTATCATTGTCCGGAACCGTATCGAGATAATGGCTGAGGTTTTTCTCTGCCTCCATGGCTTCGTTCATTAACACCAGGACAATTCCGCGATAATAATCGAGACGTCGATCCGAGGGAGCCAGCAATGCGCCTGCTTCAGTAGCCTCGGACATTCGCGCGGCATCGCCGCGGTCCCGATAATACTCGGCGATTTCGAAATAAACTCCGATGCGGTCGGGCTTGCTGTCCAAAACTTTCCGGTACTCCTGATCGGCCTCGTCGAACTTCTTTCGCGAATCGAATAGCCCAGCCTGCGCCAGCGCTGCTTCCGTGGAATCGACGGCAGCGAGCGCACGTATGCGCTGCTGTGCCTCTTCTTCGCTTCCGCCGGCAATGCCCGGTGCCGTCATCAGATACCGGATCAAGTCCCGTTGCGCCTCCAGATTATTCTCGTCGAGCCGCACGGCGGTCTCGAATTCGCGATGAGTTTTGTGCGCGAGTGAAAACGCGGAAAAGGGAGTGAACCGGCTTGTTTCCTCCGCCTTACGGCCATAAGACTTTCCGAGCCAGTAATGATAATCGGAGCGGCCGGGTTCGAGGGCGATGGCGCGTTCCAGGCTGGAAATTGCCCGGTTATAATCGCGCAGCTCAAAGAAACAGCGGCCCTGCCAGAAATAGAGCGAAGATTCCTGCGACTCGCGCCCGATGGCCGAGTCGAGTGCTTCCGTTGCCTGGCGGTAAAGACCGCCGTCGTAGAGGCGTGCGATATCTGGCGGCAGGTCGCGGACCGTGGCAGATAGGGACGCTGGCGCGGTCATCAGCCATCCGGCGGAAAGCACCGCGGCGTGGAAAAGAGCCAGGCTGAGTCTGATCAACCGCATTCCGATTCTGATTCCGGACCGGGGCAAGCGGGTGCGAACTTCCCCTGTCTTCATCGAAAGCGCCTGCTTCAATATCGCAGTCGCCAGCTAGCCCAAGGCGACCCTCTCGGTTATTGCCGGCGAATAAGGTATGGCCGACAATGCTATGTTAATCTTGTCAACTATAAGTGACAGAGGAGATTATCGCCTCGGGCGCGATTTTGGACTTCTGCCCGGGACCAACACCTTGACAGAGGCCCATTCATTCTGTTAACCGTCATTTAATCGATAGGGGGAAGCGATGAAGCGCGCAACTTTGGGACTATTCGCGGTTGTCGGTTTCCTGATGGCAGGGATGACCGCCTGGGCCCACCATTCGGTGCAGGCGGAGTTTGATCTTAATAAGCCACTTACGATCACGGGCGTTGTCACGAAGGTGGAGTGGATCAATCCGCACTCCTATCTCTATCTCGACGTGAAGGACGAGAGCGGCAACGTAAAGCATTGGGCCTTGGAGATGGCTGGGCCGGGCGCGCTGCGCCGGGCCGGGCTGAGCCGGGCGGACCGGGGAGGTCTCAAGGCTGGCGACACCATCACCATCAACGCCGTGGCGGCCAAAGACGGAACCGATTCCGGACTGATCAAGGACGTCACGCTCCCGGATGGCCGCAAGTTCACGATCTGGACCTCGGACCCGAACGCCAAGTAGGAAGGCCGGAGGGAAGCAATGAAACGAACATGCCTAGGCTGCGCCCTCGTGGGCGTCGTGCTGTGCTTGATTTCTGTGAGCGCCGCGGCCCAGGGAAACCAGAGCACTCCGCGAACTGCTGACGGCCATCCCGACCTGAGCGGGGTCTGGATCGGCCAACGCGCTCCGTTTGTCGAGAGCACGGATCCGTTGGCTCAAAATCTCGCGTCGCGAGATGGCACGCTGCTGAATTTCGAGCGCGACAACGCGATGATTCGCAGATCCGATCCCAATAAACCGATGTATAAGCCTGAGTTCTGGGAAAAGGTCCAAAAGCTGGATCAGAATGGCAATACGGAAGACCCATCGTTCGGCTGCAAGCCGGCGGGCGTCCCGCGCATGGGACCACCTGCGCAGCTCGTTCAAACGCCCAAGCTGATGGTTTTTCTTTACGTCAGTCCCGCGGCTGAGGGCTGGGGTGATGCTTACCGGGTGATCATGACCGATGGCCGGGCGCATACTCCTCTCGATGATTTGGACGGCACCTGGAAGGGCGAGTCGATCGGCCATTGGGAGGGAGACACGCTGGTCATCGACACGATCGGGTTCAACGACACCAGCTGGCTCGATATCACCGGCTATTTCCACAGCGAGAACATGCACGTCATCGAGCGCATGCATCGCGATGGCGATATGCTCACATGGCAAGCCACAGTCGATGATCCCGATGTGCTGGTCAAGCCTTGGACCATGAACGCTCGTACTTTAAAACTCAACACCGATCCCAAGGCCTGGCTGGTCGAAACGCTGCCTTGTGTTGAGCACGATTTGTCGCACCTGGTGACCAAGGAACATCACTAAAATTTCG
>DATMMD010000048.1:0-3773 GCA_035569875.1 Bryobacteraceae bacterium
GTCGCCCTCGTTTGGCGCGGACACCACCTGAACTTCTTCCCCCAGGGGGTGTCCGTTCCTTTCCAGCCAAAAAACCGGCTGGCCCGCGCTTATCGCTGGAGAATGGACCGACGCGGCCGGCGGCCTGACCGGCCATGTTCAGGGCTAACGCTCGCTCCAGGGTTGTTCGTTCCAGGAAGGATACATGGATGAACCGACTGCGAATCACTCTCGCGACGGCCGCTCTGTTCGCGAGTTCGGTGTACTTGGCTCAGAAACCGCTGGCGGGCGACGACGGCGAGATCCGGATGACCGCCAGGAAATACGAGTTTTCCCCTAACGTGATCAAGGCCAAGAGAGGCGATCATGTCAGGTTGATCATTACAGCGCTCGATAGAAGTCACGGGTTCAAGCTGGAAGCCTTCCACATTGATCAGGCATTGCCAAAGGGCGAGCCCGTTACCGTGGAGTTCACCGCCGAGCAGGCCGGGACTTTCCCATTCGAATGCTCGCACTTCTGTGGATTAGGGCACCAGAAAATGAAGGGTCAACTGACCGTAGAATAAGCATTCTCCGCGGGCCATGGCCGCATCGTCTATTTCCACAGCCGCTCCTCGGACCGGTCCAACTCGGCGCGCGTTCAAGAAGAAGCGCCGCTTCCTCGGGGCGATCGGCGTACTGAGCGCTGGGCTACTTTTTGAGTTAGGGCTGCGTCCGTTCGTGGCGGACGCGTATCACCCTGGCCCTTTCCCAGTTCGCACGATTCGAAATTACTACGAGGGGTTCGCGGTCGCGCACTTCGAAACTGGTGGATTAGGCGAAATCGGCAACCGCCTCACGGGCAACCAACCGTTATCCGGCGCGCCTGAAGGACTGATCGTTGGGGATTCCCACGTCGTCGCCTATTCGGTCCGCGACCAGGACACCATGGGGGCCGTGGTCGAACGCCTCTCCCGCTCGTCGGGCCGCCCGCTCAACGTCCGCCAATACGGCTGGCCGGGAGCTAACGCTGGCACCTTTCTCGCTGCGGCGGGCTCCCTCCTCCAAGCCCGCAACCCGACGTGGGTCGCGGTCGTTCTTAACCCCTACAACATCGGCGTAAATGCTCTGACGGCGCACGATTGGCGCATGGAGGTGGCCCCCGACTATTCCGTCCGCTTGATCCACGGCTCGTCCCCGCGCCAGATTGCTTTTCGAGAGACGTTGGTCCAATGGGTGGGGCACTCGGCACTGGCTCTCGCCCTCTGGCGTCGCCTGGGTGTGATCTGGAGCAGGCGTGCGCTGGAGAGCGGTACTGCGTCTACGATCTTGGAGCGGCACGATTCACGCTTGGCCGAGGAGGCCGCCCGCGTCCCACGCGCCACTGTGATGGCCCTCAAGAAGAGTTACGGGACGCGGTTAATCATAATCTATGCGCCTCCTGTTGCCGTCGACGATGTTGAACCAGTCGAAACGGAGTTGCGCAATGTTTGCGCTGAACAGGGGGTAGCATTTCTTTCAGTGCAGCGGGCGCTATTGCAGGACCGCAATGAGCACCAGCGACTGAGCCGCGGGTTTCACAACACCGCCCCCGGCGTGGGGCACTTCAATGCGATCGGTCACCAGATTATCGGAGAAGAGATCTGGCGGTATCTTTGTGCCCGATCGCCGCACCCATTGCCCCGTTAATGACTTTCGTCTCGATCTCCTTTGTCACATTTCTCATCGTGGTCGTGCTTGGACTTCGATTGGCTCCTACCCACCGCCTGCGGCAGTGGCTCGTGCTGCTCGCGAGCCTTTGGTTTTACGCATCCTGGAAGCCTGTGTACTTGCTGGTATTAGCCACACCGATCCTAATTGATTATTTGTGCGCGATTCGGATTGAAGAAAGCGTCGATGCCCGCGTCCGCAAATCCTGGCTCGCTGCGGGCGTGACGTCGAATCTCGTTCTGTTAGGCTACTTCAAGTACGCGAACTTCTTCCTCACGAACATAGCTTTTTTATCCGGCGCCGCTCCCAAGCACCTGGACGTGATCTTGCCTCTAGGGATCTCCTTCTTCACGTTTAAGTCGCTCAGCTACACGATCGATGTCTACCGACGCGAGTTGCTCGCCTGCCGCAGCCTGTGGCGCTACGCCCTGTTCGTTTGCTACTTTCCCGACCTGATCGCGGGTCCTATTGTGCGCGCGTCCACCTTTTTACCTCAAATGGACCGCTCCTTAAAGCCGTCGTGGCGCCGCACCATCGTGGGCTGCCACATGATTCTCTTGGGTGTAACCAAAAAGCTGCTGATCGCGGACCAGATGGCAATTTTTGTGGATCCCATTTTCGCTGCCCCCAAAAACTATTCGCCGCTCACTGCGTGGAGCGCCGTCATCGCCTATTCTCTGCAAATCTATTGCGACTTCTCCGGTTACTCGGATATGGCAATCGGGGTCTCGAAAATCATGGGCATCGATTTGCCGGAAAATTTCAACATGCCATATCTCGCCGTTTCGCCGATCGATTTTTGGCGGCGCTGGCACATCAGCTTATCTACTTGGTTGCGCGACTATCTCTACCTCGCGCTCCCAGCTGGGCGCGGCGAACCGTGGCACAGATACCGAAACGCCGGCATCACTTTTCTGTTAAGCGGCCTTTGGCACGGCGCAAGTTGGACCTTCGTGTGCTGGGGTGGTCTCCACGGTTTGGCGCTGGCTACGAGCCGTTGGTGGAGCGCTCGCCGCGCGCGAAGGGGACGGGTGCAAAGCAAATCCATCGCAGTTCGATTGGTCTGCTGGCTGGCGACTTACATCTTTGTCTGCACCACCTGGGTCTTGTTCCGCGCGCAGAGTTTTCCTACCGCGCTCAGCATGCTGCGAAAGATGGTCGGCCTTGCGCCGGGCGGCATCACATGGCTTTACTCGCCCCTGCTGATGGCATTGCCAATCGTCATCATCGCGCATGTGGTTGGAATCATGGCGGCACGGCGTGTTTCGCCAACAGGCAGCGCCCGAAAAGCCCATTTCCCCGCTTGGATCGCATCGTCATACGCGAGCGCTCGCGCGTCCTTTGTAATCAGATCCAGCCGGATCTCGGGCATCTACGTGGTGATGAAGCCCAGTTTTTGGGGCGCCTTTGTGATCGCGAGCTGGGTACTCGCGGTGCTTTTATTCGGGGCCACTGGCTCCAACCCGTTCGTCTATTTTCAGTTTTGACCGCCCTCTTGCTTGCCACTGGAGGAAGTAGCACTCACTTCGGTAGCGGCCGCCTTTACGCGCTTTCGCTCGCCGCGCGCCCACTGATACAAGTACGCAACCTCGGCATCGGACAACTTTGATTCCGGATGGAGCAGTAGATAGCGGGGAAGAGGCATGGCCCGGTTCCTCACCAGAACGGACATTTTCGAAAGAATCTCCTGCTGTTGCTCCGCGTTGTATCCATTCCAGCGCGACAGATTCATATGACTGCGGGCCCGTTGTACGTCGTTCTCGATCATCCACGATAGGGGCGCCACGTAGCTATACCACGGCCACTCCGTTTTTTCGGAATGACAGTTTTGGCAGGATCGCTCAATGGTCTTCAGCACCTGAGGATCGAAGCTCGAGTCTAATAACAACGGCTTATCGGACCGCTGGGCTTTAATCGCGCCAAATGGATGGACCAGAACCGAACAAACGGCGAGTAGAGCGACGCCCAGGGACAAAATCGAGCCAATGCGTTGTTTCAACCAGCCTCCAGACCGGAACCTGGCGCCGGTTGCGCTGTTCCACCTCTGAGACCTCCGCTCGATCACCAATATTCCAATCAGCAGGCAGGAATAAAACGCCAGGCTC